>NZ_JACYTU010000001.1:601689-1156200 GCF_014841225.1 Plantibacter sp. CFBP 8804
GCCGCGTACCGGGACTCGATCGCTTCGGCGGCCGCCGGATCGATCTCGCTCCCCTCGAGGAAGTCGTCGATCTGCTGGTAGCTGAGCCCGAGGTTCTCCTCGTCGGTCTGGCCGGGGGTGCCGTCGAGGAGATCGGCGGTCGGGGCCTTCAGGTACAGGCGTTCCGGAGCGTCGAGCGACTCCAGGAGCGCACGCCCCTGACGCTTCGTCAGGCCACTGAGCGGGAGCACGTCGGCCCCGCCGTCGCCGAACTTCGTGAAGAAGCCGGTGACCGCCTCGGCCGCGTGGTCCGTCCCGACCACCAGGAGCCCCTGCTGACCGGCGATCGCGTACTGCGCGACCATCCGTGCCCGCGCCTTCGCGTTGCCCTTGACGAAGTCGCTGAGGGGTTCGCCGGTCGCATCCGCGTACTCGGCTTCGAACCCGTCGACCGCACGCTGGATGTTGAACACGACGGAGTCGTCCGGGCGGATGAACGACAGCGCCAACTGGGCGTCGTCCTCGTCGTGCTGGACCGCGTACGGCAGACGGACGGCGACGAACCGGGCCTCGTCACCTTCGGCTCGGACCTCTTCCGCCGCGAGCTGGCACAGGCGCCCGGCGAGCGACGAGTCCTGTCCCCCGCTGATCCCGAGCACGAACCCCTTCGTGTGCGTCGCCCGCAGGTACGACTTCAGGAAATCGATCCGGGAACGGACCTCGGCCGCCGGGTCGATCGTGGGGCTGACATGGAGTTCCGCAATGATGCGGGCCTGGATCTCGCGCATGTCCCCAGGCTACTCGCTCACCGGAGGCGCACCCGGAACTCCGAGGCACTTGCAACACACCGGAAACACGGCTCGGTGGGCGAGGCGGGTCTCAGGCCCAGCCGAGCTCGTGCAGCCGCTCGTCGTCGATGCCGTAGAAGTGCGCGATCTCGTGGACCAGGGTGGTGTGGATCTCGTCGGCGAGCTCGTCGAGCGTCTCGCACGCCGCCAGATGCGGCTCGCGGTAGACGATGATCCGGTCGGGCATCTCACCGAATCCGTAGCGGTCGCGCTCCGTCAGGGCGACGCCGTCGTACAGCCCGAGCGTGTCGAGCGTGCCGTTCTCAGGGCGGTCCTCGACGACGAAGACGACGTTGTCGAGACCGTCGACCATCTCGTCGGGCAAGCGGTCGAGTTCGTCCACCACGAGGGCTTCGAACGCCTCGGTGTCCAGCTCCAACATGCCCGCTCCCCGGATACGACAGAAGCCGGAGGGATCCTCCGGCTTCTGTACGACATGGGGTGAGTAACGGGGCTTGAACCCGCGACCTCCTGGACCACAACCAGGCGCTCTGCCAACTGAGCTATACCCACCATGCGACCTGCTCCGCGGAGACCGCGTCACAAGCGACTGGACGAGTCTATTACATGTTTGGGGCGTACCGTGACACGACCGCTTCCGAAACCTGCTTCGCGTCGTCGGAGGACGGGCCGGGGAGGTCGACGAACAACGCTCCGCGGTAGTAGGCGAGCTCACGGATGGACTCGAGGATGTCCGCCAGCGCGCGGTGTCCGCCGTGCTTCGACGGGGCGTTGAAGTACACCCGCGGGTACCACCGACGGGCGAGTTCCTTGATGGAGGAGACGTCGACGTTGCGGTAGTGCAGGTGGGCGTCGAGCCGCGGCATGTACCGCGCGAGGAATCCTCGGTCGGTCCCGATGGTGTTCCCGGCCAGCGGTGCCTTCGACTCGTCGGGGACGAAGCGCTGGATGTACTCGATGACCTGGAACTCGGCGTCCGCGACGCTCACGCCGTTCGGGATCTCCTCGAGCAGCCCCGAGGTGCGGTGCATGTTCGTCACGAACTCACCCATGTTGTCGAGTGCCGACTGGTCGGGCTTGATCACGACGGAGTAACCCGGGTCGAGGATGTTCAGTTCGAAGTCGGTGATCACGACGGCGATCTCGACGAGTTCGTCGACCTCCAGCTCGAGTCCGGTCATCTCGCAGTCGATCCAGACCAGACGGTCCCCAGCTGTGCTCATGGGTCGAGTCTACTCAGCACGACCGACGCCGCCGGTTCCGTAGACTCGAGCGGTGATCATCGCCATCTCCGTCCTGCTGCTCGTCAACGGTGTCTACAACGTCGTCGTCTGGCCCCGCTTCCTCAAGCGCATCGTGGCCGACCCGCGCGCCCGCGACGATCAGGGACGTGCGACGACGTTCCTGCGCGTCCACGTCATCCTCATCAGCATCGCCCTCGTCCTCGCAGCCCTGTCGCTCGTCTTCGGAGTCCTCGGCCTCCTCGGCGTCGGCGCCTGACACACCGCTGCGGTATCCTGGACGACGCCCGCCTCCGTAGCTCAGGGGATAGAGCAGGAGCCTTCTAATCTCTTGGTCGCAGGTTCGAATCCTGCCGGGGGCACACCACCCTTCGACAAGCTCAGGGACCGGAACCCGAGTCCTGACCCTTCGACACGCTCAGGGACCGATGACCGGAAGCTGACCCTTCGACAAGCTCAGGGACCGAGATCGCGGTCGGTCGTCAGACGCGGAGCCAGGAGTTCCAGCGGCCCGCTTCGTCGCGCCGTAGGGCGTCGAGGACGAGCGCGAAGACCTGGTCCGCGGCGCCGGTCGCCTCGATGCGGAGACCCGCATCGAGGTCGGGCCGTTCCCGCTCGATGAAGGCGTCCTCCTGGAGGGTCCACTCGGCGAGCCAGTCGACGCCGTCACCGCGCCCGATGAGGCGGTCGGTGCGCTGGACCACCGGCGCGTCGAGCCACAGCACCGTGTCGGCGAGTATTCGCGACGCCCGCGACGACGACCCGCAGCCCTCGACGATGAGTGGACGGTCACTCGGCACGAGGTGCGCCTCCGCACGGGCGGACCGTTCCCAGTCCCAACGCCGCCACTCCCCCGCGCGCCGCTCGGAGAACGGTGTGAGGATCCACTCGACGAGGAGTCGAGCACCCTCGTCGAGCCCCTCCCACCCCGGATACAGGTCGTCCATGTGGACGACCGTGCTGGCCGTCAATGCGGACGCCACCGAGGAGGCGAGCGTCGTCTTCCCCGTGCCCGACCGTCCGTCGATGAGCAGGACCGGCGGAACCGCGCTCACTGGCCCACGACCCGGAACGTGCCGGCGAGGACCGCCGTGGACAGCGCGAAAGCCATGATCACGATCGTCACCAGGACGGCGACGACGTCAGCCCGGCCCAGGCGGGACGGTCTGGCCCAGGTGCGTTCGTTCGGTGCCCCGAACCCCCGCGCCTCCATCGCCGTCGCGAGTTTGCTCCCGCGGCGGATGGCGAACACCAGCAGCACGAACGCCATGGACGCGAACCGCCGGACCACTCCCCGGTCCCCCAGCCCACGGGCACGACGGGCGAGCGCGAGACTGCGCCAGTCGTCGATGAAGAGTCCGAGCATCCGCGCTCCAGCGAGGATCCCGAGCACGAACCGCGACGGCAGCTTCGCGATCTGGGACAAGCCGTCGGCCAGATCGGTCGGGTCCACCCGCGCGAAGAGCAGGATCGTCGGGAGACCGAGCGCCAACACGCGGATCGTCACGGCGACCGCCAGTTCGATCGAGTTGTCCGTCACGCGGACGAACCCGAGCGACAGGTACTCCGTCCCTCCCGGCTTCGCGTACAACAGCATGCTGATCCCGCCGATGGGCGCGAAGACGAGCACCGGCAGGGCCCGCTTCAGCAACGCGGTGAACCGCAGGCCGGAGAGCGGGAACAGCATCACTTCGAGCAGCACCGCCGTGCTCGCACTCACCCAGTCGATCGTCAGCAGCAACGGGACGGACAGGATGAGGACGGCCAGCACCTTCGTCACCGGATTCACCCGGTCGAGTGGCGGCCGATGGTGCAACACCGTCGAGCGCTCCGCTGCCGTGAGGCTCGTCATGCGGCCCGCCTCCCGAGTTCCAGCGGTTCGAGGAGGATGCGATGGTCGCCCAGATGTTCGACGACCCCCGCGTCATGCGTGACGGAGACGATCGTCGCGCCGCGCTCGAGCTCGTGCTGCAGCAGGCGGACGAGTGACAACCACGTGCGTCGATCCTGCCCGAACGTCGGTTCGTCGAGGACCATGACCGCCGGTCGGGCGGCGAGGACGGTGGCCACCGACAACCGGCGCTTCTGACCGCCCGAGAGGCTGAACGGGTTCGCCTCCGCAAGACGACCCAGACCGAGCGCCTCGAGGATCTCGGAGACCCGCTCGTCGATGGCGGTCCGGGACCAGCGGAGCGCCTGCAGGCCGACGCCAAGCTCGTTCCGCACGGTCGACGAGACGAACTGGTGCTCGGGATCTTGGAAGACCGTCCCGATGCGCGTGAGCAACTCGGTGGACTTCCAGCGGATCGGCCGGGATCCCAGCCTGCCGGCGAGCTGCGGAGCGGCGGTCACCGTCCCCGTGATCTCCGGCAGCAGTCCCGCCAGCGTGAGCGCGAGCGTGGACTTCCCCGCGCCGTTGGGGCCGACGATGACGGTCGCCGCACCCTCGGGCACCGCGAGCCCCAGGTGCTCCTGCACCGGCTGCTTCCGCGTTCGACCGATCGCCAGGTCGTCGGTCGTGATGACCGCCGCTGATGGGCCGGACACCGGACGAAGGGCCAACCCCAGCGGGATGCCCGGCACCCAGACGCCCGCATCGGCCAGGCGCTGCCCGACGTCGTCGAGGACGAGGTCGGGTGGTCCGTCGGCGAGGACACCGCCGTCGGCGTCGAGCACGACGACCCTGGTCATCAGCTCGCGCCAGACGTCGACGCGGTGTTCGATGACGACCAGGGTGGACGAACCGTCATCGACCAGCCGAGCGACGGCATCCCGCACCTCGGCCACCCCGGCCGGGTCGAGGTTCGCGGTCGGTTCGTCGAGCAGGAGGAGCGAGGGGTGCATGGCGAGTACGCCGGCAAGGGCCAGCCGCTGTTTCTGACCGCCGGACAGCGCCGAGGTCGAGTGGTCCAGCGGCAGGTCCAGTCCGACGGCCTCCAGCGAGGCGTCCACACGGCGCCAGATCTCCTCGCGTTCGACGCCGAGGTTCTCGCAGCCGAAGGCGACGTCGTCGCCGACCTTGGACAGGATCACCTGCGAGTCGGGATCCTGCAGCACGAGCCCGATGCGACCCCTCGCTCGTTCAGGCGGAACGCCGTCCACGAGGAGCGAGCCGTGGGATTCCCCCTCGTCCGCACCGCCGAGGACGCCGGCCAGGGCGTGGATCAGCGTCGACTTGCCGGCACCGGACGCCCCCAGGAGGAGGACCCGTTCGCCCGGTTCGATCACGAGGTCGAGGTCCCGCACCGCCCAGGCCTTCCGACCGGCATGACGCCACCCCCAGTCCCGCGCGACGACGCGCGCCGGACCGGTCGCAGCCGCTCCCGGCACGATCAGACCTCGCGCCGAGCGTCCCGCCCCGACGCGAACCGACTGAGCGCTCCGGTCGACGCGAGTGCCCTGACAAGTGCCCATCCGACGACACCGGCGAGGATCGCGCCCGAGACGAGCAGCGAACCGAGGTAGATCGCGTTGAACTCGACACCCTTCTCGAGGTTGCCCGACATCACGAGCTCGAGGAGCCACGCGCCGGCCCCGGCTCCGGCACCGGCGAGGATCGCCGGAACGAGGCCGAAGCGCTTGTACGCGAGCGCCGCGAACACCAGCTCAGCACCGAGGCCCTGAGCGAGGCCGGAGTACACCGTCGTGACACCCCATGCGTTGCCGATGAGGGCCGAGACGATCGCACCGATGGTCTCGACGAGGAGTGCTGCGCCGGGCTTCCGGATGATGAGTCCGCCGAGCACCCCGCCGAGGAGCCAGATCCCGACGGCGATCCCGCCGAAACCGGGCGTGACGGCGCTGGCACCCGCGTACCAGAGTGATCCGAGCGTGTTCCACGCCCAGAAGATGAGGCCCGTCGCGACGCCGAGCACGGCGACCACGACGATGTCGACGACCCTCCAGCGCAAGGTCCGCGACGCAGCGCGTTCAGAGGGTGAGATCTTGGTCGATGCTGACACGATACGTGCCCTTCCTGTAGACGGAAAAGAGCACGGGATAGCGAGAAATGGTCTCCCTGCGCTGGCATGATCCAGATCAGGTTCGACGGTCGAAGGCGAATACCTTCCTCTCAGCCCGGTTCACCGGACTCCCGTGGTGGCACGAGTCTAACCCCTGCCGTGCGCAGTCGCACGACAGGGGTTCGACGGGGAGGGCTACTTCTTGAGGGCCTTGATGAGGCCGGCCAGAGCCTTGCCGCTCACCCAGATGAACGGGATCGCGACGGCGATGAGCGAGATGAGGTTCGGGTCGAAACGGAGACCCTCGTCGGTCTTGATGTAGGCACCGACCGGGATCGAGACGCCACCGCCGCCGCCGCCGCTCGGGGCGTCGTCGCCGTCGCCCTCGGAGCCGCCGCCGAAGCCGTAGTACGTCAGCGCGACGGGCACGAGCTTCGTGCCGTCGACGTCCTGCTGCTCCCCGTAGGCTGCGGACACGCCGAGCCCCTTCGCCTGTTCTGCCAGCTTCTCCACGAGATTCGTCATACCGCGAGGCTACCGCTCGGTATCCGCCGGTCCAAGGGGTTGATCCGTGCTCCCAGCACCCTGCGAGTCTCCGCGACTGCCGAGTCCGCGACGTCTCGGCTTGCCGAGGAGGGAGGCGGGAGCGATCGCGAGATCGCCGAACCGGCTCGCGACCCGGTCGATCGTCTGCTCGGCTTCACGCCACTCCTCGTCCGGGTCCCAGAGCCCGGCACCGGCCTCATCGGCGGGGACGAGCTGGTCGACCTTCACCCCGACGAGGCGCACGAGGCGTCCGCCGCGATCGAGGTCGTCGAACAGCGACGCCGCCTCGTCGTAGACCCGACGCCCGACGTTCGTGGCCTCGCCGATGGTGCGCGACCGGGTGATGACGCTGAAGTCCGCATAGCGGACGCGGATGCTGATCGTCCGTCCGGCGTAGCCGCCCTTCCGGAGCCGGATCGCGACGAGGCCGGCGAGGTTCAGCAGCTCGCGCTTGAGGATGGTCGGGTCGGACACGTCCGTCGGGAAGGTCACCTCGTGGCTGACGCTCTTCTCGCGTCGTGCCAGCTCGATGCCGCGCGGATCGATCCCGTTCGCGAGCTCGAGGAGTCGGCGACCGGAGGCCTCACCGACCGCGCGCTGGAGCATCGACAGCGGGGTGGAGGCGAGCTGACCGATGGTCCGGATGCCCCGGTTCGTCAGCTGCTCCTCCGTCCGACCACCGACGCCCCATAGCGCACCGACCGGCAACGGATGGAGGAACGCCAAGGTCTCGTCGGCTGGTACGACCAGCAGACCATCGGGCTTCGACAGGCCGGAGGCGAGCTTCGCGACGTACTTCGTCGACGCCAGGCCGACCGAGCACGGCAGGCCGGTCGCGTCGAGGACCCGCTGCTTCACGAGCGCGGCGATCGTCCGCGGGCTCCCGAGCAACCGGACCGCACCGGAGACGTCGAGGAACGCCTCGTCGATGCTCAGCGGCTCGACGAGCGGCGTCACCGACTCGAAGACCTTCATCACCCGGTCGGAGTACTCGCGGTACCTGCCGTGGTGGGGCGGCAGCACGACGGCGCTCGGACAGAGGCGCATCGCCTGGGACACCGGCATCGCCGCGCGCACGCCGTACCGGCGAGCCTCGTAACTGGCGGAGGTGACGACCGACCGCCCCTCCTTGTTGCCGACGATGATCGGCAGACCGCGCAGCTCGGGCCGTTCCAAGAGCTCGACCGAGACGAAGAACGCGTCCATGTCGACGTGGAGGATGGGGGTACCGCTGTCGTCGGCATCGTGCGCCGAGACGCGACGAGACGCTCCATCCTGCCGACTCATGCCTCCATTGTCGCAGTCGCCTCCGACACGCTCTCCACAAGGGCCGAGGCGGGAGGGCCCGGCGACGCTAGGCTGTCCGGCGATGAGCACGCGAACGCGGACCGGGTCGGCCCCGGCGGTCCCAGACCTCTCCGGGCGGGACCTCGCCCTCGACCTCGTGCGCGTCGCGTGCGTCGTGACGGTCGTCATCGTCCACCTCCTGATGGTCGCGGTGGCGGTCGAGCCGGACGGCACGATCGGCATCTCCCGAGCGTTGGAGCAGCAGCCGTGGTTCGACACGGGTACCTGGTTCGGCCAGATCATGCCGCTGTTCTTCATCGTGGGCGGCTTCGCGACGATCACCGGCTGGCGCAGCACCGTCCGACGTGGTGGCGGGACCAGCGACTTCCTCCGGTCCCGGGTCTTCCGACTCGCGCTGCCGACGATCCCGGTCCTGCTCTTCCTCGCCGCGGGGCTGTGGCTCGCCGGGGCGCTCGGTGTCGACCCCGCCATCATCGAGGCCGTCGCCGCAGGCGTCGGGTCCCCGCTCTGGTTCCTAGCCGCCTACCTGCTCTGCCAGGCGGTCGCGCCCTTCCTCGCCACCTGGCACGACCGCCACCCCGTCCTGACCTGTGCGGCACTGCTGGCCGGCGTGATCCTCGTCGACGTCGTCCGGTACTCGACCGGTCTCCTGGGCATCGGTCTCGTCAACCTGGTGTTCGTCTGGCCGCTGCTGCAGCAGTTCGGGTTCTTCCTGGCCGACGGACGTCTCCGCTCCGTTCCGCGCCTCGTCCTCGTGGCCGTGGTGCTCCTCTCCTACGGTGCGCTCGTGCCGATCACGACCTGGCTGCCGTACTCGACCAGTATGCTCGGTAACCTCAACCCACCGACGCTCCCCCTCGTCGTCCTCGGCATCGGGCAGCTCGCCCTGCTCGCCCTGGTGCACCCGCTGCTCACCGCCGTCATGCGGACCCGCGCCGCGCGAGCGGTCGTCTTCCTCATCGGGTCCCGGCTGATGACGGTCTACCTCTGGCATCTCCCCCTGATCATCGCGGTCGCCGGTCTCCAGCTCGCCCTCGGCATCCCCTTCGCGGAACCGCTGAGCGCGGCATGGTGGTGGACCCGGCCGGTCGTGCTGCTCGTCGTCGCGGTCCTGCTCGCGGGCGTCGGCACACTCCTCGGCCGCGTCGAGCACCCTCGCAAGCTGCGCCTCGACCCGGAGCGCAAGCCGGCACACGTCGCCGTGTGGATCGCACTCACGAGCGCCTTCATCATGCCCTTCGCGGAGATCTCCCACCCGCTCACCGCCACCATGGCGGCTGCAGGTGCTGCCGGCTCGATCATCGCGGTCGTGCTCCTGAACCCGACCCGTCGGCCGGTCGAGCGCGTCGCGAGCGGATCAGACCAGGCCGTGGACCAGCGGCCGTAGCCATTCGCGGAAGGCCTCCCGGTCGTCCCGGAGCGACTCACTGACCACGATCGTGTCGGGCGCGACCACCCAGGCCCCCGGTCGGCAGATCGGGAGCACCTCGAGGTCCAACCGGAACGAGCTGGATTGTCGGCGCAACTCGAACTGGCGCTCGCGGATGAGTTCGTAGACGTCGGTGAGGCGGCTCGGCGACCGGCCTGCGAGCGCGCGCTCGTACTCCCGGATGCGAGCCGCCGCCCACCGGTGCGCCTCGTCGTACGCCCGGTAGGCGAGCTCCTGCAGATCGAGCGCTCGATCGAACACCTCGAAGTGTGGTGGACGGACCTCGGCCATGAAGAGGCGCGTGTCGCGACGGGCGATCCCGGTCCACCAGCCGTCGAACTGGACCGCGAGCGCGTTGAGGTCGAGGCCGGCGACGTCGACCCGCTCCAGCCCCGGCGTGACCGCGGGAAGCTGCGCGACGCATCGCTCCCCGAGCCCTGCCATGTCGCGGAACGCGAGCGCCAGCATGAGGGCCATCGGAGCGTCTTCCGTGACCTGCCACCGCATGGTGCCTTCGACCAGCATGGCGGAAGTGTATGCCGGGCCAGCAGTCGGCACCAGGGCTTCCCCTGGCCGACGACATCGGGCCCGTGCCGCCGTCGTCGACGGTGGTACGGGCCCGATGGTGCAGCAGAGGCCGCTACTGCGAGGCGCGCTCCAGGACGAGTTCGCGCACACGTGCCGCATCGGCCTGTCCGCGCATCGCCTTCATCACGGCGCCGATGACCGCGCCGGCGGCCTGGACCTTGCCGTCGCGGATCTTGGCGAGGACGTCCGGCTGAGCGGCCAGTGCCTCGTCGATGGCGGCGATCAGCGGCCCGTCGTCGGACACGAGCGCGAGACCGCGAGCGTCGATGACCTCCTGAGGAGTGCCCTCCCCGTCGATGACGCCCTCGAGCACCTGGCGCGCGAGCTTGTCGTTGAGTGTTCCGTCCTCGACGAGCGCAGCGAGTGCCGCGACGTGCTCGGGCGACACGAGGCTCGTCGCCTCGACGTCGCGCTGGTTCGCGATCCGCGAGATCTCGCCCGTCCACCACTTCCGTGCAGCTGCCGGAGCGGCACCGGCCTCGACGGTGGCCGTGATCTCGTTCAGCAGACCACCGTTCACGACGTCCTGGAACTCCAGGTCGGTGAAGCCCCACTCGCTCTTCAGCCGGCGACGACGGACAGCCGGCTGCTCGGGCAGGGCCGCTCGGAGTTCCTCGATGAGTTCGGGCGACGGCACGACCGGGAGCAGGTCGGGCTCCGGGAAGTACCGGTAGTCGTCAGCGTCGCTCTTGGGCCGGCCGGCGGACGTGGCACCGGTGTCCTCGTGCCAGTGCCGCGTCTCCTGGACGATGGATCCGCCGTCCTTGAGGATCGCGGCCTGCCGCTGGATCTCGTAGCGGACGGCGCGCTCGACGGAACGCAGGGAGTTGACGTTCTTCGTCTCGGTGCGCGTGCCGAGCTTCTCCTGGCCGCGCGGGCGCAGCGAGATGTTGGCGTCGCAGCGGAGGTTCCCGCGCTCCATCTTCGCGTCGGAGATGCCGAGCGCCACGACGATGTCGCGGATCGCGGAGACGTAGGCCTTCGCAATCTCGGGCGCCCGGTGCTCGGTGCCGTAGATCGGCTTCGTGACGATCTCGACGAGCGGCACACCCGCGCGGTTGTAGTCGACGAGCGAGTACTCGGCACCCTGGATACGGCCGGTGGAACCGCCGATGTGCGTGAGCTTGCCGGCGTCCTCCTCCATGTGCGCGCGCTCGATCGGCACCGTCACGATGGTCCCGTCGGCCAGCTCGACGTCGACCGAGCCCTCGAAGGCGATCGGCTCGTCGAACTGCGAGATCTGATAGTTCTTCGCGAGGTCGGGGTAGAAGTAGTTCTTCCGCGCGAACCGGCTCGAGGGTGCGATCGAGCAGCCGAGGGCGAGCCCGAGGCTGATCGAGTACCGCACCGCCTGCTCGTTCACGACCGGGAGCGACCCGGGCAGACCGAGGCAGACCGGCGAGATGTTCGTGTTCGGAGCGTCGCCGAAGCCGTTCGGCGCCGAGGAGAACATCTTCGTCTTGGTGTTCAGCTCGACGTGCACCTCGAAGCCGAGCACCGGCTCGTACAGTTCGAGGGCTTCTTCGTAGGAGAGGAGCTTGTCCTTGGCCATGGGTTACCGACCTCCGAGAGCGGGTGCCTGCGAGATGAGGGTGTGCCCCCACGTCGATTCGAGAAGCGCCTCGAGGGCGGCGCCGACCCGGTAGAGCCTGGCGTCCTCCCGTGCTGGCGCCATGAACTGGATGCCGACGGGCAGACCGTCTTCCGGGGCGAGACCGATCGGCACGCTGATGCCGGGCACGCCGGCGAGGTTCGCCGGGATGGTGGTGACGTCGTTCAGGTACATCGCCAGTGGGTCGTCGATACGCTCGCCCAGCTTGAACGCCGTCGTCGGGGCGCTCGGGCTCACGAGGACGTCGACCTGGTCGAACGCCGCCGCGAAGTCGCGCTGGATGAGCGTCCGGACCTTCTGGGCGCTGCCGTAGTAGGCGTCGTAGTAGCCCGCGCTGAGCGCGTACGTGCCGAGGATGATCCGTCGCTTCACCTCGGGACCGAAACCGGCCTCGCGCGTCGCGGACATGACCTGCTCGACCGTGCCGCCACCCTCGGGCGTGACCCGCATGCCGAAGCGCACCGAGTCGAACTTCGCGAGGTTGCTCGACGCTTCGGCGGGGAGGATGAGGTAGTAGGCGGCGACGGCGTACTCGAAGTTCGGAGCGGAGACCTCGACGATCTCGGCACCGTTCGCCTCGAGTACCGCGAGCGCCTCCTGGAAGCGGCTCTTCACGCCGGCCTGGAAGCCCTCACCGTTGAGCTCGGTGACGACGCCGACCCGGAGGCCGCGCAGCACGTCGCCGCGCGCGCCCTCGCGGGCCGCAGCGGCCATCGACGGCCAGGCGTCGCGGAGCGAGGTGGAGTCGAGGGCGTCGTGCCCGGCGATGACGTCGTGGAGGAGGCCCGAGTCGAGGACCGTGCGGCTGACCGGCCCGACCTGGTCGAGCGAGGAGGCGAGTGCGATCGCCCCGTAGCGGCTGACCGCGCCGTAGGTCGGCTTCACGCCGACCGTGCCGGTCACGTGCGCCGGCTGGCGGATGGACCCGCCGGTGTCGCTGCCGAGGGCGATGGGCGCCTCGAACGCGGCGACCGCGGCAGCGGAGCCACCGCCGGAACCGCCGGGGATGCGGTCGAGGTCCCACGGGTTGTGGGTCGGGCCGTATGCGGAGTGCTCCGTGCTCGAGCCCATGGCGAACTCGTCCATGTTCGTCTTGCCGAGCGGCACGAGACCGGCGGCACGCGACCGGGCGACGACGGTCGCGTCGAACGGTGACAGGTACCCCTCGAGGATCTTGCTCCCCGAGGTGGACGGCATGTCCGTCGTGACCAGCACGTCCTTGATGGCGAGCGGGACGCCCGCCAGCTCGCCGAGGTCCTCGCCCGCGGCCCGGCGTGCGTCGATGTCGGCGGCGACGTCGAGTGCGTGGTCCGACACGTGGAGGAAGGCGTGGACGTCGCCGTCGACCTGCGCGATGCGGTCGAGGTGCGCCTGGGTGGCTTCGACGCTGGAGACCTCGCCAGCGCGGAGCTTGCTCGACAGCTCGGCTGCCGTGAGACCGATCAACCCGCTCACTGCTCCTCCCCCAGGATCGCCGAGACCTTGAAGCGACCGTCGGCCGATTCCGGCGCGTTCTGCAGCGCCTGCTCCCGCGTGAGCGTGTTGCCGACGACGTCGTCGCGGTACACGTTCTCGAGCGGGATCGGGTGGCTCGTCGCCGGGACGTCAGGCGTGGCCACCTGCTGCACCTTCTGGATGTTGTCCACGATGGAGTCGAGCTCCGTCGTGAGGTGGGCGATCTCGTCCTGGCTCAGGGCGATTCGAGCGAGGTTCGCGAGATGCGCGACCTGCTCGGTAGTGATTTCCGACATGCGTCTCCCGTACGTGTAGCGGTGGCGGTCGCTCCAGTCTATTCGCCAGGGACGTGGTCGTCCGTCGGGCTCCGCCCCTACAGTGGGACGGTGACCCAGAACGACTCGAGCAGCCGTCCCCGTCCCCCGCACGAGCGTCCCTGGCTCGCGAGCTACGCCGCCGACGTGCCGGACGACATCCCCGAGCAGACCGGCAGCCTCGGCGATCTCGTCGAAGCCTCCGCCGCGAGCTACCCGGACGCCGTCGCGCTGGAGTTCTTCGGGTCGACCACCACCTACACGGAGCTCGAGGCGCTCATCGCCCGTGCCGCCGCCGGCCTGCGCGCACTCGGTGTCCGGGCGGGAGACCCCGTCGCCCTCATGCTCCCGAACTGCCCGCAGCACATCGTCGCGTTCTACGCGGTCCTCAGGCTGGGCGCCGTCGTCATCGAGCACAATCCGCTCTACACCCCCCAAGAGCTCCGCCACCAGTTCGAGGACCACCGCGCGACGTTCGCGATCGTCTGGGACAAGGTCGCCGAGCACCTGCAGGACTTCCCGGCCGATCTGGCGGTGCACTCGCTCGTGACGATCGACGTGACCCGGGCGATGCCGCTCCACATGCGTGCTGCTCTCCGTCTGCCCATCCCGAAGGCGAGAGCCTCACGGGCTCAGCTCACCGCGCCGGTCTCGGGCACCGTGCGGTGGGAGCAGCTCCTGACCTCGGGGCCGCTGCCGGCGAGCCACCCGAAGCCCGCGACCGACGCCCTCGCACTCATCCAGTACACGAGCGGGACGACGGGCTCGCCCAAGGGGGCCGCACTCACCCACGGCAACCTGCTCGCGAACGCGGCGCAGTCCCGCGCCTGGGTGCCCACGGTCAAGCGTGGGGAGGCCGTCGTCTACGCGGTGCTCCCGATGTTCCACGCATACGGCCTGACGCTCTGCCTGACGTTCGCCATGAGTATGGGCTCGCGCCTCGTCCTCTTCCCGAAGTTCGACCCGGCGCTCGTCCTCAAGGTCATGAAGAAGCGCCCGCCGACCTTCCTGCCCGCCGTCCCGCCCATCGCCGACCGACTCCTGACCGCGGCGACCGAGCAGGGCGTGTCACTGCAGGGCACCGAGATCGCCATCTCTGGCGCGATGCCGCTGCCGCACGACCTCGTCGTCCCGTTCGAAGCCGCGTCCGGCGGCTTCCTCGTCGAGGGCTACGGCCTCTCCGAGTGCTCCCCGGTCATCTCCGCGAACCCGGTCTCGACCGCGCGGAAGCCTGGGACCATCGGTCTCCCGCTGCCGAGCACCGAGGTGCGCGTCGTGGATCCCGACGACCCGGAGACCGATCGTCCGGCCGGCGAGGCGGGCGAGTTGCTCGTCCGTGGCCCGCAGGTCTTCCACGGCTACTACAACAAGCCCGAGGAGACCGCCGCCGTCCTGCTCCCGGGCGGTTGGTTCCGCACCGGTGACATCGTGTCCATCGACGAGGAGGGGTTCATGACCGTCGTCGACCGGATCAAAGAGCTCATCATCACCGGCGGGTTCAACGTGTCGCCGAGCGAGGTCGAGCAGGTGCTCCGCGGGCACGCGTCGGTCGCCGACGCCGCCGTCGTCGGGCTCCCCGATCCCCACTCGGGCGAGCAGGTCGTCGCGGCCGTCGTCGCGGCTCCCGGTGCCACCGTGGATCCGGATGCCCTCCGAGCCTGGGCGCGGGAGATCCTCACCCCGTACAAGGTGCCGAAGCGGGTCGTCGTCGTCGACGAACTCCCCAAGTCGCTCATCGGCAAGGTGCTGCGGCGCCAGGTCCGCGACGAGCTGCTGCAGGCCGACGCGGGCTGAGCTCAGTCGGTCGGCGCCTCGTCGGCGGACGCCGCACCCTCGGCCTCATCCTCGGCCGGGGCGTCCGGCTCGCCGAGTGCTGCTGGACCCTCGGAGACGAGCAAGGCGAACTGCTCGGCGTCGATGATCCGCAGACCGAGTGCTTCGGCCTTCGCGAGCTTCGACCCGGCACCCGGGCCGGCGGCGACGAAGTCGGTCTTCTTCGAGACGCTTGACGCCGCCTTCCCGCCCGCCTGCACGATCGCTTCCAGCGCACCCTCCCGGGTGAAGCCCTCGAGCGAACCGGTGGCGACGACGGTGACACCGGACAGCACACCACCGGCCGCGACCGCCGCGCCGGGCCCCGGGTGTCCGGGTGTCGCCCACTGCACGCCCGCCGCAGTCCACTCCTCGACGATCTCGCGATGCCAGTCGACCTCGAACCAGGCGATGAGGGCGTCGGCGATGATCCCGCCCACGCCGTCGACCTCCGCGAGCTCATCGCGGGTGGCCGCACGGATGGCGTCGAGCGAGCCGAAGTACTCCGCGAGTGACCGGGCGGCCACCGGGCCGACGTGGCGGATGTTCAGTGCCACGAGCAACCGGGCGAGCGGGCGGGTCTTCGCGCCGTCGAGGTTGGCGAGGAGTTCGATCGCGTTCTTGGACGGCACCGAGGACTCGTCGCCGTCGAACTCGTCCGCGGCCGGGTCGTACACGCCGTCCTTCTTGGCGCGTCGGCGGCGGAAGGGCGTGACGCGCTTCTCGGATCCGTCCTCGTTGAGCTTGGGCAGCCCGGTCTCGTTGTCGCGGACGATCACGGTGACCGGGAAGATGTCGGCCATCGTGAGCGAGAAGAGTCCGGCCTCGGTCGTCAGCGGTGGTTCCGCGGGCTCCACCGGCTGGGTGAGCGCCGCTGCCGCCACCTCGCCGAGCGCCTCGACGTCGAGCGCGCCACGGGAGCCGATGTGCTCGACGCGTCCGCGCACCTGCGCCGGGCAGCTCCGCGCGTTCGGGCAGCGCAGGTCGATGTCGCCCTCCTTCGCGGGGGCGAGGGTGGTACCGCACTCGGGGCAGTGCTCGGGCATGACGAACTCGCGCTCTGAACCGTCGCGGAGCTCGACGACCGGGCCGAGGACCTCGGGGATGACGTCGCCGGCCTTCCGGAGGACGACGGTGTCGCCGATGAGCACCCCCTTCGCCTTCACGACGTCCTGGTTGTGCAGGGTCGCCTGACGCACCTCGCTGCCGGCGACGAGCACCTTCTCCATGACGGCGAACGGGGTGGCGCGACCGGTGCGCCCGACGCTCACGACGATGTCGAGGAGCTTCGTGTTCACCTGCTCGGGCGGGTACTTGTAGGCGATTGCCCATCGCGGAGCACGACTCGTCGCGCCGAGCTCGCCGTGGAGCGCGAGATCGTCGACCTTCACGACGACGCCGTCGATCTCGTGCTCGACGCTGTCGCGGTGGGCGCCGAAGTACTCGATGAACTCCGCCGCACCGGTCGCCTCGTCGTGGACCCGGTAGTGCGAGGAGGTCGGGAGCCCCCAGCTGTGCAGCAACTCGTAGACCTGTGACTGCCGGGCGACGGGCGGCTGTTCCCACGCGCCGATGCCGTGGACGAGCATCTGCAGTCGGCCGAGCCGGTCGTGCATGAGTGCGAGCTGGGCCGGGTTCTTGCTCTCCGCCTTCTGGCGCAGGGAACCGCTCGCCGCGTTGCGCGGGTTGGCGAAGACCCGTTCACCGGCCGCCGCCTGGTTGGCGTTCAGTTCGCGGAAGGCCTCGACCGGGAAGAAGATCTCGCCCCGGACCTCGACGACCTCCGGGAACTCGACCTCGGGGTCGGACGACGTCAGGCGATCGGGGATCGAACGGATGTACCGCACGTTCTCCGTGACGTCCTCGCCGACGACGCCGTCGCCGCGCGTGGCCGCGCTCACGAGGCGGCCGCGCTCGTACCGGAGGTTGATGGCGAGGCCGTCGATCTTCAGTTCGCAGAGGTACTGGACGGACCCTCCGGCGTCGCGCTCGACCTTGGCGGCCCAGGCGAGGAACTCCTCGATCGAGAAGACGTTGTCGAGGCTGAGCATGCGCTCGAGGTGGGTGACGGGGGCGAACAGCGTGGTCTCGGCACGCCCGCCGACGGTCTGGGTGGGGCTGTCCTGGCTCTGCAGCTCGGGGAACAGACGCTCGAGCTCCTCGAGCCGCCGGAGCATCGCGTCGTACTCCTCGTCGGAGGCGAGCGACTCGTCGCGCTCGTAGTACGCGTCGCGGAGCTCGAGGATGCGCGAGGTGAGTTCCTCGGCCTCGGTCGATGCCTGCTGGAGGGTCTGTCCGGTGCTGTTCGCCACGGCGTCCAGTCTACGAGCGGCGTCCGACACCGGCGGGCGCTTGACACCCGGCACGTCCTCCCGGATGTGCGCAACGGGGTCGGGATGGGTCTCATCGAGGAGTATGGTGTCGCAGTGCCGCAGGAACCATGCGCGCGGAATCGGAGGAACCATGTCCCAGTCCAGCAGTCCGGGAACGGGGGCGGCTCCTACCAGCAAGCAGCTGACCGCGCGCGTCATCGGCATCTCCGTCTCGGCCGCGGTCGGTGGCTTCCTCTTCGGGTTCGACTCCTCCGTGGTGAACGGCGCGGTCGACGCGATGCAGGACCACTTCGCGCTCAGCGAGGCACTCATCGGCTTCGCGGTCGCGTCAGCGCTGCTCGGTTGCGCGCTCGGCGCCTACCTCGCGGGCCGGATCGCAGACAGCCGCGGCCGCATCTTCACGATGCTGCTCGGTGCCGGTCTGTTCTTCATCTCCTCCTTCGGAGCCGGCTTCGCCTTCTCCCCCTGGGACCTCGTCATCTGGCGCATCGTCGGCGGACTCGGTATCGGCATCGCCTCGGTCGTGGCTCCGGCGTATATCGCCGAGATCGCGCCGAGCGCCATCCGAGGTCGTCTCGCCTCGCTGCAGCAGCTCGCCATCACGCTCGGCATCTTCGCCGCGCTCCTGTCCGACTCCGTCCTGGCGGGCGCCGCCGGCGGCGCCTCGAACCCGCTGTGGTTCGGCGTCGAGGCCTGGCGCTGGATGTTCATCGCCTGCGCGCTCCCGGCCGTGGTCTACGGCGTGCTCGCGATGCGGCTCCCCGAGTCGCCCCGGTTCCTCGTCCGCAAGGGCAAGTCGGACGAGGCCCGTCGGATCTTCGCGACCGTCTGGCCGCAGGAAGAGGTGGATCGCGCCGTCAAGCTCGCCGAGCAGGCGGTCAAGGACGATGAGCAGCAGAAGAAGGCGACCCTCTGGGGCGGACGCTTCGGGCTCCTGCCGATCGTCTGGATCGGCATCATCCTGTCGATCTTCCAGCAGTTCGTCGGCATCAACGTGATCTTCTACTACTCGACGACGCTGTGGAAGGCCGTCGGGTTCCAGGAGTCCGACTCGCTCCTCATCTCGGTCATCACCTCGGTGACGAACGTCGCGGTCACCGTCGTCGCCATCCTGCTCGTGGACCGGATCGGTCGACGGCCGATCCTCCTCGCGGGTTCCATCGGTATGACGGTCTCGCTCGGCGCGATGGCGATCGCGTTCACGCAGTCGATCACCGACAGCGCCGGCGAGGTCTCGCTGCCCCAGCCGTGGGGCACGATCGCCCTCGTGGCCGCCAACGTGTTCGTCGTCGCGTTCGGCGCGTCGTGGGGACCGCTCGTCTGGGTGCTCCTCGGCGAGATCTTCCCGAACCGCCTGCGCGCGAAGGCACTCGGTGTCGCGGCGATGGCGCAGTGGATCGCGAACTTCCTCATCACGGTCAGCTTCCCGGCCCTCGCCGCGTTCTCCCTGCCGGTGACCTACGGCATGTACGCGCTGTTCGCGCTCCTCTCGTTCGTCTTCGTCCTCGCGAAGATCCCCGAGACGAACGGCCTGACGCTCGAGGAGGCGGAGACGCTCTTCGTCAAGAAGCCCAAGAAGTCCAAGGCGGGCGCACAGACCCGATCCTGACGACCGACGCGGAACGCCCGACGAGCCTGCCNACTGACGGTGCGGTCGATCGTGAACTGGCCGAGGACGCGCGTCCCGCTGTACAGCACGGCGGTCTGTCCGGGAGCGACGCCGTCCAGCGGTGTCTCCGGGTGGACGACGAGCTCGCCGTCGACGAGCGTCAGTGCGGCGGGGACCGGGTCGGCGTGCGCACGGATCTGGACGTCGCACGGGATCGGTGCGACACCGACCTCCGGCGTCCTCCCCGCCCAGGTGAAGCGCGAACCGGCGATCTCGCCGATGGCGAGCGCCTCCTTCGGCCCGACGACGACCGTGTTGTCCTTCGGACGTACCTCGAGGACGAAGCGCGGACGTCCATCCGGCGCCGGCACGCCGAGGTGCAGGCCCTTGCGCTGGCCGACGGTGAAGGCGTGGGCACCCTCGTGCGAACCGACGACGGCTCCGTCTCGGTCGAGGACCTGACCGGTCTCGGTGCCGACCCGCTCCCCCAGCCAGCCCTTCGTATCGCCGTCGGGGATGAAGCAGATGTCGTGGCTGTCGGGCTTGTTCGCCACCGTGAAGCCGCGCTCCGCGGCCTCGGCTCGGACCTCGGCCTTCGACGGTGTCGCGCCGAGCGGGAACATCGAGTGCGCGAGCTGTTCGGCGGTGAGCACGCCCAGGACGTACGACTGGTCCTTGGCCCAGGCACTCGCGCGGTGCAGCTCACGATCACCCTCGGGGCTCGTGACGATCGTGGCGTAGTGACCGGTCACGACCGCGTCGAACCCGAGGTCGAGCGCCTTCTCGAGCAACGCCGCGAACTTGATCTTCTCGTTGCAACGCATGCACGGGTTCGGGGTCCGGCCGGCGCGGTACTCGGCGATGAAGTCGTCCACCACGTCGAGCTTGAAGCGCTCCGAGAAGTCCCACACGTAGTACGGGATGCCGATCAGGTTCGCCGCACGCTGGGCGTCCATCGAGTCCTCGATGGTGCAGCACCCGCGACTGCCGGTCCGAAGCGTGCCCGGCATCCGGCTGAGCGCCAGGTGGACGCCGACCACCTCATGGCCTGCGTCGACGGCGCGTGCCGCTGCCACGGCGGAGTCGACTCCGCCACTCATCGCTGCCAGAACTTTCACCGGGCAAGTCTACGCGCCAGCCGCTGGACGGCCACCCGCAAGCGGTGACGAGACGGCTGCTCAGGGACGAGTGCCCAGCGCCGTGTCGCGGTCGGCGGAACCGGCCCGACTCGCCTGTGCGTACGCGCGCGGCAGGGCCTGGAGGAAGTCGTCCACGTCCGTCTCGGTCGTCGTCCGACCCAGCGTGATCCGGAGGACCGATCGGGCCTCCGTCTCCGGGCGTCCCATCGCGAGCAGGACATGCGACGGTTCCGGGACGCCGGCCTGGCAGGCGGAACCCGTCGAGACCGCCACCCCTGCGAGGTCGAGGAGGAAGAGCATCGAGTCTCCCTGTGCGCCGGGGAACACGAAGTTCGCGTTCGACGCGAGTCGCTCGCTGGGATCGCCCGTCAGCTCGGCCTCCGGAACGGTCGCCCGCACGCCGGCCACGAGTCGGTCGCGCAAGGTGCCGAGACGCTCCTGCTCCGCGGTCCGCTCGAGCGCCATGAGCTCCGCGGCGACGGCGAATCCGACGGCTGCCGCGACGTCCTGCGTGCCGGAGCGGAGTCCGCGCTGCTGTCCGCCACCGTGCTGCAACGGCTCCACCACGGCTGCGCGGCTCACGACCAGCGCTCCGATCCCCACGGGACCACCGATCTTGTGCGCGGAGACGCTGAGCGCGACGAGACCATTGGCACCGACCGATCCGGATGCGGCGCGAAGGTCGGCGAGGTCGATGGGGAGGTGTCCGTAGGCCGAGACCGCGTCCAGGTGGAACGGCACCGCGGCCGCTGCGGCGAGCGCCGCCAGCCGGACGACGGGCTGGATGGTGCCGACCTCGTTGTTCGCCCAGAGCGCCGTCGCCACGGCGATGTCGGGGCCGTGGTCGGCGAAGCGCTCGGCCGCCGTGTCGAGTGAGACCCGGCCCAGGTCGTCGAGCGGGATCCAGAGCGGGGATGCGCCCTCGTGGCGCTCGAGCCATTCGACGGTGTCGAGCGTGGCGTGGTGCTCCCCCGCGGGTGCGAGCACGGCGGCACGGCGTCGATCCTGCTGGCGGTGCCAGTAGAGCCCCTTGAGAGCGAGGTTGATGGATTCGGTGCCGCCGGAGGTGAAGACGAGCTCGATGGGGTCGCACCCGAGGGTCGCCGCGACCCGCTCACGTGCCTCTTCGAGGAGGCGGCGGGCCTGTTGCCCGGGGCCGTGGATGGAGGCCGGGTTGCCGACGGTCGCCATGGCGGACGCGTAGGCCTCGATCACCTCGGATCGCACCGGGGTCGTCGCGGCGTGGTCCAGGTACACCACCATGCCGATCCTCCCCTCGCCGCGGTGTCCGCGGATCTTCGCGCACTCCCGCACTCACTACTGTAGAACCCATGAACGCTGGTGACCCCTTCCACGATCTCGGCGTCCGCCTCGGCCCGTCCGGTGGTGAGCTCCGTGTGTGGTCCGAGCACGCGGATGCCCTCGAACTCGTGATCTTCGACGACAAGGATCTGAACTGGATCACCCACTCGGTCGAGATGACCCGCGACGACGACGGGGTCTGGAGTGGGAGTTCCGAGGAGCTGGTGCTCGGCCGACGCTATGCGGTCCGCGCCTCCGGGCCGTCCTCGCCGAACAACGCCTTCGACCCGAGCCTGCTGCTCCTCGACCCCTACGCCCGAGGGCTCGCCCGGGTGTCGGCCGAGCAGTGGCGTTCTGTCGTCGTCGACGACGCGTTCGACTGGGGCGGCGTCCAGAAACCCCGTGTCCCGCTCGACCGGACCGTCGTGTACGAGGCGCACGTCAAGGGGCTGAGCAAGCTGCACCCGGATGTCCCGGAGGAGCTGCGAGGCACGTACGCGGGCCTCGCTCACCCCGCGATGATCGCGCATCTGCACGATCTCGGCGTGACGAGCGTCGAACTGCTGCCGGTGCACGCGTTCACGTCTGAGCAGCGTCTCATCAAGCAGGGCCTCGTCAACTACTGGGGCTACAACACCCTGAACTTCTTCAGTCCACACGCCTCCTACGCGACGAAGACGGCTCAGGCGGGTGGCGCGGACGAGGTCCTCCGCGAGTTCAAGGGAATGGTGAAGCTGCTGCACGAGGCCGGCCTCGAGGTCATCCTCGACGTCGTCTACAACCACACCGCCGAAGAGGGGCCCGGCGGCCCCCGCACGAGCTTCCGCGGCATCGACAACGCGACCTACTACCGTCAGGACGCCACCGGCGCCTACATCGACGTGACGGGCTGCGGCAACACCGTGGACTTCGGCCACCCGGTCCCCCAGCAGCTCGTGCTCGACTCGTTGCGGTACTGGGCGGACGAGGTGCAGATCGACGGCTTCCGGTTCGACCTCGCTGCGACGCTCGGTCGGAACGAGGCGGTCGAGTTCACGCCCGACCACCCCCTGCTCGAGGCGATCGTCCACGACCCGTCGCTCGTCGACGCGAAGATGATCGCCGAGCCCTGGGATGTCGGGATGGGCGGCTGGCAGACGGGGAACTTCCCCGCCGGTTGGCACGAGTGGAACGACCGGTACCGGGATCGCGTCCGCAACTTCTGGCTCTCCGACATCGACTACGCGAGACGGGCGGACGCCCCGGTCGGGATCGGAGGGTTCGCGACCCGTCTGGCCGGATCGAGCAACACCTTCTCCGCTGAGCGCGGTCCGCTGGCTTCCGTCAACTTCATCACGGCCCACGACGGGTTCACCCTGGCCGACCTCGTCTCGTACGACGTCAAGCACAACGTCGGGAACGGCGAGTCCAACCGCGACGGGACGGACAACAACCGTTCCTTCAACCACGGTGCCGAGGGCCCGACGGACGACCCCGCGATCCTCGCCGCTCGTCGCAAGGCGATGCGGAACCTGCTCGGCACGCTCCTGCTGTCGGCGGGTGTCCCGATGCTCACCGCTGGCGACGAGTTCGGGCGGAGTCAGCGCGGCAACAACAACGCCTACTGTCACGACTCCGAGCTGACCTGGGTCGGATGGACGAGGGAGCCCTGGCAGGACCAGTTGCTCGCGCACAGCCGCCGGCTCCTCGAACTCCGGCGCGAACACCCCGCCCTCCGACCGGAGCACTTCGCCGCCGCCGGGACGACGGTGCCCGGCGCGAGCGTCATGGACTGGTTCGACGCCTCGGGCGCGACCATGAGCACCGAGGACTGGACGAGTCCCCGGAACCGGACACTGCAGTTCTTCTCGACGAGCACGCCGGAGTCCGAGGAGCTCGACCGCGTGCTGCTCATCGTGCACGGCGTCGAGCAGCCGGTCGAGGTCACCCTCCCCGAGCACGAGGGCGTGACCGCGTTCGTGCGCATCTGGAACTCCGCGGACGACGCACCGACGTCCGAGGAGGAGCAGTTCGTCCCCGGCCAGACGGTCCCGGTCTCGGCCACGTCGATGCAGCTCTTCCGAGCCGTCTGACGATGGCGAAACGCAGGGCCGAGGGTGGCGGCACCCCGGCGACGGTGACGTTGACCTCGCTGGGCATCCCGTTCACCCCGCGCTCCTACCGACACGACCCGTCGGTGACGGCTTTCGGTCTCGAAGCCGCCGCTGCGCTCGGGGTCGACCCTCCCAGGGTGTTCAAGACCCTGCTGGCGGAGGTGGACGGGTCGCTCGTGGTCGCGATCGTCCCGGTCGCCGACCAACTCGACCTCAAGGCGCTCGCGACGGCCCTCGGCGGGAAGCGGGCGACGATGGCGGACCCTGCCGTCGCCGAGCGGAAGACGGGCTACGTGGTCGGCGGCATCAGCCCGATCGGGCAGCGCACCGCGCTCCCGACGGTACTCGACGAGAGCGCCTTCGAGCACGAGACGGTGTTGGTCTCAGGTGGTCGGCGCGGGTTCGACCTCGAACTCGCCCCGTCCGACCTCGGAACGGCCGTCTCCGCCGTCGTCGCGCGGATCGCCCGATAGTCGGATCCCTCGACGCACCGGACCGAGGGACGCACCGGCGCGTCGGAGGAGATCGCCCTACTGGTCCGCCACGGCGACGAGCCCGAGTTCCGCGGGGGTGAGGAGCAGCTCGTGTCTCGGCACGATGCGCACCGTGTACCCGAACCCGCCGGCCCGATCGAGGGGAAGCGTCCCGGCGTACTCGAGCGTGTGCTCCGGCCGACTCGTCGACGGGGACTGCTGTTGCTCGAGCGGCTGCGTCCGGATGTCGAGCAGTTCTCCCCCGGCACCGGGTACTCCGCAGACCACCTCGACGGTCACGTCCTCCGGTGCCAGCGATCCCAGCTGGACGTAGGCGCGCAGTCGCAGCACGTCACCGACCTGCGGGACCGCGTCGACACCGCCGCTCTCGACATGGGCGACCGCCAGCTGTGGCCAGGCCTCGCGCACCCGCTGCTTGTAGGCCGCAAGCTCGCGCGCCCGCTGCTGATCGGACGCGTTCAGCTCGCGCTCCATCGCCGCCGCCGGGAGGTACATGCGCTCGGTGTACTCGCGGACCATGCGGTCGGCGCTGAGGGGTTCGGACAGCGTCGAGATCGTGTGTCGCACCATCTGCATCCAGCGCTGCGGCAGACCGTCGTCCCCGCGCTCGTAGAACCGCGGCACCAGCTGGTGCTCGAGGATCTCGTACAGCGCCGTGGCCTCGAGGGCGTCGCGTTCCTCGTCGTCCGCCGCCCCGTCCGCCGACGGGATGACCCAACCGTTCTCGCCGTCCGCGTACTCGTTCCACCATCCGTCGAGGATCGACAGGTTCAGGGCCCCGTTGAGTGCGGCCTTCATGCCGGACGTCCCGCAGGCCTCGAGCGGACGCAGCGGGTTGTTCAACCACACATCACAACCGGGGTAGAGCGTCTTGGCCATCCCGATGCCGTAGTCCGGCAGGAAGACGATGCGCGATCGGAGCTCGGGGTCCTGGGCGAACTGCACGAGGCGCTGGATGAGCCGCTTGCCGTCGTCGTCCGCCGGGTGTGCCTTGCCCGCGACGACGATCTGGACGGGCCGTTCGGGGTGGAGCAGGATCGCCCGCAGTCGATCGGGATCGCGCAGCATGAGGGTGAGCCGCTTGTAGCTCGGCACGCGCCGGGCGAACCCGATCGTCAACACCTCGGGGTCGAGCAGTTCGTCGATCCAGGACGGGAGCACCGCCTGCGGGTTCTGGCTCCGATACCCGTCGGCGATCCGACGCCGCACGTCGGCGACGAGGCGCTCCCGCATCCCGTGCTTCCGCGACCAGAGCTCGGCGTCCGAGAGCGACGGATCGGACCAGTCCGCTCGACTCGTATCGGTCGTCCCCCACCGGTCCACGGCGAGGTCGACGAGCGCCGGATCCGTCCAGCTCGGGGCGTGGACTCCGTTCGTAATCGACGTGATCGGCACGTCCGAAACGTCGAAGCCGGGCCAGAGGCCTCGGAACATCGCGCGGCTCACCTCGCCGTGCAACCGACTGACGCCGTTCGCGCGCTGCGCCAGACGCAGGCCCATGATCGCCAGGTTGAACACGTCGGCCGAGCCGCCGTTCGCCGTCTCGTCGCCGAGTGCGAGGACGTCCGGTGCGGCGACGCCCGGGAGCAGGTCACCGCTGAAGTAGCGCGTGATCACCTCGCGGTCGAACCGGTCGATCCCGGCCGGAACGGGGGTGTGCGTCGTGAAGACGGTCCCGCCCCGCACGAGCTGCAGCGCCTCGTCGAAGGAGAGTCCGTTGCCGACGAGGTCGCTGATCCGCTCGAGCCCCAGGAAACCGGCGTGGCCTTCGTTGGAGTGGTAGACCTGCGGCAACGGGTGGTCGGTGAGCTCGCTCCACTGCTTGATCGCTCGGACGCCGCCGATGCCGAGGAGGAGTTCCTGCAGCAGTCGATGCTCGCCGCCACCGCCGTACAACCGGTCCGTCACCCCGCGCAGGTCGGCGACGTTCTCGGGGATGTCCGTGTCGAGCAGCAGCAGTGGCACCCGACCGACCTCGGCGATCCAGACCCGTGCCGACAGGCTCCGGTCGTCGGGGAGCGCCAGGGTGACGGTGACCGGTGTCCCGTCCGGTTCCCGGAGCACCGTGACCGGGAGTCCGTCGGGGTCCTGCACGGGATAGGACTCCTGCTGCCAGCCGTCGTTCGTGATCGACTGCGCGAAGTATCCGGAGCGGTAGAGGAGACCCACGCCGACGAGCGGCACACCCAGGTCGGACGCGCTCTTCAGGTGGTCGCCGGCGAGGATGCCGAGGCCACCCGAATACTGCGGCAGGGCCGCGGCGATACCGAATTCGGGCGAGAAGTAGGCGATCGTCTGCGGTTTCGGGTCCGGGAGGCCCTGGTACCACCGCGGCTCCTCCAGGTATCGGCGGAGGTCGGCGTGCAAGGCGTCGGCCCGGCCGACGAAGTCCGCATCGGCGGCGAGTTCCGCCAGTCGCTCCGGTGTCACGAGTCCGAGGCCGCTGATCGGATCGTGGTCGGACTCGCGCCAGACGTCCGGTGCGATCTCGTCGAACAGGCGCTGCGTCGGCTCGTGCCACGACCACCGCAGGTTCGCAGCGAGGGCGGTGAGCGAGGTCAGGGACTCGGGGATGAGCGCGCGGACGGTAAACCTGCGGATAGCCTTCACGCGCTCACTCTATGGCAACCGCGGAACGCACCCGAACGCTCATCGGGCGGCCACCCGGGACACGGCAGCGCCCAAGGCCCTAGCATGACGCGCGACACCCCGCGCGCCCCTTCATCGGTGGTCGTTTCGCGGTACGGTCGGACCAGTGGCACCGAAGGAGATGGAACGCACTATGCCGAAGTCAGTACCGCAGTCCTCCACCGTCGACGACGCCGTACCGGTGTCGCTCACGCTGTCCCCGAGCATCGGGCGCATCCCGATCCTGGATCCGACGCCCTCGGTCGAAGGTGGCCGTTGGCCGGCCAAGGCGTTCTCGGGCGAGGTGGTGCCGTTCGGCGCGACCGCGTTCCGCGAGGGACACGACCTCATCGGCGTCGAGCTTCTGCTCACCGATCCGCGCGGGAAGACGGTCGCGCATCGGATGGCTCCGGGCGCCCCGGGCACGGACCGCTTCGAGGTCGAGGTCCAACTCGCGACCGAGGGCACCTGGCGGTACCAGGTCCGCGCCTTCGCCGACGAGTTCTCGACCTGGGAGCACAACGCCCGGGTCAAGATCGAGGCCGGCGTCGACGTCGAGCTCATGTATCTCATCGGCGCGGAACTCCTCGAGCGCGCCGCGACGGACAAGCTCCGCCCGGCGAAGGACCGCCGCTTCCTCACCGCCGCCGCCAAGCTCCTCCGCGACACCGACGCCGAGCCGGCAGCCCGGTTCGCGGTGCTCGACGACCCCGAACTCCTGGCCATCGCCGACCGCCGACCGTTCGCCGGTCTCGCGAGCACGAGCGACGAGCGCGTGGTCCGCGTCGAGCGGACCCGGGCCGGCGTCGGTTCCTGGTACGAGTTCTTCCCGCGGTCGGAGGGTGCCGAGCGGAACCCGGACGGCTCCTGGACGTCGGGCACCTTCCGCAGCGCAGCCGGTCGGTTGCCGGCCGTCGCCGCGATGGGGTTCGACGTCCTCTACCTGCCGCCCATCCACCCCATCGGCGTGACGTTCCGCAAGGGGCCGAACAACACCCTCACGCCCGGCGAGCACGACCCGGGTTCCCCCTGGGCGATCGGTGGTTCCGCGGGCGGTCATGACGCGATCCATCCCGACCTCGGCACGGAGAAGGACTTCGTCGCCTTCGTCCGCCAGGCGAAGAAGGTCGGCCTGGAGGTCGCCCTCGATCTCGCGCTGCAAGCGTCGCCGGACCACCCCTGGGTGACCGAGCACCCCGAGTGGTTCACGACCCTCCCCGACGGCACGATCGCGTACGCCGAGAACCCGCCGAAGAAGTACCAGGACATCTACCCGGTCAACTTCGACAACGACCCCGAGGGCATCCGGGCCGAGGTGCTGCGCATCGTCCGGCACTGGATCTCGCTCGGTGTCCGCATCTTCCGCGTCGACAACCCCCACACCAAGCCGCTCGACTTCTGGGAGTGGTTGCTTGCGACCGTCAACCGGACGGACCCCGACGTCGTGTTCCTCGCGGAGGCCTTCACCCGTCCGGCCCTGCTGCAGGGTCTGGCGAAGGTCGGGTTCCAGCAGAGCTACACCTACTTCACGTGGCGCAACACGAAGGAGGAGCTCGAGGAGTTCCTCGGCGCGGCAGCGACCGAGACCGCCGACTTCCTCCGGCCCAACCTGTTCGTCAACACGCCGGACATCCTCACCGAGTACCTCCAGTTCGGTGGCCGGGCGGCGTACAAGGTGCGTGCGGCGATCGCCGCGACCGCCGCTCCGACGTGGGGGGTCTACGCCGGGTACGAGCTCATCGAGAACGTCGCCCGTCCCGGTGCCGAGGAGAACATCGACAGCGAGAAGTTCGAGTACCGTCCGCGGGACTGGGCCGCTGCGGAAGCCGCCGGCACCTCGCTGTCGCCGTACCTCACCCTGCTCAACCAGATCCGGCGTGCGCATCCCGCCCTCCGGCAGTTGCGCAACATCAGCTTCCACTGGAGCGACGACGACCAGATCCTCGTCTTCAGCAAGCATCTCGACCAGCGGTTCACCGGCACCGGTGAGCACGACACCCTGCTCGTCGTCGCCAACCTCGATCCGCACTCGGTCCGACAGACCATGGTGCACCTCGACCAGACCGTGTTCGGTGGCGCCCCGGGCGGCAGCTTCGACGTCACGGACCTCGTCACGGGGGCCGAGTGGATCTGGTCCGACAGCAACTTCGTGCGCCTCGACGCCTTCACCGAGCCCGTGCACATCCTGAGCGTGAGGATCCGACCATGACGACCAGCCCTGTGACCCCAGACGGTGCCGCTGCACCGAAGCGCTCCGGCCGTCGCGCCGCACCGATGCCGGTCGACGCCACACCGGCGCCCCGGGAGCTCCCGCTCCCCTCCGTCGAGGACTGGATCCTCGACGCCGTCGCGGAGGGCCGCTATCACGATCCGCACCAGATCCTCGGCCAGCACCTCGTCGACCTCGGCGGGGTGAGCGACCCCCTCGTGGTCGTCCGCGCCAGACGGCCGCTGGCCGAGCAGGTGACGGCGGTGCTCGCCAACGGTGCGCGCGTGGAGCTCGCGCACGTCCGCGCCGGCATCTGGCAGGGCTTCCACGTCGACGGCATCATCGACTACACGCTCGACGCCCGCTACAGCGACGGGTCGATCTGGAACGCCGACGACCCGTACCGGTTCGCGCCGTCGATCGGTGAACTCGACCTGCACCTCATCGGCGAGGGTCGCCACGAACGACTCTGGGACGCACTCGGCGCACACGTCACCGAGCTGCGTGGGGTCACCGAGTCGGTCGCCGGCACCGCGTTCACCGTCTGGGCACCCCACGCGCGCGCGGTCCGGGTCATCGGCGACCTCAACTCCTGGGACGGCACGGCGCACGCCATGCGCAACATGGGTGCGACAGGTGTCTGGGAGTTGTTCATCCCCACCATCGGCGCCGGTGAGCTGTACCGCTTCGAGATCCTGACCCAGCACGGCGACTGGGTCCGTCGGTCCGACCCGATGGCCCGGTTCACCGAGCGCTCCCCCGCCACCGCATCCGTGACCGGTGTCAGCGACTACCGCTGGACGGACGAGGCGTGGCTCGATCGGCGGGCCGCGAGCGATCCGCACAACGGACCCATGAGCGTCTACGAGCTGCACGTCGGCTCCTGGCGTCCCGGGCTCGGCTACCGGGACCTCGCGGACCAGCTCATCGAGTACATCGCGGAGCTCGGCTACACGCACGTCGAGTTCATGCCACTCGCCGAGCACCCCTTCGGCGGCTCCTGGGGCTACCAGGTCACCGGCTACTACGCGCCGACCAGCCGCTTCGGTTCGAGCGACGACCTCAAGTACCTGATCGACCGTCTCCACGGCGCGGGGATCGGCGTCCTCATGGACTGGGTGCCCGGCCACTTCCCCAAGGACGAATGGGCCCTCGCGAACTTCGACGGTCAGCCCCTCTACGAGCACCCCGACCCGCGACGTGGCGAACAGCCGGACTGGGGCACCCTCGTCTTCGACTTCGGGCAGCCCCAGGTCAAGAACTTCCTGGTGGCCAACGCCCTCTACTGGCTCGAGGAGTTCCACGTCGACGGCCTACGCGTCGACGCCGTCGCCTCGATGCTGTACCTCGACTACTCGCGGAAGGACGGCGAGTGGCTGCCGAACGTCCACGGCGGGCGTGAGAACCTCGAAGCGATCAGTCTCCTCCAGGAGGCGAACGCGACGGCCTATCGACGGAACCCCGGGATCGTGATGATCGCCGAGGAGTCGACGAGTTGGCCCGGCGTCACCGCGCCGACGAGCGAGGGCGGACTCGGGTTCGGCCTGAAGTGGAACATGGGCTGGATGCACGATTCGCTCCAGTACATCGAGCACGACCCGCTCTACCGGTCGCACCACCACGGCGAGATCACCTTCTCGATGGTCTACGCATTCAGCGAGAGCTTCCTCCTGCCGATCAGCCACGACGAGGTCGTCCACGGCAAGGGGTCCCTCCTCGCGAAGATGCCCGGTGACCACTGGCAGCAGCTCGCGAACATGCGGGCCTACCTCGCCTTCATGTGGGCCCACCCCGGCAAGCAGTTGCTCTTCATGGGCCAGGAGTTCGGTCAGCCCTCCGAGTGGTCGGAGGAACGCGGTCTGGACTGGTGGATCCTGGACCAGCCGAGCCACCGGGCACTGCTCGGCCTCGTGTCCCGACTCAACGCCGTGTACACGGAGCACCCGGCCCTCTGGGCCCTCGACCACGACGCCGCCGGCTTCGAATGGCTCGACGCCGGGGACGCACAGAACAGCGTGCTCTCCTTCCTGCGCTGGGACGACGACGGCAACGTGATCGCCGCGCTCGTGAACTTCTCCGGTGCCCCCGTCGGGCCGTACCGGGTCGGTCTGCCTCGCGCGGGTCGGTGGGAGGAACTGCTCAACACCGACGCCGTGGAGTACGGCGGATCCGGCGTGGGCAACTACGGATCGATCGAGGCGTCGGCGTCACCGTGGGCGGGACGCCCGGCTTCCGCCGAGCTCACGCTCCCTCCGCTCGGCATGATCTGGCTCAAGCACGTCGGCTGACCAGGCTTCCGCAGCACCCGGATGCATGACGAAGGCCCGCTTCCTGAGGGAGGCGGGCCTTCGTCGTGCAGCGGTCGGTCAGTAGAGGAGGCCGGTCAACCGGGCCCTGGCCTTCATGACGCGCGGATCGGTGACGCCGGCGACCTGGAACAGCTCGAGCAGGCGCGTCCGGACGGTGTCCTTGCCCGACTGGTCGAGGTCGGGGAACAGCGTCAGCAGCCGGTCGAAGGCGTCCTCGAGGTGTCCTCCGGAGAGGTCGAGGTCGGCGACGGTCAGCTGGGCGTCGAGGTCGTCGGGAGCGGCGGCCGCCTGTCCGCGGATCTCATCGAGGGTCTTCCCCGTGAGGCGGTGCAGCAGACGGACCTGGGCGAGGCCGGCCACAGCCATGTCGTCCTTCGGGTTCTGCGCGATGGCCTTCTCATACGCGGCGATGGCCGTCGGGTAGTCGGCGCGCTCGATGGCCTCGTACGCCTCGGCGTGGAGGGGCGGCAGCGGTTCTTCCACGGGCTCGGCAGGGGCTGCAGCGTCGCCACCGGCGACGACGGCCCGACCGGAGACCCCGTTCTGCTCGGCCAGCTGCAGCAACTGCTCGATCACGTCGCGCACCTGCGACTCCGGGATCGCGCCGTTGAACATCGGCACCGGGCGTCCACCCACGACGGCGACGACCATCGGGATCGACTGCGCCTGGAAGGCTTGGGAGAGCTGCGGGTTCGCGTCGACGTCCACCTTGGCGAGGACGAAGCGGCCGGCGTACTCCGCGGCGAGGCGCTCGAGTACCGGCGAGAGCTGCTTGCACGGCCCGCACCATTCGGCCCAGAGGTCGATGACGACTGGGACCACGGAGGACAGCTCGACGACCTGTCCGAACCCGTCGTCCGTCGCGTCGAAGACGAGGGACGGGACCTGGACGGTCTGGTCGGTCGTCGCGCCGGGCGCTTCTGCAGGCGCGCCTGCTTGCGTCGGCGCGCCTGCGGGCGGCGTCTGGTGGCGACGCGCGAGGCCGGAGAGGTCGACGGCGCCGCGCAGGTGTGCCGCGCTCGGCTCCGCGGCACTCACGGGAGCTCCGATGCGGCGATGAGGGTCTGGGTGAATCCGAGCAAGGTGATCTTCTCTCCGGAGTTGACGGCTGGCACGTAGAACAGGAGCTGGTCGCCGTAGGTGGCCTGCGTCCCCTTCGCGCTCTCGGTGATCCCGGAGAGCGCGGCGACCGCACCCGAAGGTTTCACGGTAGCACCGGCTGTGACGACGGAGACCACCTCGCCCTCCTGCACGTTGACGGCGACGATCGCGCCGGAGTCGTTGGTCGCCAGCGCGACGTTCGGGCCGGTACCGGCGGCCGCCGAGAAGGCGATGCTCGCCGTCGTCGGCAGGTTGGCGGCCTTCGTCGCGCGGTCCGCGGCGACCTGCGTGCGGAAGACGTCGCCATCGGCGTTGAACAGGCCGGCGAAGGTGCTCGCGTCGCCGTTCGTGATGATGTCGGCGTAGGCCGCGGCGATCTCCTCCGGCGGCATGACGAGCAGCTTCGAGTCCGGCGGGACGCTCGCGGCACCGATGGTCGCGGGCGCGACGTTCTCGAGTCGGGCGCCCTCGAGGAGTTTCTCCGCGTAGACGACCTGGTAGTTCGACCGCGGGTCCTGCTGGGTCATCACGAGGACCGTCGGTGACACCGTCTCGTCGGCCTTGTCCTGAATCGCGGTCATGACCGTCCGTGGCCAGGCGTCCGTCGCCTGAGGCAGGGTGAGCGTGACGGGCGAGGCGGGGATGGGGGTCGCTCCGGCGGCGTCGGCCACCTTCGAGCGGAGGGCGTAGTTCGCGGTGCGCTCCTCGAGCGCCGGCCCGGAGAACCGGACGGCCGCAGCGGTGCCGTCGAGCGCAGCATCGGCCTCGGACGCCGCCGTCGAGATCCGCGACACGATCCGTTCGACCTGTGGCACGGTGACGACGGGCGCCGCGAAGTCCTGGTCCTGGCTGTCGGCCGGCAGGTCCGTCGCGGTGACGGTGGGCGTCGGTGACGGCGCTCCGATGGTCGGCCAGTAGTCCTGGGAGCAACCGCTCAGGCCGAGCGTGCCGATGAGGACGAGCGGCACGCCCACGACGAGGGAGCGGCGGAGCGGGGAGCGCTTCGTCTTGCCGGCTCCGAGTTCACGGGGGCGGCGCGGCTTCGGTTGTCTCGACATCTTGGTGATGCCCTTCTGTCCTTGTCCCGGACCCTTGCGACGCGGGCCTCGCGAGCGACGCATGCGCTGGATCCCCGAGAGGTAGAGCACGATGCCGGCGAGGAGCACGAGGATGCCACCGGCGATCAGCGGGCCGGCCCACGGGGTGGCGTTGTCGAGTGGCCACGAGAGGCGGAGGGAATCCGGAGCGGCGGCCGTACCGTCGGTCGCGATGAGCACGTCGATGTCCTTCGGCAGGTTCATCGTCGCGATGACCGCGCCCGCCTCGTCGTACTCGCCGAGCCAGAGGTCGGATCCGCGCGGGTCCGGGCCCTTCTCGGAGGTGGTGGTGTCGTCGGTGGCCTCGGGGGCCGGCGTCGCCGACGGCTCCGGACTCGGGGTCGCCCCGTCGTCGGTCGCGTCCGCCTCGGCGGTGACGGTGGTGGTCGTCAGGGCGGTGCCGGCACTGTTGACGCCGACGCGGCTGTAGGGCTCGTCGCCGAGCCAGGCCGTGATGTCGTCGGAGCGCCCGTAGCTCATGAACACCTGGGTGTCGCCGCCCGCGCCCGCCACGATGGACTGCGCTCCCGGCTGCGACTGCAGCACGCTCCCGGGGATGACGATGAACCGATCACCGCTGTCGACCGTCGTGGACAGGCTGAAGGTGCCGGGCGAGAGGAACACGGTCCGTTGCGCGATTCCCGTCACGATCATGACGGCTGCCACGACGAACGCGGCGATGGCGAGAACGAAACGCACGGATTACTCTCCTCTGGCGTCGGAGCGACGCGGGTGATCCTGCGTCCGACGGGATCCGGCGGGTCGGGCCGGCAGGAGACGCAGGTGGTTCAGGCTATCGGAAATGACTGGGAGGCGGCTAGACGGCCGCTGAGAGGCCGGGGGCCGGCCAGTGCGTCGGGAGCGGCAGCGCCTCGGGACGCACTGCAGCGACGATCTCGGTGAGCACGCGACGGGTCTGACTCTCCCCCACCCACAGGTGCTTGGCACCGTCCACCGGGACGAGGGTGGCCCCGGGGAGGACGCCGAACCGTTCCGCCGCTTCCGCTGGTCGGAGGTAGTCGTCGAACTCGGGCACGAGGACGACCATCGGCCGGTCGTCGCCGGCCCAGGCCCGGAGCTCGTCCTCCGTCGTGCGGTGCAGCGGCGGAGAGAGGAGGATCACGCCGTCGACGGCCGGGTCGCGCCCGTACTTCAAGGCCAGCTCGGTCCCGAACGACCATCCGACGATCCACGGATGCGGAAGCCCGCGCTCGGCTACGAACGCGAGCGCGGCCTCGACATCGGCCCGCTCGCCGACGCCGCCGTCGAACGCGCCGTCGCTCGTCCCTCGAGGAGACGAGGTGCCGCGGGTGTTGAAGCGGAGCACGGCGATCCCCGCGAGCGCAGGCAAGCGCGCCGCGGCCTTCCGGAGCACATGGGAGTCCATGAACCCGCCGGCGGTGGGCAGCGGGTGGAGCGTCACCAGGGTCGCGACGATCTCGCCGTCGGCCGGCACCGCGAGCTCGCCGACCAGGGTCAGGCCGTCGGCCGTGTGCAGCTCGATCTCCTCGCGGACGGCGGGGAGCTCGGCGCCACCACGGATCTCGATGGTGTCGGTCATGAGTCAGTCCTCCGGGGGCAGTGTGGTCGGGTCGTTTCGCGGCGTGCGTGCGTTCACCGGATCCGCCAGCAGTGCGAGTGCCAGTGCCGCCGGGCAGCGATGTCGGCCTGGTCGCCCAGGACCCCGTCAGCGCGCCACGTCACCACATGGGCGGTGCCGGGCGGGATGGACTGTCCGCATCCAGGACACACATAGGTCTTCTGCGCACTGGAACCGCTGACGGGCTGGACGAACCAGGATCCGTCTCGATGGTCCTCGGTGCGTTTCCACCCCGCCATCAGCCGTTCGAGACCGTTACCCTCGTCGTCGCCGGGCCGCGGCCGGTGGCGGTGGTGTCGGGGCATGGGTCAAGTCTAGGCTCAGCCTCCACAACCGTGTCGGGAGGCGGTTCCGGTCAGTACCAGCCGTTGGACTCCGAGTGGGCCCACGCGCCACACGGCGTGCTGTACCGACTCGTGATGTATCCGAGACCCCAGGTAATCTGCGTCGCGGGGTTGGTCGCCCAGTCGGCTCCGGCCGAGGCCATCTTGGAGCCGGGAAGCGCCTGCGGGATGCCCGTGGCGCCGGAGCTGGCGTTGTAGGCGTACACGTTCCAACCCGACTCGCGGTTCCACAGGGAGACGAGACAGCTGTACTCGCCCTCGCCCCAGCCGTTGGCCATGACCATGTCGTAGGCGATGGCCTGAGCCGTACCCGGGTCAGGCGTGCCTGCCGCGGGAGCGCTGCCCGTAGACGAGGAACCGCCGCCGGTCGCGGCGGGCGTCGCCACGGGAGGCGGCGGGGGCGGAGCGACGACCTCGTAGCTGTCGCGGGCGAAGGTGTACTGGTAGTTCGAGCTTGCGACGACCGACTGCGCGGCGTTGCCACCGAACTGCGCCTGCTTCTCCGCATAGGAGGACGCCACGACGCTTGAGGTCGGGTCGACCATCGTCACGGCGACGAAGCCGAACGCAGCCGTCGCCGCGAAGATCCCGAGGACCTTCTTGCCGCGAGAGCGCGGCCGACGGTAGGGCTGAACCGCCTTACCGGTGTTCGGCTGGGCTGATGGTTTCCACGGGGTCACGTCAGTTGAGTCTTGAGGCACGATGCATCGATGGTAGCCGAGAATGCCTGATCAGGCCACCTGGTCGGCCGACGCTCAGCGAACCGCCAGCATGACGTCCACGACGCTGTCGAGCAGTGCGTCGACCTGGGACTCTCGGTAACCGGCCCATTCGTTGCGGAACACGGCCGTGCGGACGCGGTCGACGTTGAGCGGTGTGCCGTCGTGGAAGTAGGCGACGAGGCGATCCGCGAGGGCGTCCACGTCCTTCCGGCTGTAGCCGCGGGCGAGCAGGCTCACCCGCTGGAACCGCTGGCCCTCCGGCCTCGTCAGCCGGTTGAGGATGACCTGCGCGGTGCCGCGGGCGTCGCGCAGCCACTCCTTGGCACCGCGCTCCTCGACCGACCGCTCCCGCTCGCGGAGCGAGAAGGCGTCCTCGAGTCGCTCGAGCGCCGCGTCGACGTGCTCGGTGCTGTAGCCACCCCGGACGAGCCGGAACGCCACGTGCCGGATGTCCTCCGCGCTCAGGATCGCATCGGCGTCGGCGTCGGTGTCCTGCCCGTAGGCGGCGCGAGCGCGGTCGAGGAACTCGTCGACCTCGGCCGGATCGTAGCCACGCTTCGAACGTTTTGCGGTGGGGAAGATCGTGCTCACCGGACCATTCTCCCCCATGAGGGGCTGATCGGGCGAAATCGGACCGAGCCGGGACTCAGACCGCGAGTCCGCCGAACAGGAGGTACACCACGTAGGCGACGACCGCCGACGGCAGGATCGAGTCCAGGCGGTCGAGGAATCCCCCGTGCCCGGGAAGCCACGAGCTCATGTCCTTCACGCCGATGTCGCGCTTGATGAGCGACTCCGCGAGGTCGCCGACCGTGGCACTGCCGAGGAGCAGCAGACCGAGCAGGACACCGACCCACCACGGGACACCGAGCATGAGGATGGCGAGCAGCACGCCGGCCACGACCGAGACGACCCCCGCTCCGGCGAAGCCCTCCCAGGTCTTGTTCGGGCTGATCACCGGCGCCATCTTGTGCTTGCCGAACGACAGGCCGCTCACATAAGCACCGACGTCGACGCAGATGACGAGGATCAGGAACGCCAGCGTCCACCATTCGCCCTCGGGCTGGGCGACGAGGAACACGGCGAAGGAGGCGAGGAAGGGGACGTAGACCTGGATGAACGTCCCGGACGCGAGGTCGCGGACGAGCGTGGGAAGGTCGGTCCGCTTCGAAGCGATGGCCTGCTCGGCCACGCGCCAGACGATGACGAGCAGGATGCCGAGCAGGACGACGGACCAACGCCAGACGTCGTGGAGGAAGAACGCCGCCGGCTGCATCGCGACGGCCGAGATGACGGTCGGGATCGCCGGCACCCGGCGCCCGGTCTGCTCGAGGGCCTTCCGCAGCTCCAGCGTGGCGAAGGCCACCACGGCCGAGGCCAGGACGACGAAGATCACCTTGAAGATGATCAGGCTCACGAGCATGATGCCGCCTGCGGCCACCCCGATGAGGATGGCGTTCACGAGGTTGCGGCCGACCCTCGCCTCGATGCGTTCGTTCGTCGCGTCGAACTGCGCCTTCGTCGCCTGGACCTGCCGTTCGATGTCGGCACGTTTGGCGTCGACCTGCCGCTCGAACTTCGCGCGGCGGTCCTTCAGCTGGGACCGCAACTCCTGCGGACCCGACTTGCCGGACCGGCCGGGCTCGGGCTTCGACGGATCGCTCGATCGCCCGGGAGCGACATCGTCTTCCACAGGTACCTCCAGCGGGCGTGCCGTCGGTCGAGGGACCGGTCGGCGAACGGAATCAGCGGTGGGACAGCGGCTCAGATGGAGAGCAGCTCGGTCTCCTTGGCCTTCAGCGCGGCGTCGACGGCGTCGATGTGGGACTTCGTGACGGCCTCGAGCTCCTTCTCGCCGCGTGCGACGTCGTCATCGCCGACCTCGCTCTTGAGCGCCTCGAGGTCGTCCTTGCCCTTGCGACGGATGTTGCGGATCGACACCTTCGCGTCTTCACCCTTGCCGCGGACGATCTTGACGTATTCCTTGCGACGCTCAGCGGTCAGTTCGGGCATGGTGACCCGGATGACGGTGCCGTCGTTCGTCGGGTTGGCGCCGAGGTTCGGGATGTCGCGGATCGCCTGCTCGATGTCGCGCAATGCGGACTTGTCGTAGGGCGTCACGACGATCGTGCGAGCTTCCTGGTTCTGCAGGGAGGCGAGCTGCGCCAGCGGCGTCGGCGTGCCGTAGTAGCTCACCAGGACCTTCTGGAACAGCTGGGGGTTGGCGCGACCCGTACGCACCGTGGCGAAGTCATCCTTCGCGGCCTCGACGGCCTTCGACATCCGGGTACCAACATCCGAGAGGACATCCGCGATCACGAGCACTCCTTTGATTGCATTACTGGGTTCAGTCTAGTCGGGCGGCTGGCCTCGGCCTGGCCGCCCTGCCGCCTAGGCGGAGGTGACGAGGGTGCCGATCGCGGCACCGCGGATGGCCGCCGTGACGTTGCCGGCCGGCTCCATGCCGAAGACGCGCATCGGCATGCCGTTGTCCATGCAGAGGCTGAAGGCCGTCGAGTCGACGACCTTGAGGCCGCGCTGGAGCGCCTCCTGATAGGAGATGGTGTCGATCTTCGTCGCCGTCGGGTCGACGCGGGGGTCGGCGGTGTAGACGCCGTCGACGCCGTTCTTGGCAACGAGGACCTCGACGGCTCCGATCTCGAGCGCGCGCTGTGCCGAGACGGTGTCGGTCGAGAAGTACGGGAGTCCGGCGCCCGCTCCGAAGATGACGACGCGGCCCTTCTCGAGGTGTCGCTCGGCACGGAGCGGGATGTACGGCTCGGCGACCTGCGTCATGGCGATGGCCGACTGCACGCGCGTGGCGGCACCCGCCTGTTCCAGGAAGTCCTGGAGCGCCAGGGCGTTCATGACCGTTCCGAGCATGCCCATGTAGTCGGCTCGGCCGCGGTCCATGCCGCGCTGGCTGAGCTCGGCTCCGCGGAAGAAGTTGCCGCCTCCGACGACCACTGCGACCTCGACCTCGGCGGTCGCCTCAGCGATCTCGCGGGCGATCGACCCGACCACGTCGGGATTGACGCCCAACTGGCCGCCTCCGAACGCCTCACCTGACAGCTTGAGCAGTACCCTGCGCTTCTTCTCCGGCATCCGCCTGTCCTTCCTCGTCCCTCACACAACTTAGCGTCAGGAGCCGCCCGCTGTCCGCGACAGCCGTCGACTCGCTGGCTGGATCGTCACCGATCCCACGTGCGCGGNCTTGAAGCGGGCGAACCCGGTCACGGTGAGGCCCGCGTCAGCGAGCACCTTCTGCACGGACAGCTTGTTGTCCTTGGCGTAGTCCTGCTCGAGGAGCGCGACCTGCTTGAAGTACGAGGTCACGCGGCCCTCGACGATCTTCGGCAGTGCAGCCTCGGGCTTGCCCTCGTTCTTCGAGATCTCGGTGACGATCTCGCGCTCCTTCTCGACCTCGTCGGCCGGGACGTCGTCGCGGCTGAGGTAGGACGGGTTGGCGAACGAGATGTGCTGCGCGATGCTGCGAGCCGTCTCCGCGTCGTCGCCCGTGTAGCCGACGACCACGCCGACCTGCGCGGGCAGGTCCTTGTTGGTCTTGTGGAGGTAGACGGCGAAGTGCTCACCGTGCACCACCGCGAGGCGGCGGAGCTCGAACTTCTCACCGATGATCGCAGCGGAGTCCGCGATGACCTCGGCGACGGTCTTGCCGTCGGCCGGAGCCGCGTTCCCCTCTTCGACGGTGGTCGCGCCGGCGGCGACGACCGCGTCGAGGACGAGGTCGGCCAGAGCGAGGAACTTCTCGCCCTTCGCGACGAAGTCGGTCTCGCAGGCGAGCTCGATGAGCGTGGCGGTGTCGCCGTTCTCCTTCGCGGCGACGAGGCCCTCGCTCGTGGAGCGGTCGGCACGCTTCGCGTTACCCTTCGCACCCTTGAGACGCAGGATCTCGGTCGCCTTCTCGACGTCGCCATCGGCTTCGACGAGTGCGTTCTTGGTGTCGACCATGCCGGTGCCGAGCTGCTCGCGCAGCACCTTCAGGTCAGCGAGAGAAAAGTTGGCCATTGCTGGTGTCCTCCTTGATTACTTCTCGTCGGCGACGACGGCGGCAGCTGCGCCCTCGGCGTCGGCGGCGGACTCGGTTGCAGCGACCTCGACGTCTTCGACAGCCGGGGCTGCCTCGACGGCGTCGGTTGCGGCGATCGCCTCATCGGCGACCTTCTCGGTCTCGGCGGAACCCTGCTCGCCGCCCTGGAGCAGCTCCTGCTCCCACTCGGCGAGCGGCTCGGCCGGGGCGTCGCCCTCGGTCGGCTTCTGGTGGCGCTGGATGAGACCCTCGGCGGCGGCGTCGGCGATGATGCGCGTCAGCAGGCCGACGGAACGGATCGCGTCGTCGTTACCCGGGATCGGGTAGGTGACCTCGTCGGGGTCGCAGTTGGTGTCGAGGATGCCGATGACCGGGATGCCGAGCTTGCGCGCCTCGTCGATCGCGAGGTGCTCCTTCTTGGTGTCGACGACCCAGAGCGCCGACGGCGTCTTCGAGAGGTTGCGGATACCACCGAGCGACTTGTGGAGCTTGTCCAGCTCGCGCTTCTTGATGAGGAGTTCCTTCTTGGTGAAGCCGCTCTTGGAGGCGTCTTCGAAGTCGAGCTCCTCGAGCTCCTTCATGCGGGCGAGTCGCTTCGACACCGTCTGGAAGTTGGTGAGGAGGCCACCGAGCCAACGCTGGTTGACGTAGGGCTGGCCGACGCGCGTCGCCTGCTCGGCGATGACTTCCTGCGCCTGCTTCTTCGTGCCGACGAAGAGGATGGTGCCACCGTGGGCGACCGTCTCCTTGACGAAGTCGAAGGCCTGGTCGATGTAGCCGAGCGACTGCTGCAGGTCGATGATGTAGATGCCGGAACGCTCGGTGAAGATGAAGCGCTTCATCTTCGGGTTCCAACGGCGGGTCTGGTGCCCGAAGTGCACGCCGCTGTCGAGCAGCTGGCGGATGGTTACGACGGCCATGAGCCGTTCTCCTGTTCTGCGCTCGCCACCGCACCGCTGACGCGGACGGGTGGGAGTGCCTCGGTTGTCTGACGGACCGGATGGCCTCGTCCCTGGTGCCCGGCGCACGTCCGCCACGCTCCGGAGAGCGAGGACCGATTGGAGGTGGTGGCCGAAATGGCACGCGTAGTCACCCCGACGAGCGAGGTGCTCCGTTCAGCATAGCATCAGGCCACCGTGATGACGGCGCTCCACAGGCCGTCCGACCAGGTCCGTCCCCCCGCTCCGAGGTGCCCACCGGCCCTCGCTCTCCCGAGCACGTCAGGCTCGGATCATGATGACCTCGATCGCCAGTTGGTTCCTCATCTCCTGCCTGGTGCTCCTCGCACCCGTGAGCACGTCTGGGGCGGCGCCGGCCTGGAGCTGGCCGATCGCTCCCCCGCACGTCGTCACCGAGCCGTTCGTCGCGCCGCCCGACCCCTACAGCGCCGGCCACCGGGGTATCGACATCGCGGCATCACCCGGTCAGCCGGTCGCCGCAGCAGCCGCCGGCGTCGTGACGTTCAGCGGGACGGTGGTCGACCGCCCACTCGTCGTGATCCGGCACGACGACGGACACGTCTCGAGCATCGAGCCGGTGGTGGGTTCGGTCGACGTCGGTAGCCGCGTGACCCGCGGGGCACCGATCGGGACGGTCGACGTCGGCGGACACTGCGCCGACGGCTGCGTGCACTTCGGGGTGCGGCTCGACGGCGTCTACGTCAATCCGATGCTGCTGCTCGGCGAGGTGCCACCGGCCGTCCTGCTCCCACTGACCGCGACGGCGGAGGCTCAGGCCCGTGGGTGGGCGTTGCGGTAGCTCTCCTTGATGCGTTCGACGGAGACGTGCGTGTAGATCTGCGTCGTCGCGAGACTCGCGTGGCCGAGGAGTTCCTGGACCGCGCGGAGGTCCGCTCCCCCGTCGAGCAGGTGCGTCGCGGCGGTGTGCCGCAGGGCGTGAGGCCCTGCCGGACCACCACCGGGCACGGCGTCGAGGAGCCGGGCGACGAGCGTGTAGACGGAGCGCGGGCCGAGCCGCCCTCCGCGCGCGCCGAGGAAGAGGGCTGCGCCGGGCGTCGGTCCGCGGTCGTTCGCGGCTGCACGGGCGACCAGCTGCGGGCGGGCGCTCGTGAGGTAGTCGACGATCGCCGACTGAGCGGGGACGCCGAACGGAACGACCCGCTCCTTGTCACCTTTGCCCGTGACACGGACGGTGAGCCGGTCGAGGTCGAGGTCGTCCCGGTCGAGTCCGCACAGCTCGGACACGCGAAGCGCTGACGCGTAGAGCAGTTCGACGACGGCGAGGTCGCGGAGGGCGTTCGGCTCCCCCGATGCGGCGCGGTCCTCGAGCCCCGCGAGGAGGTCGTCGAACGGCCCCCGGCCGACGACTCGTGGCAGGGTCCGACCCGTCTTCGGACTCCGGAGACGTGCCGCGACGTCCGAATCGACCCTGCCGGTGCGCAGGAGCCAGGCGCTCCAGGCCTTGGCCGTGGCGGTGCGTCGCGCGAGCGTCGCCTTGGACGAGCCGGCCTCGGAAGCTGCCCAGAGCCAGTCGCGGAGGAGGTCCAGCGTCACGCCGTCGACGCGCTCGACATCGCGTCCGGTGGCGAAGTCGGCGAGCTGCCGGAGATCGGATGCGTAGGCGCGAACGGTCTGCGGCGACAACCGACGCTCTGAAGCGAGGTGCTCCGAGAACCCGTCGATGCTACTCCAGATGTCCACGTGGACAGCATGCCCCACGCGTCCGACGCCGTGGCCTTCCCCCGCCGACCGATCACCTCACGCCCGTCCGCCGACGAGCACCCAACCCCGTTCGCGTTCCTCGACGGCCCCGGCGAGATCGAGTGCACCGAGCACGCTGGTGACCTCACGAGGACTCAGACCACTCGCTTTCGCAAGCGCCTCGACGGTGCGCGGCGAGCGAGCGCTCATCACATCACGGACCCGGCGTTCCTCCGGTGAGGCGAACGCCTGCGCGTCCGCGTCGACCGCGGTCCACCCGGCGAGCTCCGCCATCTGCGCGGCGTTCGTCACGCAGGTGGCGGCGTACTCACGGATCAGCCGGTGACAGCCAGCCGACGACGGACTCGTGACCGGGCCGGGCACGGCTCCGAGCGGACGCCCGAGGGACGCAGCATGACCCGCCGTGTTGATCGACCCGGAGCGGTCTCCGGCCTCCATGACCACCGTCGCAGCCGAGGCTGCGGCGATGAGCCGGTTCCGCTGCAGGAATCGCCATTTGGACGGTGTGGACCTGCACGGTGATTCGCTGATGACGGCCCCACCGGCCTCGCGGATCCGACGGATGAGCGCGTCGTGACCGGCAGGGTACGGCCGATCGACCCCACCTGCAAGGTAGGCCACGGTCACGCCTCCGCTCCCGAGGGCGGCTCGGTGCGCCGCGCCGTCGATGCCGTACGCGGCACCCGACACGATCGCGAAGCCCCGGTCGACGAGCCCGGCCGCCGCCTCGAGAGTGACGTGCTCGCCGTACCCGGACGCGGCCCGGGCCCCGACCAACGCGATGGTGCGTTCTCCCGCAGGCGCGTCGGGAGAACCGCGCAGCCAGAGGGCGTGCGGCGCGTGCACACCGAGGTGGTCGAACCCCGCATGCCAGCCCGGAGCGCCTGGCAGGAGTAGTCGTACGCCGACCTCGATCGCGGTCTCGCACGCGGCGACGAGGTCAGCCGAGACGAGACGGGGGCGCCAGCGTTCCAGCGCACTTCCGAGCACGCGGGAGGCGGGAATCGCGGCGGGATCCTCGGACTCGGCATCGGCATCGGCCGACGTCGAGCCCGAGCCACTGGACCACTCGCTGCCGAGGATGCGGCGCTGCAGTTCGGTCGGCCCCACCCGGTCCAGAACCGCTGACAGTGCGCCCGCAGGGCCGAGCGCACCGACCACGAGCCCGGCCACGCCGTCGCCTGGTTCGGCGATCATCGTCCAGGCCGCCCGAGCGAACGCCGCCCGGATCCCGGCGGGGCCGACGTTCTCATCGGCCACCGAGACGTGCTCGGCACCTCCATCCGCGCGAGGACTACCCACGGCCTCGGCCGGCTCCAGGCCGCCGAGTCCGCGGACGAGGCGTTCGACCAACTCGCGGTCCAAGCCGAACCATGCGCTCATGAGATGCCCTTCCGCAGGAAGAGGGCGCGCCCCAAGTGCTCGGCTGTGGGGCTACCGGCCCCGTCGAGGTCGGCGAGCGTCCAGCTCAGTCGGAGGATGCGGTCGTAGCCACGCATGGTGATGCCTCCCCGCTCGAGGGAGCGGTCCAACGCGCTCGTGACGGATCTGGGCAGCCGCATCCGCGGGCTCCTGAGCCAGGTGCCGCTCGCCTGCGCGTTCGTGGTCCAGCCGGTGCCGGCCAGCCGTTCGGCGCTCGCGGCCCGCACCGCTTCGACGCGGGAACGAGCCTCAGCGGTGGAGACCCCACCCTCCTGCGAGAGACTCGTCAGTGCCGAGGTGATCCGGTGCACCCGCACGCGGATGTCGATCCGGTCGAGGAGCGGCCCCGAGATCCGCCCGAGATAGCGTCGACGGGCCTGCGGTGGACAGGTGCAGACGCCGTCCGCCGTGCCGTACTGGCCGCAGGGGCAGGGGTTCGCGGCGAGGACGAGTTGGAAGGCGGCCGGGAACGTCGCGCTGCCGTGCGCACGATGCACGGTGACCACGCCGGCTTCGAGTGGCTGACGCAGCGAGTCGAGGACGTCGGCTCGGAACTCCGGCGCTTCGTCGAGGAAGAGCACACCATGCGCCGCGCGCGCGGCTGCTCCGGGCCGGATCTGGCGCGAACCGCCACCGATGATCGCCGCCGCCGATGACGAATGGTGCGGGCTCTCCCACGGTGGTCGTCGGGCGAGCGCTCCGTCCGGCGGTAGACCGATGAGCGAGCGGAGGCAGCTGACCTCGACCGCGGCCTCGGGCTCGAGGTCGGGGAGGATCTCGGGGAGCCGGGCGGCCAGCATGGTCTTACCTGCACCGGGAGGTCCGACCATCATGACGTGGTGCCCGCCGGCCGCCGCAGCGACCATCGCGTCGACCGCGTCCGGCTGTCCGACCACGTCCGCGAGATCGAGTGGGTCGGGCATTGGCAGCCGATCGACCCGCTGTCGGACGGGTTCGAGGTCGATCGCAGAGAGTTCTGCACCGTGCCAGATGGCCGCATCACGCAGCGAGGTCGCCCCGATCACCGTGACGCCGGGCACGAGCTGCGCCTCCTCGACGTTTGCGGTCGGCACCATCACCGCGTCGTATCCGGCACGGGCGACGGCGAGGACGGCCGGCAGCACGCCGACGAGCGGACGGAGTCGACCGTCGAGCCCGAGCTCACCGAGGTGGACGACCCGCTCGGCGGACTCCCGGCGGACGAGGCCGCCGACGGCGAGACAGGCGATCGCCATGGAGAGGTCGAATGCGCTCCCCTGCTTGGGCAGCGACGCGGGAGACAGGTTGATCGTGAGCTTGCCACCGGGCAGCTCGCAGCCGGAGTTCGCCGTCGCACTCTTGATGCGGTGCGCGGCCTCACCGAGCGACTTGTCGGGAAGCCCGACGATCGCCATGCCCGGTACGGTCGCGGCGGCCGACGCCTCGACCTCCACGATCGCGCCAGTGAGGCCGGCGAGTGCGACCGACCAGGTGCGTGCGACGGCCATCAGGAGACTCCCCGCAGGTGCTGAAGTCGCATGTCCCCTTCGGACGGCAGCACGATGCCGACGACGTCGACGCGCATCCGCCGCGAGCGCGGTCGGTGCTCAGCACACCAAGCCCCGGCAAGACGACCGATCCGGGCCAGCTTGCTCGGCGTGACCGCCTCCGCGGGATCGCCGAAGCCGACGCCGGAACGGGTCTTCACCTCGACGAACACCAGCGTGCCGTCGTCGTCCGCGATGAGGTCGAGTTCGCCCTGCGGGCATCGCCAATTGCGGTCGAGGATGCGGTATCCGCACGCCTCGAGATGATCCGCCGCCACCTGCTCGCCGCGTCGGCCGAGCTCGTCCTTCCGTGCCATGTGCACCTCCTGGCATCCAGCCAAGCGTGCAGACGAGGCTCGTTACCCGGAGGTGGGTCTGTCGTCGACGAGCGCGCGGCGAGGCGTGCCTGTGGAGCGCTGTCGGTAGCGGGAACCGTGCCTACTCGTCGAGCGTGAGTTCCTTCGGGAGCTCGAAGTCACGCGAGGACAGCTGCTCGACGTTGACGTCCTTGAACGTGAGCACCCGGACGCTCTTGACGAACCGGTCGGACCGGTAGACGTCCCACACCCACACGTCGGTCATGGAGAGCTCGAAGTAGAAGTCGTTCGCCGTGTCGCGTCGCACGAGGTCGACCTCGTTGGCGAGGTAGAACCGGCGCTCGGTCTCGATCACGTACTTGAACTGCCCCACGACATCGCGATACTCGCGGTAGAGGGCCAGTTCGACCTCGCGGTCGTAGTCTTCGAACTCGTCTTCGTCCATGGTCTCTCCAGTCTACGTGTAGGCGGGCAGCCAGCTGCTCCGGTGGTGGAGGGTCAGGCCGTGCTCGGAGAGGGCCGACAGATGCTGCGCCGAGCCGTATCCCTTGTTGCCCTCCCACCCGTACTCCGGCAGTGCCTCGTGCAACTCGATCATCAGTCGGTCACGGTGCACCTTGGCGAGTACGGACGCCGCGGCGACCGACGCGCAGTCCCGATCCGCTTTGACCCTCGTGGCGATGGTGAGCGGTCGCTGGAGCGCCCGGCTCAGCCAGTCGCTGTTGCCGTCGAGCAGGACGGTCGATCCCGTGACGTCCGCGCCGACGGCGTGCAGTTCGAGCAGTGCCCGACGGCCGGCGAGTCCGAGGCACGCGGTGATGCCGAGCTCGTCGACCTCCGCCGGGCTCGCGAGTCCGACGGCCCCGTACAACACCCACTCGCGAGCCAGCGGTTCCAGGCGGGTCCTCGCTCGCTCGCTCAACAGCTTCGAGTCGCGGAGTCCCTCAGGGAACGGCCCGCAGGCCGGGACGACCACCGCGGCGCCGACGGCCACCGGGCCGGCGATGGCTCCGCGACCCACCTCGTCCATGCCGATGACCGACGGGACACCCGCAGCGAACAGTTCGTGCTCGACCTCGAGGGTCGGTTCGCTGACGGCCATCACTCCTCTTCTGGGGCGGGGATGCCCTGGAAGACGGTCGGGTAGTTGTCGAGCCAGGCCCAGTTGCTGGACGGCCAGGTGATGACGAACGCGCGCCCCACGACGTTGTCGATCGGGACGAAGCCACCACCGGGTGTGTCGCCGTTGTACCGGGAGTCCTTCGAGTTGTACCGGTTGTCGCCCATGACCCAGAGCGAGCCCTCCGGGACGACGATGTCGAACGGGTCTCCGGACACCTTCTCGGTGCCGGCCGGAAGCTTCACGTACGGTTCGTTCAGCGGAACCCCGTTGACCGTCATCTGCCCGAGCGGGTTGCAGCACGACACGTGGTCGCCCGGCAAGCCGATGACGCGTTTGATGAGGTGGTCGTCGCTGTCGGGAGCGACGAGGCCGAAGATCGACAGCACCCATTCGACGGCTGCGGTGACGGGAGGCTGCGGAGCCTCGACCGTCTGCGGGAGCCAGCCGCCCGGATCCTGGAAGACGACCACGTCGCCGCGGTTCAGCGAGACCACGTCGGGGACGAGCTCGTTCACCAGGATGCGGTCCTGGATCTGCAGTGTGTTCTCCATCGACCCGGACGGGATGTAGAACGACCGCACGAGGAAGGTCTTGATGAGGAAGGAGACCAGCAGCGCGACCACGAAGATGATCAGGAGGTCGCGAAGGAAGAGCAGCGCTCCGCGTTTGCCGCGGGGGCGCTGCTGGTGGTCGGGCGACGCGTCTGCCGCCAGGGAATTGTCTGTCATTTAACCGCCTGAGCTCCCCACCAGCTTATCCGGTGGGGAGCTCAGGAATGATCGCGGAGGGCGACCGGGAGGACGACTAGTTGTCGCGCTTCTCCTTGATCTTCGCCTTCTTGCCACGGAGCTCGCGGAGGTAGTACAGCTTCGCGCGACGGACGTCACCGCGGGTGACGACCTCGATGTGGTCGATGTTCGGGGAGTGGACCGGGAAGGTACGCTCGACGCCGACCTGGTAGCTCACCTTGCGGACCGTGAAGGTCTCGCGGACACCCTCGTTGGAGCGGCCGATGACGACACCCTGGAAGACCTGGATACGGGACTTGTTGCCCTCGATGATGTTCACGTGCACCTTGACGTTGTCGCCGGCGCGGAAGTCGGGGATGTCCGACTTGAGGGATGCTGCATCGACTGAGTCGAGAATGTGCATGATGGTTCCATCTCTGCGACCGCCACAGGTCGACCGCTGAATACGTTCGGAAGGAAGGGTGTGCCCGATGCCGGTGTTCCCCTGTGGCAGAACTGCGGAGGCACAAACAGCAATTGTGTCATGAAAGGGCCTCGGATGGGAAACCGGGCCCCGGTACGGCGCAGGCGACAGCGGCGGATACGGCCGCTCAGCGACGCTCGTCGGGCTTGGACTCCTCGATCACGATGAACTCGCCGCCGTCGATCGGACCGGGATCGAACCGTGGCTGCGGCGGGATCGCCGAGCCGGGGACCGTGCCTGGCCCGGCGGCAGCGGCCATGCGCTCGAATTCGGCCATCGTCTCCCGGGCGCGGCGTGCCGTCTCGGAGATGAGTTGCGCGATGACGCCCCAGAAGGCGGCAAGGCCTGCGACGACGCCGAGGACCGCCCAGAGGGCGACGCCCGAGCTGAACGAGCCGAAGCAGATGATCGTGACGTGCCAGAGCGCGAGCAGGCCGACGTCCGTCCACGACACGAGCTTCGTCGTCCGGACGCTGGCCCTGGCGGAGATGAGGAACGCGATCGCGGCGAGCGCGATGGCGAGGATCGGCATGGCGATGACGAGCCCGAACAGGCTCCAGCCGCTCTCACCGAAGAGTCCCCATCCGACGAACGGCCAGGCGGGCAGCACGAAGATCGCGGCGAATCGCCAGTAGTAGAACGCCCGACGGATGATCATGCCTTCAGGCTACCGCCGGGCTCCTGAGCGCGCACTGGTCGTTCGCTGTCGGCCGATGTCGGTTCCGGCCAGCGTCGTCAGAGGAGCTTGCGCTGCAGCGCCCAGGCGGCGAGTTCGTGGCGCGAGGACAGCTGCAGCTTGCGCAGCACGCTCGACACATGGGTCTCCACGGTCTTCACGGAGATGAACAGCTCTGTCGCGACCTCCTTGTAGGCGTAGCCGCGGGCGATGAGGCGCATGACCTCCTGCTCACGGGCGGACAGCCGGTCGAGCTCGTCGACGGACTCCGCCGTCTCCCCCGTCACGGCACCGAAGGCGTCCAGGACGAATCCCGCGAGCCGGGGTGAGAAGACCGCGTCGCCGTCGTCGACCCGCCGTGCGGCCTCCGCGACCTCGGCACCCGAGGAGCTCTTCGTGATGTAGCCGCGTGCACCGGCCCTGATCACCCGGACCACGTCCTCGGCGGCGTCCGAGACGCTCAGCGCGAGGAACCGGGTGGCGGGCGCGATCGACACCGAGCCGGCGATCACGTCCGCGCCACCGCCGCCGGCACCACCCGGCAGGTGGACGTCGAGCAGCACGACCTGCGGGCGCGTCTCTCCGATCACCCGGATCGCCTCCTCCACGTCGCCGGCCTCCCCCAGCACCTCGATGCCGGGATCGAGTTCGCTGCGCAGTCCGGAACGGAAGATCGAGTGGTCGTCGACGATCACGACGGTCAGCGGTCGGTCGCTCATGGTCGGCTCCTCGGAACGGTCGGGACGGTGTCGGGCTGTGGCGCCGTCGGCGCGGCGCCGTGGACGGGCAGGACGAGACGGACCTCGGTACCTCGTCCGCCGGGCCCCGGACGGATGGTCGCCTCGCCACCGATGCGCTGCATCCGGCCGATGATCGACTCCCTGACCCCGAGGCGGTCCCGCGGGACCTGTTCCAGGTCGAAGCCGGGGCCGCGGTCCGAGATCGACACCTCGATCCGCTGCGGTGCCGTCTCCAGATAGACGGAGACGTCGCCGCCGGCGTGACGTGCCGCGTTGAGCACGGCCTCACGTACGGCGGCGAGGAGCGGCTCCGGAGCGTCGTCGATCGCACGCCCGACCGCGACGACGTCGACGCGCACCGCGTGGTCGGCCTCCACCGCCGCCGCGATGGTCCGCAGCTCGGTCGCGAGGTCGCCCGTCGGAGCGGTCCCGCCGGAGAAGAGCCAATTCCGCAGCTCGCGCTCCTGCGCCCTGGCGAGACGGGACGCCTCGCTCCCCGGACCGGCCTGCTGCTGGATGAGCGCGAGCGTCTGGAGCACGGAGTCGTGCAGGTGCGCGGCGATCTCGGCGCGGTCGGCCTCGCGCATCCGCGCGGCGCGCTCGTCGGCGAGGTCGCGATTGAGCTGGAGCGCCCAGGGGGCGATGACCACGGCGACCCCGAGCAGCACGGCGATCGCTGCGACGATGACCGTCCACATGTTCGGGCGGTCACCGGTGACGAAGAACAGGAGGATGCCGAGGACGACGAGGACGAGCGCTCCGAGCACGCGGATCAAGAGGGCACGTGAGCCCTCACCGCGACCACGCTCGCCGAACTGCCGCCAGGCGAGTGCGGCTCCCGCGAGGACGACGATGACGGGGATGACGGCCTCGAGTGGGATGTCCAGCCCGGTCCGGGTCGCGATCAGCGCGGTTCCGGCCGCGAGCAGGGCGATCCCGAGCAACACCTCCGTGATCGGCGCGCGACGGGGGCCGTCGAGGTCGCCTCCGCCTTCGGTCGAGGCCGGCCGGAGCAGGTGCTCCCGAGGATCGAGTGGTGCGTCCGCGCCCTGGGTCGGCGTCATGACCCACAGCCACACATAGAGGAGCAGGCCCGCTCCGCCGCAGCACGCGAGGATGACCGTCGCCGTCCGCACCGCGGCGACGGGGAGACCGGTGTGCTCGGCGAAGCCGGCGCAGACACCGCCGAGCAGGCGGCGCCTCGGACGGATCATCACCTCGGTTCCCATGGAGCCATCCAAGCAGTTCGGGGTGCGGTCGGCACCCTGGGACGGCAGGATCAGGGTGCACTCAGGGTCATGCCGGATGGGCCCGACCCGGACGCTTCGCCAGAATCGGACCATGACGAACCACAGCACGCCGCCCACCGGAGCAGAACCGGGGGCACCCGCCCCGCAGGATCCGACAACCCGCTTCTTCGACTGGTGGCGGTCCACCGGTCTCCGTCGCTCGAGCGACTCGTGGCTCGGCGGTGTCGCCGGGGGTGTCGCGGTCCGGCTCGGCCTCGATCCGATGATCGTGCGCGGAGCCCTCATCGTCATCGCGATCCTGGGCGGGCCGGTCCTCTTCGTCTACGCCGCGGGCTGGGCGCTCATCCCCGACCAGCAGGGTCGGATCCACCTCGAGCGTGCGATCCGGGGCGTCTTCGACCCGGCGATCGTCGCGATCGGTATCCTCGCGGTGCTCACCGTCGTGCCGTTCATGCGTGGCCTCTGGTGGGACGGCGTGCCGCATGCGTGGAACCTGCCGGGGTGGCTGGAGTCGACCATGACCGCCGGTTGGGTGATCGCCCTGGTCGCCGCGGCGGTCTGGCTGATCGTGATGTTCTCCCGCCGCGACCCCGGGCGGGCGACTCCGCCTGAGACACCGCCGCAGCGCGACCCGTGGACCAGCGACGCCTCGATCCCGAAGCCGACGGCACCATCGCCCACAGCCTCCCCCTCGGGCGCTGCCGGCTCGGCCCCGGCCTCCCCCGGTGCCGCGAACCCGGTGTCGCTCGCGAAGGCCGATGGTTGGCCTGATGATGCGGGCACAACCGTCCCGCTCCCTGGAACCACCACCGCCACCGCCACCGCGTGGGAGGGGGCTCCGAGCCAGCAGCGCGGCTGGACGAGTCAGGAGTTCCGGGACGAGATGAGCCGCCAGCGAGCCGAGCAGCAGGCCGAGCGTGAGACGAAGGCTCGTGAGCGTCGTGCCCAGCACCCTGGAGCGGCCTTCGTGGCGATCACCCTCGGACTGGCGCTGCTCGCCGGTGCCGGCGCGGCCGTCATCGCGGCGAGCGCCGGGTTCTCGGTCCCGGTCGTCGTGGTCATCGGGCTCGCCGCAGCGCTCGGTGCGCTCGCCGTCGCGACGATCATCGCGGGGATCAGCGGACGGGAGAGCGGCTGGCTCGGACTGTTCACCTGGGCCGCCGTGATCTCCTTGCTCGCCACCGGGGTGTTCCCACTCGGCTCCTCCTTCCTGCCGGTCGGACGCACGACCTGGACCGTGACGTCGACGGATACGGACGACCGACGCGGCTACGTGATGATCGCCGGCCAACCCACGCTCGACCTCGGTGAACTCGCCGACGACGACGCGTTGCGCGGTGGCACGATCGACGTATGGATCCTCGCAGGCGAGGTCGACGTGCTCATCCCCGAGGACGTGCCGGTGATCGTCGAGTTCTCAGCGATCGCGGGCACCCTGGAGACGGGACGCGACGGTCGGGACCGGACGGACCGACGCGGCGGAGCTCTCTTCCAGGATGAGGCACGGTACGGACGAACGGCGTCAGGAGAAACGACGCGGGTACGGGTGTGGACGGTCGCCGGCAGCGCTGTCGTGACCGAGGAAGCGGAGGCGGGACGATGAGCGAGCAGGACGACCGGACCGGAGCGGCGGACATGTCGTCCCCAGCCGACGCGGCGACGGGATCGGCTCCGTCGGAGACCGATCAGACGGCCACCACGGAGTCGACCAGAGCGCAGCCGACCACTGCACAGACGGCGGATGAGCCGAGGACCGATGTCGGCCCGAAGGATCGAGGCGGTCGACCACCGCGCTTCGGCACGATCCTCTGGGGCGTGCTCCTGCTCGTCTTCGCCGGCGCCATGCTCGTCACCAACCTCACCGAGGTGCGCATCGACCCCCTGGGGTGGATCACCGGGGCGATCATCGCGACCGGGGCCGTCCTCGTCATCGCCGGCATCGCCGCCGCCGTGCGGCGTCGGCCCTGACGGCCGTCACGCACAGGACCCCGGCGCGCTCAGGCGTCCGGCTCGTCGGCGGGCAGCAGATCCGGGCGGACCTCGCGGGTCCGCTCGATCTGCTGCTGACGACGCCAGGTGGCGATCGCACCGTGGTTGCCGCTCAGCAGCACCGGCGGTACCGGGAGTCCTCGCCACTCGGCGGGCTTCGTGTAGCTCGGGTACTCGAGGAGCCCGTCTTCGTGCGACTCCTCGACGAGACTCTCGGGGTTGCCGACAACGCCCGGGACGAGCCGACCGATCGCCTCGATCATCGCCATCACGGCCACCTCTCCCCCGTTGAGGACGTAGTCGCCGAGGCTCACCAGGCGGACCCGTGCTCGGCTGGCGGTGTGGTCGAAGACGCGGTGGTCGATGCCCTCGTACCGGCCGCAGCCGAAGACGAGGTGCGGCTCGGCCGCGAGCTCGCGGGCCATGGCCTGAGTGAACACCTCACCCGCAGGAGACGGGAAGATGACCAGCGGCTCTTCCTCGGTGTCGTCACCCAGGATGCCGTCGAGCGCCTCACCCCAAGGCTCCGGCTTCATGACCATGCCGGCTCCCCCGCCGTACGGGGTGTCGTCGACGGTGCGGTGACGGTCGTGCGTCGAATCCCGCAGGTCGTGGACGTCCAATTCGATAAGCCCGCTCTGCTTCGCCTTGCCGAGCAGCGAGAGGTCCAGGGCATCGAAGAAGGTCGGGAAGATCGTGACGATGTCGATGCGCATGAGGAGCAGTCTATTCGCGCGACGGTCGTCGTCCCGGTCGCGCCGGTCAGCCCGACAGTCCGGCCGAGGCCTCCTCGTAGCGGTCGACCACGAGGTCGACGATGCCGGGATCGGGCACCTCTCCGAGGTGGAGGAGCGGCGGCGTCACGAAGTCCGCTCCCGCCTCCTCGAGCAGCCTCGCGAAGTAGCCGGGCGCCAACAGGTAGGTGGCGATGATGACCCGCCCTCGCGGTCGGCTCGTTCGGGCCGCTGCCACCGCATCGGGCACCGACGGCTGAGCCGCGGAGACGAACGCCGTCTCAACCGGAACACGCAGCCGCGATTCCAGCCGACGTCCCATGTCGACGCAGTCGGCGACGGCCCGGGCGTCGGTGGACCCGGCCGCTCCGAGCACGATCCGATCATCCGGCGTCACGTGCAGCGCCTCCAGTCTCCTGGCGAGGACCGCTACGAGGCGGTCGTCCGGTCCCATCGCCCGTCCGAGTGCCGTCGGCCGATCCGTCGCCTCGAGGTCCTCGACGAGGTCGACGTGGACGTGGAACCCCGCTGACAGGAGCAACGGCACGACCACCGCGGGCCGCTCGGGCTCGATCGAACCGAGGGTGGCCGGGACGTCGGGCTGCTGGACGTCGACGAAGCCGCCGGCGACGTGGAGGTCGGCACGCGATCGTCCGACGGCGTCGACGAGCGCAGCGACGGAGGCCTGTCCGATCGGGCAACTCGTCCCGTGGGACACGGCCAGGAGCGCAGGACTCGTCCGCGTACGCGTCTGCGGGCGGCGCACCGCGGGCTCAAGCAGGGTCATGCGTCCTCCCCCAGCTCGATCTCCACGAACCCGCCCACGATGCGGGTGCGGAAGGTCTGGAGGAAGAGGTTCGGGTCGGTGAAGCACTCACCCGTGCCGAGGTCGTACACCTGCTTGTGCAGCGGTGACGCGATCGTCGGTCGCTCCCCTCGGGAACCGACGATGCCGCGAGCCATCACCGGCGCGGCCGTGTGCGGGTCCCGATGGTCGACGGCGTAGACCTCCTCGGCCCCGATGCGGAACACCGCGATCTGCCGGGCGCGGAGCAACGCCACCTCGCCCCAGGAGAGCTCGAGGTCGTCGATGGCGCAGACGCGTCGCCACTCGGCGAGCGCCGTCCGCCCGGTGTGCTCCTGCATCGCGATGCTCATCGTCGGCCTCCTGGTCGTGCGTCGGAGCACCGACGCTACGGGCGGGGTGTTTCGTCGGATCACCCGTGACGTTTCGGTGAGGTGAAACCGACCTCACATCCGGCCGGGCGTCGTGTGCGGTCCTGGACGTGTTCGGGACACATGCGGGCAACGGACCGGAAACGCCGCGTCAGTACGCTCGCTGGAACACGAGCCGAGGGGGCCCATGATGATCGATCCCACCGCAGGAGATCTGCCGCGTCGCGTCGTCGTGGTCGGCGGCGGCCCGGCCGCGCACCGTCTGGTCGATGCCCTGCACAGTCGCGACGCCGGGCGCACCATGCACATCACGGTCGTCTGCGAGGAGCTCCACCGTCCCTACGATCGTGTGGCACTGGGCAAGCGTCTCGACGATGCGGCGATCGACCTCACGCTCGCGCCGACGGGTGTCTGGGACGAGCAGCACGTGTCGCTCCTGCTGGGCGAACGCGCCGAACGGATCGACCGCGAGGCCCGGACGGTGCACACCTCCCTGGGGAGGGTCGTCACATACGACGAGCTGGTCCTGGCGACCGGCTCCTCGGCCCCGGTGCCCGAGATCGACGGTTCGGAACACGCCCTCGTCTACCGGACGATCGACGACGTGGACCTGCTGGTGTCGGAGATCGAGCGCATCGGCTCCCTGCGAGGTCGTCCCGCCCGGGTGATCGTCGCCGGCGGCGGGTTGCTCGGGCTCGAGGCTGCCGGTGGTGCGGCACGGCTCGGTGCCGAGGCGAGCGTCGTGCACTCCGGGTCGTGGCTCATGTCCGCCCAGCTGGACGAGGGAGCCGGTCGAGCCCTCGGACGCATCATCGGCGGCCAGGGCATCGGTCTGCACCTGGGGACGAGGCCACGGTCGATCCTCGTGGACGAGCAGGGCGGTGTCTCGGGCGTGAAGTTCTCGAGCGGCCAGCAGGTCGACGTCGACATCGTGGTGTTCGCGATCGGTATCCGCGCCAGGGACGAGCTGGCCCGCGATGCCGGGATCGAGCTCGGTGACCGCGGCGGTGTCGTGATCGGGACCGACTGCAGGACGTCTGCACCTGGTGTCTGGGCCATCGGCGAGGTCGCCTGCTTCGACGGTCGATGCACCGGCCTCGTCGCGCCGGCGAACGCGATGGCCGAGGTCGTCGCGGATCGGCTGCTCGGTGGCGAGGCGGAGTTCACGACCGTCGACGACGCGACGAAACTCAAGCTGTCCGGCGTCGACGTCGCGAGCTTCGGCGACGCACTTGCACGCACGGAGCAGAGTCTCGAGATCGTGTACGCGGACCCGGCGCGTGGGCTGTACCAGAAGCTCGTCATGACGGACGACGCCAAGACCCTTCTGGGCGGGGTCTTCGTCGGCGACGCCTCGCCCTACGCCTTGCTGCGTCCGCTTCTCGGCGCTGAGTTGTCGAGTGAGCCGGCCGCCTACCTGTCGGCCTCAGGGATCGAGGCACCGGCCGGGGACGAGCTCCCCGACGCAGCGCTCGTCTGCGCATGCAACGCCGTCACCGCGGGGACCGTCCGCGACGCCATCGCGGGCGTGCACGGCGAGGCGTGCACCGAGTTGGGGGCGCTCAAGACCTGCTCCCGCGCCGGGACCCAGTGCGGCTCCTGCGTCCCGCTCGTGAAGAAGATCCTCGAGACGGAGCTGACCAAGTCCGGCATCGCCGTCTCGCGCGCACTCTGCGAGCACTTCGAACTGTCCCGCCAGGAGCTCTTCGAGACCATCCGGGTGCTCGGCCTCACCTCCTTCGACGAGATCCTCGCGCGCTACGGCACCGGACGCGGCTGCGACGTGTGCAAGCCGGTGATCGGTTCCATCCTGGCCAGCCAGCAGGGTGGGTACATCCTCGATGGCGGCCGGGGGACGCTGCAGGACACGAACGACCGGGCGCTCGCGAACATGCAGAAGGACGGCACCTACTCCGTGGTCCCCCGGATCCCCGGTGGCGAGATCACACCGCAGAAGCTCGCGGTCATCGCGCAGGTCGCCACCGACTACGGGCTCTACACGAAGATCACGGGCGGTCAACGCATCGACCTGTTCGGCGCCCGCCTCGAACAGCTGCCCGACATCTGGCGCCTCCTCGTCGACGCGGGCTTCGAGTCCGGACAGGCGTACGGGAAGTCGCTCCGCAACGTGAAGAGCTGTGTCGGCTCCAGCTGGTGCCGTTTCGGTGTGCAGGACTCCGTGGGCATGGCGGTCCACCTCGAACTCCGGTACCGCGGCCTCCGGGCACCGCACAAGTTCAAGTTCGGGGTCTCCGGGTGCGCGCGCGAGTGCGCCGAAGCACGTGGCAAGGATGTGGGGATCATCGCCACCGAGCAGGGCTGGAACCTGTACGTCGGCGGCAACGGAGGGTTCCAGCCGACCCACGCGCAGCTCCTCGCCGGAGACCTCGACGACGAGACGCTCATCCGGTACATCGACCGGTACCTCATGTACTACATCCGGACGGCGGATCGACTGCAGCGCACCGCCAGGTGGATGGAGGACCTCGACGGCGGACTCGACCACGTGCGGGAGGTCGTCGTCGAGGACTCGCTCGGACTCGCCGCCGAACTCGAACAGGCCATGGCCGCCCATGTGGACGGGTATGAGGACGAGTGGGCGGCGACCCTCGCCGACCCGGAGCGCCTCCGGCGGTTCCGTTCCTTCGTCAACGAGCCGGGCGACGCCGAACCGCGACTCGCGCGGGTCGCGGAGCGAGGCCAGTACCGGCCAGCGACGACCGAGGAGATCGAGCGCGGCGAGGCCGTCTATCTCGCAGGGCCTACCATTCCAGTGAGGGAAGGGGCGTAGATGTCGGGTCCAGGCAGGGTCACGCTCGTCGGCGGCGGACCGGGCGATCCCGCGCTGCTGACCGTCGCCGCCGTCGAGGCCCTCCGCGACGCGGACGTGGTCCTCTACGACCGGCTCGCACCCCACGACACCCTCCCCGAGCTCGCCCCGAACGCGCTCCTCGTCGACGTCGGCAAGCGCCCCGGCCATCACCCGATCGGACAGGACGGCATCGAGACCGTCATGGTGCAACACGCGCTCGACGGCGCGGCGGTCGTCCGCCTCAAGGGAGGCGACCCGTACGTCTTCGGGCGCGGCAGCGAGGAAGTCCTGGCCTGCCACCGCGCGGGCGTCCCCGTCCGCGTGATCCCGGGCGTCTCGAGTTCCGTCGCCGTGCCCGCGGCGGCAGGCATCCCCCTCACCCACCGGAACCTGAGTCACCTCTTCACCGTCGTCAGCGGTCACGCGCCGCTCTCCGACGAGGAACACCGTCACCTCGCCGGACTGGGCGGGACGATCGTCGTCCTCATGGGCGTCGGCACGCTGCCCTCCATCTCCCACGGGCTCCTCACCTCTGGGCTCGCCGCCGACACCCCCGTCGCGATCATCGAGCGCGGCTACAGCGAGACCCAGCGCACCACCGTGGCAGACCTCGGGACGATCCTCCACGTCGCCGCGGCCGCCGGTGTGCGGTCACCGGCCGTCATCGTGATCGGCCATGTCGTCGCCTTCGCCTTCGACGGTGACGCCGAGGCCTCGGAACTGCTGGCGCGGGCCGAACGTCTGGGGGCATCGGCGTGACCGACACCACCCCGCCGGCCGCTGACGCCGGCCCGGACGTCACGACCCCGGTCCCGGGATTCCGCGCGGACCAGCTGGAGGGCTTCCGGATCGGGGTGACGAGCGACCGCCGATCGCAGGACCTCATCGACGCCTTCGAGCGACGCGGTGCCACCGTCGTGCACGCACCGACGCTGCGGATCGCACACGCACAGCACGACGAACCGCTCATCGACGACACCCGCGACATCATCGCCGCACGCCCCGACGTCCTGCTCGCCACGACCTCGTACGGCATCCGACGGTGGTTCGAGGTCGCGGACGCCGCGGGACTCGGCGACGAACTCCTCGAAGCGCTGGCCGAGACGGCCATCCTCGTTCGTGGGCCCAAGGCACGCGGTGCCATCCGAGCCGCCGGCCTGAACGACGTGGGCATGAGCGACCGCGAGACCACCGCCTCCCTGGTCGACAAGGTCGTCGCCGACTATCCGGCCGGTCTCCGCGTCGCCGTCCAGCTCCACGGGTACACCGACGAGCGCCAGCTCGAACGGCTCCGAGCCGTCCATCAGGAGGTGCACACGGTCGCCCCGTACCGGTGGACGGACCCCGACGCGACCGACGAGCGCGTGCGGCGACTCGTCGAGGCGATCGTGAGCGGCTCGCTCGACGCGGTCACCTTCACGAGTGCCCCGTCGGTCGTCGCCCTGTTCACGGCCGCGGAAGCACTCGGTCAGGAGGACGCCGTCGTCGACGCCTTCCGTCGCGACGTGCTGTGCGCGGCCGTCGGCCCGGTCACGGCGGCGCCACTGCTCGCCCAGGACATCGAGCCCATCGTCCCCGAGCGGTTCCGCATGGGGGCACTCATCCGGCTGCTGTGCGAACACCTCGAGCAGCACGCGATCCTCCGAGCCGAGACGCTGCACGGCCCGATCGCCATCCGTGGCGCCATCGTGGAGCTGCCCGGCTCGCGGGTCCGGCTCCCCCCGAACTCCCTCGCGCTCCTCCGCGCCCTCGTCCGCGCGAACGGAGCCGTCCTCTCGCGCTCCGCGCTGGCCGACGCGCTGCCGGCAGCCGCGGACCACCACGCGCTCGAAGTACAGATGAGCCGCCTCCGCCAGACGCTCGGCGTCCCTGGACTCATCAACACGATCGTCAAGCGCGGCTACCGCCTCGACGTCTGACGGCGGCCGGTCCGGCCCCTGGACCGCGCGCGTTCATCCGCCTCACCAGGGTGATGAGTGCCTGTGAGCAGGCGGTGATCCAGGTGTTACCTCGCGGGTGGGGCCCCGAAACACGGCGTCGGTAGCTTCGGAGACAGCACACGTCCCGTCCCGCTTCACCGAACGCTCGGAGCAGCCATGACCACGAACCTCGAAGCAGCCGACGCCCCACCGACCACGGCGACCCCGACCGTCACTCCGGTCGCCCTGATCCACCGCCCCGGTCGTTGGATCGACGGGTGGAACCCCGAGGACAGCGCGTTCTGGGACCGGGAGGGCCGCGGCATCGCCGGGCGGAACCTCCGGTGGTCGATCTTCGCGGAGTTCCTCGGCTTCGTGGTCTGGCAGCTCTGGAGCATCGTCGTCGTCATGCTCCCGACGGCCGGGTTCTCGTTCTCCACGGCCGAGACCTTCTGGCTCATCTCGATGCCGAGCCTCGTCGGTGCGACCCTCAGGTTCCCGTACTCGTTCATGGTCCCGCGCTTCGGCGGGCGGAACTGGACGATCATCTCGGCGGGGCTGCTCCTCATCCCGTCCATCGCGCTCGCGCTGTGTGTGGGCAATCCGGACACCCCGTTCGGCGTCATGCTCGTCGTCGCCGGGCTCGCCGGCTTCGGCGGTGGCAACTTCGCCAGCTCCATGTCGAACATCACCTACTTCTACCCGCAGCGGGAGAAGGGCTGGGCGCTCGGGCTGAACGCGGCGGGCGGCAACCTCGGTGCAGCGGTCGCGCAGTTCGTCGTCCCCATCGCGGTCACCGTCGGAGCCGCCGCCACCCTCAACCTGAGCCTCGCCGGATGGATCTGGGTCCCCTTCATCCTCCTCGCGATGTTCGGCGCCTACCGCTACATGGACAACCTGTCGTCAGCGAAGGCGGACCTCCGCGGATCCGCCGCCGCGCTCCGGGAACCGCACCTCTGGCTCCTCGCGCTCCTGTACATCGGCACCTTCGGCTCGTTCATCGGCTTCGCGAGTGTGTTCCCCAAGCTCATCGCGGACCAGTTCCCCGACTTCTCCTCCTTCGCCGTCGGTTCGGCGTCGATCTCGCTCGCCTTCCTCGGAGCTTTGATCGGCTCGCTCGCACGACCCTTCGGTGGGCGTCTCGCCGACCGCTTCGGCGGGGCCGTCGTCACGATGAGCGCGTTCGCCGTCATGGCCCTGGGTGCGCTCGCCGTGCTGTGGACTCTTCCGCTGGCGAACTTCTGGCTGTTCCTCAGCTGCTTCCTGCTCCTGTTCGTCGCCGCCGGTGTCGGGAACGGCTCGACGTACCGCATGATCCCGAGCGTCTTCGCGGCGCGATCCGGCCTGCGCGATGCGCACCACCGCAGCGGCGACGTCGGGACGCAGCGCAAGGCCGCCGCCGCGCTCGGGCTCATCTCCGCGATCGGTGCCTACGGCGGCTTCGTGATCCCACAGATCCTCGGGCTCTCGCACGGCGCGACCGGCAGCTACTCGGCCGCGTTCATCGGTTTCATCGGCGCGTACGTCGTCCTGTTCGCGGTCACCTTCCTCGTCTACTTCCGCAAGAACGCGTCACTCGCCGGCCAGCGACTCTGAGTCGTCGCTCCACCCGCTCCTGATCGAAGGACCACGCATGCCTCGTCCCACCGCCCCGGTGACCGACACCCACTGCCCGTACTGCGCGTTGCAGTGCGCGATGTCCCTCACCCGAACGGCGGCGGTGGACGGGGTCACTCCGAGGCTCCCGGTCGACGTCGCCGGGCGGGACTTCCCGACCAACCGGGGCGGCCTCTGCAAGAAGGGGTGGACGTCGGCCGAGCTCCTCGCGCGGGGCGATCGCCTCACGACCCCCTTGGTGCGCGACGCCACCGGTGAGCTCGTCGAGACGAGCTGGGATGCGGCCCTCGACCTCGTCGCATCGACCATCCTCCGCATCCGCGGTGAGCGCGGGGCGGACGCGATCGGGGTCTTCGGAGGCGGTGGCCTCACGAACGAGAAGGCCTACCAGCTGGGCAAGTTCGCCAGGATCGCGATCGGGACGAGCCGGATCGACTACAACGGCCGGTTCTGCATGTCGTCCGCCGCGGCAGCGGGCAACCGTGCGTTCGGGATCGACCGGGGGCTGCCGTTCCCACTGGAGGACCTCGACGGTGCGTCGACCGTCCTCCTCCTCGGCTCCAACGTCGCGGAGACGATGCCCCCGTTCATCGGTCATCTCGTCGGTGCTCAGGCCGCCGGTGGCCTCATCGTGGTCGACCCGCGCCGCTCGGCCACCGCGCGACTCACCGAGACCGGTCGTGGACTCCACATGCAGCCGGCGCCCGGGACGGATCTGGTCCTGCTCCTGGGGCTCACGCACATCGTCCTCGCCGAAGGGCTCGCCGACGAGGCCTACCTGGCCGAGCGCACGACCGGGCTGGACGGCCTGCGCCGCAGCGTGAGCGCGTGGTGGCCGGAACGCGTCCAATCCGTGACCGGTGTGCCGGCGGCGGTCCTCCGAGACGTGGCTCGTCGGCTCGCAGCCTCGGACGGCACCTACATCCTCACCGGTCGCGGCGTCGAGCAGCATGTCGATGGCACCGACACGGCCACCGCCGCCATCAACCTCGCACTCGTGCTCGGACTACCAGGTCGGCCGGGATCGGGCTACGGCACGCTCACCGGCCAGGGCAACGGCCAGGGCGGCCGCGAACACGGTCAGAAGTGCGACCAACTGCCCGGGTACCGCAAGATCACCGATCCGGAAGCCCGCCGTCACGTCGCCGAGGTATGGGGTGTACCGGTCGAGTCGATCCCGGGTCCCGGGCTGCCGGCCGTCGCCCTCCTCAACCGCCTCGGTGCACCGGACGGTGTGCACGCCCTCCTGGTCCACGGCTCGAACGTCGTCGTATCCGCTCCGAACGTGCAGACGATCCGGGACGGACTCGGCCGCCTCGAGCTGCTCGTCGTCTGCGACTTCTTCCTGTCGGAGACCGCCGCGCTCGCGGACGTCGTCCTCCCGACGACGCAGTGGGCGGAGGAGGAGGGCACCATGACCTCGCTGGAGGGGCGAGTGATCCGCCGCCGGCGGGCGCTCGATGCTCCGGTCGGCGTCCGCAGCGAGCTCTGGATCATGCACGAACTCGCCCGTCGTCTCGATGCTCCGGGCCGATTCGAGCTGGACCCGTCGATCGTGTTCGACGAGTTGGCGGCCGCATCCGCCGGAGGGATCGCCGACTACTCGGGGCTGAGCCACGCCCTGCTCGACACCGGTCTCGCCGCGCACTGGCCCTTCCCCGTCGGCAGCGGCGGCACACCCCGGCTGTTCTCGGAACGGTTCGCGCACGACGACGGCCTCGCCCGGATCGTCCCGGTCCGCCCTGCGAGGCCATCGGAGTCGCCGGAGACCGGGGAGGAACTCACCCTGACGACCGGTCGCCTCCTCGAGCACTACCAGTCGGGCACCCAGACCCGCCGCGTCCCCGAGCTCGACGACGCTCGCCCCGAGGTCTTCGTCCAGGTCCACCCCGCAACGGCGGCACGACTCGGCATCGTCGAGGGCGGACTGGTCGAGGTGTCGAACCGTCGGGGCGCGCTGACGGTCCGAGCCCGTGTCGACGGCGACATCCGTCACGACACCGTCTTCCTGCCGTTCCACTACCCGGGCGATGCGTCGGCGAACCTCCTGACGCAGGACGCGGTCGATCCGATCTCCGGGATGCCGGACTTCAAGCGCGCGGTGGTGCGGCTGCGCCCGGCCGCTGGCGCACCACTGCCGGAAGCCACAGGGACCGGAGCCCTCCGATGAGTCCGCGACCAGGTCGGCCACTCCGCATCGTCGTGGTCGGATTCGGCCCGGTCGGTGCGCGATTCGCCGAGGAGGTCGCGCCCGGCGTGCGGGACGGCTCGCTCCAGGTGACCGTGGTCGGGCAGGAGCCGGTCGACGCGTACAACCGGGTGCTGGTCGCCGATCACGCGGTCGGCTCGACCGGACTCGCCGACATGACGCTCGTCAGTGCCGAGGACCTCGCCCGGGACGGTATCCGTGTCCTGCGCGGCACGACCGCGATGCAGATCGATCGAGAGACGCGGACCGTCGAACTCGACACCGGGGAGACGCTCCCCTACGACCGCCTCGTCCTGGCGACGGGTGCGCGCGCGAACGTTCCGACACTCGACGGCGTCGATCGACGGAAGCGGGACCTCCCGGCGCTCGAGAAGTACGGACGGTCGTTGCTGCTGTCCGACCACGACCTCCCCCGCGGCGTCTGCACCCTGCGTGACCTCGCGGACGCCGACGCCGTCGCCGAGGTCGTCCGATCGGGCGGCCGGATCGTCGTCCTGGGTGCCGGCGTCCTGGGACTGGAGCTCGCGCTCTCCGCCGCGCGCGCCGGCGCCGACGTGGTCGTCGTCCACCACGGCCCCACCCCGATGCCGCGGAACCTCGACCGCGGCGGCGGCTCCGTGCTCGCCGCGGCGCTGCGGGCAGCAGGAGTGGAGGTCATCGCGCACAGCCGCGCCGAGGCGGTCGGTCATCGGGATGACCCCGCGGGCGGGAGGCACTTCGACGCGCTGATCACCGCTGACGGGAAACGGATCACCGGCGATCTGCTCGTCCTGTCGTGCGGGGTGAGCGCACGCTCCGATCTGGCGATCCTCGCCGGGGTCCGTGTCGGCTCCGGCGTGCTCGTCGGTGAAGACCTCAGCAGCTGGTCGGACGAACGGATCTTCGCCATCGGCGACTGCGCGCACGTGCTGGCGCCGACACCGGACCTGCGCCGCGAGCGCATCGTCCCCGGCGGCCCGTCGGGGCTCATCGGCCCAGGATGGCGGCAGGCCGAGTGGCTCGCCGCTCGTTTCCTGCTCGAGGCCGCGGCCGGCGGACCACCGCTCGAGCTGGGTCCGCCACCGGTCGAGCGGCCGAGCACCGTCGCACTCAAGGCCGAGCGGGTCGACGTCGTCGCGGTCGGCGACGTCCACGCCGAGCCCTGGGACGTCGAGCCGACGACCGCTGACGTGTGCAGCGTGCATCCGGCCGCTCCGCGCAGCGTCTCGGTGTGGGCGGACCCCGGCCACGGCCGCTACGTCAAGATGATCACCCGCGCCGGGGTCCTGACCGCCTTCGTCTGCGTCGGTATGCCGCGCACTGCGGCCGAGCTGACGCTCCTGTACGACGGGGGCGGTGAACTGCCGGCGGATCGCTCGGTCCTCCTCCGGCTCGACGGGCCGGACGCGATCGGTGGTGCCTCCGCCGATGCGTTCGCCCCCTCGACGACCGTCTGTACGTGCAACGGCGTGACGGTCGGCAGGATCATGGATGCCGCGCAATCGGGCAGTACCACGGTCGCCTGCATTGGCAAGGCAACCCGCGCCGGTACCGGCTGCGGTGGGTGCACCGGCCGGATCGCCGCGGTCCTCGAGCGGGTCGCGGACGGTAATCGTCAGAGCGAGCCAGTGCCGGCGTGATCTGCCGGAGGCGACGACGGAGGCGCCGGTTGCACGCAACCGACGCCTCCGTCGTGGGGGTTCCGAGCCGGGAGAACCGACTCGGAACGCGATCTACTGCTCCGGCTGCGACGCTCCGGTGTCGTCCTGAGCCTCGTCGGAGGCCTCGGATTCGGCTGGGCCGGCCGTCGTCGTCTCGGGGGCGTCGTCGGCCTCCGGGAGTTCCTCGAACAAACCGGTTGGCGGCGTGACCGTGACGATCCCGGCAGCGATGTCGACCGTGGGGACGATCGCCTTCACGAACGGGACCATGACCTCGCCGTCGCCGGTCTTCACGATCAGGAGGTCCTGAGCCGGGAAGTGGTCGACGCGAGCGACGGTACCGACGGCGACGCCGTCGCGGTGCACGGCCAACCCGACGAGCTGGTGGTCGTACCACGCGTCGTCGTCGACCGGTAGCTCGGTGGGGTCCTGCTCGACCCAGAGGATCGCCTTCACGAGGGTCTCCGCCTCACTGCGATCGGAGATGCCGACGAAGAAGGCGACCGGCTGGCTGTTGTACCAGCGCAGTTCGATGAGCTCGAGCGTCTTGCCGCGCCACTTCGATCCTGCGGGGACCTGGAGCGTGAACGTCGCGCCCGGGGTGAACCGGTGCTCCGGCTCATCCGTGTAGAGCTCGACCTTCAGGGCGCCCTTCAGGCCATGGGCTTTCGTGAGCCGACCGACCCGCAACTGGGTCTTCGGCTCCGTCTCGTCCGCCACCTACGCGCTGGCGCCGGAGGCGTCCGTGTCGACCACGTCGACTCGGACCCGCCGACCGTCTGCCAGCGCTGCCACGAGGGTGCGCAGGGCTTTGGCCGTCCGGCCGGCACGACCGATGACCCGGCCGAGGTCCTCGGGGTTCACACGAACCTCGAGGACCTCGCCACGGGCGGAGTTCTGTGCCGTGACGCGAACGTCATCCGGGTGATCGACGATCCCCTTGACGAGATGTTCGAGCGCGGGAGCGAGCAAGACTACGCCTGCTCTGCTTCAGCGGCGTCGGCAGCGGGCGCCTCGGCCTCGGCCGGAGCAGCCTTGGCCGCGGGGGCCTCAGCCTTCGGCTTGAGGACGGGCTTCTTCTTCTCGTCGGCGACGAAGGCGGCCTTCGGCTCCTTGACGCGGACGGTGCTCACGGCGTCCTTGTCGCCCTTGAACTTGCCCCAGTCACCGGTGAGCTTGAGGAGTGCTGCGACCTGCTCGGTCGGCTGGGCGCCGACGCTGAGCCAGTACTGCGCACGCTCGGAGTCGACCTCGATGAACGAGGGCTCCTCGGTGGGGTGGTACTTGCCGATCTCCTCGATGACACGACCGTCGCGCTTCGTGCGCGAGTCTGCGACGACGATGCGGTAGTACGGCGCACGGATCTTGCCGAGACGCTTGAGACGGATTTTGACAGCCACGATTCTCCTGAATGATGTGATGTTTGATGTGCTCGCTGCCGAAAGGTGGGGCCACACGCTCGACGCGAAAACTGTGGTTGCTGCGGGCGTCGGATAGAGGGTCGAACTCCGCGCAGACTCAACTCTCTATTCTGCCAGACATCGGGCGATCTGGGTAATCCGGCGACACCGATACCGGATGACCCCTCCACCCCGTGTGAAGATGGGCTGGCGCGCGGCATCCGGCCGCGCCCTGCGGGAGGTCGACGCCAATGCCCATCGAGTTCGCCAGATCCGAGCGTTCGACGGTCGGCCTCGAATGGGAGGTCGCCCTCGTCGACCGCGACACCGGCGATCTCGTCGGCGCAGCGGACACCGTCCTGTCGGAACTCCGCCCGAGCGACGGTTCCGATCATCCGCAGATCACCAACGAGCTGCTGCTCAACACCGTCGAACTCGTCTCGGGCGTGCACCACACGGTCCCCGAGGCGATCGCGGACCTCGAGGGCCAGCTGGCCGAGGTGCGGGCGATCACGGATCCGATGGGCGTCGAACTCATCTGCAGCGGTTCGCACCCGTTCGGCCAGTGGTACGACCAGCAGGTCACCGACAAGCCCCGGTATCACAAGCTCATCGACCGAACCCAGTGGTGGGGTCGCAACATGATGATCTGGGGTGTGCACGCGCACGTCGGCGTCGAGACGGTCGACAAGGTCCTCCCGATCATGAACGGGCTGCTGACCTATCTGCCCCACCTCCAGGCGTTGTCGGCGTCCAGCCCGTACTGGGGCGGGGTCGACACCGGGTACGCGTCGAACCGCGCGCTCATGTTCCAGCAGCTCCCGACGGCGGGCCTCCCCTACCAGCTCTCCGACTGGGAGCAGTTCGAGGCCTACGTCGACGACATGACGGTGACCGGCATCATCGAGGACCACACCGAGGTCCGCTGGGACGTGCGACCGTCGCCGCAGTGGGGCACGGTGGAGATGCGCGCGTGCGACGGGGCGTCGACCGTCGCGGAGTTCGGGGCCCTCGCCTCGCTCATCCACTGCCTCACCGAGCACCTGTCCGACCGCCTCGACGCCGGAGAGCGCCTGCAGACCCTGCAGCCGTGGTACGTCCGCGAGAACAAGTGGCGTGCGGCGCGGTACGGCCTGGACGCCGAGATCATCCTCGACTCCTCGGGCCACGAGCGCCTCGTGACCGACGACCTGCACGACCTGCTCGACACTCTCGCGCCGGTCGCCCGTCGGCTCGGCTGTGCGGACGAACTGGCGAGCATCGCCACGATCATCGAGCACGGCGCGAGTTACCAGCGACAGCTCGCCGTCGCACACGCGAACGGCGGCAGCCTGCAGGCGGTCGTGAGCTCGCTCGCGAAGGAGTTGCGACACGGGGTCCAGCCCTCCGCCTGACGAGGCGGCGTCACTCCGCGCGGTCGAGCGTCCCGATCCGCGCGCCGGCGTCGTCGGTCACGGTCAGGCGGCCGCCGTCGGCCGAGAGCGTCGCTTGTGCGATCCCCCGCAGCCAGGTGTCGACGCCCGGGCACGCCATCAGGGTGCTCGCGACGTCGGAGACGACGACCGCGTCGTCCTTGGCGCGCCAGGAGCCGGAGAGGCTGTTGCAGCCGTCCGAACCACTCACGCGACCGTCGTCGGTGAACACCAGGTGCGGGTCGGCGGCGCCGGTCCCCTCACCCCAGGTGCCCAGGACACGTTCGCCCGGAGACGGCGCGGAGCACCCGGCGAGCATGCCCGCGGCCAGCACGACTGCGACGACCGAAGCCGCCGCCCTCAGCGCGCGCATACCGCCTCCGCTCGACTCAGCGACCCAGGAACTTCTGCAACTCGGCGAGCTCCGCCTCGGTGGGGGCTGCCGATCCCGACGACGAACCACCGCCGAGGCCGAATCCGGCGCCCGTGGCGGCAGCCTGCGTCTCGACGGCGCCGGCGTTCTCCGCCGCGCGCTTGGCCGGGTTGCCTGAGCGGGAACCCTTCTTCTTGGCCTGCGGCTTCGGTCGGTTCGTCCGTGCACCGGGGACCGGACCCATCCCGGGGATGTTCGGCACGCCACCCTTGGCGACGGTCTTCATCATCTTGGCCGCCTGCTCGAAGCGGTTGACGAGGGCGTTGACCTCGGTGACGGTCATGCCGGAACCCTTGGCGATGCGCAGGCGACGGGATCCGTTGAGGATCTTCGGGTTCGTGCGCTCGGCCGTGGTCATCGACTGGATGATGGCCTCGGTGCGGACGATCTCGCGCTCGTCGAAGTTCTGGAGCTGCTCCTTCATCTGCCCCATGCCGGGGAGCATGCCCATCATCTTCTTGATGGAACCCATGCCGCGCAGCTGCTGCATCTGCTTGAGGAAGTCGTCGAGCGTGAAGGAGTCGGTCGCGAACTTCTCCGCGACCTTGCGCGCCTCCTCCTCGTCGAAGTTCTGCTGCGCCTGCTCGATGAGGGTGAGGATGTCACCGAGGTCGAGGATCCGGCTCGCCATGCGGTCGGGGTGGAACGGCTCGAAGTCGTCGAGACCCTCACCGGTCGACGCGAACATGATGGGGCGTCCGGTGACGGAGGCGATGGAGAGTGCCGCACCACCCCGGGCGTCGCCGTCGAGCTTGGAGAGCACCACGCCGGTGAAGTCGACGCCGTCGAGGAAGGCCTTGGCCGTCGCGACCGCGTCCTGACCGATCATCGCGTCGATGACGAAGAGGACCTCGTCGGGATCGACCGCCTTGCGGATGTTCGACGCCTGCTTCATGAGCTCGGCGTCGACGCCGAGTCGTCCGGCGGTGTCGACGATGACGGTGTCGTAGAGCTTCTGCTCGGCGAACCGGACGCCGTCGCGGGCGACCTTGACCGGGTCGCCGACCCCGTTGCCGGGCTCGGGAGCGTAGACGGGGACGCCCGCCTGCTCGCCGACGACCTGGAGCTGGTTGACGGCGTTGGGGCGCTGGAGGTCGGACGCGACGAGGAGCGGCGTGTGGCCGTCCTTCTTGAGCCACTTGGCGAGCTTGCCCGCGAGTGTCGTCTTTCCGGCACCCTGGAGTCCGGCGAGCATGATGACGGTCGGCGGCTTCTTCGCGAACTCGAGACGGCGCTGCTGTCCGCCGAGGATCGTGACGAGCTCGTCGTTGACGATCTGGACGACCTGCTGCGCCGGGTTGAGGGCCTTGCTCACCTCGTCGCCGAGGGCGCGTTCGCGCACGCGACCCGTGAAGTCCTTGACGACGTCGAGTGCGACGTCCGCGTCAAGGAGGGCGCGACGGATCTCGCGGACGGTGCCGTCGACATCGGCCGCGGAGAGCTTGCCCTTGGTGCGGAGGTTCTTGAACGTATCCGCGAGGCGGTCAGAGAGTGTGCCGAACGTTGCCATGATCCCTCCAGTTTAGGGCAGACCGCGACGCGACCCGGTCGATCGCCGCCACGGTCGGAAGATGAGTATTTGGACGGCGTCCAACAATGCTATCGTGGCGGCCATGACTCAGCTCCTCATCGCCGGGCTCGCGCCCGCATTCGTCCCGTACCGCGAGGGTTGGGCGCTGCAGCGTCGGGTCCATGAGGCGGTCGTCAGCGGAGTGGGGCCGGAGCACCTCATCCTGTGCGAACACGAGCCCGTGTACACGGCGGGCAAACTGACCCGGCCGCATGAGCGTCCCGACGACGGCACACCGGTCGTCGAGGTCGACCGCGGCGGCCGCATCACCTGGCACGGACCCGGACAGCTCACCGGCTACCCGATCGTCCGCCTCCCGGAGCCGGTCGACGTCGTCGCGCACGTCCGCCTGCTCGAGGAGGTCATGCTGCAGACGATCACCGAGCTCGGCGTCATCGGTCGCCGCGTCGACGGCCGGTCGGGTGTCTGGGTCGACCCCGTCGCCGGCGGACCGGCCGCGAAGATCGGCGCCGTCGGTGTCCGGGTGCAGGCGGGGGTCACGCTGCACGGCTTCGCGCTCAACTGCGACAACTCCCTCGAGCCCTTCGGCCACATCGTCGCGTGCGGTATCGCCGATGCCGGGGTCACCACGATCAGCGCCGAGCTCGGTCGACGGATCACGCCGAGCGACGTCGCCGGGCGCGTCTCAGAGATCTTCGAAGCGCTCCGGCCCGGTTGGACGGCCGCGTCCGTGACCACGATCGGAGCGGCCGCGTGAGCGGCTGCGGCGCACCGGCACCCGCTCCCGCGGCGGACACCGGCGGACGGAAGCTCCTGCGACTCGAGGTCCGGAACGCCCAGACCCCCATCGAGCGGAAGCCCGACTGGATCAAGACCCGCGCGACGATGGGACCCGAGTACCGACAGCTCCAGGCGCTCGTGCAGGAGGAGGGCCTCCACACGGTCTGCCAGGAAGCCGGCTGCCCGAACATCTTCGAGTGCTGGGAGGACCGCGAGGCGACCTTCCTCATCGGCGGGTCGCAGTGCACGAGGCGCTGCGACTTCTGCCAGATCGACACGGGCAAGCCGGCCGACTACGACCGCGACGAGCCACGGCGGGTGGCCGACTCGGTGCAGCGGATGCGCCTGCGCTACGCGACCGTCACCGGTGTGGCGCGCGACGACCTCCCCGACGAGGGGGCGTGGCTGCACGCCGAGACCGTCCGGCGCATCCATGAGACGAACCCGGGGACGGGCGTCGAGATCCTCGCGACCGACTTCTCCGGCAACCCCGACCTCCTCGGCGAGGTGTTCGCCTCCCGTCCGGAGGTGTTCGCACACAACGTCGAGACGGTCCCACGCATCTTCAAGCGGATCAGGCCCGCCTTCCGCTACGAGCGCTCCCTCGACGTCCTGACCCAGGCGCGTGCCGCCGGCCTCATCACGAAGTCCAACCTCATCCTCGGGATGGGCGAGGACCGGAACGAGATCAGTCAGGCGCTCGAGGATCTGCACGAGGCCGGCACCGACATCATCACCGTCACCCAGTACCTCCGGCCGACGCCTCGGCACCTCCCGGTCGACCGCTGGGTCAAGCCGCAGGAGTTCCTCGAGATCAAGGAGGAGGCCGAGGAGATCGGGTTCCTCGGTGTGCTCGCGGGACCGCTCGTCAGATCGTCCTATCGCGCCGGACGTCTCTGGGCGCAGTCGATGACGGCGAAGGGCCGCGAGGTCCCCGAGGGACTGCAGCACCTCGCAGACGCCTCACTCGGCTTCGCCCAGGCGGTCTGAGGCCGACGCCTCGACCGGACGGGCTCAGTCCTCGCTCGTGACCCCGGTGACCTCGCCGTCGGAGCTGTACGCGACCATGAGCACGCCGTCGAGCTGGTCCGCGTCGAGCGAGTACTCGAAGATCGCGAACGCCTCGTCGCCGTTGTGCTGATGCGGCGCGAACCCGACGCTCAGCAGCGTCATCGACCTGATGACGTCGACGTCGCGGTCTCCGGACTCGTCGACCAGGACGTCCGGCAGGGACTCCCCCAGCTCCTCGACGGCCTGGATGATGTACTCGGTCACCTCGGAGGTGCGGTCGTCGACCTCGCTCAGCATCGCCTCACGCGAGCGCAGGTCGAAGCCCTCGAGGGCGAGGATCATCGCCGCCGCCAGGTCGAGTGCGTCGGCCGGGATGTCGTCCTCGTCGGGGGCGCTCAACGAGATGGAGACGGACTGCTCCCCGACGTCGATGTTGTCGGACCAGTAGACGCCACCACCAGGCTCGGTCGCGATGATGCCGAAGTAGTCGTGTTCGATCGCCATCAGCTGCCCACCAGGTTCTGTGCGAAGACGTGCGGCGTGAAGCCGGTGAGGTCGCCGATGCCCTCACCCTGACCGACGAGCTTGATCGGGATGCCGGTCTTCTCCTGCACGGCGAGGACGAACCCGCCCTTCGCGGAGCCGTCGAGCTTCGTCAGGACGAGCCCGGTCACCCCGGCGTGCTCGATGAACGCCTGCGCCTGCGACAGACCGTTCTGACCGGTCGTCGCGTCGAGGACGAGGAGGACCTCGGCGATGGGCGCCTGCTTCTCGACGACGCGACGGATCTTGGACAGCTCGTCCATGAGCCCGCCCTTCGTCTGCAACCGGCCAGCGGTGTCAATGATGACGATCTCGGTGCCGGTCTGCTTGGCGTACTCGATCGTCTGGAAGGCGACGGACGCCGGGTCCTGTCCCTGCTGCTGGGGGCGGACGATCTGTGCGCCCGCGCGCTCCGCCCACGTCGCCAGCTGCTCCACGGCAGCGGCACGGAAGGTGTCCGCGGCGCCCACGACGACGGTGCGGTCGTAGTTGCGCAGGAACTTCGCGAACTTGCCGATGGTGGTCGTCTTGCCGACCCCGTTGACGCCGACGACGAGGACGACCGCCGGACGCTCGCTGAGCTTCAGCGTCGTGTCGAACTTCGACAGCCGCTCCTCGACCTCCTCGCGCAGCATGCGCTGGAGGTCGCGCGGGTCGGTGGTGCGGTAGCGGTCGACGGAGGCGTGCAGGCCCGTGACGATCGACTCGGTGACGTCGGGACCGAAGTCGGCGCCGATGAGCGCATCCTCGAGGTCCTCCCAGGTGGTCTCGTCGATCGTCGGACGTTGGAACATGCCTTTGAGGGCACCGGAGAGTGACCAGGGTGTGCGTGCAGCCATGGTCTCAGCGTAGCCGTCGGCGACGCGGTCCCGTCGCGTGGGCACGAGACCGGATCAGCTCGCGCGTTCTGCTGCCACGCGCTGACCGACGACGGCCGACACCCCGTCCTGCCGCATCGAGACGCCGTAGAGGGCGTCGGCGATCTCCATGGTGCGCTTCTGGTGCGTGATGACGATGAGCTGGCTCGTCTGACGGAGGTCCTCGAAGATGGTGAGGAGCCGCCCGAGGTTCGCGTCATCGAGGGCCGCCTCCACCTCGTCCATGATGTAGAACGGGCTCGGCCGGGCTTTGAAGATGGCGATGAGGAGGGCGACCGCGGCGAGCGAGCGCTCCCCACCCGACAGGAGCGACAGGCGCTCGATCTTCTTACCGGCGGGCTTGACCGACACCTCGATACCCGTGGTGAGCATGTGCTCGGGGTCGGTGAGCGAGATGCTGCCCGTGCCGCCCGGGAACAGGATCGGGAACACCTCGGTGAAGGCGGCTTCGGTGTCGGCGAACGCCGAGGCGAAGATGACCTCCATCTTCCCGTCGATGTCCTCGATGATCGACAGCAGGTCGGCGCGGGTGCTGGTGAGGTCGGCGAGCTGTTCGGTGAGGAAGCGGTGGCGCTGTTCGAGTGCCGCGAACTCCTCGAGCGCGAGCGGGTTGACCCGCCCGAGTTGGGCGTAGGTGCGCTCCGCTGCTACGAGACGCTTCTGCTGCTCGGCGCGGACGTAGGGCGTCGTCGGCACGTCGTCCGACTCCTCGGTGGGTTCCTCCTCCGGCTCGGCGTCCGGCGTCGCGGGTCCGTCGGCAAGTGCCTCGGGCGCCTCGTCCGAGTCGGGCGTCGTCGTCTCGGGCGAGACCTCCGGACCGGTGTCGTCGGCCGTTCGCACAGCCGAGCGGGCGGTCGCGCGGGGTGTCGGAGGGTCGACGGGCACCGGAACCTCAGGCCCGTACTCCGCGACGAGCACGTCCTCGACGAGTCCCAGCTCCGACCCGGCGCGCTCGAGCAGACCGGACAAGTGGAGCTTCTTCTCGTAGATCTGGAGTTCGAGGCCGTGGACGCTCTCGGTGACGACCTGCAGCCGCTGCCGGAGCGTGTGCTCCTCGCCGCGCAGTCGCACGAGTTCGGCGTTCCGGCTGGACCGCGTCGCCTCGGCTGCCGCGAGGGCGACGCGGGCCTCGGTGGCCGACCGGTCGGCCGAGTCGAGGACGGGCGGGAGCGCCTCCGTCACCGCGGTGGCGGCCGCGGCCTGGCGCGCACGGATGACGGCACGCCGAGCCGCTTCCTCAGCTGCCGCCTGGTCGGCCTGCCGCTGCCGCTCGAGGTTCGCGACCGCGAGCTCCTCCGCCCGCACGCGTTCGCGCGCGGTCTCGAGGAGGAGGCGGTGCTGCACTTCGGCCTCGCGCGCCGCGTCAAGTTCGGCGGAGAGCCCGTCGCGTGCCGACACGTCGAGGAGCGGTCGTGGACGCGCGCGAGCGGTGTCGTGGTCCAGCTTGGCCCGCTCCACGGCGGCAGCGGCGTCGGCGACGGCCGCCTCCGCCGTCCCGGCAGCGGCGAGCAGGCGGTCGTGTTCGGCCTGGGCGGATTCGTATCGGACCGTGACCCGGTTCACGCGCTCGGCCTGTGAGGCACGGGTGGCGTCGAACTCGCGGAGGGCGCTGAGCGCAGCCTGCGCAGTCTGCTTCGCCTCCTGCAGGATCGTGCGCTGCTCGGCCAGTGCGAAGCGCGCCCGTTCGATGAGCGACTCGACCTCGCCGTGTCGATCGGCTGCCGCATCGCGTTCGGCCAGCAGTTCGATGCGGCTCTGCGCTCCGCCGCTCCCCCCGCGGACGATGCTGTCCGTGACGACCGCCCCGTCACGGGTCACGAGGGTGAACGCGCTGAGTGACGAGCCGAGTCGGTCGTACGCCGCGATCGCGTCGTCGAGCGAGTCGACGACGAGGACCGAGGCGAGGATCCCCAGCACGCCAGGAGGGGCCTCCACCAGCTCGGCAGCCGAGGTGAACCCGGCGGGCGCGTCCGGGACGTCTCGCGCACCGTCGGCGATGACGATCTCGACCCGGCCGAGATCCTGATCGGCCGCGTGATCGAGCGCCCGACGGGCAGCGTGCCGGTCGACGGCGACGGCGGCCTCCGCGAGCGTGCCGAGTGCTGCGGCCACAGCCGACTCGTGGCCGGGTCGGACCTGCACCCGGTCCGCGACGATCCCGTCGATCCCGTCGAGACCGCTCGATGCGAGTTCGGCCGAGCCGGTCTTGAGGTCGAGGGCGCGCGAGAGTGCACTGGTCTTGGCGCCGAGCGAATCACGTTCACGTTCGAGGGTGTGGAGCTGCTCGCGCAGGCCCTCGATCTCCCCCTCGGCCTCCGCCGCGCCGCGTTGGGCCGCCTCGTAGGCGTCGTCGAGGCCGGAGTCGGCGGCGTCCGCCAGGGTCGGGTCGTCCTCGAGCGCCTCGTACTCCAGCCGCGCGGCGTCCAGACGGAGGGCGGCGGCGTCGATCGCGTTCTGCTGGCGCAACGCCTCGCCACGGACCGCGGCGAGTTTGGACCCGGCGGCGTCGACGGCTCCAGCGAGCTTGGAAAGCTCCAGGTCGTGTCGTGACACGAGCGCGCTCTGCGCTGCGATCTCGACGTCCACCGCGTCGAGTGCGGCATGCTTCGCGCGGGTGTCCGCCTGCGCCTCCTGCAACGCGCGCTCCGCGTCGGCGACCGCCACCCGCAGTCCGTCGATCTCCGCGGTCGCGTCGGCGACCATCTGCTTCGTGATCCGGGGTTCGGCGGCCGTCGTGTCCGTCGATGATCCGAGGAGCGCGAGCCGCTGGTTGGCGAGCGTGTACAGGTTCCGGAGCCGCTCCTGCACACTCTCGAGCTCGAAGGTGATGCGGCGGGCGTCGTCGACCGCGTCGCCGAGTTGCGCCTGCTCGATCCGGTTGATCCGCAGTTCCGCCTGTTCCAACTGCTCCTGGAGGACGAGGCGCTCGCTGTGGCGCTCGCTCTCCGAGCGGTTGTGCTCATCAAGGGAACGCCGGAGGCCCACGACGTCGTCTGCGAGGATCCGAGCGCGGGCGTCGCGGACGACCGCGGCGATCGTCTGCGCCTCCCGGGCGATCTCCGCCTGACGACCGAGCGGCTTCAGCTGCCGGCGGATCTCCCCGGCGAGGTCGCTCAACCGCGTGAGGTTGGTCTGCATCGCCTCGAGCTTCCGGAGCGTCTTCTCCTTGCGCCGACGGTGCTTCAGAATGCCGGCCGCCTCCTCGATGAAGCCGCGTCGCTCCTCGGGCGTCGCCCGCAGCACCGCGTCGAGCTGCCCCTGCCCAACGATGACGTGCATCTCACGGCCCAGGCCGGAGTCGCTCAGGAGCTCTTGGACATCGAGCAACCGGCACGTGTCGCCGTTGATGGCGTATTCGCTCCCGCCGTTGCGGAACAGGGTGCGGCTGATCGTCACCTCGGTGTACTCGATGGGCAGTGCGCCGTCGCTGTTGTCGATGGTGAGCGTGACCTCGGCTCGACCGAGCGGGCCCTTGGTCGACGTGCCGGCGAAGATGACGTCCTCCATCTTGCCGCCGCGGAGGGTCTTCGCCCCCTGCTCGCCCATCACCCAGGCGAGCGCGTCGACGACGTTCGACTTGCCGGAACCGTTGGGACCCACGACGCAGGTGACGCCCTGCTCGAACGCGAAGGTGGTGGAGTGCGCGAAGGACTTGAACCCTTTGAGCGTCAGGCTCTTCAGGTACACGCGCACCTCCTCTCCCGCGTCGCGGATGCTGTGCACTACGGTAGCGAATCCGCGGACGGACGAGGGACACCACGCTGTGCCGGCCCGCCGGGGCGGTCGTACCATGGACCGCATCACCCAGGACGGTCTGGTGTGGGAGGGAGGCGACGATGCGCGTCACGATCGACGAGGTCGAGATCCCGACGTCCGGGAGCTCAGCCGTGTTCGACACGGTCCAGGAGGTCGCGAACACGCTCGAAGCGGAGATCTGGTCCACCGACGACTTCGCTCTGACCTCCGCCATGACCCTGCCCGAGTACCGCGACCAGCGGTTCCAGCGACGCGTCCTGCTCGCCGCCGTCCTCGACGGCCGTGTGGTCGGTCGCGGCTGGCTCGGGTACGGCACCGAAGCCGACGCGGCGACGGCCTCCCTGGACGTCGGCGTCCTCCCCGACGCGCGTCGTCAAGGGATCGGCACAGCGCTCCTGTCGGAGCTGGAGCGACGGGCCCTCGCGGCCGGTCGCCCGACGGTGACCGCCTTCACCCAGCACGCCGTCGACGACATCCCGGCCGGCGAACCGCTCCTCGGTGCGAGCGTCGGCGATCGGGCGATCCCCGCGAACGCCGCGGCCAGCCGGTTCATGCTCGATCGTGGATACGCCCTCGCCCAGGTCGAGCGGACCAACCGCTGCGACCTCGCCACGACGCTCGGGGAGCTGCCGGACATCGTCGCTGCGTCGACCGCCCGAGCCGGGCACGAGTACCGCCTCGTGCACTGGTTGGATCGCACCCCCGACGAGCTGCTCGGCTCGCTCGCGACGGCCCGCGAACACATGGCGACGGACATCCCGGCCGCCGATCTGGAGCTCGACCCCGAGGTCTGGACGCCCGAGCGGGTCCGCGCCCGCGAGGACCAGCTGGCGGCGTCTGGCGACCACGCGATCGTCGTCGCCGCCGTCCACCGCGACAGCGGCACGGTCGCCGGGTACAGCGAGCTCGTCCTCGGCGAGGGCAAGGAACACGCGGAGCAGTGGGACACGCTCGTGCTCGCCGACCACCGGGGACACGGCCTCGGACTCTGGATGAAGGCGGCGAACCTCCTCGCACTCGCCGATCAGGCACCCGAGCGGTCCCGGATCTACACCTGGAACGCCGACGAGAACGCGCACATGCTCGCGATCAACGACCGACTCGGTTTCCGCATCGTCGGCTACTCCGGAGAGTGGCAGCGCCGACTCCCCCGCAGCGACTGATCGTCAGGTGCGGCGCTGGCACACGGGACAGCGGTGCGAGCCCCGGTTCATGAACTGCTCGCGGACGATGAGCGTGCCGCAGCGCGCGCACGGTTTGCCCTGCCGGCCGTAGGCGTTCAGGCTGTGGGCGAAGTACCCCGCCTGACCGTTGACGTTCACGTACTGGGCGTCGAAGCTCGTCCCGCCCTCGGCGAGGGCCTTGGCGAGCACGGAGCGGACCTCTTCGAGCAGCCGGCCGGCGCGTCCGAGCCCGAGACGGGCGGTCTCCTGCTCGGGGTGGATGCGCGCCGCCCAGAGCGACTCGTCCGCGTAGATGTTGCCGATCCCGCTGACCAGGGTCTGATCGAGGAGCGCCCGCTTCACACCGGTGCGTTTCTCGCGCAGTCGTCGGAGGAAGACGGCGTCGTCGAAGGCCGGGTCCATCGGGTCGCGGGCGATGTGAGCGACCTGGTCGGGCACCATCGCGACCTCGTCGCCGAACCCACCTGCGGCTCCGTCCGTCGTCGGGACGAGCGCGGTCACTGCCATGGAGCCGAAGATCCGCTGGTCCACGAAGTGCAGCCAGAGCTCGCCGTGCTCGGGATGCTCCAACTGCAAGCGGATGCGCAGGAGTCGGTCGGCGTCATCGCCAGGTGACCGGAGCAGCATCTGCCCGCTCATGCCCAGGTGACCGACGATCGCCTCATCGTCGTCGAGAGGGAACCAGAGGAACTTCCCGCGTCGGACGGCCGATCGGATGGTCCGCCCCGTCAGCCGTGCGGTGAAGTCGGCGACACCACTCGCGTGGCGGCGCAGGGAGCGTTCGTCGAAGACCTCGACGCCGGCGATCGTCGCCCCGCTGACGGCGGGCTCCAAGCCGGCGCGGACGACCTCGACCTCAGGGAGTTCCGGCACTGATCCTCGACCAGGCTTCCAGGGCCGCGGCCATCTCGGCGTGCTTCTTGCTCGTGCCGGAGCCCGTCGCCGTGACGGCGGTGCCCACGGTGACCGTCGCGACGAACCGTCGGTTGTGGTCGGGGCCGGAGCTGGCGATCTCGTAGACGGGCGCCGGCGCACCGATGGCCGCGGCGGCCTCCTGGAGGCTCGTCTTCGGGTCCATCGCCGCACCGAACCGCTCAGGGTTCTCGAGCAGGGGGTTCACCAGCCGCAGGACGAGTGCCGTCGCCGCGTCGGGACCGGCCGACAGATACGTCGCGCCGATGACCGCCTCCATCGTGTCGGCCAGGATGGACGCCTTGTCGCGGCCACCGGTCTGGTCCTCGCCCTTGCCGAGCTTGATCCGCTCGCCCAGACCGATCGAGCGTGCGACCTCAGCGAGCGCGATCGTCGAGACGAGGCTCGCACGTCGCTTCGCCAGCTGCCCTTCGTCGAGGTGCGGGAAGTCGCGGTAGAGCATGACGGTGACGGCCTGCCCGAGGATCGAGTCGCCGAGGAACTCGAGGCGCTCGTTGTGCGGGAGTCCACCGTGCTCGTACGCGTACGAGCGGTGCGTCAGCGCCAGGTCGAGCAGCTCGTACGAGACGTCGACGCCCAGTTGCCGTGCGAAAACGACCACACCGGGATCGGTCTCCGATGCGGAGCCGATTCCGGTGTGGTCGGAATGATTCGTGTTCACGCTGTTCGAACGCGGACGTTCAACGCGCGGATCAGACGTCTGCGACCTTGCGGCCCTTGTACTCGAGGTACAGGGCGGTGCCCTGCGAGTCCTCGACGACCTTGGCGCGGTGCGGCAGGCTGTACGTGACGCGGCCGTTCTCCACCGTCTTCACGAGCGTCGGCACGGCGGCCTTCCACTGCGAGCGACGCGAGCGGGTGTTCGAGCGCGAGACCTTCCGCTTCGGGGGGTTTCCAGCCATGATCTATCTCTCTTCTGTGTCTGCAGCGGCGCGCTGGGCGCTACTGGCGTCTGTGTCAAGTACGGAGTCTGAGGACAAGCCCGCGAGCGCAGACCAGCGAGGATCTGCGACGTCGTGAGGGTGTCGTTCCGGACGTTCGGCCAGCCGCTCACCGGTCTCGGGGTCGAGTCCGGGGCAATCCGGCTGGCACACCGGCTGAAACGGTAATGCGAGAACTACCGCATCTCTGACCAGAGGTTCAAGATCCACGTGGTCGTCGTGAACCTCGAAGTCAGACGCTTCCGAATCAGGATACGCGAAAAGTTCCTGAATCTCGACTTCGACAGGCAGTTCGATGTCGCGGAGGCAGCGTCCGCACTCGCCGGTCGCCAGTGCGTCGACGTCGACGGTCACGAGGATCCCCTCGTGAACGGACTCGAGACGTATCTGCTCGGAGAGCGTCGTGCCCTCCTGGACGGCGACCAGACCCTCGCCCCAGCGCTCGGCGAGCACCACCTCGAGGTCGTGCTCGCGCATCTCCCCGGGACGGTTCACCAGATCGCGCACGTTGACGCTGAACGGCGAATTGTTCGTTCTCTTCCTAGTCACGATCGACGATTCTACGCCGAACCCGACCGGGAGGACGCCCTAGCCCTCCTGGAGGAAGGTCGCCACCACCTGCGGGACGTACGGGCTGACATCGCCACCGAGCGCGGCCACCTGCCGGACGAGTGAACTCGAGACGTGCGCATGCGCCGGATCAGGCAGGAGGAAGACCGTCTCCACGCCGGCGAGGCTGCGGTTCATGATGGCCATGGGCGTCTCGTACGCGACGTCGACCTGCGAGCGGATGCCCTTCACGAGCACGCTCGCGCCGACGTCCGTGCAGTAGTCGACGAGCAGGCCGACGTTCCACTGCGCGACGACGATGTTGTCGGGCAACCCGCCGTCCGCGATGGAGCGCTCGAGCAAGGACACCCGCTGCGGCATCGGCAGTAGCGCGGACTTGTCGGGGTTGTGCACGACCAGCACGTGCAGTTCGTCGAAGATGCGCGCCGCCCGCTCGATGACATCCAGGTGACCGAGGGTGACTGGGTCGAACGATCCTGGGACGACGGCGATCCGCTTCATGCCGCCAGCCTATCGGTGCTCAGTTCTTGGCGAGCGCGGCGCGGTCGGATTCGTCGAGGCGCCGGCGGAGCGCTTCGGCCAGCACCGGGTGGTCGGCGAGGTCGGGATCGGTGTCGAGGAGCTCGGCGGCATCCGCCCGCGCCTCGATGATGACCTCGCTGTCGTGCACGACCCGGAGCAGCTTGAGCGAGGACCGCCCGCCCGACTGCATGCTGCCGAGGACGTCGCCCTCGCGCCGCAGTTCGAGGTCGACCTGCGCGAGGTCGAAGCCGTCGAGCGTCGCGGCCACCGCGTCGACGCGCTCGCGTGCGGTGCTCTCCGCCTCCGCCGCGGTGACGAGCAGACACAGACCCGGGACGCCGCCTCGGCCGACGCGTCCGCGGAGCTGGTGGAGCTGCGACACCCCGAAGCGCTCCGCGTCGAGCACGACCATCGTCGAGGCGTTGGGGACGTCGACGCCCACCTCGATGACCGTCGTCGCCACGAGCACGTCGATCTCACCGGCGGCGAAGGCCCGCATCGTCCGGTCCTTCTCCTCCGCGCTCATCCGGCCGTGGAGGACGTCGATGCGTCGTGACGCGAGCAGTGGGTGGGTACGCAGCTGCTCCACCGTGGTGAGCACGGACGCGATCGGGCGCGCCGGGTCGGCGTCCTCCTCGAGCGCCTCACCGGGCTCGACCTCCTTGGCGTCGATCGCCGGGCACACCACGAACCCCTGCCGTCCCTGCGCGAGTTCCTCGGCGAGGCGTTCCCAGACGCGGGAGATCCACCGCGGGTGATCGGCCAGGGCGACCACGAAGCTCTCGATCCCCTGCCGCCCGCGTGGCAGCTCCTTGATGATGCTGACGTCGAGGTCGCCGAAGACGGTCATGGCCACGGTCCGTGGGATCGGCGTCGCGGTCAGCACGAGGACGTGCGGCGGTGTGCGTCCCTTCTGACGGAGCTGGTCGCGCTGCTCCACGCCGAAGCGGTGCTGTTCGTCGACGACGACCATCCCCAGATCGGCGAAGGTCACGGCGTCACCCAGCAGCGCGTGCGTCCCGATCACGATCCGCGCCTGGCCTGCGACGATCCGCAGCAGCGCGCGTTTGCGATCGGACGTCGGCAGCTGGCCGGTGAGCAGCGTCGGCATGAGCTCGGCCGAGAGGTCGGGGCCGAGCGAACGGACGATCGACCGCAGGTGCTGCGCCGCGAGGACCTCGGTGGGCGCCAGGAGCACCGACTGTCCCCCGCTGTCGGCGACGGCCGCCATGGCCCGGAGGGCGACGAGCGTCTTGCCCGAACTGACCTCGCCCTGGACGAGCCGGTTCATCGGATTGGGCTGCGCGAGGTCGGCCGCGATCTCCGTGCCGACCGTCTGCTGGTCGCCGGTCAGCTCGAACGGGAGCGCGGCATCGAGGCGCTCGAGGTAGCCGCCGGCTTTCGGCACGCGGGGTTCGGCCGCCAGCGCACGGGTGGCCGCACGCTGCTGGAGCAGGGCCGTCTGGAGGAGGTACGCCTCCTGGTACCGCAGGCTGCGGCGACCGCGCTGCCAGTCGCGGTCGACCGTCGGGCGGTGGACGGCACGGATCGCGGCGTCGAAGGAGAGCTCACCCCTCGCCGCCCGGACCGACCGCGGGACGGGGTCCTCCTGCGGCGGCAGGGCGTCCAGAACCAGCTCGACGGATTGTCTGAGGTTCCAGCTCGTGATCGTGCTCGTCGCCGGGTAGATCGGGATGGGCGCCTCCGACCACGCCTTCGCCTGGGCGTCGGCGAGCGCCGGGGCTTCAGCGTCGTCGGGGAAGATCTGGTACTGCGGGTGGGCGAGCTGATAACTGCCGCGGTAGTCGCCGACCTTGCCTGCGAAGATGCCGCGGAGTCCCGGCCGGAGTTCGTTCGCGCGCCAGGGCTGGTTGAAGAAGGTGAGGTTGAGCCGACCCTGACCGTCGGAGATGACGACCTCGAGGATGGAACCCTTGCGTTGCTTCATCTGGCGGTCGCGGACCTCGAGGACGTCGGCGACGATCGTCACGTCCTCGCCGAGCGGCAGCAGGCCGATGACCGTCAGCTCGCCGCGCTTCGCGTAGCGACGCGGGTAGTGCTCCAGGAGGTCGCCGACGGTCTCGACGCCGAACGCCTTCTGGAGTGCCGTCGCGGTCCGTCCGCCGAGGACACCGCCGAGCTTCGTGCCCAGCTCGATCCCCGTCATGCCGTCGATTCTATTCGGGACCTCGGACACGGCGGTTCGCCCGGCTTCGCGCAGCCTGCGAGGATGGGACCATGGCCGGCATCAGGATCATCTCGGGTTTCGCCGGATCACGCACGATCCGGGTCCCGGGCAGCGGGACACGACCGACGAGCGATCGCGTCCGCGAGGCACTCTTCTCCGCGTTGGAGGCCCGCGACGTGCTCGCCGGAGCCGAGGTGCTCGACCTGTACGCAGGGTCGGGGTCGCTGGGACTCGAGTGTGCCAGCCGGGGTGCCGCGGTCGTCACCCTCGTCGACCGAGGGTCGGAGGCGGCGAAGCTGTGTCGCGACAACGCGAAGATCGTGACCTCGGCAGCACCTCGCGGTGCGGCACCACGCATCACGGTGCACGCCAAGTCGGTCGGCGCCTACCTGTCCGGGGCGACGGTCCCGTCCGACCTCGTCTTCATCGATCCCCCGTACGACCTCCCCGAGGCGGAGCTCACGGCCAACCTCGCCGCGCTCGTCGGTCTGGTCACCGACGACGGGCTCGTGCTCGTCGAGCGGAGCTCACGCTCGCCCGAACCGACCCTTCCCCCAGCGCTCGAGGTCCTGCGGAAGAGCACCTACGGCGAGACCGTCGTCTGGTGGATCACGCCGGTCTGAGTCAGCGCGTCACGGTCACCGCGTCACCGCACGGTCCTCGCGCCACAACGGCCGGGAACACCGCTCAACCGGACGCGTCGTCCCAGTCGCGGTAGGGGTCCCAACCGGCGCGACCGTCGTAGGCCAGACCGTCGACGAGGACTCCGGCACCGGTCCGGGCCGTGCCGATGGTCCGGAAGCCGGTGGGGATCGTGGTGGCGGCCGGGAACGTCGCCAGGAGGGAGTGGTCCTCGCCGCCGGCGAGGGCGAGCGCCACGTCGGCACCCAGGTCCTCGGCCCGGAGGTCGATCGCGACCCCACTCGCCCGCGCGAGGCGACCGGCGTCGAGCGCGAGCCCGTCCGACAGGTCGAGCATCGCCGTGGCACCGGCGACGGCGGCGACGACACCGGCGGCGATCGGTGGCCGTGGCGCGAGTTGTGCCTCCACCTCGACCCGGTGATCGCGTCGCAGGCCGGCCGCTGCCTCGACCGAGGGCACGCCGTCGGCGTCGACCCCGCGTGAGAAGAGGAGTCGCAGGCCTGCCGCAGCCGAACCCAACTCCCCCGCGACCGCGACCACATCGCCGGGTCGCGCTCCGTCGCGTCGGACGGGGGCACGACCCTCGAGGTCGCCGAACGCTGTCACCGCGATCATGAAGACGTCGGACACGGCCAGATCGCCTCCGACGACACCGCAGCCGGGCGCGAGCTCGGCACAGGCGTCGCGCAGTCCGTCTGCGAACCCGTCGAGCACGGCGACCGGCAGGTGCTTGGGCATGGCGAGTGCGACGACGAGTGCCGTCGGACGCGCCCCCATCGCCGCGACGTCCGCCAGGTTGCTGGCCGCAGCCTTCCACCCCAGGTCGTGGGCGCTCGACCATGCCAGCCGGAAGTCCGGCCCATGGATCATCGTGTCCGTCGTGACGACGAACCGACCGTCCGGCGCCAGGACGACCGCGGCATCGTCACCCGGCCCGAGGAGTTCGGCGTCGGCGTGCGGCAGGCGAGGGAAGATGCGCTCGAGCAGCTCACCCTCGGCGAGGTCCCCGACACAGGGCCCTACGGTTCCGTGATCGTCGGACGCGCTCCCAGACTCGTTCATGGGATCAACGGTAGCCTGGTGGGCGATGTCCCCGATTCGTGTGCTCCTCGCCACCGCCCTCGCCGCAGCCGCAACCCTGGCCCTCGCCGGCTGCGCGCCCGCCGTCGCGCTCGAACCCGCCGCCGATGCGAACAACCCGCAGTGCGCGGAGGTCACGGTGCGTCTGCCCGACGTCGTCGCCGAGCTGCCCGAGCGAGGGACCGACGCCCAGGCCACCGGCGCCTGGGGCGATCCCGCGACGGTCCTCCTGCACTGCGGCGTCGCGATCCCCGGCCCGACCACGCAGCAGTGCCAGTCGGTGAACGGCGTCGACTGGATCATCGACGACGCCGACGCGCCGAACTACCGGTTCACCACCTTCGGGCGCACGCCCGCGGTCGAGATCGTGCTCGACGGCGACGCCGTCGCCAGCAGCACCGTCCTGGCCGATCTGGCGCCTGCCGTGTCCGTGCTCCCGGTCACCGGGAAGTGCACCGCACTCGGCGACGCCGACGTCCCGATCCCCACCGACGGCTGACCGTTCCGGCGCCGCTGCGTTCAGGAGCGGGCGCGCGCGACCTCGATCAGCTCGGTGATGAGCTCGGGGTAGCTGAGCCCCGAGGCCAACCAGCAGCTCGGGAACATCGAGATCGGGGTGAACCCCGGCATGGTGTTGACCTCGTTGACGACGAAGCCGTCCGCGGTCAGGAAGAAGTCGACCCGGGCGAGCCCCGCGCAGCCCAACGCCTCGAACGCCCGACGAGAAAGGTCCTGCATCTCCGACAACTGCTCGGGACGAAGATCGGCGGGGCAGACGAGCTCGATACCGGGGGCGTCGAGGTATTTCGCCTCGAAATCGTAGAAGTCGCGTCCGGTCACGACGACCTCGCCGGCCACCGAGACCCGAGGTGGCTCGCCGGGGAGGGACTCGAGGACCGCACATTCGACCTCGCGGCCCACCAGACCGGTCTCGACGAGCACGGTCGAGTCCTCGGCGAGGGCCAGTTCGATCGCCGCACGGAACGCGTCCGGCGTCGACACCTTCGACACGCCGACGCTCGAACCGGCTCGCGCCGGCTTCACGAACGCCGGTGACCCGAGCGATCCGAGCGACGCGAGCACCTCCTCGGGTGCCGTGGCCCAGTCGTGGGCGGTGAACCGCACCCACGGGGCGACGGCGATCCCGGCGGCCTGGAGCACCGTCTTCGTGAAGTGCTTGTCCATGCCGAGGGAGGACGCGAGGACGCCGGAGCCGACGTACGGGAGGTCGACGAGCTCGAGCATGCCCTGCACGGTGCCGTCCTCGCCGAACCGACCGTGGAGGATCGGGAAGACGATGTCGATGGGGCCGAGGGTGAACGGGACGCCGTCCTCCCCGACGACGGTCAGCTCACGGCTGCCGATGCGCTCAGGCCAGCGCACGGCCGGCCGCGAGGGGTCGACCTCCGGCAAGTGCGCGGGGTCGAGCGCGTACCGGCTCGGGTCGTCGACCTCGAGGACGTACGAGCCGTCGTGGGCGATCCCGACCGGGTAGACGTCGTACCGTTCGCGGTCAATCGCGGCGAGGACGCCGCCCGCCGTTGCGCAGCTGATCGAGTGCTCGCTTGAACGGCCTCCAAAGAGCACCACCACTCCGGTCTTGTGCGTCATCGTTGCTTCTCTCCCCCTGGGGTTCGTCGTCGTCGGTCGTGAGGTGCGGTGCGATGTCCTTCGGGTCGAGCGTGCCGTCGAGCACCTGCTTGACCTGTTCGACGATGGGCATCGCGACCCCCTTCGCCTTGGCCAGCTCGAGCACCGGCGCCACGGACGCGAGCCCCTCCGCGGTCTGCTGCATCTGTTTGACGACGTCGTCGAACTGATACCCCTGGCCGAGAAGACGCCCCGCCGTGTTGTTGCGGGACAGCGGCGACTGGCAGGTCGCGATGAGGTCGCCGAGCCCGGCCAGGCCCGAGAGGGTCTCCGGCTGCGCGCCGTGGGCCACCGCGAAGTCGGTCATCTCGACCAACCCGCGCGTGATGATGGAGGCCTTCGTGTTCTCGCCGTAGCCGACGCCGTCGACGATGCCGATCGCGACGGCGATGAGGTTCTTGAGCACACCGCCGAACTCGGTGCCGATGACGTCGGTGTTCACGAAACTGCGGAAGTACCGGTTGCGCGCGAGGAGCGCGACCGTCTGCGCCGTCTCGAGGCTCTCCGAGGAGATCACGGCGGCCGTCGGCTGCTCGCGGGCGATCTCGAGCGCGAGGTTGGGGCCCGAGGCGACGGCGATGCGTGACGGGTCGATGTCGAGGGTCTCGCGGATGACCTCGCTCATCCGGGATCCGCTGCGACGCTCGACGCCCTTCATGAGCGAGACGACGATGGTGCCGTCCTCGAGGTGCGGGCGGAGCGCGATGAGGTTGTCGCGCAGGGACTGGCTCGGGACGGACAGGAACACGACCGAGGCACCGCGCACGGCGTCGACCATGCTCGCGGTCGCCGTCATCCGCATCGGCAGATTGATCCCGGGCAGGTAGTCGCTGTTGCGCTTGGCCTCGGTGATCTCGCGGGCGAGCTCGGGCCGTCTGGCCCACATGACCACGTCGGAGCCACCGTCTGCGAGGATCTTGCCGAACGTCGTGCCCCAGCTGCCCGCTCCGAGCACGGCGACCCTCGTGGCGGCCGGTGGTTGCGGAACGTTCCTAGGACTCAAAGCGGCCTGTCTCCTTCTGCTGGTGTTTCGAGGGATCCCAACGCTCCGTGGGAGCTTGGGCACCGCGCAGTTCCTCGCAGAGGGCGGTGATGGCCTGCATGACGACCTCGGTCGCCTCGTTCAGCGTCTTCGAGTCTAGCTGCCGCCCGGCGAAGGCCGAGAGGTCCACCGGCTCGCCGATGGCGACCTCGACGCGCTTCCGCAAGGGGAACACCCGCAGCTTGCCGTACCGGGGCATGACCTCCTGCGTGCCCCAGTGCGCCGCGGGGATGATCGGCAGGCCGTGCGTGAGGGCGATCCGGACCGCGCCGGTGCGCCCGCGCATCGGCCACAGGCCCGGATCACGGGTGAGCGAACCCTCGGGGTATACGACGACGCCCTGACCGCGTTCGGTCAGGTGTGCTGCAGCGCTGACCGGGTCCATCCCGCGGGCGGAACCCTCGCGCTCGACGGGGATCTGGCCGGACTTCCGCAACAACCACCCGACCACCGGGACCTTGAACAGACTGCCCTTCGCCATGAAGCGGGGCTGTCGCCCGAGCCGCCAGACGGCCACGCCCATGATCAGCGGGTCGAACTCGCTGTCGTGGTTGGGCGACAGGATGAACGGCCCCTCCTGCGGCAGGCGTTCGCCGTGCCGGACGCGGAGCTTGACGAGAGCACTGAACGGCGGGATCGCGATCGACGACAGCAACCAGTAGATCGACGGCCTCGACCGTTCCACCCCCACGGCGGACTACTTCGTTTCGAGGACGAAGTCAGCACCGAGCTGCTGGAGCTTCACGATGAAGTTCTCGTACCCACGGCTGATGATGCCGACGTTGCTGACCGTCGACTTGCCCTCGGCGGTGAGCGCCGCGATGAGGTGGCTGAAGCCACCGCGGAGGTCGGGTACCTCGATGTCGGCACCGTGCAACGGAGTCGGTCCGTTGATCACGGCGGCCTGCTCGAGGTTGCGCCGCGGCACCCGACGAGGCGTACCCGACAGCCCGTTGGGGTGCACGACGATGTTCGCGCCCATGGTGTTGAGCGCGTCCGTGAAGCCGAAGCGGTTCTCGTAGACGGTCTCGTGGACGATCGACTCGCCCGTCGCCTGCGTCAGCGCGACGATGAGAGGCTGCTGCCAGTCCGTCATGAAGCCGGGGTGCACGTCGGTCTCGATGACCACGGGCTTCAGCTCCTCCTTGCGGTAGAACCGGATGCCGTCGTCGGTGATGTCGAACCCGCCACCGGCCTTGCGGAAGATGTTGAGGAACGTCATCATGTCCTGCTGCTTCGCGCCGCCGACGAAGACGTCGCCGTCGGTCGCGAGCGCGGCCGACGCCCAGCTCGCTGCCTCGTTGCGGTCGCCGATGGCCGTGTGGTCGTACCCCTCGAGCTTGTCCACGCCCTCGATGAGGATCACGCGGTTCGGCTCGTAGGAGATGATCGCGCCCATCTTCTGGAGGACGGCGATGAGATCCATGATCTCCGGCTCGATCGCCGCACCCTTGAGCTCCGTGGTGCCCTTGGCACGGACCGCCGTGAGCAGGACCTGCTCCGTGGCGCCGACGCTCGGGTACGGCAGATGCACCGTCGTCCCGTGGAGACCGTTCGGTGCCGAGAGACGGATGCCCTGCGGGAGCTTCTCCACGACCGCGCCGAACTTGCGGAGCGCGTCGAGGTGGAAGTCGATGGGGCGGTCGCCGATGCGGCAGCCTCCGAGGTCGGGGATGAACGCCGCCCCGAGGCGGTGGAGCAGCGGCCCGCAGAACAGGATCGGGATCCGGGAGAAGCCGGCGTGTGCGTCGATCTCCTCCATGTGCGCGGACTCGACGTTGGTCGGGTCGAGGCGGAGCTCGTTCGGGTTCTCGCCCTCCGTCACGTCCACGCCGTGGATCTCGAGCAGGGAGCGGACCACCCGGACGTCGCTGATGTTCGGCACGTTGCGCAGGACGCTGACGTTCTCGCCGAGCAGCGAGGCCACCATCGCCTTGGTCACGAGGTTCTTGGCACCCTTGACCTCGATCCGGCCTCTGAGCGGGATACCGCCGTTGATCGTGATGCGGTCGACATCGAGTCCGACCGACGAGCCTGCCGCCTGTGACGCCTGGACGAGTGAATTCAAACCGGTACCTACTGCCTTGCTACTTGACGGGAATGGTGCGGGGCAGCCAGTTCGGCCGCCGGGCCTCGAACGCGGTGATCTGCTCTTCGCTACGGAGCGTCAGCCCGATGTCATCGAGTCCTTCGATGAGCCGCCACCGAGTGTAATCGTCGACCTGGAACGAAACCGTGAGATCGCCGACCGTGATGGTGCGGGTGATGAGGTCGACGACGGAATCGGAGCCGGGAGCGGCTTCGATCGCAGCCCAGAGCTGCTCGAGCTCTTCCTCCGTGACCTGGGCGGCCAGGAGGCCCTGCTTCCCGGAGTTGCCGCGGAAGATGTCGCCGAAGCGGGACGACACGACGACCTTGAACCCGAAGTCGCGCAAGGCCCACACGGCGTGCTCACGCGACGAGCCGGTGCCGAAGTCGTGCCCGGCGACGAGGATGCTCGCGCCCTGGTAGGCCGGCTGGTTCAGGATGAAGTCGGGGTCCTGGCGCCATCCGGCGAAGAGTGCGTCCTCGAAGCCCGTCTTCGTGACGCGCTTCAGGTAGACGGCGGGGATGATCTGATCGGTGTCGACGTTGGAGCGCCGCATCGGAGCGGCGACGCCGGTGACGGTCGTGAACTTGTCCATCAGGCGTGCACGCCTTCCTGCTCGGTGGCCGCGTGTCTGCCGGGCTCGACCTCGAGATCGGCCGGGCTGGAGAGCGTGCCTCGGATGGCGGTCGCCGCGGCGACGAGCGGTGAGACGAGGTGCGTGCGGCCGCCCTTGCCCTGGCGACCCTCGAAGTTGCGGTTCGACGTCGAGGCGCAGCGCTCCCCCGGAGCGAGCTGATCGGGGTTCATCCCGAGGCACATGGAGCATCCGGCGAACCGCCACTCCGCACCGAAGTCGGTGATGATCTTGTCGAGCCCCTCGGCCTCCGCCTCGATCCGAACCCGGGCGGAACCCGGGACCACCATCACTCGCACACCCTCGGCCTTCGTGCGGCCCTCGATGACGGATGCGAACGCCCGCAGGTCTTCGATCCGGCTGTTCGTGCAGGAGCCCATGAAGACCGCGTCCACCGGGATCTCCTTCATCGGGGTACCGGCTTCGAGTGCCATGTACTCCAGCGCGCGCTCGGCGGCGGAGCGCTCGTTCGGGTCGGCGATGGCCGCGGGGTCGGGAACGTTCTCGCTGAGCGAGACGCCCTGGCCCGGGTTGGTGCCCCAGGTGACGAAGGGTTCCAGCGCGTCGGCGTCGAGGAAGACCTCGGCGTCGAAGGCGGCGCCTTCATCGGTCGCGAGGGTGTCCCAGTAGGCGACGGCTTCGTCCCAGTCGGCTCCGGTCGGAGCGTGCGGGCGGCCCTGCAGGTAGTCGTAGGTGATCTGGTCCGGGGCGACCATGCCGGCACGGGCACCGGCCTCGATCGACATGTTGCAGATCGTCATGCGGCCCTCCATGGAGAGCGCACGGATCGCCGAGCCGCGGTATTCGAGGACGTAGCCCTGCCCGCCGCCGGTGCCGATCTTCGCGATGACGGCGAGGATGATGTCCTTCGCGGTCACGCCCGGCCGCAACGTGCCTTCGACGGTGATCGCCATGGTCTTGAACGGCTTCAGCGGCAGCGTCTGCGTGGCCATGACGTGCTCGACCTCGCTGGTGCCGATGCCGAAGGCCATGGCCCCGAAGGCGCCGTGGGTCGAGGTGTGCGAGTCGCCGCAGACCACCGTGATCCCGGGCATCGTGAGGCCGAGCTGCGGCCCGACGACGTGCACGATCCCCTGATCGAGGTCGCCGAGGGAGTGGATCCGCACCCCGAACTCCGCGGCGTTGCGACGGAGGGTCTCGATCTGCGTGCGGCTGGTGAGGTCGGCGATCGGCTTGTCGATCGCGAGCGTCGGGGTGTTGTGGTCCTCGGTCGCGATCGTGAGGTCGACGCGACGCAGCGGCCGGTCGGCCAGGCGGAGACCGTCGAAGGCCTGCGGGCTCGTCACCTCGTGGACGAGGTGCAGGTCGATGTAGATGAGGTCGGGCGTGCCGTCCTCACCCTTGACGACGAGGTGGTCGTCCCAGACCTTCTCGGCGAGCGTGCGCGGGTGCTCGGGAATGCTCGGGACGGACGGATCGGCGTTCAGCTGCGACATGTCGTGGAATTCCTTCAAACGATGAGTGGTCAGGCGTCAGCGACCTCCGCGACGAGGGAGCCTGGATCTAGGCCTCGTCGCGGCTGGGAAGGAGGAGCAGCCCGGACAACATTCGCCCAGCGTACCACCCGGTCCGTGGCGAAGCCGTCGGCACCGTCGTCGCTCGAGGGGACGCCGGTGCCGACACCGTGCTACTTCGGCGCGTCGATCCCGACGCGGTACTGCCCCTGGTCGTTGATGACCTCGACGGCCACCGGGTAGCTCTTCGCGTTGTACGAGAACGTGCACTCGAACTGTGTCCCGGTCGTGGCCGGCTGATCGCTCGGGCACTCGACCTTCTCGACGTCTGCGAGGCCGAAGTCCTGCTTGAGCACCTCGGCCACACCGGTCTGCACCGAGCCGCGGTCGAGCATCGGCGTGAACAGGCGACCGACCGAGAGGAGGGTGAGCGGGACGGCGATGAGCGATGCGGCGACCGCACCGATGAGCACGCCGGTCCAGAGTTTGCGCCCAAGTGGCTTGCGCGCGGGTTTCCGGCTCGGAGCAGGCTGCTGGCCCGCGACGCCGTACTCGGGGCCGGGACGGAACGGACCGGTCTGCTGTGGACCGGACTGCGATCCTTGCTGTTGCGGACCTGGCTGGAACGGGCCGGTCGGGTGCTGCGCCTGTCCCGGACCGAAGGGCTGTGGCCCGGTCGGGCGTGTCTGACCGTAGGGCGGCTGGCCCTGCGGCCCCTGAGGCTGGCTCTGCGGCCGGCCCTGCGGCGCGCCGAGCGGACGTCCCTGTGGAGCCTGACCGGGGGCCCGACCCTGCTGAGGACCCCCGGGCGCGTGACCGGGCTGACCAGTCGATGTCGGGGGCCGGAACCCGTCCGGACCGCCTGGCCGCCCCTGCTGCTGCGGCTGCTGGTTCGGGCCTGCGTTCGAGGGCCGCTGCTGCTGCACCCACGGCTGCCCACCGGGCGCGCCGGCGAACGGCGCTCCAGGCTGGGTGGGCGGCTGCGGCGCTGGACCGTTGGACTGCTGCCCTGGGGCGTCTCCCTGCGGACGGGGCCCTCCGCCGGCCTGACCAGGCGCGGACGGCTGAGACGGGCCGTTCTGCGACGGGACGCCCTGCGGTGGTCCGTTCTGACCCTGCGGCGCGCCGTTCTGGGGTGCACCGTTCTGCGGCGGCGTCTGACGCTGCGGGCTTCCCGGTCCGAACTCCAGGCGAGGTGCGTTCGGGTCGGGGAATCCCGGCGGCTGCTGGTCGGGGCGCAGGGGGCCGCCGACCGGGGGCTTTCCGAGGTCCTCGGGCTTCTGGTCGTCGGTCATTTCCTCAACTCCTCGATCCGATCCCAGAACGCGGCCTGATCGGCCGCCGGGATCACCGTCACGTCGAATCCTGATGGTGCGGTCGGCAGGTCCTCGAGCGTCGACGTGCCCGACACCTCGAAGCCGGCCTGCAACTGCAGCGTCGTCTTGCTCTCGACCGTCCCGCTCAACTCCATTTTCACGAGGCCGCCCTCGGCGTTCTGGAAGATCGTCACCGGGAGGAGCGTCGCGAGGTCGTCCTCGCTGAACGACGCGACGAGGTCGTCCGGGAGGTCGAACAGCGTCCCGACGGCCAGCACGCTCTCGAGGCTCGCGCTCGTCGAGATCTGCGAGGAGCCGTCGTTGCGCATCGAGACGACGACGCTGCTGAGCGCGCCGTCCCCCGAGCTGCGAGTGGTTTCGACCGCGCTGTAGATGTCGCACGCGATGGAGATGCCGGGGTAGACGCAGGCCGGCCCGAGCGAACCTTCGGCGTCCTCGTCAGCCACGTACTGCGTCTGGACGGCCACCCACTCCGTGGGCGCGAGCTCCTTGAGTTCACCGCCGAGCAGCAGGAGGTCGTAGTCGACTCCCGCCTGGTGATAGATGTCGACGGTGTCCCCGTCGGCCGAGCCCTTGTCCTGGCTGAACGACGCGGTCGGGTCGCCGAAGAGCACGACCGAGTCGTTCTCGTGCGACTCGAGGTCTCCCGAGACGGCGTGGACGTATGCCGACCCGATCACGTCCGGCGCCTGGCCGATCTGGGCTGACAGCAACTCCAACCTCGCCTCGGCGAGATCCTGCATGTAGCTCTGCTGGGCGGCGGCGTCGGGGAACGCCGATCCGGGCGTCGTGCACGCGCTCAAGGCGAGCGCGGCGCTCCCGGCCAGAGCCAGGACGCCGATCCGCCGCCGGCGTCGCGTCATACTCGCGCTGGCGGTCATGACCCCTCCGCCAGAGCGTCGTTGTACAGGGTGAGCGCCCGCTGTCCGAGGACGGGGCCCTCGAGCCAGGAACCGTCGCCGCGCGAGGTGACCGAGGTGACGTACCCGGCGCCGGTGGCGGGATCCAAGCGGGTGAGCCAGCCCCCGCCCGAGCAACCCGGGGTCATGAGGCAGTCGACCCGGTATCCGGCGTATCCCTTCGTGGCGGCCTGGCTCGCGCAGTAGCGCTGCGACTGTCCGTCGAACGGTGCGGCGGACGGATACCCGATCACCGTGATGCCCTCGGGCGGCGTACCGAACGAGATGCCCTGACCGCCGGTCACCTCCTGGATCTTCTGGCCTGCAGCGTTCGGGGCGAGCCGGATGAAGGCGAAGTCGTAGGCCCAGCCGTTGCCGCTCGTCGCACCGCTGGCGTCCGAGGTCGCCTCACTCGTGAACTCGTCGGGGACGTAGGTGCTGACCCCGGCCCACTGCCCGTAGGGCTGGGTCTGGCCGTTGGCCGCGTCGGCCGGGATGAAGATGATGTTCTCGGCGAGCTGTTTGCCGTACGTGTCCCAGACGCAGTGGCCCGCCGTCAGGACGAGGTCCATGGTCGGGGCGTTGACGACGCTCGCGGAACAGACGTACGTGGCACCGCCGATGGAGAAGTACAGACGTCCCTGCGTCGCCGCCGCCAAGCCGGTCGCCGGGTACGGGTCGCCGGCTGCTGTCGGGGTGATGGCCTTGACGTCGACGTCCGGACCGACCCCGGTACTCGGGTGCACGACCACGCCGGTGGCCTGGTCGCCCGTGAGCGTGTCCTCACCCGGCTTCAGATCCGGTGCCGTCGCTCCGCCGAACTTGTCGTCGGTCCAGTAGTCGTTGACCTCCTGAGGACTCGCGTCGAAGTCCTTGCGCAGCGTGTCGTCGGTGCCGCCGGCGACGTCGACGACGGGGCCGGCACCGCCGGCCACGGGCTCCCCCGTCACCGGGATGGAGCACCCCGTCAGCAGGGCGGCGAGGATCAGGACTGCGGCTGTCGCCGGAGCGCGGCGCTTCTGCTTCACGGTCACCCGGCCAAGCTAGCACGCAGCGGCACTCGGCGAGATCGGTGCGGGCCCTGCCTTCGGAGCGTCCCGGAAGGCCCGCGTGGCCATCCCGAGGCGCACTCGAGCCGCCAAATGAACGAAGCCCCGCTTCCTGATGACTCAGGAAAGCGAGGCTTCGTTCGGTGTTGTGACCCCAACGGGATTTGAACCCGTGCTGCCGCCGTGAGAGGGCGGTGTCCTAGGCCGCTAAACGATGGGGCCGTAAGCAACGGATATGAGTATGCCATACGATTTCGAGCCGTACAAATCGAGGCCACCAGCGGCATCCGACGGGCGTGTCGCGCGGTGGTCGTGCTCGGGCGGACGCGGTCACGCGAGCACTCGGAGGGCGCCGGGGACCACGTCGATCGTGACCGGCAGCGGACCGATGCGCTCCCCGTCGGCGTAGGCCGTGATGCCGTCCGCGGCGATCGAGACCGAACGGACCCTCGACAGTTGCACGATGTCGAGATCCGTGTGGGCACCCGAGAAGACCTTGGGGAACAGCCGGAGGAACCGGAATCGGGACACGGGTGTGACGACGAAGAGGTCGAATCGGCCGTCGGCGAGGTCCGCCTGCGGCGCGATGAGCATGCCTCCACCGATCGAGGTGTTGTTCGCGACGGCGAGGAGGACGGCGTCGACCGTCTCCGGCGCCCCGTCCACGGTCAGCTCGTACCGGCGGGGTCGCAGGGCCAGGAGCTCACGGAGGATCGCGATCGTGTACCGACTGCGCCCGCGCGGCCGTCGCATGCGGTTCGCCCGTTCGTTGACGAGGGCGTCGAAGCCTGCGGACACCGCACCGACGAACCAGGTCGTCCGCTCGCCGTCCGTCACCGTGCCGGCGTCGATCACGCGCGGCTCGCCCTCGAGCGCACGGAGCAGGGACGCGATCGCGGCTGCGGGATCCCCCAGCGGGATCCCGAGTCCCCTGGCGATGTCGTTGCCCGTACCGGACGGGACCACGCCGAACGGCAGGCCCGAGTCCCGCACCGCCTCGACGGCCAGACTCACCATGCCGTCGCCACCGACGACGACGAGCGCGTCCAACCCAGCCTCGATGGCAGTCTGCACCGCGCTCCGGAGCTGCCCGACGGTCTGCTCCTGCAGACGGACGGCGCGGTGCCCGGCTTGCTCGAGGGCGTCGAGCACCATCGGGCCAACGGCTCGGGTCGAGCCGAACGACGCGGTCGGGTTGATGGCGACGCCGATGCGTCGGGGCTGCGTGGTCACCTGCCGATTCTGACAGGCCCACGGCGGCTGGATACCCGGACGACCGGGTTGCCCCCGGCGCTCCCACGGTATTCACTCGTCCTATGAGACTCACGAAGTTCGAACATGCAGCATTCCTCCTCGAGACGGACGGCGCCAAGCTGATCGTCGACCCGGGCGCGTTCACGTCGCCGATCGCCGATGTGGAGCACACCGCGGCGGTCCTGATCACGCACCTGCACCCCGACCACTGGACCGCGGAGCACCTCGACCGCATCCTCGCCGCGAGCCCGGAGGCCGTCCTCTACGGACCGGCCGGTGTCGCCGCCGCCGCGGACGGCTACGACATCACCGTCGTCGCTCCGGGAGACGTGGTCGAAGCCGGGCCGTTCACGCTCCGCTTCTTCGGAGGGACCCACGCGGTCATCCATTCGTCGATCCCGGTGATCGACAACGTGGGCGTCCTCATCAACGACCTGGTGTACTACCCCGGCGATTCCTTCGCCGTCCCTGAGGGCGTCGAGGTCGACGTCCTGGCCGCCCCGGCTGGTGCACCGTGGATGAAGATCTCCGAGGGCATGGACTTCGTCACCGCCGTCGCGCCGAAGCGCGCGTTCGGGACACACGAGATGGTGCTCTCAGGGCCGGGACAGAGCATGTCGCACGACCGCCTGCAGTGGGCGACCGAACAGGGCGGCGGGACCTACTACCCGCTCGCCCCGCTCGACACGCTCGAGGTCTGAGCCGGATCGACTACCGGCGGCGGAAGTTCGCCGCCGCCGGGCAGTCGAACGGGTCGCGGGCTGAGAGCCCGACCCGGTTGAGGTACTCGATGACGATGGCGTAGGACTGCAGCAGGGTCGTCTCGGTGTACGGCACCTGCTGGGTCTCGCAGTGCTCTCGAACGATGACGCGAGCACGGGCCAGAGCCGGGCGAGGCATGCTCGGGAACAGGTGGTGCTCGATCTGGTAGTTCAGGCCGCCCATGAAGGTGGCCATGCCGAAGCCGCGGACGTTGCGCGAGGTCAGCACCTGCTTGCGGAGGAAGTCGAGCTTCATGTCGGCCGGGATGATCGGCATGCCCTTGTGGTTCGGCGCGAAGGACGCACCCATGTAGACACCGAAGACCGCGAGCTGGACGCCGAGGAACGCGAACGCCATGCCGACGGGCAGGAAGAGGAAGATCGCAGCCAGGTACAGACCGACGCGGGCGACGATCATGCTGATCTCGGCGGCGCGGCCGTCGACCTTGCCCGGACCGAAGAGGGTCTTGAAGGACAGCGCGTGGAGGTTGATGCCCTCCAGCATGAGGAGGGGGAAGAAGAGGTAGCCCTGCTTCCGGGTGATCAGCGCCTGCAGGCCTTTCGCCTTCGCCGCGTCCTCCTCGATGAAGGAGATCGTGTCGATCTCGATGTCGGGGTCCTTGGTGACCTGGTTCGGGTTCGCGTGGTGGCGCGTGTGCTTCGTCATCCACCACGAGTAGCTGATGCCGACGATGCCCGCCGCGAGGAAGCGGCCGGCGCGGTCGTTCGCCCGACCCGACTCGAAGACCTGACGGTGCGAGGCCTCGTGGGCGAGGAAGGCGAACTGGGTGAGGATGATGCCGAGCGCGCCGGCGATGAGCAACTGGAACCAGGACTCGCGGAGCAGGACGAACCCGGTGACGCAGCCGAGGAGCGCGATCACGAGGAACGAGAACGTCAGGATGTAGAACATGCGGTGGCGGCGGAGGAGTCCCGCCTCGCGAACCGTCTTCAACAGCGACGAGTAGGAGCTGGTGACGTTCGTGGCGCCGGGCTTGCGGGGGCTCGTGGCACGAACCGGGCCGAGGATGGCTTCAGTTGACATGGGCACTCCGGAGGAATCGTGTCGACTTCCCAGCCGGGGTGGTGAGCGGACGCTCGGGCGAGCATGCGCTCTGCAGATGGCCTCAGCCTACGGTCGACGGCTGGGGAATCACCGCAGACCGCGAGATCCGCTGGAGATACCCAGGCATCACGTCGAATGTCGGAAAAAGATGCAGAATTGGCCAATCCGTTACGTGTTCGGCTGCCGTTTCGAGCCGAGATGGGCTAACGTGGATCGAAGTTGTTGTGTTGCGCAGGTATTTCAAGCCGCGTTTCCACCGATGGATACGCTGCTTTTCTGAGGAGCGAGCAAAGAACACCGCGACGAACGGGCCCGAAAGTCGGGAACGGTCACTCATGAAAGAGGAAATACATGTCAACTGGAACTGTGAAGTGGTTCAACGCCGAAAAGGGCTTCGGATTCATCACTCCTGACGACGGCAGCGCCGACGTCTTCGCACACTTCTCCGCCATCGCGACGAGCGGCTACCGCTCGCTCGAGGAGAACCAGAAGGTCGAGTTCGAGACCAACCAGGGCCCCAAGGGCCTGCAGGCCGAGAACATCCGCCCCCTCTGATTCTCTGATCAGTCGGAGCTGACGATCCGAGCGGCCGGTCATTCCAGCCCTCGCGTCTGAGACACCGAGAACCGCCCCTGACGTTCGCGTCAGGGGCGGTTCTGTGTGTCCGGGGTAGGTTTCGTGTCTCCGGGGCGGTTCCGTTCCGCGCCTCCGGCCGACTCTCCTGCGGCTATTCCTGGACGGGGAGGATGAGCTCCGGTCCATCGCCCTGCAACGGCGCCACCCGGTGGAAGACGAGCTGCTCCGCGACGTCGGTCGCTGCGGACACCATCTCGTCGACCTCGTCCTGGTCGGCCTCGTGGTGCGGATCGAGCCAGGCGTCCCAGCATTCCGGAGGCAGCGTCACGGGCGTCCGTGGGTGCAGCTCCTGCAAGGAACCGACCGCCGGCCGTGTGAGGATGGTCGCGCTCAGCACCCAACGCCGTGGGTCGTCGTCCGGTAGCGAGCGGTCGCGCCACCACGAGTAGAGGGCCGCGAAGACGATCGGTTCACCACCAGCGGTCTGCACGTAGTACGGAGTCTTCGTCGCGCCCTCGGTGTGCCACTCGTAGTACCCGGCGGCAGGGACCAACGCGCGCTTCTGTTTGACCGATGGCGCGAACGTGGGTTTGGTGGTGATCTCCTCCGCGCGAGCATTGAAGGTCGGGTACTGACTCTTCAGCTCGGTGGCGAACGACGGCACGAGTGACCACCGCGCCGATTCGAGCCGGCGGACCACCGGCCCCGTCTTCACCGAGTCGAGGATGATCGGGATCTGCTCGGTCGGGCGCACGTTGTACGAGGGCCCGGGCAGCTCGGCAGCCGCGTGGTCGATGTCGAAGAGCTCGATGAGTTCCTCGGTGGATTCGGTCACGACGAAACGTCCGCACATGGGCCCAGCGTACCGGGCGCCGCTGACACCGCGGACCGCGTGTCGGTGGGATGCGGGACCATGGTCGAGTCATCCGTCAGTCGTCGTCGAGACCGGATCGAGCCGGTTGACTTGTTCGAAGATATGTTCGAATATTGAGCCATGGCCCTCCGCGCACTCGTCGACTCCCCCGTCAGGGCGGACACCGCGACCGAGCTGCACGAACTCCAGGGGCGCATCAAGCGGATGCAGGGGACGCGCCTCGACACCCGGTCCCTGCCGACCGCTCCTGAGCTCTCCCGGCTCCTGCCCGGTGGTGCCCTCCAGGCCGGAGGCAGCTACTCCGTGCTCGGCTCCACGGCGCTCGCCATGTCGCTCATGGCCGGGCCGTCCGCAGCCGGGACGTGGTGCGCCGTCATCGGTCTCCCGTCGTTCGGCGTGGAGGCGGCGGCCTCCATGGGCATCGACCTCGAACGACTCGTCCTCGTCCCCCAGCCAGGTCCGGACTGGCTCACGGTCACCGCGGCCATGGCCGACGTCGCCGGCGTGCTCATCACAGCGCCTCCCGGACGGATCGCCCCGAGCGACGCCGCCAGACTCGCGGCTCGCCTCCGGCAGCGCGAGGCCGCACTGATCGTCCTCGGTTCCTGGCCGCAGAGCGATGCGACGTTGCGCGTGACCGAGAGCTCCTGGAGCGGCCTCGGGGCGGGGCACGGACATCTCCGAAATCGGCGGCTCACCGTCAGCTCGATGCTCGGCCAGGGGGCTGCGGGCCGGCCCAGGACCGCGCACCTGACGCTGCCCCTGGGATCGACCGAGGGTCGCACCGCGCCGCTCGCCGGCTCCGGCCTCATCGACGACGACACGGTCGTCCGGCTCCCGATGGTCGTGAACCGATGACGACCGAACCGCCTGCGGGACCGGTCGAGCGCACCATGGTCCTCTGGTGCCCCGACTGGCCGATCGTGGCGGCACGACTCTCTGGAGCGCTGTCCGAGGACACGACCGACGCTCCGCTGGCCCTGATCGAGCATGGTGAGGTCCTGGCCTGCGACGCCAGCGCACGTCGAGCAGGAGTGCGGCGAGGACTCCGTGTCCGCGAGGCCGAGGCCCGCTGTCCGGAACTGGCGACCGCCGACTACGACCCGGTCGTCGACACCCGCGCCTTCGAGCCGATCCTCCTCGGCATCGAGGAGCTCATGCCGGGCGTCCAGCCCTTCCGGGCCGGGCTCTGTGCCATCCGATCCCGAGGACCGAGCAGATACTACGGCGGCGAGTCGGCTGCGGCAGAGGTCCTCCTGGCCCGTCTCGACGAGCTCGGTGTCCCCGATGCACGGATCGGCATCGCCGACGGCCCCTTCGCCGCGGAGCAGGCCGCGAGGTCCACCGCGTTCCAGCAGGACGGCTCCCGGATCATCGTCATCCCCTCCGGAGCCTCTCCCGCTTTCCTGGCCCCGCTCCCCCTGTCCACCCTCGGGCGCCCCGAACTCAGCTCACTGCTGCACCGGCTCGGGATCAGCACCCTGGGGGCGTTCGGCGCACTGCCCGCGACCGAGGTCCGCGACCGCTTCGGCCCCGACGGCGCCCGAGCGCACCGCCTCGCAGCCGGCGCGGACGCCCGAAGCGTCGTCCCCCGCGTGCCGCCGACTGAGCTGGCCGTGTCGATCGCCTTCGAGCCCCCGCTCGACCGCATCGACCAGCTGACCTTCGGGTTCCGGCAGTCCGCGGAACGGTTCATCACCGGCCTGGCGGAAGCCGGCCTCGTGACCACCGCGATCACGATCAGCATGCGGAGCGAGCGCGGAGAGCGCTCCACCCGCACCTGGCTCCACCCACGCTGGTTCACCGCCGGCGACGTCCTCGATCGCGTGCGCTGGCAGTTGCAGGGCGCGTCCAACATCGATCACGGACTCGCCTCCCCCGTCGAACTCGTCGAGGTCGTCCCGGAGACCCTCGACGACGCTGCGGAACACGAGGAAGGACTCTGGGGCAGCGGACCGGACGAACGCATCCACAGCGGACTCGCCCGCGTCCAGAGCATGCTCGGCCACGACGGCGTCGTGACCGCGGTGCCGTCCGGCGGCCGCCTCCTCCTCGACCGCCGCATCCTCGTCCCCTGGGGCAGCGTTCCGCCGGGTGGTGAGGCAGCCGTGGCCGAACGTCGGAACCGGCCGTGGCCAGGGACCATCCCGGGAGCGGCTCCCTCGACCGTCTTCGACACCGCCGTGCCGGTCGAGGTCGTCGACGCGACGGGCCAGGCTGTGGCGGTCGACGAGCGCAGCACCGTGAGTGCAGCACCCGCACGGTTCTTCGCTTTCTCGGACTGGCACGTCATCGAGGGTTGGGCCGGCCCCTGGAGCATCGACGAACGCTGGTGGGACGACGACGGCCACCATCGCGTCCACCGTCTCCAGGTCCTCGACGACTCGGGTGACGCCTGGCTGCTCCTGCTGGAGGAGCAGCACTGGAGGGCCGAGGCCCGCTACGACTGAACCGCATCACGTCCGCACCACACCGCATGACGAAGGAGCCCAGCATGGGATGGAACAACCCCCCGGTCTCATGGTCGGAGTTCGAGCGCCGTCTGTCCGACGCGAGCCGTCCGGCCACCCTGCCGCTGGGAGCCGACGGTGGGGACAGCCCGGCCTGGTCGCGGAAGCGTCAACCGTACGTCCCCGAACCACCGGAGCAGCGCCCGTCGACGACGCGGGTCCCCTATGCGGAACTCCACGCGCACTCGAGCTTCAGCTTCCTCGACGGCGCGAGCCCGCCGGAGCGGCTCGTCGAAGAGGCTGCGGCACTCGGCCTGCACGCGCTCGCGCTCACCGACCACGACGGTTTCTACGGTGTCGTCCGGATGGCCGAGGCGGCGGAACGATTCCCCGACCTCCGGACGGTCTACGGTGCCGAACTGTCCATCGGCTTGGACCGGCCGCAGAACGGCGTCCCCGACCCCGTCGGACATCATCTGCTCCTGCTCGCCCGTCGAGCAGAGGGGTATCACCGCCTGGCCGGCGCGATCACGGACGCACAACTCGCCGACGGAGCCGAGAAGGGTCACCCGATCTACGACCTCGAGCGGCTCGCCGCCTCCGTCGCCGGCCACGTGACCGTGCTCACCGGGTGCCGCAAGGGGTTCGTCCGCACCGCGCTCCGTGAGCACGGTCTGGAGGCCGCCGCCGCCGCGGTCGACCGACTCGTCGCCCTGTTCGGTCCGGAGCACGTCGTCGTCGAGTTGAGCGACCACGGCCACCCGGAGGACTCGGCGGAGAACGATGCACTCGCCGAGATCGCGGCGTTGCTCGACCTCACCGTCGTCGCCACGGGCAACGTCCATTACGCCACGCCCGAGCAGCATCGACTCCAGACCGCGCTGGCGGCCGTCCGAGCACGACGCAGCCTCGACGAGCTCGACGGATGGCTTCCCGCGGCCGGAACCGCGCACCTGCGGAGCGGCGCCGAGATGGCGGACCGGTTCGCCAGATACCCCGGAGCGGTGGCACGGAGCGTCGAGCTGGCCGACGAACTCGCCTTCAGCCTGCGGGCGGTCCGCCCGAAGCTCCCGCGACAGCGCGTCCCGGAGGGCCATACGCCCATGAGCTGGCTTCGGCACCTCGTGCTCGAAGCCGTCCCCGTCAAGTACCCCGACGCCACTCCCGAACACCTCCGACGCATCGAACGGGAGCTCGAGGTCATCGAGCAGAAGGACTTCCCCGGGTACTTCCTGATCGTGCACGACATCGTCAGTTTCGCCCGCGGCCGGGGCATCCTCTGCCAGGGACGCGGTTCCGCCGCGAACTCGGCCGTCTGCTACCTGCTCGGGATCACCGCCGTCGACTCGATCTTCTACGAGCTGCCGTTCGAACGGTTCCTCTCCAGCATGCGAGAGGAGGAGCCCGACATCGACGTCGACTTCGACTCCGACCGGCGCGAGGAGGCCATCCAGTACGTCTACGAGACCTACGGGCGCCGCAACGCCGCTCAGGTCGCGAACATCATCAGCTATCGGCCGAAGTTCGCCGTCCGCGACACCGCCAAGGCGCTCGGGTACAGCCCCGGTCAGCAGGACGCCTGGTCGAAACAGGTCGAGCGTTGGGGCGGGGTCATGTCGAGCACCGACCACGACATCCCCGAGCGCGTCGTCGGCCTCGCGCAGCAGATGCTCACCCTGCCCCGGCACCTGGGCATCCACTCGGGTGGCATGGTGCTGACCGATCGGCCGGTCGGCGAGGTCTGCCCGATCGAGCACGGGCGCATGGACGGTCGCACGGTCCTCCAGTGGGACAAGGACGACTGCGCCTGGATGGGTCTCGTCAAGTTCGACCTCCTGGGTCTCGGCATGCTCTCGGCCATCCAGTACTGCTTCGACCTCGTGGCCGAACACACCGGGGAGCGCTGGACCCTGGAGACCATCCCGAAGGACGAAGCAGGGGTCTACGACCAGCTCTGCCGGGCCGACACCATCGGGGTCTTCCAGGTGGAGAGCCGCGCGCAGATGGGCATGCTGCCGCGCTTGCTCCCCCGCCGGTTCTACGATCTCGTCATCGAGGTCGCCATGATCCGCCCGGGGCCCATCCAGGGCGGCGCGGTGCACCCCTACCTGCGCCGGAAGACCGGCCAGGAGCCCATCACCTACCTCCACCCGAGCCTCGAACCGGTCCTCGAACGCACGCTCGGCGTGCCGCTGTTCCAGGAGCAGCTCATGCAGATGGCGATGGCCGTCGGTGGGTGTTCGGCCGAGGATGCGGACCTCCTGCGCCGGGCGATGGGATCGAAGCGCGGCGAGGAGAAGATCGAGAGCCTCAAGGACACGCTGTACCTCGGCATGGCCGGTAACGGCATCGTCGGAGCGGACGCCGATGCCGTGTACGCCAAGATCCAGGCCTTCGCCAACTTCGGCTTCGCTGAGAGCCACTCCCTGAGCTTCGCCCTCCTCGTCTACGTGAGCGCCTGGCTGCGTCTGCACTACCCGGGGGCGTTCCTCGCGGCCCTGCTCCGGGCGCAGCCCATGGGGTTCTACTCGCCGATGACGCTCGTCGCCGACGCCCGCAGACACGGCGTCTCCGTCCTTCGTCCCGATCTGCATCGCTCCGGCGCACAGGCCGGCCTCGAAGCGCTCGACCCGGAGGCCGCCCCCGGTGCCCCGGTCGCTCCCGGCGGACGCACGCGCTGCCTCGAACACGATCAGGGACCGACCGGGCTCTTCGATCCACTCCTTCCCGACGATTCGGCAGGACACCGGCGCGACGGCGCACTCGCCGTCCGGCTGGGTCTCTCCTCCGTCCAGGGGATCGGTGAGGAGCTCGCGAAGCGGATCGTCGCCGAACGGGAGTCCGGAGGGCTGTTCACCAGCCAGGCCGACCTGGCCAGGCGGATCGGCCTGAGCTCCTCGCAGTTGGAGTCGCTGTCGGCGGCGGGCGCCTTCGACGGATTCGGCCTCACCCGTCGTGAGGCGATGTGGGGCGCAGCGCAGGCCAGTCGGCATCGTCCCGACCAGCTCGAGGGGACGTTCACGACCGTGCAGCCGCCGTTGCTCCCGGTTCCGACGGCCGCCGAACAACTCATCTCCGACATCTGGTCGACCGGGATGTCGACCGACGACCACCCCATCCGCCACGTCCGTGCCGATCTCACACGACGAGGTGCGCTGCGGTCCGACGAACTCCTGACGGCGCAGACGGACCGTCGCGTGGAGGTCGGGGGTGTCGTGACGCATCGGCAACGGCCGGCGACGGCGAGCGGCATCACCTTCATGAACCTCGAGGACGAAGCGGGACTCGTCAACGTGATCTGCAGTGTCGGCGTCTGGAACCGGTATCGCCGCGTGGCCAGGGAAGCCCCGGCGATGGTGGTCCGCGGCATGCTGGAGCGATCACCGGAAGGCATCGTCAATCTGGTGGCGGATCGGTTGGAAGCGCTCCGGATCGGGGCGAACACCCGTTCGCGCGACTTCCAATGACCGGTCACGACCAAACCGCGGCGGCCTCCTCCTCCGAACACCCTCTACAGCACAGCACGAGACTCATGGGATTCCCAGGCAGGCCCCGGGAAGGAATGACCGGGAGCCACCCGGCGTTGTCCCCAGTGTTGAGTAGACCAGAAGGGGGTCACCCATGGCGAGAGTGTACGAAGAGATCGAAGGCCGGACCGGCGAGGTGGAACGGTACCGTCACCACCCGAACGGCAAGGGCATGGTCGCAGCTCGTGCACTGATCGATCCGTCGGCGTTCATCGAACGCACCACCTTCGTGGAGGCTGACGCGGACATCCGTGCCAACGCCTGGATCGGTGCCGGAACCTGGATCGACCGGTCCGCGGTGATCGGGGAAGGCGCCTTCATCGGCGCGAACGTCCACATCGGGGAGCGCTGTGTCATCGGACGCGGAGCGCGGGTCGGAAGCGACGCCCGTCTGGGTGCCGACGTCCAGGTCGCCCACGGCGCGAGCGTCGATCGGGATGCCAGGGTCGCAGACCGCACCGTGGTCGGCAGTGAACGACCCGTCATGACCGAACCGACGGTCCGTCAGACGAACCGCGCCCCGCGCCGACCTCGCGCGAACGGCACCGACCGGTTCGGCAAGGCCGCCTGAACGGCAGACCGCCCCACCACCGTCATGCAGGGCCCGGACTCGTGAGTCCGGGCCCTGCGTCATGTTCGCCGACGCGGCGGACATGCCAGACGACTAACATATCAGGATGGACCTGAAGGACTACCTGCGCATCCTCCGCCATCGTTGGCTGCTCATCGTCGCGATCACGCTGGGGGCCACCGCACTCGCCCACGGATACACGCTCATCACCAAACCCGTCTACCAATCGACGGGCCAGCTGTTCGTGGCCGTCACCGGTGGAGACTCCGTGGGCGACCTCAATCAGGGCAACACCTTCGCCCAGAGCCGCGTCGCCTCATACGTGATCCTCGCCACCGGCTCGACGGTGCGGTCCACGGTGGCTGACCGCCTCGACCTCGACCCCGCGTCGCTCATCGGGACGATCTCAGCGTCCAATCCCGCGCAGTCGGTCCTGATCAACATCTCCGCCGTCGACAGCGATCCGGTTGCAGCAGCCCGCATCGCGAACACCGCAGCCCAGGTGCTCGTCGACCTGGTCGACGATGTCGAGAGCGCCAACGAGGTGGGCTCCGCCGGTGCACCAGGTGATCCGACCCCGGTCGGGCTGACGATCGTGGAACCGGCGTCTCCACCCCGGTCGCCCGTTGCGCCGAACGTGCTGCAGAACCTCGCGGTGGGCGTCCTCACCGGCCTCGCCCTGGGCGTCGGGATCACACTGCTCATCGAGGTCCTCGACACCCGACTCCGTGGTCGTTCGGCGATCGAGAAGCTCACGGACACGAGCATCCTCGGCGCCTTCCACACGGAGCCCACCGACGCGGCGCAACTCATCCTCGGATCGACGGAGAGCTACAGCCGGCGCGCCGAGAGCTTCCGGCAACTTCGGACGCACCTCCAGTTCGCCTCCATCGACGGCGGACTCCGCAGCGTGATGGTCACGTCCTCGGTCCCGGGCGAGGGGAAGAGCACCACCGCGGCGAACCTCGCGCTCGTCCTCGCAGAGGCGGGGAACGCCGTCCTCCTCGTCGATGCGGACCTGCGCCGACCCCGCCAGCACGAGATGTTCGGACTCGAGGATGCGGTCGGGCTCACGACCGTGCTCACCGGCAGGATCAGCCTCGGCGAGGCCTCGCAAGCGGTCGACGGGGCGGGGCGTCTCGCCGTCCTCACCTCCGGCGAGCTGCCGCCGAATCCGAGTGAACTCCTCGGATCGGCGGCGATGGAGCGCGCGCTCTCCGAGATGGAACGCGCGTACGACGTGGTGGTCATCGACACACCCCCGCTCATCAACGTCTCGGACCCGACAGCACTGTCGACCCTCGCTAGCGGGGTCCTGCTCGTGGCGTCGGCCGACGGGCGATTGCACCGCGATCAGCTCCGGCAGTCCCTCGAGAACCTCAGCTTCGTCCAGGCGAAGCTCCTCGGGGTCGTCCTCAACCGCGTCGAGGTGGCTCGAGGAGAGCAGTCGTCGTCCTACGCGTACTACCACCGGACCGCCCCGACGCGTCGACCGCGGCGGACCACAGCATGAACACCCCGCTCGATCCGCCTCCGACCCGAATCCTGATCGTCTGCACCGGCAACATCTGTCGGTCCCCGTATGCCGAGTTCCTCCTCACGAGCGGGCTGGCGGAGGTCGACGCGTGCGGCTTCGAGGTGCGGAGCGCCGGGACGGGGGCGCTGCGCGGACACCCGATCGACGCCTCGAGTGCGGCGTTGCTCGGTCCGCTCGCCGCGACGGCCGCCGACTTCACCGCGACGCAGCTCACCGCCGACCTCGTGGCTCGACAGGACGTCGTCCTCACCATGACGCGGGAGCATCGCAGCGCCGTCCTCAGGTTGTGCCCGGAGGCGCTGCGTCGAACCTTCTCCCTGCGTGAGTTCGCCCGGCTCCTCGACACCGTCGACTCGGGACGACTCCCCCGCCCTCGAGCAGGGCGCTGGAAGCATCTTGGCCCCGAACTGGCGGCCAACCGGACGAGCGCGCGACTCCCTGATCCGGCGCAGGACGACGTCGTCGACCCGTTCGGTCAGGGCCCGGAGGTCTTCCGTCGGATGGCCTCGCAGATCATCCCGGCCGTCGAGCGCATCATCGCATTCGAGCGCACATCCGTGGAGGAGGATTCGGAGCCGTGGTGAGAGACGTCGGTGGTTCGGCGGCGTCGCCAGCCCACGGAGCTGCACAGCACGCCGGAAACGACGAAGGCCCGCGATGATCGCGGGCCTTCGTCGTGGTGATGCTGTACTGCTGGGGTACCTGGACTCGAACCAAGAACAACTGAACCAGAATCAGTCGTGTTGCCAATTACACCATACCCCACTGTCAGAACCGAAGCCCCGACCGAAGAACAACACTAGCCTACGGAGGCGGTCGTCTCAAATCGAGGCGTCCCGGGCGCGTCGCGGGTCACTCAGCTGGGGACGCCCGCGAGGTCCCGGTTGAGTGCTCGGGACACTCGAGCGCCGTTCCCGGCCGCCACGATGAGCTGCTGCGGACCGGGAGGCGTGATGTCGCCGGCGGCGTACACGCCCGGCACGGACGTGCGACCCCAGGCGTCGACCACGACGTACCCGTCGGTGTCGCGATCGAGTGAGAGCTGTTCCAGATATCCGAGGGGCGCGGCCCACTGCGGCCGCACGAAGCCCCCGGAGCGCGGGATGAGCGCACCGTCGGCGAGGCGGACACCGGTGAAGCCGTCGCGACCGCCGTCGAGCTCCGCGATCGCACCCCGCTCGACCCGGATGCCCGCGGAGGCGAGCGCGGCCTCCTCGGGACCGGTGACGGTGTCGGTACCGTTCGTGAAGACGATGAGGTCCGACGACCACTGTGCGATGAGGATCGCCCATTCCGCCAGGTCCGTCGTCTCGCCGATGAGCGCGAGCGGCGCGTCGGCCTTCTCGTACCCGTCGCACTCGACGCAGCTGTGCAGATCCGTTCCGTAGAAGGCCCGCAGGTTCGTGACCTTCGGCAGCGTCTCCGTGAGACCGCTCGCGAGGACGACCGTCCGGGTCACGACGTCGCGATCCGGCTCGCCGCGGACCCCCTGGGCGACGACGTGGAAGCCGTCGGTGGTCGCCTCGATCGACTGCACGGACGCGAACTGGACCTGCGCGTTCGCATAGGCGGCAACCTCCTCGCGCCCCATTCGTCGGAGATCCAGCGGAGCGATGCCGTCGCGGGTGAGGAAGCCGTGCGAGCGCAGCGTCGCAGCGTGCCGTGGGCGATTGCCGTCGAGCACGAGGATGCGACGACGCGCGCGAGCCAGGTTCAGCGCGGCCGAGAGTCCCGCGGGTCCCGCGCCGACCACGACGACGTCGTACGAGTCGCTCATGACGCGAGGTGCGCGGAGAGCCGATCGAGTCGCGTGATCGATTCCGTCTTCCCGAGGATCTCGAGCGACTCGAAGAGCGGCGGGGAGATCCGACGCCCGGACGCGGCGACGCGGAGCGGGCCGTAGGCGATACGGGGCTTCAGACCGAGGCCTTCGATCAGCGCGCCGGCGAGCGCGTCCTGGATCGAACCAGCCGTCCACTCCGATTCGGGGACGAGCTCGAGCGCGCCGATGGACGCGGCGAGCACCTCGCCGGCGTTCGCCGGAAGACCCTTGAGCGCGTCCTCCTGGTACTCGAGCTCCGCGGCACCGCGGAACAGGAAGCCGAGGAGCGCGGGGACCTCGCCGAGCAGCGCGATGCGCTCCTGGACGAGCGGGGCTGCCTGCTCGAGCACGGCCTGCTGCGCCTCGGTGACGGGCTCGCTCACTACACCGGCCTCGACGAGGTACGGCGTGATGCGGCCGAGGAAGTCGGCCGGCTCCAGCAGTCGGATGTGGTCGCCGTTGATCGACTCCGCCTTCTTGAGGTCGAAGCGCGCCGGGTTCGGGTTGACGTCGACGACGTCGAACGCGGCGATCATCTCGTCGATCGAGAAGACGTCGCGGTCGCCGCTTAGCGACCACCCGAGCAGCGCGAGGTAGTTGATGAGCCCCTCCGGCACGAAGCCGCGGTCGCGGTGGTGGAAGAGGTTCGCCTCCGGGTCGCGCTTCGAGAGCTTCTTGTTGCCCTCGCCCATGACGTACGGCAGGTGACCGAACCGTGGGACGAAGGTCGTGAGGCCGATGTCGATGAGCGCGTGGTACAGCGCGATCTGCCGCGGCGTCGACGGCAGCAGGTCCTCGCCGCGGAGGACGTGGGTGATCTGCATGATGGCGTCGTCGACGGGGTTCACGAGCGTGTAGAGCGGCTTGCCGTTCGGGCGCACGAGGACGAAGTCCGTGAACGACCCGGCCGGGAAGGTGATCTCACCGCGCACGAGGTCGTCGAAGCTGAGGTCGTCGTCCGGGACCCGCAGGCGGAGCGCCGGCTCGCGGCCCTCGGCTCGGAACGCGGCGCGCTGCTCGTCGGTGAGGTCGCGGTCGAAGTTGTCGTACCCGAACTGCTTCGGCCGGCCGGCCGCCTCGTTGCGCGCGTCGATCTCGTCGGCGTTCGAGAAGCTCTCGTAGAGGTGCCCGGCAGCGGTCAGTCGCTCGATCACGTCGGCGTAGATGTCGCTCCGCTCGGACTGCCGGTACGGCGCATGGGGTCCGCCGACGCCGACGCCCTCGTCCCAGTCGAGCCGCAGCCACGTGAGCGCGTCGACGAGCTGCTCGTAGCTCTCCTCGCTGTCGCGAGCGGCATCGGTGTCCTCGATCCGGAAGACGAGCTTGCCCCCCGTGTGCCGGGCGTACGCCCAGTTGAACAGCGCCGTGCGGACGAGACCGACGTGCGGCGTGCCGGTCGGCGACGGGCAGAACCGGACGCGGACGTCGGTGCCGGAAGCCGTGGAGAAGGGGTGCGTAATCGTGTCAGACATCGCCTGTCATCTTAGTCGCGCCGCCCAGGGACGCGGCGATCCGCAGGAGTGCAGCGACGGCGGGGATGCGGTCCGCGTGCTCGGCGCTGACGAGGTGGAGCGCCCGGTCGTCGTCGTTGCGCGTCGGCAGCACGACCACCTCGGTCGGCAGCTGTGCGGCCGCGAGCGCGAGGGTTGGGAGCAGGGCGACGCCGAGCCCGGCCGCCACCAGGGCGGTGACCGCGATCGCGTTGTCGGTCTCGTGCGCGATGACGGGCTCGAAGCCGCTCGACCGGCAGAGACCGAGGAGATGACCTCGGCAACGCGGACAACCCGCGATCCAACGCTCACCGGCGAGGGCCGCGAGGTCGACCTGTCGGTCACCGGCTCGAGCGTGGCCGACCGGGAGTACGAGACGCATCGGGTCGGTTCCGAACCGGCGCACGCGGAGTCCGGCCGCGCTCTCCCGATGCGGGTCGTCCGGATCGTCCGGGTAGCTGAAGGTGATCGCGACGTCGGCTTCACCGGCACGGACCGCGGCGACGGCCTCCGGCGGTTCGGCCTCGACGAAGGAGACGCCGATCCCCGGATGCTCGTCGGCCAGGCGAGCGAGGAGCTGCGGCACGAGCATCGACGACGCCGACGGGAAGGCGACGAGGCGCACCCGCCCACTCCGCAACCCCGCGAGTGCCGCGACCTCCTCGGACGCCGCGCGCACCGCTCGGTCCACCGCCACCGCGTGTCCGGCGAGGATCGCACCGGCCTCGGTGAGGCGGACGCCGCGACCGACGCGCTCGACGACCGGCATGCCGAGCCGACGCTCGAGCCGGCGGAGATGTTGGCTCACCGCCGGTTGACTCGAGCCGAGCGCGTGCGCGGCGGCCGTGATCGACCCGGTCGAGGCGATGGCGCCGACGACGAGGAGGGAACCGGCGTCGAGGGCCGATGACGAGGGCGGCGGCGAGAGGGTGGACATCCTCGAAGCATAATCTCTCGTTATGGTTCTCATCGAGCGCCGGTCCTTGTCGTATGGATACCCGGCGAAGAGACTGGATGCATGAGCACCCTCAGCCTCCAGGAAGCCAGCGGATCCTTCCCATCCGCACCCGGCTACCTGGCCGCCTGCACGCTGGGACTGCCGACGACGGGCACGACGGACGCCATCATGGCCGACCTCTCCGCGTGGCAGGCGGCTCGAACCGATGCAGCCGCCTACGGCGCCGTCGTCGAGCGGGTGCGCGGCTCCTTCGCCGAGCTGGTCCACGTGCCGGCCCGCTCGGTCGCGATCGGATCCCAGACCTCCGCCATGGTCGCCATGGTCGCGGCGTCGGTGCCGGACGGCGCCGAGGTCCTCTGCGTCGAGGGCGACTTCAGCTCACTCGTCGCTCCATTCCTCATGCAGGCGCACCGCGGCGTGCGTGTCCGCCACGCACCGCTGACCGAACTCGCCGCCCACATCGACGCCTCGACCTGGCTCGTCGCCTACTCCGCGGTGCAGTCCGCGACCGGCGCGGTCGCCGACGTGGTCGCGATCCGTGAGGCGGCGGCCGTGCACGGCGCGCTGACGCTCAACGACCTCACACAGGCGGCCGGGTGGCTCCCCGTCGACGCCTCGGCCGACGACATCACCGTGTGCCACGCCTACAAGTGGCTCTGCGCGCCACGAGGCGTTGCGTTCATGACGGTGCGCGACGAGGTGATGGACCGCCTCCGGCCGAGCCAGGCCGGTTGGTACTCGGGCGCCGACGTCTGGTCGTCCTGTTACGGCCCGTCGTTGCATCTCGCCGAGAGCGCACGACGGTTCGACGTCTCCCCCGCCTGGCAGGCCTGGGTCGGCGCCGAGCCCGCCATCGCCCTCTTCGCGGCGGTCGACGCCGTCGCCGTGTACGAGCACGACACCCGGCTCGCAGCGGCGCTCCGGGCGGGCATCGGCGAGAGCCGGTCGCTCCTCACCGGGACGGCCTCGGCCATCGTGACGTGGACGGATCCCGATGGACACGACCTCCGGGCGCTGCAGTCGGCCGGGATCACGGCATCGGGTCGCGCAGGCCGGGCAAGGGTCGCGTTCCACCTCTGGAACACCGACGACGACGTCGCAGCTGCGCTGACCGCTCTCGGTCAGCGCAGCTGACGCGGGTCAGGGCCGGCGGCCGGTGTTCCGCAGGATGCCGATGCCCGAGACCTCGACCTCGACGACCTGGCCGTCGGTGAAGGGTCCGACGCCGGCCGGCGTCCCGGTCAGGATGACGTCACCCGGGAGGAGCGTCCAGACGGCGGATGCGTACTCGACGATCGCGCCGATGGAGTGCACCATGTCGGACAGCGGGGCGTGCTGGCGGACCTCACCGTCGACGCGGGTCTCGATCGTCGCGCCGTCGAAGGAGAACTCCGTCTCGATGTAGGGGCCGAGCGGGCAGAACGTGTCGAAGCCCTTCGCGCGGGCCCACTGGCCGTCGGACTCCTGGAGGTCGCGGGCCGTGACGTCGTTCGCGATCGTGTAGCCGAAGATGACCTCGTCGGCACGCTCCGCGCTGACGTTCTTGGCGACGCCACCGATCACGATGGCGAGTTCGCCCTCGAAGTCGATGCGCTCGGACTGCTTGGGGAAGACGACGGCGTCTCCCGGCCCGACCACGGAGGTGTTGGGCTTCAGGAAGAGCAGCGGCTCGGCGGGAGCCTCCCCACCCATCTCGGCTGCGTGGTCGTGGTAGTTCTTGCCGACGGCGACGACCTTGGAGCGAGGGATGACCGGCGCGAGCAGGACCGCATCAGCGAGCGGGACGCGCTCCCCCGTCGGTTCGAAGCCCGAGTAGAGCGGATCGCCGTCGAGGACGACGAGATCCGCATCGTCGATGATGCCGTAGCGGATGGCCTGATCGTGACTGAAGCGAGCGATTTTCACCAGGCCAGCCTATCCCGAGGTGCCCCGGCGACACGGAAGCCCCGCACGAGGTGCGGGGCTTCCCAGGCTGCTCGGAGCCTACTCGGCGTCGAGACGCGTCATCCACCCGTGGCGGTCGGGCAGGCGGCCGTACTGGATGTCGGTCAGTTCCTGACGCAGCGACATCGTCAGTTCGCCCGCCGGAGCGTCGGCGTCGCCCACGGTGAAGTCCTTGGCCTTCAGCTGCGCGATCGGCGTGACGACCGCAGCCGTGCCGCAGGCGAACACCTCGACGATGTCGCCGCTCTCGACGCCCTCGCGCCACTCGTCGATCGTGACCCGGCGGCGCTCCACCCGGTGTCCGCGGTCCTCCGCGAGCTGCAGGATGCTGTCGCGGGTGATGCCCTCGAGGATCGAGTCCGATTCCGGCGTGACGAGCGTGCCGTCGCGCTTGACGAGGACGACGTTCATCCCGCCGAGCTCTTCGATGTAGGTCGCCTCCTGCGCGTCCAGGAAGAGCACCTGGGCGCACCCGTGCTCGTACGCCTCGGCCTGCGGGAGCAGGGAGGACGCGTAGTTGCCGCCGGTCTTCGCCGCCCCGGTGCCGCCCTTGCCCGCACGGCTGTAGTCGGTTGACAGCCAGATGGACACGGGGGTGACGCCGCCGGTGAAGTACGCGCCGGCCGGGCTGGCGATGACGTAGTAGTTGACCTTCTTCGCGGGGCGGACGCCGAGGAAGGCCTCCTTGGCGAACATGAACGGCCGCAGGTACAGGCTGGTCTCCGGCGCGGAGGGCACCCAGGCACCGTCGACGGCGATGAGCTGCTTGATCGACTCGACGAAGTACTCGACCGGGAGCTCCGGCAGCGCGAGCCGCTTGGCCGAGCGCTGCAGGCGACGGCCGTTGGCGTCGGGGCGGAACGACCAGATGGACCCGTCGGCGTGACGGTACGCCTTCAGGCCCTCGAAGATCTCCTGGGCGTAGTGGAGGACGGCGGCGGCCGGGTCGAGCGAGATCGGACCGTACGCCTGGACCCGTGGGCGGTGCCATCCACCACGCTCGGACCAGCAGATGTCGACCATGTGGTCGGTGAAGTGCTGCCCGAAGCCCGGGTCGGCGAGGATCGCGTCGCGCTCTGCGGCGGGGACGGGCTGCTCGTTGGGGGTCACGGTGAAGGCGAGTTCGCGCTGCGCCATGGGGAGGTTGATCGTCATGATGGTGTCTTCCGTCGTGATCTGCGTGTCTGGTGGGCGTCTACCGGTTCGCCGCGAGGGCCGCGATCGCATCGCCGACCTCGGTCGTCGTGCGTGCTGCGCCGGTGCGGGCGGCGATGTCGGCGGTGACGGCAGTGGCGACTCGCGCCGCCTCCGTCTCGAGCCCGAGATGCGACAGCATCAGGGAGACGGAGAGGATGGCGGCGGTCGGGTCGGCCAGCTGCTTCCCGGCGATGTCGGGCGCCGATCCGTGGACGGGCTCGAACATGCTCGGGTACGTGCCGTCCGGGTTGATGTTTCCCGAGGCCGCGAGTCCGATGCCGCCGCTGATCGCGCCGGCCAGATCGGTGAGGATGTCGCCGAAGAGGTTGTCCGTGACGATGACGTCAAATCTAGCAGGATCCGTGACGAGGAAGATGGTGGCCGCGTCGACGTGCAGGTAGTCGACCGCGACGTCGGGGAACTCCGCGGACACCGCGTCGACGACGCGCTTCCAGAGCGACCCGGCGAAGACGAGGACGTTGGTCTTGTGGACGAGGGTGAGCTTCCGCCGACGCGCGGCCGCAGCGGTGAACGCGTAGCGCACCACCCGCTCCACGCCGTAGGCGGTGTTGACCGACACCTCGTTCGCGATCTCGTGGGGCGTGCCCTGGCGGATCGCTCCGCCGTTGCCGACGTACGGCCCCTCCGTGCCTTCTCGGACCACGACGAAGTCCACGTCGCCGGGCTCGCTCAGCGGGCTCGGGACACCCGGGTACACCACGGTCGGGCGCAGGTTCACGTAGTGGTCGAGGCTGAACCGGAGCTTGAGGAGCAGCCCGCGCTCGATGTTCGCGTTCGCGAGCCGGGGGTCGCCGGGCACGCCGCCGACCGCTCCGAGGAGGATGGCGTCGTGCGAGGCGATCGCGGCGAGGTCCGCGTCGGTCAGCACGTCGCCGGTCTCGAGGAACCGCGCGGCGCCGAGCGAGAAGGGCGTCTGCTCGAACCGGACGTCGCCACCCTGCACCGCCGCATCGAGGACCTTGAGCGCCTCGCCGACGACCTCGGGACCGATCCCGTCGCCGGGGATGACTGCGAGCTTGACGGTGCGGGACATGCGACTCCTGAGGATGCGACGACGGTGTGCGCCCAGCTTAACGCCTCCGACCTCGGGTGGATCGTGCCACCCGTCTCCGGGTGGCACGATCCACGGAGCCCTACCGGACCCGGCGCAGACCGATCGCCGCGACGAGCATGGCGGCCACGATGAGGCCGACGCCGATCCACGCTGCGACACCGACACCGCTGTCGAAGGCGTGCCGCGCGGAGTCCATGAGTGCGCCCGCGAGGTCACCGGGCAGCTGCTCGGCGACCGTCGCCGCACCACCCAGGGTCTCCCCCGCCGCCTGCTGCTGGGCGGCGGTCAGTCCGTCCGGCAGGACGACCGAGGAACGGTAGGACGCGGTGAGCACGGTGCCGAGCGTCGCCGTGCCGAGCACCGCGCCCAGCTCGTAGGCGGTCTCGGAGACACCGGACGCCGCACCGGCCTTCTCCGGCGGCGCACTCGCGATCACGAGCTCGTTCGACACCGTCTCGGCGGAGCCGATGCCGAGCCCGAGGGCGACGAACGCGAGGCCGATCCCGAGGGCCGAAACGTCTCCCCCGGTGATCGCGATGGAGGCGTATCCGACGGCGGAGACGACGAGTGCGATCGGGACCACGATGCCCGGACGGACCCGCTTGGAGATCGGCACGATCACGAGGCCGGCGATGATCATCACGATGAGGCCGGGGAGCAGGACGAGCCCGGCGTCGAGCGGCTGCAGGCCCAGCACCAGCTGCAGGTGCTGCGACACGAAGAACAACCCACCGACGAGCGCCGTCACGCTCAGCAGGTTGATGACCACGGCGCCGCTGAACGAGGCCCGCCGGAACAGGCTCAGGTCGAGCAGCGGGTGCTCGAGGCGGAGCTGACGGCGGATGAACAGGACGCCACTGACCACGCCGACGACCATCGAGACGACCGTGAGCACGTCGAAGCCTGCTTCCGCCAGGTGCTTGATGCTGAACACGAGTGGCGTCATCGTCAGGAGGATGAGCAGGATGCTCGGCACGTCGATGCGTCCGGGGTTCGGGTCCTTCGACTCCGGGATGAGGAAGGGTGCGAGGACGACGAGCGGCAGGAGCACCGGAACGGCGAGGAGGAACACCGCACCCCAGGCGAAGTGCTCGAGGATGATCCCACCGACGATCGGCCCGAGCGCGCTGCCGGCGGCGAACCCGCTGGCCCAGACGGCGATGGCGAACCGTCGCTGGTCGCGGTCGAGGAAGATGTTCCGCAGCAGCGAGAGCGTCGACGGCATGAGCATCGCTCCGAAGAACCCGAGTGCTGCCCGAGCCGCGATCAGGAGCTCGGCGCTGGGCGCGAACGCCGCGGCGACGGAGACGACGCCGAACCCGATGGAACCGATGAGCAGGAGGCGACGACGACCGATGCGGTCGCCGAGGCTGCCCATCGACACGAGCAGGCCGGCGAGGACCAGCGGGTAGATGTCGACGATCCAGAGCAGCTGCGTCCCGGTCGGGGTGAGCGCGCTCGAGATCGCGGGCAGCGCGAAGTTGAGGACCGTGTTGTCGACCGACACCAGCAGGACGGGGAGCATGAGGACGGCGAGCGCGAACCAGGCTCGCCGACCGGCACGGGGAGCGGCGACGGCGGTGGGTTCGGTGGCGGTGGACACGGTGACCTCTTTCAAAGCGTGGAGAACGGCGCCGGTCGGGCGCCGCCCGCTCGACTATACCGTCCAGCCGGTATAGTATCAATCCGAATCCGACGAGCCGAATACGATGGAGCCATGGCGAAGCAGACCGCAGCCCGAGAACGCGTCCTCGACGCCTTCGCCGAACTCCTCATCGAGCAGGGCGAACGCGCCGCCACCCTCGACGCCGTCGCCGCGGCGGCCGGCGTCTCCAAGGGCGGACTGCTCTACCACTTCGGCAGCAAGGAGGCCCTCGTCGACGGCCTCATCGAGCGGCTCTCGGACATGAGCGAGGCCGACACGGCGCGGATGCTCGCGGCCCCGGAGGGCGTCGTCGAGTACTTCGTGCGCACCTCCGTCGACTGCGGCACCCCGTTCGACCGGACGATCATCGCCGTCGCGCGGCTGGCGCAGGGACAGCACGCCCAGGCGAGCGACGCGATGGCGGACATCCGCCGGAGCTGGTTGCGCACGGTGGAGGACGCCGTCGGCGACCCCGACACCGCTCGTGCCATCGTGTTGATGTCCGACGGCCTCTACGCCAACACGGCGCAGCTCGGCATGGGGGTCAGCGACCCCGACGAGGGCAGCGACGAGTCGATCGAGCGGCTCCTGGCCGTCATCGCGCGACTGCTCCCCGCCGGCGGGCGCTGAGCCGCGACGCCCGCCGGGCGCACCGGAACGGCGTCGGCGCCTCGGCCTGCGGACGACGATGCCCCGCACCGGACGGCGCGGGGCATCGGGTCGGAGCAGCGGTCGGGCTACTGCTCGGTGATGTCGATCTCGCGGAGCAGTGTCGCGTCGATCGTCTCGCGGATGACCTCGAGGACGTCGTCGGCGACCGGTGAGTCGACCGTCAGGACGCTGAGCGCCGGGCCACCGGCCTCGTGACGGGCGATCTGCATGCCCGCGATGTTGATGCCCGCCTCGCCGAACCGCTGGCCGTAGACGGCAACGATGCCGGGTCGGTCGGTGTAGACCATCACGATGTGGTGCTTCGCGAACGGCACCTCGACGTCGTAGCCGTTGATCTCGACGATCTTCTCGGTCTGCTTCGTGCCCGTCAGCGTGCCCGACACCGAGATCTGCGATCCGTCGCTGAGGGCTCCGCGCAGCGTGATGACGTTGCGGTACTCCTCGCTCACCTCGTCGGTGAGCAGGCGCGTGACGACACCGCGCTGCTCGGCGAGCAGCGGGGCGTTCACGTACGAGACCGTCTCGCTGACGATGTTCGTGAAGATCCCCTTCAGCGCGGCCAGCTTCAAGACGCTGACGTCGTACCCGCTCAGCTCGCCGTGGACCTCGACGTCGACGCTCGTGAGCGACGAGGTCGACAGCGCGGCGAACACCTGCCCGAGCTTCTCGACGAGCGGGATGCCGGGACGGACGTAGGGGTCGATCACGCCGCCGGCGACGTTGACCGCGTCCGGGACGAGTTCGCCGCCGAGCGCGAGGCGCACGGACTTGGCGACCGAGACGCCGGCCTTCTCCTGTGCCTCATCCGTGGACGCACCGAGGTGCGGCGTCACGATGACGTTCTCGAGCCCGAGCAGCTTCGTGTCGGTGGGCGGCTCGCTGACAAAGACGTCGAGGCCGGCACCGGCGATGACGTTGTTGGACAGCGCCTCGTACAGCGCGTCCTCGTCGATCAGGCCGCCGCGGGCGACGTTGACGACGTAGGCCGTCGGCTTCATGAGCGCGAACTGCGGGCCGGCGATCATGCCCGTCGTCTCCGGCGTCTTCGGCATGTGGATGGTGATGAAGTCGGACTGCGCCAGCAGCTCGTCGAGCGTGACCAGCTGCACCCCGAGCTGCTGCGCACGAGCGGACGTGATGTAGGGGTCGTACGCGATGACGTTCGTGCCGAACGCCTGCAGACGGGCCGTGATGAGGGCACCGATACGGCCGAGGCCGATGATGCCGATGGTCTTCTCATAGAGCTCGGTACCGGTGTACTTGGACCGCTTCCACTGCCCCTGGGCGAGCGCGGCGTGCGCGGCCGGGATGTGGCGGGCGAGGCTCAGGATGTGGCCGACGGTGAGCTCGGCCGCGGAGATGATGTTCGACGTGGGTGCGTTGACGACCATGACCCCGGCCGTCGTGGCGGCCTTGATGTCGACGTTGTCGAGACCGACACCCGCGCGCGCGACGACCTTCAACCGGGTGGCCGCCTGGATGGCCTCCTCGTCGACCTTGGTCGCGGATCGGACCAGGATGGCGTCGGCGTCGGCGATCGCCGCGAGCAGAGCCGGGCGGTCCGTCCCGTCGACGGAGCGCACGTCGAAATCGGGCCCGAGGGCGTCGACGGTTGCTGGTGAGAGTTCTTCGGCGATCAGTACGACCGGTTTCGACACGGAACGGTTCCTTCGCAGTAGCAGTGGGGTGGGCAGCGCGTCGGTGTCCGGCGGCCATCGCAAGCCTATCGGAGGCGCACCGGGCGGTTCGTCGTGTGACGATGCGGCGGCAGGGTCAGACGGAGAGGTCGATCAGCTGCTGCGCGCCGAACATCGCGAGGACCGACAGCGAGATCGCCGCGACGACGCACAGGGCGACGAGGTAGCGCACGGCCTGCTCGCCGAGCGACCGCTCGCGACCGGTCCAGAAGGCGATCGCGAAGGCCACGACCGGCAGGAGCAGGCCGCCGATGAGGACGACCCAGCCGAGCGGCAGGACCGGCACGGCGAGGCCGCTCGCCGTCCCGACGATGCCGACGAGGTTGCCGACGGCTTCGAAGACGTCATAGGCGAAGAACAGGCCGAACAGGACGGCGATGGACCAGCTGAGCCAGCCGGGTCGATCGGCGGCGGGTTTCGACACGGGGTCCGCGGTGATGGAGGGCATCAGGGTCACACTCCTCGGAGGAACGGCCAGGGCAGGATGAGCACGACACCGAGCAGGAGCATCGCGATCCTGACGACGGGTCTGCCGCCACGGGTCAACCAGAGCGTCGCGGCCATCCACACGGGTCCCGCGGCGACCGCGAGTCCCTGTCCGAGATCGAACATGAACCGGCCGACCGCATCGCTCGGGACGGCCGCGTCAGGACGGAACGCCGAGATCAGCCAACCGACGCTGTACAGCAGGAAGACCCCACCGAAGATGCCGAGGGTGACCAGCATGACCGAGCTCATCTGCTCGCGCTCTCCGGCGGCAGCCTCGCCCGTGACCCGGTCGGTCGGCTTCGCGACGTCGACCTCGACAGGAGGAGTCATCGGTTCCGCGATCGGACCGGCCGACTCCGCGGCCGGCTGGATCGCCTCGGTCGCCCGAACCCGCGTGATCGGCTCCGGCGATGCGGGCTCGAGCGTGGTCCGGTCGCCGGAAGCCGAGGCGTCGAGCGTCGGATCGTCGTCGCCCGCCCAGCTCAGCGCGTCTTCGTCCCGCGGCTCAGTCATACCGCCAGCCTATCGCCGCCGGGCCGATCACCGAGTGCGGCGATCCGGACTCGACGGAGCAGAATTGGCTGGTGAACCCGTTCCCGCTCCTGCAGTCCATCCTGACCGTCGTCCTCGCGATCATGTTCATCGGCATGGGAGTCCTCCACTTCCTCCCGGGACCGGCGAGGACCATGGCCGCGATGATCCCGGGACCCCTGCGGGGCAGCACCATCACACCGCGGATGCTCGTCGCCATCACCGGTGTGTGCGAGATCGCGGGCGGCGTCGGCCTGCTCGTCCCACCCACCAAGCTCGCCGCAGTGGTCTGCCTGATCGTGTTCCTCGTCGCGGTGTTCCCAGCGAACGCCGCGGCCGCGCGGCAGCCCGAGCGGTTCGGTCGACTCGCCGTACCGTTCGTCCCACGGCTCATCGGTCAGCTCGTGCTGATCCTCGCCCTCGTCATCGTGGCGATCTGATCGCTCGACGGGACCTGTCGACGATCCCGTCGGTGCCGACGGATCTCAGACGGCGACGGCGGCGCGCCTGGCCGCGGCCACCGCGCGAGCGACGGTCGTCGCGTCCGTGATGTCGTAGCTCGGCGACCCTCCGCCGGGGCCGGTCTCGGTGACCCGGCCGGCACGACGACGGGCGGAGAGGTGCACCGCGTCGACACCCGCCCGCGCGAGGGTGGGGATCGCATCGATCGTGACGCCGCCACCGGCCATGATCTGCATCGAGCTGTCGCCCCTCGAGGCCATCTGCGCGAGCTTCTCCGCGCCGTCGATACTCGCCCGCGCGCCGCCGGACGTCAGCAGACGGTCCACACCGGCGTCGCGCAGCTGGTCGGCGGACCGGACGGGGTCGGTCGTCGCGTCGACGGCCCGGTGGAACGTCACCGCGAGCGAGCCCGCAGCCTGACGCAGCTGCGCCAGCGCCTCCAGGTCGATCGTGCGATCGGACCGGAGGGCGCCGACCACGATGCCCGCAGCACCCGCGGCCTCGAGCGCGAGGATGTCGCCGGACATGACGTCGATCTCCGCGGGCGAGTAGACGAAACCGCCCTCTCGCGGACGCACGAGGACGTGCACGAAGTCGCTGAGCCCGGCTTCGTCCGCAGCGCGGACCGCCGCCATGACCAGTCCGATGGAGGGGGTGAGCCCACCGGTGCCGAGGGCCTGGCACAGCTCGACCCGCTGGGCTCCCTCGCGGATGGCGATGCGGACCCCCTCCACGTCCTGGACGGCGATCTCGACGGCGATTGGCGACTGGAGGCTCATTGGACCCATTGTTCCAGTGATCCGCTCGAGCCGAGGACGCGCACGCCGCTGCGCTACTTGTCCGTGCCCTGCGACACCGAACCCTGCAGCTGGCGCTGGAAGATCAGGTACACGATGAGCACGGGGACCACGGTGATCACGGACGCCGCGAAGAGCGCACCGAAGTCCACCGAGTACCCGGCCTGGGCGGCGAAGGACGCCATCCCCTGCGTCAGGACGTAGTTCTGCGGGTTCGAGTTGAGCGCCACCGGCAGGAGGAACTGGTTCCACAGCCCCACGAAGTTGAGGATCGCGACGGTCGCGAGCCCCGGCCTCGCCATGGGCAGCATCACCTGGAAGAAGGTCCGCCACTCCCCCGCTCCGTCGATCGCAGCAGCCTCCGCGATGGAGACCGGCAGCGACTTGAAGAACGAGAACAGGAAGAACACCGTGAACGGGAAGGCGAACGCCGCGTACGTGAGGATGAGTCCCGGGAGCGAGTTGAGCAACCCGAGACTCTGCAGCACGAAGAACAACGGCACGATCGCGAGGAACACTGGGAACGTGAGACCGGCGAGCATCAGGTAGTAGATGGCCCGGCTCCCGAAGAAGCGGAACCGCGCCAGCACGTACGCACACATCGAGCCGAACAGCATGGTCACGATCAGGGCGCCGAACACCACCACGATCGAGTTCAGGAAGAAGCTCCCGATCCCGGCCGTCGTCCACGCGTTCACGTAGTTGTCGAAGTTCCACTTCGACGGCAGCGAGAACGGCGAGGCGAAGATCTCGGAGCTCGTCTTGAACGACGACATGACCGTCCAGAGCAGCGGGACGATGACCACGATCGACCAGATGATGAGCACCGTGTGCGATGCCGTCCCGACGACGCGGTCGCCCGTGGTCGGCTTACGGCTGGCCGGTGTGCGCGTGCCGGTTCCGACGACCGCCGGGTTCGCGGTCGTCGCCGTGGTCTGGACGGTCATTCCGCCACCCCTTCATCGTTGCCGCCGGTGAGTCGGCTGACCAGGAAGACGACGCCCGCGAACATCAGGGTGACGAGCGCGAGCACGACCCCCATCGCGCAGGCGTAGCCGAACTGGCCCTTGGTGAACGCCGTCGTGAACAGTTGCTGCGACATCACGAGCGTCGTGTTGGACGGGCCGCCGCCGGGATTCAACGCGGCCATGTACACGAACGCGTCGAGGGCGAGGATGCCCATGTAGATGTACGCCGTCTGGATGTTGTCGCGGATCAGCGGGATCGTGATCGTGAGCGCGGTCCGCAGGCGACCCGCGCCGTCGATCCGTGCCGCCTCGTACACCTCGGCCGGCACGCCCTTGATCGCCGCGATGAAGAGCACCGTGTAGAACCCGATGAGTCCCCAGACGATGACGAACATGGTCGCGATCATCGCCGTGTCCGGCGAACCGAGCCAGGCGAAGGAGGTGAACTGGTCGAGCCCGATGCCGGTCAGGAAGCCGTTCAGCAGCCCGGACGACGGGTCGTAGATCTGCTTCCAGATGAGGCCGATGACGATGGCCGGCACGACGTACGGGAAGAAGGTGATCACGCGGTACACGCTCGAGTTGCGGAGGCCGCGGATCGGACCGTTGCTCGGCCCGCCGATCGTGATGAGGGAGGCGAAGAGGAACGCGATCCCGAGAGTCACGAGCGGCAGGACGATCGCGAGCGCGACGCTGTTGCCCATGGACTGGAGGAAGGTCTGGTCCTGGAAGAGCTTCGTGTAGTTCGAGAACCCGACGAAGTCCATGCCCGGGGAGAACCCGGACCAGTTCGTCAACGAGTAGTACGCCGCCTGCGCGAACGGCGAGACCACGAAGACGACGTACCCCACCACCGGCACGATCAGGAAGACCAGGAAGAACGAGACCCGGTCGAACGTGAAGTCCCGGCGGCGCAACCGCCGGGCGGCGGGAGGGGTAGCCCCTCCCACCTTCCCGATCGGCGTGCCGACCGCCGTCATTTGACGGTGACCTTGTCCACGGAGTCGTCGTTACGGACCTTGTCGGAGATGTCCTGCATGCCCTTGGTGAGCGTGGCGACGTCGGAACCACCCTGCAGGAACGTGTTCCAGAGGACGAGGAGGTCCGTGTTGAGTCCGTACAGGTCGATGAAGCTCCACGAGAACACATCCGTGCCCGCGTCGTTCAACATCTTCACCTGGGACACGAGCGCCGTCGAGCCGAAGCCGTCCTCGGGGATCGTGTCCTTGACGATCGTCGACGAGAAGGTCGTCTTGGCGAAGTTCACCGCGGCGTCGTTCGACAGCATGGCCCGCAGGAACTCCTTGCCACCGCCGACGTTCTTGCCCTGCGACGGGACGATGAACCCTTCACCTGCGGTGCTGTGCAGCGCCGAGTACGGCAGGGCGGAGTCGGCGGAGACCGTCGGCTCGGGCGCGCCGGTCATCTTGAAGCCGTCCTTCGTCTGGGTCTTCATCTCGTTCTCGATCCAGCCACCCGAGGGGTAGAGGATGAAGTCCTCCGAGTTGCTCCACTGCGCCTGCGCAGCGGTGAACTGCGTTCCGGCGCCACCGGGCTTGACGTACCCGGCGTCGATGATCGCCTTGAGACCCTTGAGCACGTCCTGGACGGCCGGCTTCGACCAGCAGTCCGCCTCGAGGTTCTCGAGCGCCAGACGGACCTCGTCGCCGCCCTCCTTGATCGCGGACGCGATCGCCATCGTCAGGTAGTAGGTGGCCGCCTCGGTGCCCCAACCGAACAGGTACTTGCCCTGCGCCTTGGCCTTCGCACCGAGATCGAGTGCCTCGGCCCAGGTCTTCGGGGGCGTCCAGCCGTTCGCCTCGAAGAGCGCCGCCGAGTACCAGACCGCGTAGACCGTCAGCACATAGTTCAGCTGCACGAACTTGCCGTCGAAGGTGCCCGGCTCGACGACACCCGGGTACAGGGTGTCCTTGATGACCTTGCCCTCGTAGTTCTTCGCCTCGATGACGTCCGTCAGGTCGGCGAGCTGCTCGCGGATGGTGTTGATGCCGATGAGGCCGGCGCCGCTGTTGTCGATGACGTCCGGCGGGTTGCCTGCGACGAACCGCGGCTGGAGCGTCTGCGCGATGTTCGTCGCGGCAGTGACCTTGACGGTCGAGCCCGCCTGCTGCTTCTCGACGAGCTTCCCGGCGAACTCGGTGTACTCGATGCCGTACCCGCCCTTGAAGATGACGGCGTCGACCGTCGAGTTGGCGGCCATGCCGAACGGGTTGTCGGCCGAGACCGGTCCGCCGGTGGTGGTCGCCCCGCCTCCGCCGCCGACACAGGACGCGAGCGTCCCGCCCAGCGGGAGGAGGATCGCGGTCGCGAGTGCTCCTCGCAGGAAATCGCGGCGTTGGAGCGTTGCTGGCTGCTTGTCCATCGGTCTACCTTCCAGTGATTCGAGTGTTGCCCGGGTGTGGTGCTGTCGGGGTGGTGTTGTCGGGTGTGTGGTGCGGGTGGTGCGACGCCTCGGGTTCAGGCGTCACGTCTGATCCGGCCCCGGTAGCGGTCCTCGAGCACACTGTTGTGCTCGTCGCCGCCCGGGATGTTGGCCGAGATGTAGAGCGGTGGGGTCTCGCCGGTTGCCGCGATCCTCGCCGCGACGCCGATGGTGAGGAGCTGCGCGAGGTAGGCCGCCGTGATCGAGGACACCGCGCCGACCGGGACGCCGTCCTGGACCTCGATGGTCGCGTCGCCGAACGGAGCACGGTTGTCGAGCACCACGTCGGCCACCTCGGAGAGCCGCAGCCCGCTCGGGTGCTTCGGCTCGACGCGCGAGGTGTGCTCGAGCGAGGTCACGGCGATGACGGGGTGGCCGTGCTCCTTGGCGATCAGGGCGAGTCCCACGATCGACCCGTTGACACCGGAGTTCGACGCGATGATGAACACGTCGCCCTCCCCCACCGGGGAGATCGCGAAGAGTTCCGCCGCGACGTCGCCGCTGCGCTCCAGCGCGGCACCACCGAGGTCGTCGACGGACCGTCCACCGCGGAGGACGACGTCCCGCAGGGCGATCTTGTTCGTCGGGATCAATCCACCGGCGCGGCCGGCGATCTCCATCGCGAACGCCTCCGAGTGGCCGGTACCGAACGCCTGGATGACCGCTCCGCGCTCGAGGGCCGCGACCAGCAGGTCGATCGCGGGGTCGAGTTCGCCGGACCGTGCCGCCTGGGTGATGTCCGCGAGGCGCGAGGTGACCTCGTCGGTGTAGCGATCGACGTGATCGGTCCAGGTCGTGGTGGATGTGGTGCTCATTCGGTTCCTCTCAGACGCCCACGGGCGAGGCGGTCTCGGACAGGGCTCCGGCCTTGGTCGGTCGGCGGTGTGGGGCGACCGCGAGGGCGGAGGCCGCGAGGCGCTTGGTCGTGCGCTCGAAGTTCTGCTGCGCGACGAACAGGTACAACAGGTCCAGGACGAACAGCTGACCGTGCTTGGCGGAGAGGTCGTCGGGCTGCAGGAACCGCTCATGGGCCGAGGTGATGATGGCCAGCGTCGACGCGGCGACGAGCGGGGAGTCCGGGTTGTTGCTGATCGCCACGGTGAGCGCGCCCGCGCGACCCGCCTGGCGGAGCATCTGGATGGTCTCCTCGGTGCGCCCGGTGTTGCTGATCCCCAGGGCGACCGAGTCCGGGCCCTGGATCGCCGCGCTCGTGAGGCCCGCGTGGACCTCCGACCAGGCGTGCGTGCTGATGCCGATGCGGTACAGCCTGGCCTGCATCTCGTCGGCGAGCATCGCGCTGCCGCCGACACCGTAGATGTCGACGTTCCGGCTGCGCGCGATGGCTGCGGCGATCTCGAGCATGACCTCGAGGTCGATCACATCGGCGGTCTCGCGCAGCGTCCGGGTGTGCGCGTTGAGCAGGGTGCTCAGGACGTCCGGAGCCGAGTCGTCGGGGCCGAACGCCCGGCCGATGTCGGTCTGCCAGGAGTCGCGAGCGGTGCTGCGACCGAAGTCCTTGGCGAGGTCGACCCGGAACGGCGCGTAGCCCGTGTATCCGATGATCCGGCAGAAGCGGGTGATGGTCGCCGCTGAGACGCCCGAATCGGCTGCGAGCTCACCGATCGTGAGGGTGAGGGGCGCGTCGGGGTTCTCCAACAGGTAGTCCGCGATACGCAGCATGACCCCGGACATCTCCGGCATCCGCGACCGAATCCGGTTGGTCACGCCGGTGGCGTGCTCGACCGGTGGGTCGGTGCGGATGGAAACAGTCATGGAAATTCCTTTTCTCCTTCGTTGGAGTGACGCGAAACTGATTCTTACAGTACGTTGTGGCCCACGGCAACATGTTTCGAGATGATGACGATGATGAAAACAACTCTGGCGGTCGACGCCGGCGGCACCTCGTCCCGCGCGGTGCTCGTGGACGCCTCAGGACGTCGCCTCGGTTCCGGGCGCGCGGGCGGCGGGAATCCGACGTCGTCCGGTGTGGACAGCGCTGCCACGCAGATCGCGCTTGCGGCTCGTGCCGCACTCGACCAGGCCAGGACGACGTCGTCCATACCGCCCCTCCCGTCCGGGGCGCTCGTGGTGATCACACAGGCGGGGCAGGTGTCCGACGCCTACCGCCGCGCCCTGGACGCGCACCTCGTACCGCTCGGACTCGGACCGGTCGTGATCGAACCGGATCTGCTCGGCATGTACGGCTCCGGCTCGGCGTCGCCGGACGGCGTCGTGCTCGTCGCGGGGACCGGGAGCGTCGCGGGACGGATCAGGGACCGTCTCGTCGTCCGGGAGGTCGGCGGTGCCGGCTGGCTCCTCGGCGATGGCGGCTCCGGGTTCTGGATCGCTCGGCGCGTGATCCGCGCGGTCGCCGCCGACCTCGACGGCATCGGACCCCGCACGGGACTCACCCCGCTGCTCTCCCAGGCGGTCGGGTTCACGCCGGACCCGTCTTCATCCGGTGACGCGGACCACCGCCGGTCCCCGGTACTCGACACACTCATCCGCTCGGTGAACGACGGTCCCCCCATCGCCATCGCCCGCCTGGCGCCGCTCGCCTTCCAAGCCGCGGACGACGAGGTCGCGCGGTCCATCCTCGACGCTGCCGTCGACCGCTTGGCGCTCCTCGTGGAACGGGTGCTGGCTCCGGATTCGGACCACAGAGAGAGCACGCTCGTCGTCGGCGGCAGCGTGCTCGTCGATGGACTCCTCCCCTCCGTCCCCTCAGCCGCGGAGCGCCTGTCGTCGGCTGCCGCCGGTGCCCGACTCGTCCCGGTCGCCGACGGCCTCGTCGGAGCCGCCGCCCTGGGCATCAGGATGCTGGGCGGGGACGTCGACGACGCGACCCTCAGCCGCCTGCGCGAGGACCTGGCTGCTGGGGCGACGCGGTGACGGCGGACCGGATCGCCGTCATCGGCACCGGTGCCATGGGACTGGCGCACGTCCGCGCGCTCGCCGGACTCGGTGCGGCGGACCGGATCGCCTACCTGTGCTCGGCCCGGTGGCCGAGAGCCATGCCGGAGGCACCGGCCGCACGACTCACCACCTCGGTCGACGAGGTGCTCCTGGATGCCTCCGTGGGGATCGTCGTCATCTGCACGCCGACCGACACCCATCGGGACCTCGCCGTCAGGGCACTCCGTGTCGGCAAGCACGTCCTGCTGGAGAAGCCGATCGCCCTGACGCTCGCCGACGCCCACGCGATCCTGCGGGCCGCCGACGAGTCCGGCCGGACCTTCATGGTCGCGCACGTCGTCAGGTTCTTCGGCGGGTACGAGGCGATCGACGATGCGGTGCGCGACGGCGCCGTCGGCACACCGCTCGCCGTCACGGCCGAACGGCTGAGCTCCCCCGCCGCCCCGTCACCGTGGTGGCAGGACGAGCGACGATCCGGCGGCCCCCTCGTCGACTTCGCGATCCACGACTTCGACCAGCTGAACCAGCTCCTCGGTCAGCCGCGATCCGTGTCAGCACGACGCACCGGCACCGGTCGCCCGATCGAGACGACGGTCGACTACGCCGACGGCGGCATCGGGCGCGTCCTCACCTCCATGGAGCTCCCGCCGGCCTTCGGATTCAGCTCGGCCATCGAGGTGCTGGGCAGCACCGGGCTCATCGCCCACCGATTCGTCGGTGCGTCCCCGACCCACGCACCGCCGCTCTCGGTCGACGCCCTCGGGACGGCCGCCGCGCACGGTCCCTACGACCTCGACGAGACCGACCCCTACCGACGACAGATGGCCTCATTCCTCGACTGCGTGGAGCGAGACGTCCAACCGTTCCGAGTGACCGGCCGGAGCGCCCTCGCGGCCCTGACGGTCGCGTTGGCGGCGAAGGCGTCGCTGGACGCCGGCGTACCGGTGCGAATCGCCGAACCCCACGACGCCTGAACCGTCGACACGCAGCTGGTCCGTCGTCCTGACCACGCCCATCCACCGGACAGCAGACATCCGACCTTTCGTGTTAGCCTGCCCCCGCACCGCCGTGAACCCACTCGACGATCGAAGGGCCGCCGTGACCGAGACCACCATCCCCCGACCCGACACAGCCTGGTTCGACGAGGCGAGATTCGGATTGTTCCTGCACTGGGGCCTCTACGCCCTCCCAGCACGCCATGAGTGGGTGCAGACGCGGGAACACCTCTCGGCCGAACATTACGAGCGCTACCGCGAGCACTTCGACCCCGACCGGTTCGACCCCCGCGCCTGGGCCAGGCAGGCCAAGGCGGCCGGCTTCCGGTACGCGGTCCTCACGACGAAGCACCACGACGGATTCTGCCTGTGGGACTCGGCACTCACCGACTTCACGTCCATGCACACGCCCGCCGGCCGCGACCTCGTGGCGGAGTTCGTGGAGGCCTTCCGCGCCGAGGGGCTCCGGATCGGCTTCTACCACTCGCTCATCGACTGGCATCACCCCGACTTCACGGTCGACGGCATCCACCCGCGACGGAACGACCCCGAGGCGCTCGCAGCGAACGCCGACCGGGACTGGTCCCGCTACCGGGACTACCTGCACGGCCAGGTGCGCGAGCTGCTCACCGGCTACGGCCCGATCGACTACCTCTTCTTCGACTTCAGTTACTCGCAGGGCATCGAAGGTCTGCCGGGGAAGGGCGCCGCCGACTGGGGCTCCGAGGAACTCGTCGAGATGATCCGCGGGCTGCAGCCGGAGATCCTGATCAACGACCGCCTCGAACTCCCGGGCGACGTCACCACCCCGGAGCAGTACCAGCCCGTGGTGACGCCGGTCGGTCCCGACGGCGAACCCCTCCGGTGGGAGGCCTGCCAGACCTTGAACGGCAGCTGGGGGTACGACCGCGACAACCTCGACTACAAGTCGCCGGAGCTGCTCCTGCGGATGCTCATCGATTCGGTCTCGAAGAACGGCAACATGCTGCTGAACATCGGACCGACCGCGCGCGGGACGATCGATCCGCGCGCGATCGAACGACTCGAGGTCCTCGCCGACTGGTTCGCGCTCCACGAGCGGGCGATCCGAGGATGCGGCCCGTCGGAGTTCAGCAGTCCGACCGACGTCCGATACACGCAACGCGGCGACCGGCTGTACGTGCACGTCTTCGCCTGGCCGTTCGTGCACCTGCACCTGCCCGGTCTCGGCGGCCGGGTGCGCTACGCGCAGCTGTTGTCGGACGGCTCCGAGGTGCCGTTCCAGGTGCATCGCCCCGAGCACGATCTGCCGAACCAGCACACCCAGCCGAAGGGACTCGGTCCCGACACGGTGACCCTGCACCTGCCGATCGGTGAACCCGACACCCCGATCCCGGTCATCGAGATCTTCCTCGAGCCGGGCACGACCGGAGCAGCGACGGCCTGAGGCTCCCGCAGACGAAGGAACGCCCGCCCCGACGGATCGGGGCGGGCGNTAGCGGGCGACGCTGCCGTCGACGTAGTCGTCGTCGTTCGAGGCGTTCCACGCGAAGAGCTTGCGCAGCTCGCGACCGGTTGCCTCGATCGGGTGGTCCTCGCCCTTCTTGCGCAGCTCGAGGAACTCGGGCGCGCCGGCGTCCTGGTCGTCGATGAAGCGCTTGGCGAAGGTGCCGTCCTGGATGTCCTTGAGGACCGCCTGCATGTTGGTCTTGACGCTCGGGTCGATGACGCGCGGGCCGGAGACGTAGTCGCCGTACTCAGCCGTGTCGGAGACGCTCCAACGCTGCTTGGCGATGCCGCCCTCCCAGATGAGGTCGACGATGAGCTTCAGCTCGTGGAGCACCTCGAAGTAGGCGATCTGCGGCTGGTACCCGGCCTCGGTGAGGGTCTCGAAGCCGTACTGGATCAGCTGCGAGACGCCACCGCACAGGACGGCCTGCTCGCCGAAGAGGTCGGTCTCGGTCTCCTCGGTGAAGGTGGTCTTGATGCCACCGGCACGGAGGCCACCGATCGCCTTGGCGTAGGACCAGGCGAGCGCCCACGCGCCACCGGTCTCGTCCTTCTCGACGGCGACGATGACGGGGACGCCGCGGCCGGCCTCGTACTCGCGACGGACGGTGTGGCCCGGGCCCTTCGGGGCGACCATGAAGATGTCGACGCCCTCAGGAGCCTCGATGTAGCCGAAGCGGATGTTGAAGCCGTGGCCGAAGACGAGCGCCTTGCCCGGAGCGAGCTGGTCCTTGATGGACTCGGCGAAGATCGTGCGCTGGTGCTGGTCCGGAGCGAGGATGACGATGACGTCGGCCCATGCGGAGGCGTCGGCGACGTTCTTGACGGTGAAGCCCTGCTCCTCGGCCTTGGCGATCGACTTCGAGCCGTCCTTCAGGCCGACGACGACCTCGACACCGGAGTCGCGGAGGTTGAGCGCGTGTGCGTGGCCCTGCGAGCCGTAGCCGATAACGGCAACCTTCTTGCCCTGGATGAGCGACAGGTCTGCGTCCTGGTCGTAGAAAATCTCAGTCACTGGTGGTTCTCTCCTTGGTTGTGGTTTCGCAATATGCCGCAGATGCGACTAGTTCTTGAAGACGCGTTCGGTGATGGACTTCGAGCCGCGCCCGATGGCGAGGAGACCCGATTGGGCGATCTCCTTGATGCCGTAGGGCTCGAGCACCTTGAGGAGCGCGGTCGTCTTCCCGGAGTCGCCCGTGACCTCGATCACGAGGGCGTCGGTCGCCACGTCGACGACGCGGGCCCGGAACAGGTTGACGGCTTCCAGCACTTGGGAACGGGTGGAGTTGTCGACGCGGACCTTGATGAGCAGGTGCTCACGCTGGACGGACTGCGCCGGATCCAGCTCGACGATCTTGATGACGTTGATGAGCTTGTTCAGCTGCTTCGTCACCTGCTCGAGCGGAAGTTCCTCGACGTCGACGACGACCGTGATCCGGGACAGACCCTCGATCTCGCTGTGGCCGACCGCGAGGCTCTCGATGTTGAAGCCCCGGCGGGCGAACAACCCGGCGACGCGGGTCAGCAGACCGGGCTTGTCCTCGACGAGGAGGCTCAGGACGTGGCTGCTCATGCTCAGGCCTCCTCATCGAACGACGGACTGTGGTCCTTGGCGTACTGGACGTAGCTGTTGCTGACACCCTGCGGCACCATCGGCCACACCATCGCGTCGGCACTCACGACGAAGTCGATGACGACCGGACGGTCGTTCGTCTCCAGGGCGAGCTTGATGGCGGCGTCGACCTCCTCCTCCTTCGTCACGCGGATCGCGAGGCAACCGTAGGCCTCGGCCAGCTTGACGAAGTCGGGGATGCGGATGGTGTCGTGCCCGGTGTTCAGGTCGGTGTTCGAGTAGCGACCGTCGTAGAAGAGCGTCTGCCACTGGCGGACCATGCCCAGCGAGGAGTTGTTGATGATCGCGACCTTGATCGGGATGTTGTTGATCGTGCAGGTCGCGAGTTCCTGGTTGGTCATCTGGAAGCAGCCGTCGCCGTCGATCGCCCACACGTGGCGATCGGGCTGGGCCACCTTGGCGCCCATGGCCGCGGGGACCGAGTAGCCCATGGTCCCGGCACCGCCGGAGTTCAGCCAGGAGTTCGGACGCTCGTACTTGATGAACTGCGCCGCCCACATCTGGTGCTGGCCGACGCCCGACGCGAAGACGCCCTCCGGACCGGTGATCTCGCCGATGCGGGAGATCACGTGCTGTGGCGAGAGCAGACCGTCGGTCGGCTCGGCGTAGCCCAGCGGGAACTCCTCGCGGAGACCGTCGAGGTAGGACCACCACTCGGCGATGTCTGGAGTGACCTCGCGGGCGGCTGCCTCGAACGCCGACTGGAGGTCGACGATGACGTCCTTCGCGTCGCCCACGATGGGGACGTCCGCGATGCGGATCTTCGAGATCTCGGCCGGGTCGACGTCCACGTGGACGACCTTGGCGTTCGGCGCGAAGAGCGAGGCCTTGCCGGTCACGCGGTCGTCGAACCGGGCACCGAGCGACACGAGCAGGTCGGCCTCCTGCAGCGCGAGCACCGCCGGGACCGTGCCGTGCATACCGGGCATGCCGAGGTGCTGCGTGTGCGAGTCGGGGAACGCCCCGCGAGCCATGAGCGTCGTCACGACCGGAGCTCCGGTCGCCTCGGCCAGCGCGAGCAGTTCCTCGGAAGCCTTGGAGCGGATCACGCCGCCGCCGACGTACAGCACCGGCTTCTTGGCGTTGACGAGCAGCTGCGCAGCGGCCTGGATCTGCTTGCCGTGAGCCTTCGTCACCGGACGGTAGCCGGGCAGGTCGACCTTCGGCGGCCAGATGAACGGCGCCTCGGCCTGCTGGGCGTCCTTCGTGATGTCGACCAGCACCGGTCCGGGACGGCCGGTGCCCGCGATCTCGTAGGCCGCGGCGATGGCCGCCGGGACCTCCTCCGGGGTCTTGACGAGGAAGGAGTGCTTCGTGATCGGCATGGTGATGCCGACGATGTCCGCCTCCTGGAACGCGTCCGTGCCCATGAGGGTCGAGAACACCTGACCGGTGATCGCGACCATCGGCACCGAGTCCATGTAGGCGTCGGCGATGGCGGTGACGAGGTTCGTCGCGCCGGGGCCGGACGTCGCGATGCACACGCCGATCCCGCCGCCGGCGGCCGCGTATCCTTCGGCCGCGTGGCCGGCGCCCTGCTCGTGTCGGACCAGGATGTGACGGAGCTTCGTCGAGTCCATCAGCGGGTCGTAGGTCGGCAGGATCGCGCCGCCGGGCAGACCGAAGATGTCGGTGACCCCGAGGAGCTCGAGCGATCGGACGATCGCCTGGGCTCCCGTCAGGATCTCCGGTGCGGCCGGGGCCGCAGGTGTTCTGGGATGAGGCACGGGTTGGGATTCCGTGGGCATGATGATTCCTTCAGCGATGAGATGCACGAACGAGATGCTCGGTTATCCCGTGATCGCGCCCTCCGCTGCGGAGTGCACGAGACGAGAGTACTTTGCGAGAACGCCACGGGTATAGCGCGGGGGAAGAGGCGCCCAGCCGTCGCGGCGGGCTTCCAGCTCTGCTTCGTCGACGAGTAGGTCGAGCGAGCGGCCAGCGATATCGACCCGTATGAGATCACCATCGCGCACGAAGGCGATTGGACCTGCGTCCACCGCTTCGGGTGCTATGTGGCCGATGCACAGTCCGGTTGTGCCGCCTGAGAATCGACCGTCCGTCAACAGTAGTACATCCTTGCCGAGTCCGGCGCCCTTGATGGCGGCCGTGATCGCGAGCATCTCGCGCATTCCCGGCCCACCCTTCGGGCCCTCGTAGCGGATGATGACGACGTCGCCCTTGTTGATCTTGCCCTCGGTGAGCGCGTCCATGGCTCCGCGTTCACGTTCGAAGACCCGCGCCGGTCCTTCGAAGACCTCGGCGTCGAAGCCTGCCGTCTTCACGACGGCGCCCTCGGGCGCGAACGACCCCTTGAGGATCGTGATGCCGCCGGTCGCGTGGATCGGGTTGTCGAGCGTGCGGATGACCGTGCCGTCGATCGGGTCGGGGTTGATGTCGGCGAGGTTCTCGGCGACCGTCTTGCCGGTGACCGTGAGGCAGTCACCGTGCAGCAGACCGGCGTCGAGCAGCGCCTTCATGACGACGGGGACGCCGCCGTGACGGTCGACGTCGTTCATGACGTACTGGCCGAACGGCTTCAGGTCGCCGATGTGCGGCACCTTGTCGCCGATGCGGTTGAAGTCGTCGAGCGTGAGGTCGACCTCGGCCTCGCGGGCGATCGCGAGCAGGTGCAGGACCACGTTCGTCGATCCGCCGAATGCCATCGCGACGGCGATGGCGTTCTCGAACGCCTCCTTCGTCAGGATGTCGCGAGCGGTGATACCGAGTCGGAGCATGTTGACCACGGCTTCGCCCGAGCGGTGCGCGAAGTAGTCGCGACGGCGGTCGGCCGAGGGCGGCGATGCCGAACCCGGGAGGCTCATGCCGAGCGCCTCGGCGACCGACGCCATCGTGTTGGCCGTGTACATCCCGCCGCAGGCACCCTCGCCCGGGGCGATGGCGCACTCGATGCGCTTCAGGTCCTCTTCGCTCATGTTGCCGGCCTTGCAGGCCCCGACCGCCTCGAAGGAGTCGATGATCGTGACCTCCTTCTCGGTACCGTCGGAGAGCTTGACCCAACCCGGCGCGATCGATCCGGCGTAGAGGAAGACCGAGGAGAGGTCGAGCCGCGCGGCGGCCATGAGCATGCCCGGCAGCGACTTGTCGCAGCCGGCGAGCAGGACCGTGCCGTCGAGGCGCTCGGCCATGACCACGGTCTCGACGCTGTCGGCGATGACCTCGCGCGAGACGAGCGAGAAGTGCATGCCCTCGTGGCCCATGGAGATGCCGTCGGAGACGGAGATGGTACCGAACTGCAGCGGGTATCCCCCGCCGGAGTGCACGCCCTCCTTGGCACCCTGCGCGAGGCGGTCGAGCGAGAGGTTGCAGGGCGTGATCTCGTTCCACGAGCTCGCGATGCCGATCTGGGGCTTGTCCCAGTCCTCGTCGCCCATGCCGACGGCGCGGAGCATGCCGCGCGAGGTGGTCGCCTCGATCCCGTCGGTGACGGCACGACTGCGTGGTTTGATGTCGATCTCTGGCATTTTAAGAGTCTACGGCTTCCTTGTTGCTTCGATATTCCGCGAGCATGCCGAGGACGCGCGCGATCTCGGAGGGTCCTTCGACCCTGAAGTCGGCGGCGGTCACGCCGGTGCCGCTCTTCACCCCGAGGTCGCCGGGGCCGAGTGCGCCGAACGCGTCCTCGTCCGTGACGTCGTCGCCCGCGTAGAACACGGCATCTGCTTTGGTGTACCGCCGGAGGTGTTCGACGGCTTCGCCCTTGGTCGCGCTCCTGAGCGAGAACTCGAGGACGTTCTTGCCCTCTCGAACCGTCAGGGCGCCGAACTCGTCCTTGGTGTGGGCGAGTGCTTCGAGGTGGGCGATCCTGGAGTCTTCTTCACTGGCGAGCCTCGTGTGCAGGGCGAACCCTGCCGGCTTCCGCTCGATCCAGACATTATCGTAACCCTCCGCGACGTCCTGGAGAATCCGTTGGAGGGTCTCCCGCTGTTCGCGTTCCTCGTCGTCGAGGGCGAGGGCGTCGTCGGGGTTGTCGAGACGGATCTCGACGCCGTGCGAGCCGGCGAACAGGGCGTGGTCGGGCAGCTCGGCCACCGCCACGAGACTGTCGATCGCGCGCCCGGACACGAGTGCGACGCGCGTCCCTGGCAGGTCCATCAGCGCCAACACGGCCTTGCGAGCCGCGGGCAGCGCGCGCGCCTGGTCCGGGTCGTCGACCTCGGGTGCCAGCGTGCCGTCGAAGTCCAGGGCCACCAGGAGCTTCGGGACGTCGGCCAGGCGGCGGAGTTCCGCACGCAGTCCGAGGGGAAGCCCCCCGAGGGTGTCGGTGGGCTCGTCGGTGATGCTCATGACTGGGTGGTGCTCCCCTGCTCGATGGTCGGTGACTGGTCGCGCACACGCTGCAACTCGTCGAGGAAGGACGCCGACCACCGCGCGACGTCGTACTCCATGACGCGCTTGCGCAGCGCCCGCATGCGCCGACCACGCTCGGCCTTCGTCATGTGCACGGCCTGGAGGATCGCCGACTTCATCCCCTCGATGTCGTGCGGGTTGATCTTGAGTGCCTGCTTCAGCTCGTCGGACGCGCCGGCGAACTCGCTCAGCACGAGGACGCCGTCGTTGTCGTAGCGAGCGGCGACGTACTCCTTCGCGACGAGGTTCATGCCGTCGCGCAGGGCCGTGACGAGCATGACGTCGGCAGCGAGGTAGAGGGCAGCCATCTCCTCGCGGGGGTACCCGTGGTGCAGGTACTGGATCGCGGTGTGGCCGATGGTGCCGAAGTCGCCGTTGATCCGGCCGACCGTCTGCTCGATGTCGTCGCGGAGCTGACGGTACGTCTCGACGCGTTCGCGGCTGGGGCTGGCGACCTGGACGAGGGTGACGTCCTCGACCGCGAGCTTGCCCTGTGCGAGGAGTTCGCCGAAGGCCTTGAGTCGGTGCCCGATGCCCTTGGTGTAGTCGAGGCGGTCGACGCCGAGCATGATCGTCTCCGGGTTGCCGAGCTCCTCGCGGATCTGCTTGGCACGGGCGATGATCTCGGGGCGCTGCGCGAGGGCCTGGTACCCCTTGCTGTCGATCGAGATCGGGAAGTGCCGGGCGATCACCGTGCGGTACGGGGCGCCGCGCTTCGAGGCGACCGGAGCCGCGTCCGTCGTGACCGACACGAGTGCGGCATCGAGCGGGACCTGGATCGCGGCCCCCTTCGTCTCGTACCCGAACAGGCGGCGGACCGCCCGGGAGAAGTTGCCCGCGTCCGCGACGCGCTGGAAGCCGATGACGTCGGCGCCGAGCAGTCCCTCGATGATCTGGCGTCGCCATGGGAGCTGCGAGTAGATGCCGTAGGCCGGGAAGGGGATGTGGTTGAAGAAGCCGATCGTGAGATCGGGTCGCAGCTCACGCAGGATCTTCGGCACGAGCTGCAGCTGGTAGTCCTGCACCCAGACCGTCGCGCCGTCGGACGCGGCCGCTGCGGCCGCCTCCGCGAACCGTCGGTTCACGGCGACGTAGGAGTCCCACCACTCGCGGTGGTAGCTCGGCGGAGCGATGACGTCGTGGTAGAGCGGCCAGATGGTGTCGTTCGAGAAGCCCTCGTAGTAGCGGGCGATCTCGTCCTCGGACAGTGGGACCGGGATGATCCACATGTCGTCGTTGTCGAACGGCTCGATCTCGAGGTCGGCCGAGCCGGCCCACCCGATCCATGCGCCGTCGGCACCGCGCATCACGGGTTCGAGGGCGGTCACGAGTCCACCGGGTGAGGTCCGCCAGCTCTCGGCACCGTCTGCATCGACGACGCGGTCGACCGGCAGCCGGTTGGATACCACGATGAAGTCGAAGGTCGACGCTGATCCGCCGTCAGGCGCGGAATATCTGGTGATGATGGCCCTCCCGGGGTACTCGGGTTCGCTGTTCAGGCTAGCAGCGTTCCGCATGGCGAAACCGCGTGTTCAGACGGCGAGCATATGCTTGCGCTGATGATCCGCCATGGCATGAGCACGTCCTGCGTCTACCCGCTGGGAACCCGGCGCGCGTTCGAGTTGGCCGCCGAAGCCGGCTACGACGGCGTCGAGGTCATGGTCACCCAGGACCGCGTGACGCAGGACGCCGACGCCCTCCGCGCCCTCGCCGCCGAGACCGGGCTGGACATCCTCTCGATCCACGCGCCGGTCCTGACCCGGACCGCGTTCGTCTGGGGCCGCGACCATCGGGAGAAGCTCCGCCGCTCGGCTGAGCTCGCCGTCGCCGTCGGGGCGTCGACCGTCGTCGTCCACCCGCCGTTCCGGTGGCAGCGGCGCTATGCCAACGCCTTCGTCGACCTCGTCGCGGAGCTGACCGAGACGCACGGACTCGAGCTGGCCGTCGAGAACATGGCGTGCTTCCAGAGCCGCGGGCTCCGGGTGCAGCCGTTCGCCTTCGGGTACGACCCTGCCCCACTCGCCTGCGCCGCTCTGACGCTCGACTTCTCCCACGCGGCCCTCGCGGGTGAGGACTCGCTCGAGATCGCGACCCGCTACGGCGGTCGCCTCCGACACGTGCACCTGTGCGACGGGACCGCTCCGTCGCCGCGGGGCGCCTTCCTCGACGAGCACCTCCTCCCGGGCGACGGTGAGCAGCCGGTCGCCGAGGTCCTCGAGCTGCTGCGCGCGGCGGACTGGTCGGGAAGCATCGTCGCGGAGGTGCACCTGCCCGCGACGCGTGGCGACGAGCTCCGCCTCACCCAGCTGCGCGCCTCACTGGCCTTCGCGAAGCGCGCGTTCGCTAGCACAGGCGAGAACCCGAAGGAAAGCCCGGATGCGGGGGGCCTCCCCTACCGGCTAGCGTGAAGTCATGCGCAAATTCCTCTTCAACGGCAGCATGATCTCCACGGTCTTCGGCGGGATCTCCGCCCTCCAGGCGACCCGACAGGGACCACGGGACTGGAAGCTCGCCCTCCTCTGGGTGAGCTGGGGCATCTCGCTGGCCCTCGCGATCAGCTCGGTGCTCGATGACAGCAAGCAGGCCGAGATCGGCCGCTGAGGTCGCGCCACCCGCGCTACCACGACCGCCCGGAAAACCCGAGAATTGGGGCGCTCGCCCGCGTGTCTCCGCGTCGTTCCGCGCCTGGTGATCGACAATGAGGGCAGTCCAGCCTCACGGATGATCCGCTTTCGATGAAGGGCCCGCCATGTTCGGTCGCCGACGCCACGCAGCACCAGTCTCCGCATCGAAGCTGACCGAGAAGCAGCTGTTCGACCTCGTCCACGCTCGACTGGCCAGCGAACTCGGCGCCAACGGCGCCTGGGTGCTGTCGCGCCGCACCCCGAGCTCCGGCGACGAGATCTTCCACGAGGTGTATGCCCAGCAGCTCGCTCACGAGATCGCGACGGACATCGACCTCGAGCAGGCAGCGGTGACGGTTCGTGCCGAGGCAGCTCCGGCACGTGGATGGCGCCTCTGGTCGCGCGGCCAGGAGGAATCCGCGGTCGACGCCGCCGACGAGGTCGAGGCCGTCGAGGTCATCGAGCCGACCGTCGCCGAGAAGCCTGCCGCCATCACCGAGACGATCGACGCGCCGTCCGAGGCGCAGGCCGGTGACGACCACCCCGAGGCGGCGGCAGAAGACACCGAGCCGACGCTCGTCGAGCGAACCCTCCTCGAGCCGCAGCACTACCCCATCACCGTCTGGGCCGAACCCGAGTTCATCGACGCGAGCCTCGTCAACCCGGTGCCGGCCCGCCGCAGCTCGGTCGCCTGACCGGCAACGCACCTCGAGAACGGCCGTCCACTCCGGTGGGCGGCCGTTTCGTCGTACCGGGCCACTGAGCGGGCATGACGCCTCATCGAACCCGAATCGATGAGGCGCCACGGCGCTGGTGGGCACGAATGCCCGACCGTCGCTCTGCTCCGCACGGTGGGGTGACCACGCGGAGGCTTTCATCGGCAACGGCAGGACCCGATCCCGCCATGCTGCCGACCCTTCCAGGGTCTCATGCCCGAGCCCCACTCCGTCCCGATGACGCGAATCGGACGGGAGCTGTCGCGAAACACTCATGAAGCGTTTCGTCGGGCCGCAGGCGCGAACGCGAACCGAGCCGAAACGCAGAACGGCCCCGTCCGAAGACGAGGCCGTTGCTGGTGTGGTGCACCCCCCCGGACTTGAACCGGGAACCCACTGATTAAGAGTCAGTTGCTCTGCCAATTGAGCTAGAGGTGCGTGGTTTCGGAGTGTTCCGAACCGAGATATGACACTAGCACCCAACTGGCCCGGGTGCGAAATCGAGCCGGTCGGCGTGTCGCGAAGGCACGTCGCCGACCCCTCGAGCGTCGTTCGATCAGGCCCGCGCGACCCTATCCTGGAGAGGTGACCGAACCCGTGACCGTCTCCCCCGCCGACCTCGATCTCGCGCTCCGACTCGCCGACGCGGCCGACCGCATCGCGATGGACCGCTTCGAGGCTCGCGACCTCGAAGTCTCCACCAAGCCGGACCGATCGCACGTCACAGACGCCGACCTCGCCGTCGAACGCGCCATCCGCGGCATCCTCGAGACCGAGCGTCCGGACGACGGCGTGTTCGGCGAGGAGTACGGCGCGCAGGGCCCGACGGATCGACAGTGGATCATCGACCCGATCGACGGGACGGCGAACTTCCTCCGCGGTGTCTCGAACTGGGCGACGCTCATCTCCCTCGCCGTCGACGGCGTGCCTGTCGTCGGCGTTGTGAGCGCACCCGCCATGCACGCCCGCTGGTGGGGTGCCATCGGGCACGGTGCGTGGGGCATCCGGTTCGGCGAGACCACCCCGCGCCGGCTGTCCGTCTCGGGGGTCTCCGACCTCGCCGATGCGTCCTTCAGCTTCCAGAGCATCGCGCAGTGGGCCTCGGTCGGACGGATCCCCCAGCTGCTGGCCCTGTGCGGCTCGCTGTGGCGCGATCGGGCCATCGGTGACATGTGGCCCTACATGCTGCTCGCCGAAGGCTCGATCGACGCCGTGGCCGAATTCGGCGTGCAGGAGTACGACCTGGGCGCCCACGTGCCGATCGTCCTCGAGGCGGGCGGTCGCTTCACGGACATCGACGGCATCGAGACCATCTCCACGCGGAGCTCCCTCGCGACGAACGGGCGCCTGCACGACGCCTTCCTCGCCGAGCTGCCACCCGTCGGCTGACACGAGCGCACGGCACCGCGCAAGCCCGCCGAGCGGGATCCGGCCGCGTCGTACGCTGGGCGGATGGTACGACTGAGGCGCAGCGACGTGAACGGACAGGGCATCCGACGGGTTCGATCCGGGCGCGGCTTCAGCTATCGGTTGCCGGACGGTTCGCTCCTCGACGATCAGGAGATCCGGGCACGGATCGACGGCCTGGTGGTCCCTCCCGCGTGGAACGAGGTCTGGATCACCCCGTACGCGAACGGGCACATCCAGGCGACCGGGATCGACGCGGCCGGGCGACGACAGTACCTCTACCACCCGTCGTGGCGCGAGCGTCAGGACCGGAGCAAGTTCGACCGCGCCCTGGCCCTCGCCGAGGCCCTCCCGGCCGCGCGAGGTCGGGTCACCCGGGACCTCCGGCTCGAGGGGTACCCGCTTGCACGGGTGTCGGCCGGCGCGTTCCGCATGCTCGACACCGGCTCCCTGCGCGTGGGCGGCGAGCAGTACGCGGAGGCCAACGGCAGTCACGGCCTGTCGACCCTCGAGGGTGCGCACGCTCGCGTGAGCGGCGACACCGTCGCGCTGAAGTTCCCGGCGAAGAGCGGACAGCCTTGGGAGTCCGACATCGTCGACGCCGACCTGGCCTCGCTCATCCGCTCCCTGAAGCGCCGTGGACCGCACGCCCGCCTCCTGGCCTGGAAGGACGGGAACCGCTGGCGTCACCTCCAGGCGAGCCAGATCAACGACTACGTCCGGGCGCAGACGAACGGCGAGTTCACCGCGAAGGACTTCCGGACGCTGCACGGCACCGTCGCGGCCGCGGAGAGCCTGGCGAAGGCCGGACCCGTGCAGAGCAAGACGGCACGCTCGAAGGTCCTCGCACAGGCCATGCGTGACGCAGCAGCGGTCCTCGGTAACACCCCGGCGATCGCGAAGTCCAGCTACGTCGACCCGCGGGTCGTCGATCGCTACACGCATGGCGAGACGATCCCACCGGACGGTCGCGGCTCACCGGAGACGGCGCTGCGCGTCCTGCTCGTGGGGACGGACGACCCGTCCTAGCCGTGGTCCTGGTCGTGGGACTCGGTGCCCGCGTCGCGCGGCGCTCCGTTCCCCGCGAGGTACCCCTCGACATCGGACTCCGGGATGAGCTGCAGCCCTCGCGGGGTGTGCGATGAATCCGAGAGGACCTCGAGCCACGCACGGTTGAGTTCCGGCGGGCGGCTCCCGAAGAAGCGGAACTGCAGCGGGATACTCGGGGACAACCACAGCGAGCGTCGTCCGGAACCGTGCTCGGGATCGTTCGCCCAGCTGAGGAAGAAGCTCTCCTGGCGGCGCAGCTTCGCCCCGATGACGGCCTTCAGGTGCGCGAGCGCGCGGTCTTCGATCTCGTACTCGTCGCCGGACCCGTAGATGAGCATTCCCATGGGGACATTCTGCCGCTATTCGGGCGTGTGGCCGGGATGTCGTTCCTCGCCGAGTTCTTCGCGTCCCGCGAGCTCGTCGCGGACGAGGACGGCCTCGTCGAAGTTGCCGCTGCGGTAGGCCGCCCGAGCGACCATGTGCGCGGAGATCGGCGCGGTGAGGCTCTGGAACACGATGATCGCGATCGCGATGGTGATGGTCCCGACCGTCGGGCTCGAGACGGCGACGTCCGCCATGATCGCGATGAGCCCGAGGATCTGCGGCTTGGTCGCCGCGTGCAGGCGGGACAGCACATCGGGGAAGCGCAGCAGGCCGACGCCGGCGGTGAAGCACATGATCGCCCCGACGAGCACGAGGGCCCCGGTGACGATGTCGCGGATCAGCTCGCCGGTCATGCGTCGTCCTGCTTCGACATGAAGCGGGCGACGCTGACCGAGCCGACGATCGCGAACATCGCGAGCGCCAGGAGGACCGGCAGGCCGTCCGTGTGACGGTTGATCGCCATCTCGGCCCCGATCGCACACATGACGGTGGCGACGAGCACGTCGGAGGCGATCACGCGGTCGAGGAGGCTCGGCCCGCGGATGATCCGGTAGACCGCAGCAAGCGCCGCGGCACCGAACAGCACGGAGACGATGACGATCACGACGAGCATCACTGCCCCCTTCCGATCGAGACGTGGTCATGGTCGTGGCGGAGGGCGTCCGCCTCGGCGCGGGAACCGATCGCGAGGATGAGCCGTCGCTCCGTTCCGAGGACTTCGGCGATGACCTCGTCGATGTCGGCGTCGTCATGCACGTTCAACGCGTGCAGGTAGAGCGTCGAGGCCGTGCGGTCGAGGTCGACCACGATCGAGCCGGGGACGATCGAGACCGCCTCGGCCGTCCAACTCATGATGAGGTCGGAGGTCGTGCGCAGACGGACCGCGATCACCGCGTTACTGGAGCGGAACCTCGGCTTGAGGACGAGCCACGCGATCTCCGCACTCGCCCGCACGATGTCGACGAGGAGCTTGCCCAGGAAGATCGCGGTCCGCCAGAGGTTGATGCGGCCGCTCAGCTCGACGGCCGGCAGGTAGAACAGGAACGACACCAGCAACGCGACCCCGAGGCCGGTGACGAGGGTGAGCAGGTCGAACATCCCCCAGAGGAGACACCAGAGCAGGATGAGTCCGGCCAGGAGGAGGGCCTGGCTGAACAGGGCGCGACGACGTGACGGTTGCATTACTTCAGGTGCTCCGTTCCGTCGGGGAAGACCGCGGTGATGTAGTTGTCCGGGTCCTCGATGTTCTCCGCCGCGCGCGTGGCCAGTCCGAAGAGCGGCCCCGCGAAGACCGTCAGGGCGAGCGTCAACGCGACCATGCCGGTCGTGGCGCCGATCATCGGGCGCGAGATGGTCTTGGTGTCGACCGAGCCCGAGTCCTCGGGGCTCTCCGCGAGCTGGTCGAGCAACGGCGAGGAATATCCGGCGACCTCGTCCTTCCCACGCCAGAAGCCCATGTTCCACACGCGCGCCAGGGCGTACAGCGTCAGGAGCGAGGTCGCGGCTCCGGCGGCGATGAGGATGTACGACAGCGGGTCGCCCAGGGCGACACCCGCCTGGAACAGCCCGATCTTGCCGAGGAAGCCCGAGAACGGCGGGATACCGCCGAGGTTCATCGCTCCGATGAAGAACAGCACACCGACGATCGGCGAGGCCTTCAGGATGCCGCCGAGCCGGGAGATGGAGGTCGTCCCGCCGATCCGCTCGACGAGACCGGTGGTGAGGAACAGCGTGGTCTGGACGACGATGTGGTGGACGATGTAGTAGATCGTCGCGGCGGTCCCGGCGACCCCGCCGACGGCGATCCCGAAGATCATGTAGCCGATGTGGCTCACGAGCGTGAACGACAACAAACGTTTGATGTCGGCCTGGGCGACCGCGCCGAAGATGCCGATGAGCAGGGTCAGGAAGGCGATGACCATCAAGGGTGTCGCCAGCGGCACGTCCTTGAAGATGAGCGTGTCGGTCCGGATGATCGCGTACACACCCACCTTCGTCAGCAGGCCCGCGAACACCGCCGTGACCGGCGCCGGCGCGGTCGGGTAGGAGTCGGGCAGCCAGAACGAGAGCGGGAACACCGCAGCCTTCACCGCGAACCCGAGCAGGAGTGCGGCGCAGAGGATCGCCTGCACCTCCATCGGCAGGTCGCGCACGCGGTCCGCCACGAGGGCGATCGTCACCGTGCCCGTCGCGCCGTAGATGAGGGCGATCGCGGCGACGAAGAGCAGCGACGACATGAGGCTGATGACGATGTACGTGACACCGGCGCGGATCCGCGCTCCCGTGCCGCCCAGGGTGAGGAGGACGTAACTGGATGCGAGGAGCATCTCGAAGCCGACGTACATGTTGAAGAGGTCGCCCGCGACGAAGGCGTCGAACAGCCCGGCCGCCAGGACCAGGTAGGTCGGGTGGAAGATCGACACCGGCGTCTCCCGGTCGCCGTCGACGATGCCCTGACCGATGGCGAAGATGAGGACGCCCAGCAGCATCAGGGCGGCGACGAGCAGCATGATCGCCGACAGTCGGTCGACGACGAGCACGATCCCCCACGGCGGGGACCAGCCGCCCAGCTCGACGACGATCGTGCCGCTCTGGTCGACGGCCGCGAGCAGGATCGCACTGATCACGGTCACCGCGGTGAGCGCGATGACGCTGATCGCCACCTGCGTCTTGCGGCGGTTGCGGAACATGAGCGCGATCGCCGAGCCGATCAGCGGGATCATGACCACGAGCGGGACGAGTGCGTTCATTCGCCTGCCCCCTTCCTGGTCGTCTTGCGATCGTCGCCGTGCTCGTTGCTCTCGTCGAGGACCCGTTGGATGGCCTCGTCGTCCAGGTCGACCTGGTTGAAGACCGCCTCGGTCGCCGCCTCCGTGTCGTCGGCGTGCTCGTCGCTGAGGGTGTCGCCCTCGTCGCCGAGTTGTGCCAACCACCAGGTCCGGTAGATGAGCGCCAGGATGAAGGCGGTCACGCCGAAGTTGATGACGATGGCCGTGAGCATGAGCACCTGCGGGACCGGGTCGACCATGCGGTCGTCGGAGGCGGTGCCCGTGACGAGCGGTGCGGTGCCGCTCGGGCCGCTCATGATCAGGATGAGCAGGTTCGTCGCGTTGCCGACGAGCACGAACCCGATGAGGAACCTGGTGAGGCTCCGCTCGAGCATGACGTACACCCCGGTGCCGTACATGACGGCCATCAGGACGACGAGGGTCAGAGAGGCGCTCATCGTTCGGCCTCACTCGCCGAGAACTCGTCCGTACTCTGCTCGTCGATGTCGGCTTCCTCCTGTTGACGGTCGACTTCGGCCCCGAGACTGCGCAGGATGTCGAGCGCCAGTCCGACGACGACGAGGTAGACGCCGATGTCGAAGATGCTGGACGTGCCGAACGAGAGGTGTCCGAGGATCGGGACGTCGGCCGAGAAGTACGCGGACTGGAGCGCCTCGCCGCCGAAGAACAGGGAACCGACGGCCGTCCCCACCGCGAGCAGCAGCCCGACGCCGAGCACCTTGCCCGCGTCGATCGGCACGGCTTCGCCGAGCTCGTAGCGTCCGCCGGCGAGATACCGCATCACGAGCGCGAGGCCGGCGAGCAGACCACCGGCGAAGCCGCCGCCCGGCTCGTTGTGGCCGACGAAGAGCAGGAAGACGGAGACGACGATCGCCGGGTGGAAGAGGAGCCGCACGAGGACCTCGAGGAGGATCGAACGGTTCGCCTCGGCGATCGCCCGGCCACCGATGAGCCATGAGTGCCGCCCCACCGCATCGCGAGGCGCCTCCATCTCGCTGTCCGCGAGGTGGGGGTCGGACACGACCTGGGATCGGAGGCCCGGGATACGTCGGCGCCGCGCACCGCTGAGGCGCGGGACCTCGGCGCCCCGCTGTGAGACGAAGAGCAGGCTCGCGATACCGGTGGCCACCACGACGAGCACGGAGATCTCCCCCATGGTGTCCCAGGCTCGGATGTCGACGAGCATCACGTTGACGATGTTCTTGCCGTGGCCCTCCTCGACGGCGAGCCGGGGCAGCTCGGTCGCGATGCTCTCGGCCTGTCGCGCGCCCAGGGCGATGACCCCGATGAGCCCCATGACCAGGCCGGTCAGCGTCCCGATGACGACCCGACGGACGCGGTGGACCGGGGCGTTGCGCTGGGCGATCTTGGCCGGGAGTCGGCGGAGCACGAGGACGAACACCACGATCGTGATCGTCTCGACGAGGGCCTGGGTCAGCGCGAGGTCGGGAGCGCCGTGCAGGGCGAACAGCGCCACGAGCCCGAAACCGGTGACGCCGACGAGCAGCACGGCGGCCATGCGCTGCTTCGCCCGGGCGGCCGCGATCGCCGCGGTCGCCATGATGAAGGCGATGGCCACCTGGGCGGGATAGTCCCACAGCCGGATCTCGCTCGGCCAGGCACGCCCGAGGAGGGCGATCGTGCCGAGGGTCAGGACGAAGACCACGAGGATGGTGGACAGGTACTGGACGAGCCCGCCGCGCTGGGCGAACAGGGTGACCTTCGCGGAGAGCCGGTCGATGCCCTGGGTCGCCGCCCAGTAGCCCTTCGAGGAGTCGATGAGGGGTGGCAGGCGGTCCTGCAGACGCGCGACCGGGAGCCTCCAGCGGAAGAGCAGCAGACCGAGCAGCACCACGACGGCCGAGATGCCGAGCGCCGGCTCGAGGCCGTGCCAGAGCGCGAGGTGGTAGTCGCCCTCCCCCACGGAGTCCGCGTACGGCGCGAGCACCGTGTCGATGGGCTTCGTCGCGAAGCCGAGGGCGATGGTCGCGACGGCGAGGATGCCCGGCGCGATCATGATTGTTCCGGATTCGGCATGCAGTTCGGTCGGCGCGGCGCCGCGTCGGTCTCCGAAGGCGCCCCAGAGGAACCGGGCGCTGTACGCGACGGTCAACACGGACCCGACGGCAGTGCCGATGATCGCGACCCAACCCCACACGTCGCCCTCGAGCGCGCCCTCCAGCAGTGAGGTGAAGACGGCCTCCTTCGCGACGAACCCGAAGAGCGGTGGGATACCGGCCATCGACGCGACCGCGATCGCCGCGATGACGGCGAGCACCGGCGTCTGACGCCCGAGACCGGAGAGGTGCCGCCAGTCACGCGTCCCAGCACGGTGGTCGATGATGCCGACGACGAGGAAGAGTGCCGCCTTGTAGATGGCGTGGGCGAGCAGGAGCGCGACGGCGGCCAGGGCCGAATCACGGGTGCCGTACCCCGAGATGACCATGAGGAACCCGAGTTGGCTCACCGTCCCGTAGGCCAGGACCAGCTTGAGGTCGTACTGACGCAGCGACCGCCAGGCCCCGGCGACCATGGTGAGGACGCCCAGACCGACGAGCATCGCGTCCCAACCCGGGGTGTCGGCGTAACCGGGAGCGAGTCTCGCGACGAGGTAGATCCCCGCCTTCACCATCGCCGCAGCGTGCAGGTATGCGCTCACGGGCGTCGGTGCGGCCATCGCGGCCGGCAGCCAGAAGTGGAACGGCACGAGCGCCGACTTCGAGATCGCGCCGACGAGGATGAGGAGGATGGCGACGGTGGTCGCGGGGCCGGTCAGACCCTGCTCGACGATCGAGGCGAGCGAAGTGCTCTGCGCCTGCACGGAGATCATGATGACGCCCACGAGCATGACGAGCCCGCCGAAGGTCGTCACGAGGAGCGCCTGCAGCGCGGCACCGCGACTCTCCTTGCGATCGGTGTAGTGCCCGATCAGCAGGTAGGAGAGCACACTCGTGATCTCCCAGAACATGAACATGACGATGATGTCGTCGGCGGTCACCAGGCCGAACATCGTGCCGGCGAAGGCGAAGAGGAGCGCGGCGAAGCGACCGAGGCCGGGCTCGGTCGACGAGAAGTAGCGGCCGCAGTAGAGCAGCACGAGGGCACCGACGCCGGTGACCACGAGGGACAGCAGCCAGGCGAGCGTGTCCATCCGGAACGAGAGCGCGATGCTCAGCTGCGGGATCCACTCGATCGTCTCGACGACCGTTCCGCCGGACGTGACCGTGCCGGTCTGGAAGAGCGCCCAGACGAATGCCGCCGCGGGCATACACGCGATGACGTAGAAGACCTTCGTCGACAGCACTCGAGTGAGTGTGGGCGTGGCGACGGCGATCGCAGCAAAAACTAGCAGGATTGTCGCCATGCAGGTCTCCCGGGTGGTGGCGGCCTCTGGACTCCCAGGTTAGCAGCCCGTCGGTACCCCTCCGACCCCAGGAACGACGACAGGCCCCCGCCGAAGCGGGGGCCTGTCGTCGACTCGGCAGCGTGTGACAACGTCCGGAGTGGAGATGGGGGGAATTGAACCCCCGTCCACTGCTGTGATTCTGCGCCTTCTACGGGCGTATCCCTTAAAATGTTCTACTCGGCCCCGACCATTGACAAGGGCATCTTGGTCGACGGGCCCAGCCGAAGAAAAGTCCCGGATGACGTCGCGGCTCCGTCATCCAGCAAGTCCCCTAGATGACGCCAGGATCCGAGACGGGGACACGCTCGGTCTGACGGACTATCGGGCTCGCTTAAGCAGCGAGGGCGAAGTCAGTGCGCTTAGAGTTGGCACTTGTTGTTTTGCAGAGATCGTTAACGAGATAACCCTGCATCCTCGACCCGCTTCTCGCAGTTTCGCAGGCAATGTCGAAACCGATCATCCCCATGGACTCAGCGCCTCGGAGAACGAGGCGAAGAGGGTCGTTGTCACACGCTGTCGAGTTGTCAATCCACCGCGAACGGTGAACGAGCACCTTGCGGTGCAGCTTGCAAGTCTACCGCGCCCCAGGGGCACCTGTCACCTATTCGCCGAGCCGGTTCCTGGTGGCCATCGCACGCGCGGCCTCACGGGTGTCCTGCTTCTCGCGGAGGGCATGCCGCTTGTCGTATTCCTTCTTACCCTTCGCCACGGCGATCTCCACCTTGGCCTTGCCGTCCTTGAAGTAGATCTTCAACGGCACGAGGGTGAAGCCACCCGGGGCGATCTTGTGGGCGATCTTGTCGATCTGCTCGCGGTGCAGCAGCAGCTTGCGCTTGCGCCGTGGCGGGTGGTTCGTCCACGTGCCCTGACCGTACTCGGGGATGTGCACCGCGTCGAGCCACGCCTCACGGCGGTCGATGAAGGCGTACCCGTCGACGAGCGACGCCCGCCCGGCTCGCAGCGACTTCACCTCGGTACCCGTCAAGACCATGCCGGCCTCGTAGGTGTCCTCGATCGTGTAGTCGTGGCGGGCCTTGCGGTTCGTGGCCACGACGTTCTCGCCCCGTTCCCTCGGCACGGTGTACTCCTGACGTTCTGGTTCGGATCCATCGGAACGGACCGGCCGCGATCGCGGCAGCCTGTCAGTCTAACGCAGAGCGAGCGGTGCGGCGGCCGCACTGCCTCCCCGTTAGACCTTGAGGTACCGCGAGATCGCGAAGTTGGCCGAGATCGCCGCCAACAGCACGCCGACGAGCAGCAGGATCGGGAGAACCACGAAGGCGTCACCGAGATCGACGAAGTTGACGTACCGCATGCGGTCCGCCAGGTATCCCTGGACGAACACCTGGACGATGGTGATCACCGCCCCGGCCGCGAGGATGGAGCCGATGAGCGCGGCGAACACACCCTCGAGGATGAACGGTGTCTGGATGAACCGGTTCGATGCACCGACCAATCGCATGATTCCGAGTTCCCGGCGTCTCGAGTACGCCGACAATCGGATGGTCGTCGCGATCAGCAGGGCTGCGGCGACCAGCATGAGTGCCGCGATCCCGATCGCCGTGTAACTGGCGATGTTCAGGACCGAGAAGATCTGGTCGAGGTACTGGCGTTGATCCGTCACCTGCTCCACGCCCGCGACGCCGGAGAACGCCTCGACGAGCACGTCGGACTGCGAGGCGTCCTTCATGTTCACCCAGAAGGTCTCGGGCAGCTGGTCCGCCGTGACGAACTGTGCGATGTCGTTGCCCTTGAACTGCTCTTGGAAGTTCGTGAACGCCTGCGCCTGGTCCTCGAAGTAGAACTTGTCCACGAAGGGTGCGAGGGTCGACGACTCCAGCGCACTCTGGACGGCGGCGCGCTGCTCTTCGGTCGCGGCGCCGGCGGCGCAGGTGTCGCCCGCGCTGTCGGCGGTGCAGAGGTAAATCGCGACCTGTGCGCGGTCGTACCAGTAGTTCTTCATCTGGCCGATCTGCATCTGCAGCAGGACGGCCGTACCGACGAAGGTGAGCGAGATGAACGTCACGAGCACGACGGAGACGACCATCGAGACGTTGCGACGCAGGCCGTTCCAGACCTCGGACCAGATCAGTGCGAGTCTCACTTGGTCGGCCCCACGTTCTGCTCTCCGTCTTCAGTGCCGCGCGCCGCGGCACGCAGGCCGAGTCGCTCGGCGAGCGACAGGTGTTCGACCTCAATGGGGTCGATCTCGTTGCGTGCCGGGAGCCCGATGGGGCCCGTGGCGTTGCTCAGGCGTTGTGGAGGCGCGACCTCCGGGACTGCAGCCGCCGGTGGCACGGCGGGCTCCGCTTCCGGCGTCGTCGGCTCGGCCTCGGGCGCTTCCGGTCTCGACTCCTCGGCTCGCGTCGCCGGGGCCGCAGGCTCGGCGACGGGTGCTGCGGCCGCTTCCTGGATCGGCGTCGAGCCGGACACCCCGGTGACGACCTCGTCGGTGTCGGCCTGCGGCGTGGTCTCGCGCGAGACCGCGGCGGGCGCGGTCGGTGCGGCTGAAGCGGTCGGCGTGGCCGCGGTTGCGGCGACCGCGGCTGCGGCCACGGCACTCGTCGTGGGCTCGGAGCTGGCAGCGACGGATGAGGTCGTGGTCGTCACCGGAACCGAGGAGGTCTCGACGGCGGGTGCGACCGGGGTCGAGGCCGTTGCGGGGGTCGTCTGCGCCGACGGGGCGGCAGCCTTGGAGGATCCTCTGACGAGACCCGGGATGGCCGCGGTCGTGCCGTATCCACCGTGGCGTTCGTCACGGACGATCTGACCGTCCTGCAGCTCGATCACCCGGCGCTGCATCTGATCGACGAAGCCGGCCTCGTGCGTGGCCATGACGACCGTCGTCCCACCGGCGTTGATGCGCTCCAGCAACTGCATGATGCCGGCGCTGGTGGCGGGGTCGAGGTTACCGGTCGGTTCGTCGGCGAGCAGGATCTGCGGCTTGTTGACGATCGCGCGGGCGATGGCGACGCGCTGCTGCTCACCACCGGACAGCTCGTGCGGCAGGCGCTGCGCCTTGCCGTCGAGTCCGACCATCTTGAGGACGTCGGGGACGGCCTCCTGGACGAATCCGCGCGACTTGCCGATCACCTGGAGGGTGAAGGCGACGTTCTGGTAGACCGTCTTGCTCGGCAGCAGTCGGAAGTCCTGGAACACGACCCCGAGGCTGCGCCGGAAGTACGGCACCTTGCGGTTCGAGATGGAACCGAGGTCGTGGCCGAGCACATGGATCTTGCCCTTGCTCGGCTTGTCCTCCTTGAGCATCAGGCGGAGGCAGCTCGACTTCCCCGACCCCGAGGCACCGACGAGGAAGATGAACTCTCCCCGGAGGATCTCGAAATCGACGTCGTTGAGCGCGGGACGCGAGGTTCCCGGATACTTCTTGGAGATGTGATCAAACCGAATCATGGCTCCTTGAGCTTAAGGAGCGACCTGCCGATTACGGGCAGGACACGCCCGCGATCCGTACCCTGTACGAGGGCTGGGCGAACACTATGCCGCGCTGCGCTACTCCGGCTTCGACATCGACCGCCAGCGAATGCCCGCGGCGATGAACCCGTCGAGATCGCCGTCGAACACCGCTGCGGGGTTCCCCTGCTCGTGCTCCGTCCGCAGGTCCTTGACCATCTGGTACGGCGCGAGCACGTAGGAGCGCATCTGGTCGCCCCAGCTCGCCGTGATGGTGCCGGCCAGCTCCTTCTTGGTCGCGGCCTCCTGCTCCTTCTGGATCAGGAGGAGCCGTGACTGGAGCACGCGCATGGCCGCGGCGCGGTTCTGGATCTGGCTCTTCTCGTTCTGCATCGAGACGACCGTGCCGGTCGGCAGGTGGGTGATGCGAACGGCGGAGTCGGTCGTGTTGACCGACTGGCCGCCAGGGCCGCTGGACCGGAAGACGTCGACACGGATGTCCGACTCGGGGATCTCGACGATCTCCGTCTCCTCCATGAGCGGGATGACCTCGACGGCGGCGAAGCTCGTCTGACGCTTGCCGGCGGCACCGAACGGGCTCATGCGCACCAGGCGGTGCGTGCCCGCCTCGACGCTCAACGTGCCGAAGGCGTACGGTGCGTCGACCTCGAAGGTGGCCGACTTGATGCCGGCCTCCTCCGCGTAGCTCGTGTCCATGACGGTGACCGGGTACTTGTGCTGCTCGGCCCACCGCAGGTACATGCGGAACAGCATGTCCGCGAAGTCGGCGGCGTCCACACCACCGGCGCCCGCGCGGATGGTGACGACGGCGGGGCGCGGGTCGTACTCGCCGCTCAGCAGCGTCTGCACCTCGAGGTCGCCGAGCACCTTCTGCAGGCTGATGAGCTCCTGGCGGGCCTCTTCGGCCGACTCCTCGTCCTGGGCGTCGGTCGCGAGTTCGATGAGCACCTCGAGGTCGTCGAGCCGGTTCGCGATGCTGGTGATGCGGGCGAGCTCGGACTGACGGTGGCTGAGGGCGCTCGTCACCTTCTGCGCGTTCGTCGTGTCGTCCCAGAGATCCTGGGCACCCGCCTGCTCGCTCAGCGTCGCGATCTCGGCTTCGAGACGGTCGACGTCGACGACGGTGCGGATGTCGTCGAAGGTCGAGCGGAGGGTACTGATCTGTGTGGAGAGGTCCAAGTCAAACATTTGGCTTCAGCCTACCGCGCAGGGCCGCGGGCGTACGATCGAGGGGATGACTTCCGACGAACGCCCGTTCCAGCTGCGCTCCGTGGCCGTCTCGGTCTTCCTCCCCACACTGTTGTTCTCGATCGGTGAAGGCGCCATCATCCCGATCATCCCGGCCGTCGCCGGGAACCTGGGGGCGACGCTCGCCGTCGCCGGCGTCATCTCCTCGCTCATCATGCTCGGCGAACTCGTCGGCGACGTCCCGTCCGGGTGGATCGTCAGTCGGATCGGCGAACGCTTCGCGATGATGTGGGCGGCGCTGCTCGCGGTCGTCGGTGTCGCGACGGCGGCCATCTCGCCGAATCCGTTCGTCCTCGCCGTCGGCATCTTCTGCATCGGGCTCGCGACCGCCGTGTTCGGGCTGGCCCGGCACGCGTTCATGACGACGTACGTGCCGATGCGGTACCGGGCGAGGGCGCTCTCCTCGCTCGGCGGTGTCTTCCGCGCCGGCACGTTCATCGGCCCGTTCCTCGCGGCGGGCGTCATCCACCTCACCGGGACGTCGCAGGCGGCGTTCTGGGTGATGGTCATCTGCTGCGCTGGCTCCGCGATCACCCTGCTCGTCCTCCCCGACCCGGCGGAGATGTTCGGGCGACCGCCGTCGACGCGCACCGCCGACGGCGAGGAGCGGACCGAGGGAGAAGAGCTCGCGTCCGAGGAGTCGAGCGGTCTGATCGCTTCGATCCGAGCGCACGGCGCGGTGCTCACCAGGATGGGGACGACCGCTGCACTCGTCGGCGCCCTGCGCTCGTGTCGGGCGGTCCTGCTCCCCCTGTGGGCCGTCAGCATCGGCGTCTCGGAGACGGACACGGCGCTCATCATCGGCGTCGTCGGCGCGGTGGAGTTCGCTCTTTTCTACGCCAGCGGTCAGGTCATGGACCGCTGGGGGCGGATCTGGACCGCCGTCCCGTCGATGATCGGGCTGGGCTCCGGCTTCATCGTCCTGGCCTTCACGCACGACCTCGACGAGGCGCGGGTCTGGTTCATCGCCGTCGCGCTCGTGCTGGCACTGTCCAATGGGCTTGGTAGCGGCATCCTCATGACCCTCGGCTCCGACCTCGCGCCACCGGACCGTCCCGCGCCGTTCCTCGGCGCCTATCGATTCCTGGGCGACGCGGGCACCGCCGCCGCTCCACTGGCGATGTCCGGGATCACCGCGGCTGCGTCGATCTCCCTCGCCGCCGGCACCATCGGCGGCGTCGGGCTCATCGGCGCGTTCCTCCTCTTCCGGTTCATCCCACGCTTCATCGATCGCGGCACGCGCCCGTTCCCCTGATCGTCGGCAGGTCCGTCCGCCCTCACCAGAAGACATTCCGCGCACTCGCGGTCGCCTCGATCCGGAGGCCCTGCGGGACGAACAGGGTCAGCATCGGCGGTCGCCAGTCCGACGCCAGCGAGACCTCCGCGCTCCGGCCGTCCGGGGTCCGCGCCGCGACGATCTCGACGCCGGTGAGCGCACCCGCACCGCCAGTGATGAGGTCGTCGCGCGCACTCGAACGGACCGAGTCGTCATCGAGGACGGGTCGGAAGGTCCCGTCGGGCTGCATCGTGACATCGTCGATGGAGAAGGACTCCGCGGCGGTCGCGGCCAGGCGGTCGGCGAGGTCGAGGAGCCGCTTGTGCTCCACGTACAGGGATGTGGCGGCGCTCCCGACGAGGACCACGGCGAGCGCCACGACGGCGAATCCAATCGTCAGGAGCATGGTGGACCCGTCCTCCTCGTCGACGTCCGGACGTCGACGTCCGCCCGGAACCCTCATTCCGCCTCGCTGAACCGGTCGTCGAACCGGGAGATCGGTGCCGTCGCCGCGCCGGTCACGGGGACCGCGGCCTGGACGCCGATGATCTCGGGCATCAGCGGCAGGACGACGAGGATGTCGACGGTGACGGTTACGGCACCGCCGCGCTGCCCGCATGGGAGACCGGCTGGTGCGCAGTCGAGCGTGACGGACGACTGGGACCGGTCGAGCCCGAAGTCGTCGAGCGCGAGTGCGAGCGAGTCCTCAACGCGGTCGCGACCCGTGGCGTCGTCGTCGGCCCGCGCGTAGAGTTTCGCCGCCTGCGCCGCAGCCCCGCCGGCCGCGAGCACCGCCGCCTGCACCTCGGCGAGCGCGACGATGAGATAGACGATCGGCACGAGGAGGACCAGACCGACGGTGATGAACTCGAGGGAGGCCGAACCGTCGTCGTCCAGTGCGGTCGGTCGGCGACGCAGCTCATCACTCGAGCGTCTCGAGGACCGCATGACCCTCCACCTCCAAGACACCGGGCAGCCCGATCAAGCCCACGATCGGGAGCGGCGCGCGGACGGTCACGGTGACCATGTCGGCTCCGCGATGTTCGGCCAGCGTCGTGCTGACGTCACCCGTGTACCCCTCTCCCACGGCGAAGGCGATGAGCTGGCGTGCCCGGTCGGCGCCGTCGAGCAGCTCGGTGTCGGCCAGTGCGCCGAACCGGGCTCCCTCCGCCGCCGCGTCGATGAGCGTGTTCCGGACGTGCAAGGCGAGCGCGAGCTGGACCACGGACATCATCAGGACGGTGAGGATCGCTCCGACGAACACGAACTCGGCGACGGCTGATCCGTCCTCGCCGCGCAGGAGTCGCGTCCGCCATCCGCCGATCTCGGGCTCAGATGCCGGAGACACGGTCGATGGCCTGTTCGAACACCTGCGTGAGCGCCGGGCCGGCGACACCCCAGATGAGGAGGACGAGCCCGGCCGTCATGAGCGTGATGAGGACCCAGCCGGGGACGTCGCCGCGCTCCTCGGTGAAGAGGGAACGACTCCGGCGAAACGCGCGGTCGAGGAAGGAGGGGGAGGACATGTGGAACCTTTCGTCAGAAGCCGGTCCGGAGCACGAAGACTCCGGGGAAGACGGCGATGATGATGGACAGGGGCAGGATGAGGAAGACGAGGGGCACGAGCATCGCGACCTCCTTCTTCCCGGCGGATTCGAGGAGACGGCGTTTGGCGGTGTCGCGTCCGTCGTGTGCGTGATCGAGGAGCACGGCTGCGACCGGTGTGCCGCGTTCGAGCGCACCGAGGATCTGGTCGACGCATCGCGACAGCATCGGCATCGCGAGTCGTGCCTCGAACTGCCGGAGTGCGGTGGCGAACGGGATACCGGTGGAGACGTCCGCCATCACCCGGCGGAACTCCCTACCGAGCTCCCCGCTGGACCCGATGCGCGCCACGCGGTCCATGGCGTCCGTGATCGCTTCGCCCGCCGCGAGACTCAGACTGAGGAACTCGAGCACCGTCGGCAGCTCCTCTTCGATCCGCGCGAGGCGGCGACTGGCGGCGAGCGCCAGCAGTTGGTCGCGGAGGACGATTCCGGCCACCGCCCCGACCGCGGGAAGCGGTGCTGCGAACGGGAGCGGGAGCCGACCGTTGCTGAAGGAGAACACGGCGAGCGCCGCGGCGACCGCGAAGCCGCCGAGCCCCCAGAGGAGTTGCAGCAGTCGGTACCGCTCGAGCGTCGGTCCCCCGGCTTGACCCAATCGACGGATGACGAGTTCCTGATCGGCGCCGACCAGCCCGAGCGACCATCGAACGGCGCGGAGGACCGGGACCAGCAGGGTCCCGAGGACCGGTAGCGGGTCGGTCGAGCGGCGCGCGGCTTGTGAGCGGGCGTCGCTGGAGAGGTCGGCGACATAGGGGGCGATGCGGTCCGCGAGCCGCGGTCGTCCGAGTGCCGGCAGGAGCATCGCGAGCGCCCAGAGGCCGACCCCGAGCACCGCTCCGAGGCTGACGGCCCACGCTCCGTCGGCACTCACCGGAACCACCGTCGTTCGGGCTGGAGGCGTCCGACGCGGAGCATCGCCTGGTAGGCGAGGGCGGAGACCACGACGCCGGCGATGATCAGGACTGCTCCTTCCCGGGAGTTGTAGGCGGCCGAGGCCTCCGGCCGGGACGACAGGAGCAGGAGGATCGCCCATGGTGCTGCGACGCCCAGCCTGGCGGCGTTCACCACCCAGGACTGTCGCGCCTCGGCCTCGGCTCGGATGGCCGACTCCTCGCGCAGCCCCGCGGACAGCGCTCGGAGCACCGCCGGCAGTTCCGTGCCTCCCACGTCGCGGGCCATGCGCACCGTCTCGAGGATGCGGTCCGCGACCGGGTCGGCGAGCGCGGTCTTCAGGTCGTCGATGCCGTCGGCGAAGCGGCCGGCAGCCCGGTAGTCGGCGCTGAACGCGGCGAACGCCGGGCGGAGCGGTGCGGGTCCGACGGTGTCGAGCGCGGCCACCGCATCCGGGAGCGAGAGCCCTGATCGGATCGCGGACAACAGGTGGTCCACGACATCCGGCCACAGTCCCCGCTGCAGGCGACGTCGAGAGGTGGCGCGGGCTCGGAGCACGATCACCGGGGCGACGAGTCCGGCGACGGCGACGACGGCGCTCAACGGCAGGACCCGGCAGAGCGCCTGGACCACTGCGCCGGAGACGAGACCGGCGAGGACGGAGACCACGATGGCGGCCGCCCAGTACCGACCGGGCAGACCGGCCAGGATCAGGAGTTCGCGGAGCGCAGCGACCGGCCTCCACCGCTCCAGGGTGTCGCGCAGCGGCTCAGGGTCCGGCCACCACCAGGGTGCGACGGTGAGGAGGAGGCCTGCGGCGAGGACCGCTCCGACGACGAGACTCATCGCTCGCCGACGGCGAGGATCGATGCGAGCGAGATCCCGGCCGCACGGTACTTGGCGTCGTTCAGCGGGAAGCGACCGGTCGCGCGGAGCTCTCCGTCGCGCTGCTCGAAGAGGGTGGAGGCCTCGATCGTGTGGGACTCCCCGCTCCCGCCGACCGCGATGATCTCCGCCACCCGTCGGCGTCCGGACCGGTCGAGCTCACAGTGCACGACGAGGTCGACACAGGATGCGACGGCCGGGCGCACGAACCCCGAGTCGATGTTCCGGCCCGCCAGCAGTGGCAGCGTGCAGAGCTTGCCGATCGCGTCGCGCGCGGAGTTCGCGTGGATACTGCAGAGCCCGGGCAACCCGCTGTTGAGGGCGATCAGGAGGTCGAGGCTCTCCGCCTCCCGGACCTCGCCGACGACGATGCGGTCCGGCCGCATCCGGAGCGCCTCCTTGATGAGCCGTCGGAGGGTGATCTCTCCCGTGCCCTCGAGGCTGGCCTGCCGGCACTGCATCGCGACGACGTCGCGGTTGCCCGGCGCGAGCTCAAAGGTCTCCTCGACGGTGACGATGCGGAGGGCTGGGTCCAGCGCGGCGATGAGGGCGCCGAGCATCGTGGTCTTGCCGGCCTGGGTCGCGCCCGACACGAGCAGGTTCGCCCCCGCGGTCATGCTCGCGCGCAGGAACTCGGCGGCCTGGTAGCTGATCGACCCTGCGGCCACGAGCTGACCGAGGTCGCGGATTCGCGCGGAGAACTTGCGGATGTTGATGGACATGTGCCGACGCGTGACGTCGGGGATGACGACGTGCAGCCGCGAGCCGTCCGGAAGCGACGCGTCGACGAACGGGTTCGCGAGGTCGACCCGTCGACCGGTGGCGCGCAGCATCCGCTCCACGAGATCGCGGACGTCACCCTCGCCGAGGACCACGTCCGTGAGCTCCGACACCCCGCCGCGGGCGACGAACACCTTGGTCGGCTCGTTGATCCAGATCTCCTCGACACCCGGATCATCGAGCAACGGCTGGATCGCACCGAACCCCGTCACCGCGGCGAGCACCTCGCTCGTCATCCCGTGCTCATCATCGATCAGCGGCGTCGTGTCGTTCAACGCCCGCTCGTTGTAGCGACGCACCTCCTCACGGGCGATCCTCCCCGCTCCCCCACGCCGACCCGGCTCCCCGAACTCCTCACGCACCCGGTCACGCACGCGCGCCGTGATGATCTCCGCCGCTGTCCCCATGCCGCCATCCTGACGAACACCGGCCACACCCCGCAGAAGTTATCCACAGCTGCACCCGCTCGACGCGTCACCGAGCGGTCACTAGGCTCGGGGACCGTGCCGACCACCTTCCGCATCGACGGCTCCCGCATCCACGACATCTCCTCGTTCTACGAGGTGATGAACGAGCTGGTGATGCAGGACGAGAACTGGGACCTCGGCCCGAGCCTCGACGCCCTCGACGACGTCCTCTACGGCGGGATCGGCGCGCTCCGCGAAATCGACGACGTGCACTTCGTCTGGACGGAGCATGACGCCAGCCGCACCGCACTCGGCATCACGGCCACCCGCGCGTGGTTGCAGGAGAAACTCGAACGGGGCGCACCGTTCGACACGGCGCGGATCACCACGCAGCTCGACGACCTGGACGCCGGCCGAGGCAAGACCTACTTCGACCTCCTCCTCGAGGTCTTCGCCGGCCACCCGGACATCCGACTCGAGCTCGCCTGACCAGGTCCCGAACCGACGGTCGCGCTCAAGCCGTCGCGAACCGCCTCGCCGAACGCTCCTTCGCCTTCTGCGCCTCGACCTCGCGGTCCTTCGGCGGGGCGGTCGTCACGAGGTCCTCGAGCAGGTGGCGGGTGATGTGGGCGATCTCCGCGACCGCCCGGTCGAAGGCCTCAGCGTTCGCCTGGGACGGCTTCGTCGACCCGCTGACCTTCCGCACGTACTGGAGCGCCGCGGCCCCGACCTCGTCGTCGGTCGCCGCCGGCTCGAAATTGTGAAGGGTGTGGATGTTCCGGCACATGCAGGCATGGTAGCCCCGGCGCACGCCAGGATCCAGAGGTGATTCCGGAGCTGGTGCCGCGCCGCAACCGCTTGCGGCGGTCGACCCGAGCCGGAAGAGTGGGCGCCATGATCAACGGCTACACCGCAGACCAGGTCCGAGCGGCAGAGGCACCACTCTTGGACGCAGGGGAACCGCTCATGGCGCGAGCCGCCCACGGCCTCGCCGAAGAACTGCGGGCGGTGCTCGCCGATCGCACGGCGGGCGTCGAGGGCGAGGCACCCGAGGTTTGGAAGATCCTGCTGCTCGTCGGCTCAGGCGACAACGGCGGTGACGCCCTCTTCGCGGCGGCGGAGCTCGCCGGCACGACCGGTCCGGACGACGTCCCGCTCGACCTCGTCGTGGCGAGGACCGGTGACCACGCCCACGAGGCGGGCTACGCCGCGGCGGTCGAGGCCGGTGTCCGCTTCCTCATGAACTCCCCCGCCGAACCGGACGACACCGCCGACGAGGCCAAGGGCGCCGCGATCGTCGTCGATGCCGTCTTCGGGATCGGGGCAAGCCGGAACCCCACCCTGCGCGGTGCGCCGAAAGCGATCGTCGAGGCGGTCCTGCCGGTCGTGCAGAACTCCGGCGGACCGACCGTCGTCGCCGTGGACGTCCCGAGCGGCATCGACCCCGACGAGGGAAGCGTCCCCGAGGGTGCTGTCCTGCCGGCGGAGGTCACGGTCACCTTCGGCGCGGTGAAGGCCGGGCTCCTCATCCCACCCGGCTCGGCCTACGCCGGCGACGTCCGCCTCATCGACATCGGTCTCGGACCGCAGCTCGCCGACGTCACGCCGTTCACGACGCTCGACCAGGCGGACGCCTGACGAGCAGCCACGCACGGTTCGGCGCCTGGGCGGGCGGCATCACCGACCGTCCAGGCGGTGCATGACGTTCAGGAGCCGACGGCAGCAGCCGATCGCCCTGATGCGACACCCGCGAGCGCGTGGCCCGCGAGCGAGCCGAGGGTCCGGAGCCCGTCGCGCGACAGCACCGACTCGAGGTGCCCCTGGACCGACGCGAACCCACGACCACGCATCGCGAACACGTCGCCGGACGCCGCATCGGCGGCGATCTCGACCCCACCGACCGGAGCCTCACCCGCCAGCCGTGCGGTGAAGGTGTTGTAGAACCCGATCAGCGACTGCTCACCGAAGAGGTCGAGGTCGAGCTGCAGCCCCTGTCGTGGCGCGTCGAGGCGTTCGATCGGCAGCCCGAGCTGGATCGCCAGCACCTGATGGCTCAAGCAGACGGCGAGCAGCGGCGCTCCGGCGGCGAGACGCGCGGATACGATCTCGTGCATCCGGCGGACCCGCGGGTCGGCGAGGTCGAGCGGGTCGCCTGGACCCGGGCCGGCGACGAGGAGGTCGACGTCCACGAGCGCGTCGGTCACCGCCGACCAGTGCTCCACGCTGACGGTCATCCCGAAGTGGCGCAGCTGGTGGGCGAGCATCGCGGTGAACTCGTCCTCGGCGTCGACGATGACCGCGGTACGGCCCGACAGTGAACCGACGGGCGCCGGGTGCTGCGGCTGCAACCAGAAGGACGCCAACCGCTCGTTCCGCGCTCGGAGCGCGTCCTGCACTCCGGGTTCCGCCGCGAGGTCGACGGTCGGGCCGAGTTCGGCGGGTGCCATGACGCCGAGCGCAGTCAGCACGCCGGCCGCCTTCGCCGCCGTCTCGGCGACCTCCGACTCGGGATCCGAGTGACGGACGAGCGTCGCACCGGCGGGAACGCGGACGAGACCGGCGTCGTCGACGTAGGCGGTACGGATGAGGATCGGTGCGTCGAGTTCGTAGTCGCCGTCGCCCACCGGGGTGAACAGCGCGAGCACGCCGGAGTAGTAGCCGCGCGCGTTCCGCTCATGGCGGGCGATGACCGAACACGCGTTCTGCATGGGCGAGCCGGTGACCGTCGGTGCGAACATCGTCAACCGCAGGACCTCGCGGACGTCGAGTTCGCTCGTCCCGGCGAGCAGGTACTCGGTGTGGGTGAGGCGCGACATCTGCTTGACGTAGGGGCCGAGGATGCGTCCACCGGAGGCACACACCCGGCTCATCATCTTCATCTCCTCGTCGACGACCATGAAGAGCTCTTCCGTCTCCTTGACGTCGCCGAGGAACGCGCGGAAGTCGTCGCCGGTCGCGCCGGAGCGCGGGTGGCGGAAGGTGCCGCTGATGGGGTTCATGGTGACGGTGCGTTCACCGGTCGACGCGTCGCGGGCGACCGCGACGTGGCGCTCGGGCGTCGCACCGGCCATCGAGACGCCCGGCGTGTGCACGGCGAAGGTCCAGTAGGCGCCGGTCTCCCCCGACAGGAGCGCGCGCAACCACGCGAGGACGGCGCGCTCGGCCGGCACCTCGGTCGTCGCGGTGAACTCGCGGCGGATGACGAAGTTGGCGCCCTCGCCGCGTCCGATCTCATCCTCGATGACGCGGCGCACGATCGACGCGTAGTCCTCGTCGGAGACGTCGAACCCACCGTCGACCAGCGGGACCGCGTCGGCGGGGAGTCGCTCGAAGAGCTCGTCGAGCGTCACCGTCTCACGCTCGCTCACCACGAGGCAGCGCAGCGGAGCGCCGTCGTCCATCGCTGCGAAGCCGCGCTCGCGCACCTGGCGATAGGGCACGAGGGTGAGGACTTCGGGCTGGTGGTCGTCGCCGGCGGATCCGAGCGGGATGTCGGCGAGCGACTCGACGTCGACGACGTCGCCCGTGTAGAGGTCGACGGTGTCGCTGCCGTGTCTGCGGAGCACCGCGAACGGGAAGTCGGGGCCGGCGTGCAGCACGCGGTGGAGCAGGGTGGTCATGGTGGTGTCCTCAGGCTGGGACCGATCCGACAGGGCCTCCGAACGAGAACGACCGCCCTGTCAGGCGGTCGAGTCGTCGTGTGTGCACGTGCGCGGTCCGCCTAGGAGGCGGGCCACCAGCTCGTTGCACACGTCGTTCGCATGGAGCCGAGCATACACGGGCCGACCCGGGCTCCGCTGGCCATGGCTCCTCCCCCGAAGCTCAGGACGTTCCCGACCTCGCTCCCGTAGACTGAGCGGGCCGCGGGAGTGGTGGAATTGGCAGACACGCAGGATTTAGGATCCTGTGCTTTCGAGCGTGAGGGTTCAAGTCCCTTCTCCCGCACGCGACATCGTCGTACGCCGTTCCATCCCTCCCCCTACAGCAGGAGCTCCGCATGGTCCACACCGCCCTCATCCCCTGGCTCGACCCGGAGGGCATCATCACGGCCGTCGGTCCCTGGGCCCTCGTCGTGGTCTGCGCGATCGTCTTCGCCGAGACCGGCCTCCTCGTCGGATTCCTGCTCCCCGGCGACACCCTGCTCGTCATCACCGGCCTCCTCGCGTTCGGCTCCGCCCGCGTCATCGAGATCGACATCTGGTGGGTCTGCCTCGCGATCGGGTTCGCCGCGTTCCTCGGCGGCGAGGTCGGATACCTCATCGGGCACAAACTCGGGCCGAAGGTGTTCGAACGCAAGGAGTCCGGCCTCTTCAGCATCAAGAACGTCGAACGGACGAACGCCTTCTTCGAGCGCTTCGGCGCCCTCGCGGTCATCCTGGCGCGCTTCGTCCCGATCGTCCGCACCTTCGCCCCGGTCGCGGCAGGCATCGGCCACATGAACTACAAGAAGTACTCGCTCTACAACCTCATCGGCGCGCTCATTTGGGGCGCCGGGCTCACCTTCTTCGGCTACCTGCTCGGATACATCCCCCCGGTCGCCACCTTCGTGCAGAACTACATCGACGTCATCCTCATCGGGGCCGTCGTCCTCACCCTCATCCCGACCACCTGGCACTACATCCAGTCCAGCCGGAAGGCGAAGGCGCTGCAGGGCACCATCACCGAGGAGGAGCGTCGGGCCGCGGCTTCGAAGCTCGCCGACCAGGACGTCTTCAAGCGCGACCGCGGGAACGACACGGTCTGATCACCGGTGGCGACGCTCGCACGAGCGATCGCGACAGGCGGACCGCCCACGCGTCAGCGGTGGTGCGACTCCTCGTGCGAGGCGTGTTCCTCGGGTTCCAGCTGGAACGTCGAGTGCTCGACGTCGAAGTGGTCGTGGAGGCACGAACCGAGACGGTCGAGCAGCTCCCCCGTGCCACCATCGGCGAACACCTCCTGCTCGACGACGACGTGTGCCGAGAAGACCGGCTGTCCGGACGTGATCTGCCAGACGTGGACGTCGTGGACGGCGACGACACCGTCGGTGCCGAGCAGGTGGTCCCTGATCTCCTGCACGTCCGTGTCGGACGGTGCGGACTCGCTGAGGACGTGGACGACGTCGCGGAGCAACGACCACGCCCGCGGCACGATCATCGCGGCGATCGCGAGCGACGCGATGGCATCGGCCTGAGCGAAACCCGTCACCATGATGACCACCGCGGCGATGATCACGGCGATTGAACCGAGGAGGTCGCCGAGGACCTCGAGGTACGCGCCGCGCATGTTGATCGACGTGTCACGGCCGCCGCGCAGCACCTGCAGGGCGGCGAGGTTCGCCACGAGACCGATGACGGCGACGATCAACATCGGAAGGCTCTTGACCTCCGCGTCCGCCGGCTCGACGAGGCGGGACACCCCCTCGATGAGGACCGACACCGCGACCGCGATCAGGATGAGCGCGTTGATGAGCGCGCCGAACACCTCCGCGCGCTGATACCCGAAGGTCTGGCGGTCGGTTGCCGGTCGGGCGGCCACGATCGTGGCGACGAGCGCGATGATCAGCCCGGTGAGGTCGGACAGCATGTGCCCGGCGTCGGCGAGGAGGGACAGCGAACCGCTCACCCAGGCGCCGACGAGTTCGACCACGAGGACGGTCGCGACGATGGCGATCGCCACTGCGAGTCTCCTGCGGTTGGCGGTGCCGGCGTGTGCGTGATCGTGACCCATGATGCATCAACCGTAGGAGCTTCCCAGCGCCCGCGGAAGGGTTCATGCCGAGATAGGAATGGTCCTGAGTATCATGCTCAGCTGGCGGTCGAGGCGGGCCCATCGGGCACGAGCCGCTGCAGCACCGGGACGAGTGCTCGGAAGGCGAGCGCGCGGTGGCTCAGCTCGTTCTTCTCCGCCGGTGACAGCTCCGCCGCCGTCCGCCGCTCACCGTCCGGGATGAACGCCGGGTCGTACCCGAAGCCGTTCGTCCCGCTCGGCTCCGTCGCGAGGGTTCCGCGCCAGGTTCCGACGGCGACGTGCTCGAACGGCTCGATCCCATCGATCCCAGGCGGCACCACGAGGGCGAGGTGGCAGGCGAACCAGGCGGCACGATGCTCCTCGTGCACGTCCTGCAGCTGATCGAGGAGGAGGGCGAGGTTCGCGGTCGAGTCGTGCTGCGAGCCGGCCCAGCGCGCCGAGAAGATACCCGGCGATCCACCCAGGATCTCGACGCCGATGCCGGAGTCGTCCGCGAGCGCGATGGAGCCGGTGTGCGCGGCGGCGACCCGCGCCTTGATCAACGCGTTCTCGCTGAAGGTCGTGCCGTCCTCGACGGGCTCCGGGCCGTCGTAGGCGAGGACCGTGATCCCGGGGACGTCGCGGCTGACGAGCCGCTGGAACTCCTCGACCTTGTGGTGGTTGTGCGTCGCGAGGACGATCTCGACGCCCATCAGCGTCCGAGGGCCTCGAACTGGATGGCCTTGAGCGACGCAGCGCCACCGACGGCGAGGTCGAGAAGGGAGTCGAGTTCGCGGCGGTCGAACGGGGCGCCCTCGGCCGTCCCCTGCACTTCGACGAACGATCCGCCGCCGGTGACGACGACGTTCATGTCGGTCTCGGCGCGCACATCCTCGACGTAGGCGAGGTCGAGCATGGGTACACCGTCGATGATCCCGACCGAGACGGCCGAGACGCTGTCGGTGAGGGGAGACGCCTTCTGCGAGATGAACTTCTTGCCGCGCGCCCACTCGATCGCGTCGGCGAGGGCGACGTAGGCGCCGGTGATCGCCGCTGTGCGGGTGCCACCGTCCGCCTGCAGGACGTCGCAGTCGATGACGATCGTGTTCTCGCCGAGGGCCTTGGTGTCGATCACGGCTCGGAGGCTCCGACCGATGAGTCGCGAGATCTCGTGGGTACGACCGCCGATCTTGCCCTTGACCGCTTCACGGTCCATCCGCTCGTTGGTGGAACGGGGCAGCATCGCGTACTCCGCGGTGACCCAGCCGCGACCCTTGCCGTTCAGCCAGCGCGGCACACCGTTGGTGAACGAGGCCGTGCAGAGCACCTTCGTCCGGCCGAAGCTGATGAGTGCCGAACCCTCGGCCTGCTCGCTCCAGCCGCGCTCGATCGTGATGGGACGCAGCTGGTCGTTGGTGCGGCCGTCGGCGCGCGCGATGTCACTCATGGATGTGCTCCTCGAACTGGTGGGATGGAAGGTCGATGACGCCGGTCTGGACGAGCGAGACGGTGGAGATCTCCCGGCCCATCAGACGGTTGGCGAGGGCGATGAAGTCGTCGGCACTGCTCCCGGTCGCCTCGTACCGGTGGGTGGCAGGTTCGCTGCTGTCGCGCAGCAGGTCACGGGTGACGAGCACGCGGTAGACGTCGTTCGCCGTCTCGGTGTCGCTCGAGACGAGCGACACCTGCGGACCCATCACGTAGCTGATCGCGCCCTTGAGGAAGGGGTAGTGGGTGCATCCGAGGACGACGGTGTCGACGCCGGCGTGCCGGAGCGGGGCCAGGTACTCCTCCGCAGCCTCGAGGAGGTCGGGGCCGGTCGTGACGCCGGCCTCCACGAACTCCACGAAGCGAGGGCAGGCCTGGCCGAACACCGTCAGCTCGGGATTGACCTCGAAGAGGTCCTGATACGCCCGCGAGTTGATCGTGCCCTCGGTCCCGATGACGCCGATGCGCCCGTTCCTCGTGCTCCGGACCGCGGTCCGCACAGCGGGCTGGATCACCTCGACCACGGGGACCGAGTAGCGTTCGCGTGCATCGCGGAGCATCGCCGCCGATGCGGTGTTGCAGGCGATCACCAGCATCTTCACGCCCTGGTCGACGAGCGAGTCGAGGACCTCGAGCGAGTAGCGCCGCACGTCGGCGATGGGCTTCGGGCCGTAGGGCGAGTGGGCCGTGTCGCCGATGTAGATCACGGACTCGGCGGGGAGCTGGTCGCTGACCGCTCTCGCCACCGTGAGTCCGCCGACGCCGGAGTCGAAGATGCCGATGGGTGCGTCGTTCACGATGACCCAGCCTACCGCCCCTGCCGACGGACGTCGCTGACCGACCGATCACCACGTTCCGAGCACGCTCGCGGCTAGGCTGAACGGGTGCACGAGTCCTCAGCTCTCCTCACCGACCGATACGAACTCACGATGCTGGACGCCGCCCTCCACCGCGGCACCGCGGATCGGGAGTGTCTGTTCGAGCTGTTCGCCAGACGCCTCTCCGGCGGCCGCCGCTACGGCGTCGTGGCCGGCACGGGCCGATTCCTCGAACTGCTCAAGCACTTCCGCTTCGGTGAATCGGAACTCGAGTGGCTGCGCGAGGAGGGCGTCGTCAGCACGACGGCGCTCGACTGGCTCGCCGACTACCGCTTCTCGGGATCGATCTGGGGCTACCGCGAGGGAGAGGCCTTCTTCCCCGGTTCGCCGATCCTGGTCGTGGAGGGCACGTTCGCCGAAGCCGTCATCCTCGAGACCCTGGCGCTCAGCGTGTTCAACTACGACAGCGCCGTCGCCACGGCCGCCGCGCGCATGACCTCAGCGGCGGGCAGCCGCCCCCTGGCCGAGATGGGCTCCCGTCGGACGGGCGAGCGGTCGGCCATCGCCGCAGCCCGGGCAGCGTACATCGCCGGCTTCAGCGCCACCTCGAACCTCGAGGCCGGACGCAGCTGGGGCATCCCCACGATGGGGACGGCCGCACACTCCTTCACCCTCCTGCACGACTCCGAGGAGGACGCCTTCCGAGCCCAGATCGACACGATGGGCGCCGGGACCACGCTGCTCGTCGACACCTACGACATCGAGGAGGCCGTGCGACTCGGCGTCCGCCTCGCCGGCCCGGAGCTGGGAGCCGTGCGCATCGACTCCGGCGATCTGCCGATCGTCGTCGACCAGGTCCGCCGCCTCCTCGACGAGCTCGGCGCCACGTCGACCCGCATCACCGTCACCAACGACCTCGACGAGCACGCCGTTGCGGCCCTGGCCGCGTCCCCGGTCGACTCTTACGGCGTCGGCACCTCCGTGGTCACCGGCTCCGGATCCCCCGCCATGGGCATGGTCTACAAGCTCGTGGCGCACCGCGACGACCAGGGCGACTGGATCAGCGTCGCGAAGAAGTCGGCCGAGAAGGCGACCGTCGGCGGCCGCAAGACCGCTGCGCGCGCCTACGACCGGCACGGGGTCGCCCGCGAGGAGCGCATCTACCTCGGCGACGGTCCTGCGGGCGAACACGAGGGTGCGGCCGACGCCGCCTCGGAACGCCCCCTGATGGTCCAGCTCGTCGAAGGCGGACTCGTGGACGAGCAGTACCTCGGCGCCGCGGGGACGCGCCAGGCGAGGGAACACCGGGCACAGGCGGTGGCGGAACTGCCACCCCGGGCCGTCAGCCTCACCCGCGGCGACCCCGTGCTCCCGACCGTCTACCTCGAAGGCTGACCGCGGCGACGCGTCTCAGCGTCGGCCGCAGTGCGCTCCAACGTCAGTCGCGGAGGAGCTTCTCGTAGATCTCCTTGCAGGCGGGGCAGATCGGGAACTTCTCGGGGTCTCGACCCGGCGTCCACTTCTTGCCGCAGAGCGCCTTCACCGGCTTGCCGCTCAACGCCGATTCGAGGATCTTCTCCTTCTTGACGTAGTGCGAGAAGCGCTCGTGATCGCCGGGCTCGATGTTCTCGCTCTCGATCAGCTCCTCGAGCTCACGATCCATGATCGCCGTGCTCCCACCGTCGGGCGTGCCACCGGGATCGATCGTGCTCATCTGCTGCTTCGTGCTGTCATGCTGCGCCATGGCTCCATGGTACCGCCGGACGGCACCCGGGTCTCCTGCGGGCGGATCCGGTCGCGGGCGGCTGGTCAGTGCGAGCTGGCGAAGCCGACGATCTCGGGGCTGCGGCGGTCGAAGACGCGACCGCCGGCGAAGATCCCGATCACGAGGACCAGGATGCCCGTGCCCGCACCGACCGCGAGAGCCCCGAAGTTCCAGTTCGGCTCACCGGTGAGCCCGAGCACGGCCAACCAGCCGGCGGGAATCGTGAGCAGGACCGTACCGAGCAGGCTCAGGAACTGCGCGGACATGCCGCTGCTGCCCGGCACCTGCGGCTGCTGGAACGGGCTGTCGCCGGGAAGCGACGTCGGGTACGGGAACCGCGCGGACACGAAGCTCGCGATACCGGCACCGCTGAACAACAGGCACGTGCTCACGCCGATCATCGACGGCAGGGCGTCCCAGTCGCCGTAGAACAGGATGCTCAGCGTCGACCCGACCGCGATGAGCGGGATGCCGATGAGGAGCACCGGGAAGAGCCGGCCGATCCGGTCCGATCGTCCGCGGACCCCCGAGGCGACGTGCAGCCAGACCGCGGTCGAATCGAAGGCGAGGTCGTTGTGCAGGAGCCAGCCGAGGAACCAGCACACGACCGGGAGTGGGACGAGAGCGAGGACGTTCATCGGGATGCCGGCGACGAGCATGGGCACGAAGAAGATGAAGGGCGCGATCGGGATGATCACGAGGGAGACGAGGTACCGCGGGTCGCGCAGCCAGTAGGTCATGCTCCGAGCGGCGATGGCGCCGGACGGGGAACCGGGGAGCAGGTCGAACCAGCCCAGACCGGTGCTGTCGCGGCCCGTCCCGAGGCGCTCCGGCGTCACGAGCAGTCGGGCGACGAACGCCTGCCAGGCGAACCAGAGCAGGGCGATGGTCGCCGCGGTGAGCAGCAGCTTGACGATCGCCGGCGCGATGCCGCCGAGTGCGGCATCACCGGGGAACGACCAGACGGCGCCGAGCGGGGTCCAACTGAGGATGTCAGCGACCCGGCCGAGGACGGCGAATCCGTCGCGCTGCCAGTCCACGGTGGTGAGGGCGATGATCGCCGGGGCCACGGCGATGATGAGTACCAGCCCGAGGACACCCATGACTTCCTTGGCGCGACGCGTCGAAAGGAGGCTCGCGGAGATTGAAGTGGCGATCCGGGCCAGGAGCGCGCAGAGCAGCACGCCGAGGACCGCGGAGACCACGGCGAGGACGGCGGGCAGCGGCGACCGCGACCAGGTGACCACCGACGAGGCCGCGAGGACGGCGAGGACGAGCGACGGCACCGACACGAGCGCTGTCACGAGTAGGCCGGCCGACAGGGTGCGGTTGGGCAGCCCGAAGAGCGAGAACGCCCGAGGATCCAGCTGATCGTCGACACCGAAGACGAGCGGAAGGATGATGAACCCCAGGACGACGGCCGATCCGGCCAGCACGAGCAGGTTGCGGGTGACCTCCGGATCGCCACCGCGCAGCGCGACGAGACCGGTGCTCGCGAGCACGACGATCCACACGCCGACCGCGATCGCGAGGACGAGCCCGACCAGTCGCCAGGGGCTGCGGCGGAACGCGTTGAGCGTCAGCTGCAGTTTCAGTCGGAGAAGCTGTGCAACCATTCCATTCCCTCTGCCGACTTGCGGCCCCCGGCGAGCTCGACGAACCGCTCCTCGAGCGTGCCCGTTCCGCGCACCTCGTCGACGGACCCGGCGGCCAGCACCTTGCCCTGCACGATGATGGCCACGTGATCGCACACGCGCTGAATGAAGTCCATACCGTGGCTCGAGAGCACGACGGTTCCGCCGTTGGCGACGTACCGCTGGAGGATCTCGATGACGTTCGCCGCGGAGACCGGGTCGACCGACTCGAACGGCTCGTCGAGGATGAGGAGCCGCGGCGAGTGGATGAGTGCGGCTGCCAGCGCGATCTTCTTCGTCATGCCCGCCGAGTAGTCGGAGACGAGACGACCGAGCGCGTCGTCGAGACCGAAGGCACGAGCCAGATCGGCGGTCCGCGACTTGACGGTCGCGGGGTCGAGCCCCCGCAGGACACCGGAGTAGTACAGGAGCTGGCTGCCGGTCAGGCGGTCGAAGAGCCGCAGCCGGTCGGGCAGCACACCGATCGCCCGCTTGGCCTCGGCGGGATCCTGCCAGACGTCGACGCCCTGGACGGTGATCGACCCTGCGTCGGGACGGAGGAGACCCGTGACCATGGACAGCGTGGTGGTCTTGCCGGCGCCGTTGGGCCCGACGATGCCGTAGAAGGAGCCCCGGCGGACCTCGAGGTCGACGCCGTCGACCGCGACCGTGTCGCCGAACTGCTTGACGAGTCCCGAGATCGACAGGACGACGGGATGTGCGCCGTCGTCGGCAGCCTCGGTGCGCTGCGCCGTCGTCGCTGCGGGCGACGAGGGGGCGGCGGACGGCGGGGTCGACGCGGGACGGCCGACAGGACGCTTGGGGGCTGCCGCCGGAGCGACGACCTCATCCTGCGGAGGCGCCACCGACACGGACTCCGACGGTGCCGGCGTCGTCTGCGGGGCCGTGTCGTCCGCAGCCTGCTCGGCAGTGGATGACGCGGTCGTCGGGGTCTCGGTCTGCGTGTCGTCGGACCGAGGCTCGTCGACGACGATCCGGTCGGCGACCTCGGGGGAAGGCTGCTCGGACGGGGCCGACGTCGTCGCCCGGTCGACCGATCCCGGTGCGCTGACCTCGTCGAGGACGCCGGCGACCGCGGCGGCGGTCTGTTCGGTCTGCTTCGCGGCGCTGGTGCGCGCCGGTGTGCGCTTGGCCGGCGTCCGGGCCGTCGTGGACTTCGTCGTCGAGGTCCGGGCGGTGGTCGTCTTGGCGCCTGCGGCCTTGGTCGCCGGCTTCGCGGCTGCGGGGCGCGCCGTCGTCGACCTGGGCGTCTTCGGGGCGGTGGTCGTCTCGGCCGACTCAGTGCTCTCAGCATTACCGGCTGCAGCAGCCGACTTCGCGGGCGTGCGCTTCGCGGCGGTGGTTCGCGCCGTCGTCGACTTGGTGGCCGTGGTCTTCGCCGTCGAGGTCCGAGCGGTCGTCGAGCGTGCCGTGGTCGTCTTGGGCGCCGGTGTGGTCGCGTCCCCGGACTCGCCCGAGGTCTCGCTCGCCGACCTGGTGCGGGTGCGGGGCGTGCTCGGCCGCTTCGCCGGGGCCTTCGCCGTTCCGGAAGCCCGAGGCGTCGTCGAGCGGGGTGCGCGCTTCGGTGCCGTCGGCGTTGCAGCGCCCTGATCGTCGGAAGCGGTCGTCGGCGCAGGTGCACCCGCGGCGTCGGCGGGGTTCGGCGTGCCCGGACTCGTCGACGTGCCGTCGGCAGGCGCGGGCTGCTGAGCGGGATCTGGCGGAGTCGTGGAAGTCACCAAGCAAACCTACCAACAGCGGCGGCCGCAGCGGACAGCGGAGTCTCAGGATGAACGGTTGACACATCTCCCCCAAGCTGTGTAAACGCCGGGTGGTCGATCACAAAACGACAACGGACCCTGGGAACCCCTGACAGACGGAGTTCACCGCGGCTAGCCTGTATTTTGGCATAACGGAGTGTCTTTCAATGCACGTCTTGGTTAATCCTCGGTGAATCGTCCACAGCATCGTGGCACCGCGTGATTCCATACCCACACTGAGGAGAACAACGTGACCACCCAGGTAGTGATCCTTGCCGCAGGGATGGGCAGCCGTCTCGGCCGCTCGCTCCCCAAGCCCCTGACCGAGCTCAGCGACGGCCGCACCATCATGCAGCAGCAGTTCGACAACATCCACCACGCGTTCGGAGCGAGCGCCAAGGTGACGATCGTCGTCGGCTACAAGCTCGAGCACATCATCGAGGCCTTCCCCGACGCCTCCTTCGTCTACAACGAGCAGTACGACCAGACCAACACCTCGAAGAGCCTCATGCGCGCCCTCGCGGCGTCTCAGGCCGGCGGCGTGCTCTGGATGAACGGCGACGTCGTCTTCGACCCCGCCGTCCTCGACCGCGCGGCCGCGATGATCGCCAAGGACCGTTCCTTCGTGACCGTCAACACCTCCAAGGTGTCCGATGAGGAGGTCAAGTACACGACGAGCGCCGAGGGCTACATCAAGGAGCTCTCGAAGACCGTCGTCGGCGGGCTCGGCGAGGCCGTGGGGATCAACTACATCTCCTCGCAGGACAAGACGATGCTGCACCGCTACCTGACCAAGGTCGGCGACCAGGACTACTTCGAGCGCGGCATCGAGCTCGCCATCGAGCGCGAAGGCATGCTCGTCGAGCCGGTCGACATCTCCGACCTCTACGCGGTCGAGGTCGACTTCGCCGAGGACCTCGAGCGCGCGAACCTCTTCGTCTGAGGGCCCCGTCCACGTCACACACGAACGCCGTCCCGACGCTGAGCGTCGCGGGCGGCGTTCCTGCGTCGCCTCGATAAGGTTGGTCACGTGAGTTCTTCTGCTGAAACGCGGCCAAGGATGTCGCGTTCGGCGAGGTATCGCCACGCGCTCTGGATCCTGACCGTCCGAGACCTGCGTGTGCGCTACTCGACGAGCGCGCTCGGCTACGTGTGGTCCATCCTCGACCCCCTCGTCATGAGCGGGATCTACTGGTTCGTCTTCACGCAGGTGTTCCGGCGCGACGTCGGCGAGGAACCGTACATCGTGTTCCTCCTCGCCGCCCTGCTGCCGTGGATGTGGTTCACCGGATCGGTGTCCGACAGCACGCGCGCCTTCCTGCGCGAGGCGAAGCTCGTGCGTTCGACGACGATCCCCCGGACCATCTGGGTGAACCGGATCGTGCTGTCGAAGGGCATCGAGTTCCTCGCGGCGCTTCCGGTCCTCGCGGCGTTCGCGATCTTCAGCGGTGCCCAGGTGAACCTCGACATCGTGCTGTTCCCGCTCGCCATCGTCATCCAAGCCGTCCTGACCATCGGGCTCTGCCTGATCGTCGCTCCGCTCGTCGTGTTCTTCCGCGATCTCGAGCGAGCCGTCAAGCTCGTCCTGCGGTTCATGTTCTACGCGACGCCGATCATCTACAGCACGACGGCACTGCCCGACAAGATCGAGCCCTTCGCGGCGTTCAACCCGCTCAGCGGCATCTTCGCGCTGTACCGTTCCGCGTTCTTCCCACAGGAACTCAACTGGCACCTCGTGGGCGTGTCCGCCGCCATGTCGGCCGTCATCCTCGCGGTCGGTCTCCTCGTCTTCAAGCGCTGCGAGCGCTCCGTGCTGAAGGAGATCTGATGCCCACAAGCAACTCGACCGCAGGTCGGCCGGCGATCTCGGTCGCCGACGCAGGTATCCGGTTCCGGCGCAACCGTGGCGGTCGGCGGAGTTTCAAGGACCTCTTCGCCGGACGTGACCGCCGCTCGAAGCCGGGCGAGTTCTGGCCCCTGCGCCACGTCTCCTTCGATGTCGCCCCCGGCGAGGCGATCGGCGTGGTCGGTCGGAACGGTCAAGGCAAGTCGACGCTGCTCAAGCTCGTCGCCGGTGTCGTCCTCCCCGATGAGGGCACCGTGGGCGTCCGCGAGGGTGTCGCGCCGCTGATCGAGATCACCGGAGGCTTCGTCAACGATCTGACCGTGCGCGACAACGTGTACCTGACGGCCGGCCTCCACGGCATGTCGCGCCGCGAGATCGACGGACGGTTCGACGACATCATCGCGTTCGCCGAGATCGCGGACTTCATCGACACCCCGTACAAGCACCTCTCGAGCGGGATGAAGGTGCGCATCGCCTTCGCGGTGATCGCGCAGCTCGAAGAGCCGATCATCCTCGTCGACGAGGTCCTCGCCGTCGGCGACCGGGCGTTCCGCGAGAAGTGCTACCGGCGCATCGAGGAACTCCTCGAGGGCGGGCGGACCCTGTTCTTCGTCTCGCACAACGAGAAGGACCTCAGGCGGTTCTGCACGAGGGGCCTCTACCTCGACAAGGGTTCGCTCGTGCTCGACGCCCCGATCGACGACGTGCTCGACCGCTACAACGCCGACTACAACAGCTGAGGTTCGCCAGCAAGCGTCAGTCGACCCGCAGTGGGTCGACGTAGACTGGCCGCCCCGCCCACGAGGAGGTCGTCATGACCGGACCGCAGCAGGGACCCGTTCCGGGTCCCGCCCAGTTCCCCACCACCGCAGCACAGCAGCCCATGTTGCCCGAGCCGGGATGGGTGCGGGCGCTCGACCGGTTGCTGTGGGTCCAGCGACCGGTGGTCGTGGCGCACATCCGCTCGATCCGGCGGATGTACCCGAACGCGACGGCCGACCAGCTCATCCGCGTCCTGGAACGCCGGTACCTCACGACGGTGACGACGACGGGAGCCGCCGTCGGTGCGACCGCTGTGGTCCCGGCGATCGGGACGGCGACGACCCTGGCGCTCTCCGGTGTCGAGACGGCGGGTTTCCTCGAGGCGACCGCCCTGTTCGCCCAGTCGGTCACCGAGGTCCACGGCATCGCCCTGGCGGATCCGATGCGATCCCGCGCGCTCGTCATGACCATGATGCTCGGCAAGGCCGGAACCGACCTCCTGCGCAACTTCGGTTCCCAGGCGGCCGGCAAGGGAGTCCCACGGCAGGCGTTCTGGGGCCAGACGATCACCCAGGGCCTGCCGTCGATGATCGTGGGCCCCGTCGCCGACCAGTTGCGGGTGCGCTTCGTGAAGCACTTCGCGGCGAGCGGCAGCGCCGGCGTCATCGGCAAGGCGCTCCCCTTCGGCGTCGGAGCGGCCGTCGGCGGTATCGGCAACCACATGCTCGGCCGACAGGTCGTCCGTGCCGCCCGCCAGGCGTTCGGACCGGCGCCCTTCGTCGTCCCGCTCGACCTCGAACCACGGATGCGGGCCGTCTCCGGCCGGTCCGGCATCGGGAAGATCCGCGACCAGGTGTTCCGACGCCGGAAGCACCTGGCCATCGAGTCGGGCGGCGAGACCGCCGGCGGCGAGCCGATGGGCGGAGACGGGCCCGAGCAGCGTCCCTGACCGACCGCGGCGCGCTCGGCGTCACCGCCGACGGGGCCGCTCCGGATGCGGCATCCCTCCAGGTCCATCGCGTACCGTCGGAGGGTGAGACTTCCCTTCCTGCGCCGTCCCCAGAAGCCCTTCCCGGAAGGCCGCCACTTCGCCGTGACCTGGGGTCTGTCCGACGACTTCGGCGGCATGACGGAAGCGATGCTGCAGCGCTCGCGCGCGTTCATCCGTTTGGCCGACACCCCGGTCGACGTCCTCACCTTCGACCACCGCGCGGACTACCCCGAGTTGGAGGCACGGCTGCGCGCACGCGGAGACCTGATCGACGGACTCCGCGTCGTCAACCTCTGGGACTGGCTCCGCGACAACCCGCTGCCGGGTGGGTCACTCGACCTGGCGCGCCACGGGTTCACCCCGCTCCCCCTCGACGAGGTCGGCAGCGAACGACGCCGCGGTGACGCCGTCCTCAGCCGCGAGCGACACGACGACTCGGGTCAGATCCTGCAGGTGGACGTCTACCGAGCCGACGGCACCCTGCTCCTGTCCGACCGCCGCGACACGCGTGAACGGGGCGTGAAGGGCGGCCGCTCGGTCGTCCTCTGCGACGAGCAGGGTCGTCCAGTCCGCTCCTGGGGGCGCATCTGGTCGCTGTACCGCGCCTGGTTCGACGCAATCACCGCAGGCGGGCCGGCCTGGATGATCGTCGACAGCAAGACCATCGCCCCGTTCGTCCTGAGCTACCGGAAGCGTAACGTCGTCACCGCGCATGTCGTGCACGCCTCGCACCTCCAGGGCACGGAACGACCACACGGTCGGCTGCGGGAGTCGCGGCGAGCGGTGTTCGAGGCGCTCGACGACTTCGACCTCGTCGCGCTCCTGAGCGATCGACAGCTCGCGGACGTGACGACCATGCTCGGCGAGCACGCCTCGCTCAGTGTCATCCCGAACTCGCGCGAACTCGTCGCCCCGGAGGTCGCACGTGCGCCTCGACCGCGCAGCCGCGGGATGTTCCTCGGGTCGCTCACGGCTCGGAAGCGGCCGGCAAACGCGATCCGCGCCGTCCTCGCCACCACCTCAGTGGATGGGCCTCCCCCGACGCTCGACGTCTACGGCGGCGGGGAACTGCTCGAGGAGCTGCAGACGCTCCTCGCCGTCGAGGACCCGGAGCACCGGGTCGTCCTCCACGGCTACGACCGCTCCGCCCGGCAGCAGCTCGGCTCCGGTTCGTTCCTCGTCATGACCTCGACCTCGGAGGGCTTCCCGCTCGTGCTCATCGAGGCGATGGCAGCCGGGTGTCTTCCCATCGTGGTCGACGTCCCCTACGGGCCGGCCGACATCGTCCGCGACGGTTGGAACGGGTTCCTCGTGCCGTCCGCGGAGCCGGCCGTCGTGTCGGCAGCCATCGAGCGTCTGCTCGCCCTCCCTCAAGCCGAGGTCGACGCGCTGCGTCGCCACGCCAGAACGACCGCGGAGCAGTACGACGACGAAGCCGTCACCCGTCGGTGGGCTCAGGAGTTGCACTCGGCCGCTCGCCGGAAGAAGCGGAACGCGCTCGTCCCTCGCGTCGGCTGAGCATCCGGGAGCGCACCGCCGCGACCCCCATCTGCACCCCTCGGCCGACGCGGCGCGCCAGGCCATGGGACGGACGCTCGACGAGCTGGAAGAACCCGGCGGCGATCAGCAGGCTGAGTGGCACGCCCACGATGCCGACCAGCCACCAACGCTCGTCGCCGAACATGAAGGCGAGCGTGGCCAGGATCGGGGCATGCACGAGGTACAGGCTGAACGACACCTTGCCGAGCCAGAGGACGGGCGGGGTCTCGAGGAGCCGCCGGGCGAACGGGCTTCCGATGGCGACGACGATGAGGCCGGCCGCGCCCACGCCCGACAGGCCCCAGAGCGCCTGACCCAGCGTGGAGGAGGACTCGACGTATGGTCGGGAGAGCCAGCTCGCGACGAGCAGGAGCGCGGACCCGCCCGTGAGCAACGCCCACTGCAGCGGGCGGGACCGGTCCGCAGCCCAGGCGCGGAGGTCGTCGAGCCTGACGGCGATCAGCGTACCGATGAAGAAGGCCGGCAGGTACACGGCGGCGTCCATCCCGGCGACCCGCCCGAGCACCATGACCACGGCCATCACTGCGGCGACCGGCCACGCCCAGCGACGCAGCAGCCGAGCGAGCAGGACGGCGAACGGGAGGAGGAGCGTGAAGATCAGCTCCCAGCGCAGCGACCACAGGGTGTTCACCAGGTCATAGCTCACCGGCGTCAGGGTGGCCTCCGTCAGGAGGTGCAGCGGGTCGACGCTCGTCGCGTTCGCGTTCGCGATCCACTCGCCCGTGGTCACCGAGGCGGGATCCCTCGGGATCAGCAGGATGAGTGCGGCGGCGAACAGCAGTGAGCCCCAGACGGGGAGGTAGAGGCGTACGAATCGGGCGGCGAAGAACCCTGGCCAGCTCGCACCGCCTCGCAACAGCGGAAGCGCGACGACGAGACCGCTCAGGACGAAGAACACCTGCACCGCCTCGGTGCCGGCGAAGAGCAGCTTGAGCGGCGTCTCGGTCGCGATGTCCCAGGCGGGCTCCGAGATCCGGCCCGTCGCGAAGGGTCGGGCGAGTAACGACACGTGGTAGAGCACCACGACGACGCTGGCGACGCCACGGACTCCGTCGAGGGAGGCCAGTCGCCCGGAGGACGGATTCACCTGCCCGACCCTACGCGGTTCTCCTGGGCGCGGACTCAACGGCTCAGGGCGCGTCAGGCGCGTCCTCTGTCGTCGTCATCCTCGTCTTCGTCGTCCTCATGCTCGTCGAGCTCCGGCCGGCCGTCGGCGTGCGCGAGGGCGAACCGTTCCCATTCCGACATCAGATGTTCGATGGCGCTGTGGAACCTCGCCGTCGTCACCCCGGGCGTCGTGTCGCCGAAGTAGTACTGGACCCAGTGCTGCAGTCGAGCGACCGTCTCGGGATCACCGAGGAGCCGGTCGACCCCGTCGACGATGTCCGCTGCGTCCGATGCATCGAGCCACTCGCACGCCGAGAGGTACCCTCCGGTGTCGATCTCCGCCTCCGGGTTCACCGGGCGGGTGATCATGAGCGGCTTCCCGCTCGCGAGGCGGTCGTAGACCATCGCGGAGATGTCGACGATCGCCGCGTCCGCAGCCGCCAGCTGCCAGCCGAGGTCGGCACCCGTGTCGACGACGTGCTGGGCCGAGGCGTCCGCACGGTTCGCCTCCTGGAGCGCGGCCATGATCTCGCGGTTCGCAGTCGCGTAGGCCGGATCGATGACACCGCTCCTCGGGTGCGGGCGGTACACGACGCGGTGCCGCCCGGTCGCGATGAGTGCTCGGACGAGGGCGACGCCGTGGCTCGCGATCGAGCCGTACGCCGCAGCCGCGCGGTCGCCCTCCCAGGTGGGCGCGTACAGGACGACGGTCCGCTCATCGGGCGTGTAGGGCAGCTCGCCCGAATAGTGGTCGGCCTGCGGGCGGCCGATCATGATCGCACGCTTGTCGAAGTCGTAGTCCCAGAGCACCCGCTCCAGCCGGTTCCTCGCCGCCTGGCCGGCGATGAGACTGTAGTCGTAGGCCTTGAACTGGTTCGTCGTCATGTACATCTTGTCGCTCTCGCCATGGTTGACGAAGACGTGCCAGCGGGAGCCGTAGCGGAACATCTGGAAGTTCTTCGCGTTCTGGTTGACGTACAGCACGACGCGGATGTCCTGTTCGGCCAGTGTGCGCTCGAGGGCGACGACCGTCCGGACGTAGGCCGTCGGGATCGGCGACTCCTCGAACAGCTTCGCCGCAGCCGTCGCACCGCGGCTGAGGATGAGGACGGGCCACTGCTTGGACAGTTCGGCGAGCGGCCGGTACCACTGTCGGATCTGGTACATGTTGACGGCACCGTCTGCGAAGTACACGGCCACCTTGTAGCGCCCCGGCTCGATCACGGGAGCCGCCTGCATCTGCGCCGCGAGGACGGCTCTGGCCCGACGGTTGGCGAGCAGGTCCTTGGCGAGGGTGATGGCACGACGACCGTCTCTGATCAGTCCCATGTCAGCTCCAGCATCCGTCAAGCGTAACGACGCCAGGTCACGGTGGGATCACGACGGGTGTCCGCAGCTCAGATGACCGGAGGTCGCCCTGCGCGCGTCATCCGCCAGACCGTCCGCCAACGCAGTGGGCGACGTTCGCCGGGGTCCGTGCGCCAGCCCTCACGCCAGCCGCCGAACCAGGGGCGGAGGGCGTCCGGCTTCCGCCACCACCGGATCACCTGGATCGCGGTCCAGGAACCCACGTACAGCGGGATGAGCGGCACCGGGAGGTTTCGGCGTGCGAGCCAGACCCGGTTCCGAGCGTTGAGCCGGTAGTAGGCGGTGTGCCTCGTCGGTTCGGTCACCGGGTGGTTCGCTTCGAGGGACGCCTCGTACCAGGCTCGCCTCCCCTGGTCCCAGACCCGCCAGGCGAGCTCGATGCCCTCATGCGCGTAGAAGAACGGGTCGGCCCATCCGCCGACGGCGTCGAACACCGGCCGCGGCAGCAGGACTGCCGCTTCGAGGCAGGAGAACACGGCGCTCGAATGCCCCGGGTCCTTGTCGCGGGTGCGCGGCACCCAGCGGGACGGCGTCGCTGCACCGTCCGCGTCGGCGAGCCGGGGCTGGATGAGGCCGATGGAGCGGTCCGCGTCGAGCATCGCGATGGCGTCGCGGAGGAACGTGGTGGACGGGATGGTGGCGTCGTCGTCGAGGAAGAACACGAACTCCCCCTGCACGGCGTCGGCACCACGGTTGCGGCCGGCCGGGATCCCGAGGTTCTCCGACAGGGCCAGGCCTCGAGCGCCGTCCGGAAGTCCGGTCGGCTGCCAGCCGTTGCCGACCACGACCACGTCGAGCTCCACCGCTTGCTGGGCGAGCACGCTCTCCACGGCTGCGGTGAGCTCGACCGGGCGGCTCCCCTGCGTCAGGACCACGACGCCGACGGAGCGCGTGACCGGGATCGGGCCGGACATCACGCGTGGAGCCGCTTCGACGAGACGATCGCGATGAAATGCCCGACGAGCGTCAGGAACGCGAGCGGCACGAGGATCGCGAGCACCCAGCGCATCGCCTCCACGTCGCCGACGAACAGGCCGACCACGGACGCGGCGAAGATCACCATGGTCAGTTCGACCGAGTGGAACAGCCGGTGGAACGGCAGGAACCGCGCCACCGTCCGCGCCGTCGCGAGCAGTCCCCCGCGCGGCGCCGACTCCTCGGTCGAGTACGTGAGCTTCGGCGCCCCGAACCCGGCTCGGGCGACCCGCACCATGTCGTTCAGCGCCTTGTTGAGCACGACGAACAGTGCAAGTGCGAATCCGAGGGTGATCCAGACGAGGTCCTCGGGCGCATCGACCGGCCACGCGGCGGCACGGATGCCGAGCGCGATCGCGATGAGCGACTCCGTGGAGTAGTGGCCGACGGAGTCCAGGAACGCACCAGCCGGACTCGACGTCCGCCGCCAGCGCGCGACCTCACCGTCGCAGCAGTCGACGAGCATCTGCGTCTGGCCGAGCACGAGTGCGAGAGCCGCGCCTCCGAACCCGGGGATGAGCAGCGCGGCGGCCGTCGCCCAGCCGGTCAGGATCATCAGACCCGTCACGCCGTTCGCGCTGATGCTCGTCCGGAGCAGCAACCAGGTGACGTACGGCGACAGGTCTCGCAGGTAGAGGTCGGCGGTCCAGTGCTCGGCGTTCTTCCGCGCGCGGACCTCCGGCGGTTGCGCCACGGCACGGAGTTCGGCGATCGTCCGCGGGGGCGTGAGCCTCGGCCCGCTTCCGGCCGTACTGGGATCCGACATCTAGACCGCCTTCGGTGGATTGCGCAGCGCGGAGATGCCCTTCGCGAGCGAGCCGTAGCCGAGCACGAACCCCGTGCCCCAGCAGAAGTGGATGCACGGCAGGACGGCGAGCATCCAGAGGCTCGTCCGCACCCCGTCCCGCCCGGTGACGACGATGCTCGCGAGCAGCACGATGGCCGCGTAGGCGATGGGGGCCGCGAACCCGAGCAGCAGCCACGGCGTCGCTCCCGCACCCAGCTGGACCAGGCCTCCGAGCCCGAGCAGCGTGCCGAGCACGATGCCCAGCACCAGCACCGGCGGCGCGAAGTAACGGAGCGTGCCGCGGGTGGGGAAGCTCCGGCTGAGCTCGCCGCGCCAGAGTCCGGTGGAGAAGAACTGTCGCGCCAGGGCGCGCATGCTCGCACGCGGGCGGTAGACGACGCGCAACGCCGGCGTGAACCAGACGAGGCCGCCGGCCTGCTTGATCCGGCGGTTGAGCTCCCAGTCCTGTCCGCGTTTGATGCGCTCGTCGAACATGCCCACCCGCATGAGCATCTCGCGGTCGAAGACCCCGAGGTAGACCGTGTCGGCAGGCCCCTCGCGACCGCCGACGTGGTGGGGTGTGCCCCCGAGTCCGACGCGCGAGCCGTACGCCCGCGCCACCGCCGTCTCGAAGCTCGTACGCCCCTGGGCGTCCATGATCCCGCCGACGTTCTGCGCCCCCGTGCGGAGCATGGTCTCGACCGCGAGTCGCGCGTAGTCGTCGGGCAGCTCGGAATGGGCGTCGACCCGGATGACGATCGGATGCGTCGACGCGGCGATCGCCAGGTTGAGTCCGGCCGGGGTCGACCCGACGCGGTTCTCCAGCACATGGATGCGCGGGTCGGCCGCTTGGAGCTCTCGGACGAGCTCGGTCGTGCCGTCGATGCTCGGTCCGACGGCGATCGTGATCTCCACGTCGCCGGTGTAGTCCTGCGCCAGGAGGCTGTCGACGGCTGCCCGGACGTGTCGGACGTCGTTCAACACCGGCATCACGTAGGAGACTCCGGGCGACGACGGTGCGTCGGCCTGGCCTGTGTCGTTCGACATGGGGGTTCACTCCGTGTTTCGTTCGATCGAGCCTAGCAGCCGGTCGTCGGGGTGGCCCGGACGCGGAGGACGNGAGTTCGCCGAGCGTGACGTCGGCGGTCTGCGAGTCGTTGCCGCGGGTGAAGGTGAGCTTCGCCGTCGCCCCGGCCGCGAGCGCCCGCACCTGAGCGGTGAGGTCGTTCGCACCCGTGACCGGGACGCCGTTGAACTCGGTGACGATGTCCCCGGACTTCAGACCCGCGGCCTGCGCGGCGCCGTTGTCGGTGACCTTGTCGATGAGTGCGCCGGCGACCGTGCTCTTGGCGTCGCTCGAGGCGTCCTTTACGGTCGCGCCGAGCAGGCCGTGGGTCGCCTTGCCCGTCTTGATGATCTCGTCCGAGACGCGCTTGGCGATGTTCGCCGGGATGGCGAAGCCGACACCGATGCTGCCGCTCTGCGACGACGAGTCGGTGCTTCCGGCGCTCGCGATCGCGACGTTGACACCGATGAGCTTGCCGGTGCCGTCGACGAGCGCGCCACCCGAGTTGCCGGGATTGATCGCCGCGTCGGTCTGGATGACCGCGATGGAGATCGAGGAGGTCGGCGAGGTCGGGGTGGTCTGCCCCGGCACGTCGAAGTTCCACGGGCTCTGGTTGTCGCCGTTCGAGTCGCCGGACCCGCCGTCGTCGCTCGATCCGGAGTCCGGAACGGCGGAGGAGGCGACGGTGATGCTCCGGTTGAGGGCGCTGACGATGCCGTCCGTGACGGTTCCCGCCAGTCCGAGCGGCGCACCGATCGCGACGGCCGTCTCGCCGACGTTGAGCTTGTCGGAGTTCGCGAACTCCATCGGGCTGAGACCCGAGGCGTCCTCGAGCTTGATGACCGCCAGGTCGTAGATCGGGTCCGTGCCGACGATCTTGGCGTTGTACAGCTTGCCGTTCGCATCGGTGACGCGGATGGTCGGGTCGGCGACCTGGCCGTCCAGGGTCACCACGTGCGTGTTCGTCAGGACGTAACCGTCCTTGCTGAGGATGATCCCCGAGCCGGTACCGGCGCTCTGCCCGCCCTGGACCGAGAGGGTCACGACGCTCGGCCCGGCCGTCGCGGCGATGGCCGTGGTCAGGCTGACGTCGGCGTCGTCGTTGATGGTAAACGCCTTCGAGCCCGCCTCGTTGCTCGAGACGCTCGACTTCGTCGCGTTCGTGACCCAGAGCGTCGCCCCGGCGCCGGATGCTCCTCCGATGAGGGCGCCGACGGCGAGCATCGCGACCATGCCGGCCAGCGGGCGGTTGGTCTTCTTCGTCCGCGCTGCCGGTGGCGTCGGGACGCCAGGGTGCTGCCCGGTCGGCTGCTGGGCGTAGGGGGACGCTCCGTAGGGACCGTGCTGCTGACCGGGCTGCGGCTGAACCGTGGGCTGCTGACCGGTGGGCTGCTGGTACGCGGCGTACGGGTTCGGCTGCTGCTGACGGGAGAAGGCTGCGGACGGGTGCTGCGGCGCCTGCTGATACGGCGAGCCCTGCTGGGCCGCGCCGTAGGGCTGCTGCGTCGGCTGACCGGCGGGCGGTGCGGCCGGCGGCATCGCGGTCGGGGGCGGGAAGTACGCTCCTGAGGTCGACGGCCGTGCCTCGCCCGCGGGAGGCACTGTGCCGCCCGCCTGCTCAGCGGGTGCGGACTGCGGCGCGGTCTCACCGTTCGGGGTGGACTGGGGGTGTTCGGCGGGCTGCTGTCCGTCTGCGGTGTCGGTCATGGCGATTCTGCTCCTTCCAAGCGCAGTCAGCTTCCCGTGCTGAGCTGAGTGTTTCATTCGCGCCCGCTGTGCGCCGGCTAGGGCTTCGCCGCAAGGACCTGCGCACGGTGTCCTAGATTGGGAGCGGCCCGCGCCCGCGGCCACGGAGGGAGATCGACATGGTGGTTGACGGACCCTGGCGGCGCACTGCCGAAGGCGCCGGCCTCGTCGACGAGGACGGACACGTCTCGTCGACGATCTTCGCGGAGATGAGCGCGCTCGCGCTGCAGACCGGAGCCGTCAACCTCGGCCAGGGGTTCCCCGACGAGGATGGGCCCGAGGCGGTCCTCGCCGAGGCGGTCGCGGCCATCGAGCGCGGCGAGAACCAGTACCCACCCGGCCCGGGCACGCTCGACCTCCGCACCGCGATCAGCGAGCACCAGCGACGGTTCTACGGTCTCCAGCCCGACCCGCAGGGAGAGGTGCTCGTCACCGCCGGAGCGACCGAGGCGCTCGCCGCGACGCTGCTCGCCCTCGTCGAGCACGGCGACGAGGTCGTGACCTTCGAGCCGTTCTACGACGCGTACGGCGGACTCATCGCCCTCGCCGGCGGCCGGCACCGGACGGTCAAGCTGCGCGCACCCGACTTCCAGCCGGACCCGGACGAGCTCCGCGCCGCCGTCACCGACCGGACCAGGGTTATCCTGGTCAACACCCCGCACAACCCGACCGGCACCGTCCTCGACCGCGCGACGCTCGACCTGATCGCCGAGTTGGCGGAGCGCCACGATGCGATCATCGTGACCGACGAGGTCTACGAGCACCTGACCTTCGACGTCCGGCACGTCCCCATCGCGACCCTGCCGGGTGCCGCCGGACGCACACTCACGATCTCGTCCGGTGGCAAGACCTTCAGCACGACCGGCTGGAAGATCGGCTGGTTGAGCGGACCCCGCGAACTCGTCACGGCCGTCACGACGGTCAAGCAATACCTCAGCTACGTCAACGGCGCACCGTTCCAGCCGGCGATGGCGACCGGACTCCGACTGCCCGACGCCGCATTCACGGCCATCGCCGACGGCCTGCGCGGCAAACGGGACCTCCTGAGCGCGGGCCTCTCCGCCGCCGGTTTCGACACCTTCCGACCGGACGGTACCTACTTCATCGTGGCCGATGCGACCCCGTTGGGCTTCGACGATGCTGCAGCGTTCTGCCGGGCACTGCCCGAGCTCGCCGGTGTCGTGGCGGTGCCGATGTCGGCGTTCTGCCTCGACCGGCACGACCCGGACTACGCGTCACTGGTCCGGTTCGCGTTCTGCAAGCGCGTCGAGGTGCTGGAGCGGGCCGTCGACGGCCTCGCCCGACTCCGCGGCTGACGCCCTGATGCACAAGACGACGGGCACCGGATCGCTCCGGTGCCCGTCGTCTCATCGATCCGCTACTTGGTGAGCGAGTCCACGTACTCCTGGTTGTCGCTGATCCACTGCTTGACGACGGGCGCGTAGTCCTTCGAGTCACCCTCGTTGAACATCGCGTTCTCGAGCGAGAACAGTCGCTCCGAGTCGAAGTCGAAGTCCTTCAGCCACCCGGCGAGCGTCGGGTACTCGTCCGCGAAGTCGGCCTTGCCGAAGCTGTGGATGCCTTCGGCATCTCCGAGGGCGCCCTTCGGGTCCTCGAGGTCCTTGATCGGGAACGCGTCGTAGGCCCAGTGCGGACGCCACAGCGTGACGGCGATGTTCTCGCCGGCGTCGGTCGCGGCCTTCAGCTCCGAGAGCATGGCAGGAGTGCCCGAGGTCAGGAACTCCCAGTCGTCGAGGCCGTACTCGGGGATGACCTTGTCCTGGGTGGCCTCGGTCAGTCCGGCACCGGGGTCGATGCCGACGAGGCGGCTGTCGAAGAGGTCCGCGTTGGCCGCGAGGTCCTCGAGCGAGTCGACAGGGGCGTCCTCGTTGACGGCGATCGTGAGCTTGGCGTCGGTGTTCCAGGCGCCGAGGTCGACGACGTCGTCACCGAACTTCTCGATGTAGCTCGCGTGCGTGGTCGGCAGCCAGACGTCGAGCGTCAGGTCGTAGTCACCGGTGCTGAGGCCGGAGAACACCGGGGCGGGCTCCGCCTCCTCGAGGGTGACGTCGTAGCCCTGCTCCTCGAGCACGGCCTTCCACAGCTCGGAGGCCGCGATGCCCTCGTCCCAGCCGCTGAACACGGCGATGGTCACCGCCTGCTTGTCGCCGTTCTCGAGCGTCTCGTCCGAGGCGCCCGCGGAGCAGCCGGAGATGGCGAGCGTCGCCGCCGCCCCCGCTGCGATGGTGGTTGCGATCTTGGTGCGGTACTGCATGTTCGATGATTCCTTTCGTCCCGCGTGACGCGGGGATCGGTGTCGTCGGATGGAAAGCTGTGTGCCGGTGGGTCACCGCACGGCGGTCGGCGACTCGGCGGGGGTGCGCTGCTGCTGGCCTGAGGCGGTGCTGTCGGTCGTCGTGGTGCTCGCGGCCGGTGCCGGGCGGATCCCGCCGGGCGAGGACGGGGCAGCCTTCGTACGCTTCCCGCGCTGTTTGCGACCGCCACCGAGGGAAGCCGTGAGGCGGTCCAGGAAGATCGCCAGGATGACGACCGACAGGCCCGCTTCGGAGCCGAGCTGGATGTCGATCCGGGAGAGGCTCTTGACGACGTCGCCACCCAGCCCGCCGGCGCCGACCATTCCGGCGATGACGACCATGGAGAGCGAGAGCATGATGACCTGGTTGACTCCGGCCATGATGTTCGGCATCGCGAGCGGCAGCTGGATCTGACGGAGGATCCGCCACGAGGAAGCACCGAACGCGTTGCCGGCCTCGACGACCTCGCGGTCGACGTTGCGGATCCCGAGTTCCGTGAGACGGACGGCCGGGGCCAGTGCGAAGACGATCGTCGCGACGATGCCCGGGACGACGCCGATGCGGAACAGGATGAGCGCGGGGATGAGGTAGACGAACGCAGGAGTCGTCTGCATGAAGTCGAGCAACGGTCGGATCATCGACGACGCGACCTTCGAGCGGGCTGCCAGGATGCCGAGCGGGATCCCGATCACGATGGCGATGAGTCCGGCCACGAGCACGAGCGAGAGCGAGTCCATCGCGTTGTCCCACTGCTCGACGCCGACGATGATCAACAGCCCGACCGCAGAGCCGACGGCGAACACCGGGCCCCGTGCGACGAGGGCCAGCAGGGCGGCGACGATGATGATCACCCAGAACGGCGGACCGCTGAGCACGAGGTCGACGCCGTCGTACAGCCCCTGGAAGACGCTCCGGATGACGTCGAAGACGGGCTGGAAGACGTCGGTGATGAAGTCGACGAAGGCTTCGACCCACGCACCGATCTCGGGGCGGGTGATGGCGTCCAGGAACCCGGACGACTGGAGACGGATGCCGTTCATCGGACACTCCCTTCCGGCAGGCTCGCTGCCGGTTCGGCGGCGCTGGTCTCGATCGACGAGGTCACGTCGTCGGGGTGCTGCGGGTCCTCCGCGGTCGACCGCAGGGTCGCCGTGATGAGCTCGACGGGCACCGTCGCCGGCGGCCCGACGAGGCTGATCTCGTCCGTGTTGGTCGGGACGTTGCCGACTGCGGCGAGCAGGGTCACCCGCGGGACGACTCCGAGCAGGCGCGTCCGCTCGTCCACGACAGCGACGGGCAGGGCACTCTCGACGGCGGACTCGAAGAGGTCGACGAGCGCCGCCTCCGGCGAGACCGTGGCGAGGTCGGCGGTGATGACGCTGCCGAGCTCGTGGTCGCCCGCCCGGACGAGACGCAGCACGTCCTTGTCGCGGACGACGCCGAGGAGCTGCCGACCCGGACCGACCACGAAGGCGGTCGAGGTCTGCAGGTCGCGCATGATGCGCAGGGCAGCCCGGGGTCCGGCGGACGCGGAGACGACGGAGCGCGCGGGTTCCATCACGCCACCGGCGGTCAGGACGCGGGCGCGGTCGACGTCCTGGACGAACTGGGCGACGTAGTCGTTCGCCGGGTCGGTCAGGATGTCGTTCGGAGTGCCGACCTGGACGATCCGGCCGTCGCGCATGACGGCGATCCGGTCGCCGAGGAACATCGCCTCGTTGAGGTCGTGGGTGATGAACACGATGGTCTTGCCGAGCTCGGCCTGCAGCTCGACGAGCTGCTCCTGCATCTCGCGGCGGATGAGGGGATCGAGCGCGGAGAACGCCTCGTCCATGAGGAGGATGTCGGTGTCCGAGGCGAGTGCGCGGGCGAGGCCGACGCGCTGCTGCATCCCGCCTGAGAGCTGGCCCGGGAGCTTGTCCTCCCAGCCCGCGAGCCCGACGCGCTCGACGACCGCCTGGGCCCGCTCGCGTCGTTCAGCGGCCGGGACACCCTTCACCTCGAGTCCGTAGGCGGCGTTCTCGAGCACCGTGCGGTGCGGCAGCAGGGCGAAGTGCTGGAAGACCATCGAGATGTTGTCCTGTCGGACCGCACGCAGCTGCTTCGAGGACACCCCCGAGATCGGCTTCCCGGCGATGGTCACGGTGCCCGCCGTCGGCTCGAGCAGGCCGTTGAGCATCCGGATCAGCGTCGACTTGCCCGAGCCGGAGAGGCCCATCACGACGAAGATCTCACCCTGCTTCACCTCGAACGAGGCGTCGATGACGGCGGCGGTGGTCCCGCTGGCGGCGAGTTCGTCGCGCGAGGCACCGGCCTGCAGGCGTTTCACGGCTTCCTTCGGCTTCCTGCCGAAGACCTTGTACAGTCCCGTCGCGGAGACGGCAATCGTTTCGGTCATGTGTTCTCCTGGAAGCGCACGCGGAACCGCGGTGCGCTCTTCCTGTCGATCGTCAGGCCGGGTCGAACGGCTCTCGATCCGCCCCATCGGCGCACTGATGGACAGCGCGCGGGCTCGGATCACGTGGGGCGACAACGGCTACCGCGTGGCGTTCGACCGTACGTCCAGCACGCCGTCACGGGGCGACAGGGGGCGGGACGCGGTTACGTAGGTCAGCCCTTGCGGGCCGTCGACAACGCTAACGAAACTCACAGCTGCTGGCTAATCGACGATCCCCCAAAAGGCGGACATCGCGCACGGCCCCCATGGCAAAACCGAACATGGTCAGGGTTTTCCGCAGTACTCCTTCGTTATGCGTTCGTGACCTTCGCCCAGCTGATCCCCACGCGGATCACCCTCACTCCCCTACCGCGACACCGATGAAGGAGTGATCGAAGACCAGACTCGTGCGGGTCGAGGCGACCGTCGGATCGGCCGACAGGTGCTCGACGACGAAGTCGCGGATGTGGGCGCTGTCCCGCGCCGCGAGATGGATGACGAAGTCCTCGGAGCCGCCGAGGAAGAACACCTGCACGACCTCCGGGAGCTGTCGGATGCCGGCGCTGAACTCGGCGATACGGGCGCGAGCCCCCGCCCTGATGTTGACGCTGATGAGCGCCTCCAGACCGAGCCCGACCGCGACCGGATCGATACGCGCCGAGAACCCCGTGATCACGCCTCGATCGACGAGCGACCGCACCCGGGCGACGCACGTCGAGGGGGCGATGCCGACGAGCTCCGCCATGCGTGCGTTCGTCACGCGTGCGTTCTCCTGCAGGAGCCGCAGGAGTGCGTGATCGACGTCGTCGAGGTCCGCACGCCCGTGCAGATTGTTCGTCATCCTGCGCCCACTCTCGTTTTCAGCCGAATCATCATCGAATTCAGATGCGAATTCCGCAAAAGCTGCGGTGTTCATCCGGCTGAAACGCAGCAACCTCAGAATAGTCGCACACCGTCCACCGACGAGCGGGAGAGCCGAGCCTTGGCCCAGCCTGCGAGAGGAACCAGCCATGCGAATCGGCATCCCCACGGAGATCAAGAACAACGAGAACCGGGTCGCCGCGACACCCGGCGGCGTCCACGAACTCGTCCGACACGGCCATGAGGTCGTCGTCCAGGCGGGTGCCGGCCTCGGGTCCGGCAATCTCGACGAGGCGTATCGTGCCGCCGGCGCGACCATCGCCGCCGACGCGGCCGCCGTCTGGGCGGCGGGCGACCTCCTGCTCAAGGTGAAGGAGCCCGTCGCCGCCGAGTACGACTTCCTGCGAGCCGACCAGACGCTCTTCACCTACCTCCACCTCGCGGCGGACCGTCCGCTCACCGACGCCCTGCTCGCCTCTGGGACCACCGCGATCGCCTATGAGACCGTGCAGCTCCCCAACCGCTCTCTGCCGCTCCTGCAGCCGATGAGCGAGGTCGCAGGACGATTGTCCACCCAGGTCGGCGCCTACCACCTCATGCGCGCCACCGGTGGACGCGGGATCCTGCTGGGCGGCGTGCCCGGAACCCCCAAGGCGAAGGTCGTCGTCATCGGCGGCGGGGTCGCCGGCGAGCACGCCGCGGCCAACGCGCTCGGCATGCAGGCGGACGTCACGATCATCGACATCTCCATCCCTCGCCTGCGCGAGCTGGAGAACCGCTTCAGCGGGCAGATCCAGACCAGACCGTCATCGGCGTACGAGATCGCGGAGCAGCTCCGCGACGCCGACCTCGTCATCGGCTCGGTGCTCATCCCCGGGGCCCAGGCCCCGAAGCTCGTCACCGACGCCATGGTGGCGGACATGAAGCCCGGCTCGGTGCTCGTCGACATCGCGATCGACCAGGGTGGTTGTTTCGAGGGCTCCCGGCCGACGACGCACGACGACCCGACGTTCCGTGTCCACGACAGCCTCTACTATTGCGTGGCCAACATGCCCGGCGCCGTCCCGGAGACCTCGACGCGCGCGCTGACCAACGCCACCCTCCGGTACGCACTCGCCATCGCCGACCAGGGCACGGGAGCAGCAGTGGCGGCCGACGCAGCGCTCCGCGCGGGCGTCAACATCCACGCGGGTGCGATCACCAACGCCGGCGTGGCCGCGGCGTTCGGCCTCCCGGTTGCAGCGCTCGACTGACCCTCGAGCCCGGACCACCCACACCCGGTCACCGAGCCTGTCGAAGTGCCCCGACCCGACCGCCCTTCGACAAGCTCAGGGACCGAGTCGTGCCGGACCACACTTCCCCGGAAACGACGAAATCCCGGTCTCGAGGAGACCGGGATTTCATCTTTTCTGTTGCAGGGGCAGGATTTGAACCTACGACCTCTGGGTTATGAGCCCAGCGAGCTACCGAACTGCTCCACCCTGCGGCACAAGAGATAAACCTAGCATGCATTCTGAAGGCGTGCAAATCGCGTGCGGCTGAGCACCCCGATTCCGGCCGAATCCCTCCCCCTGGAACGCCGAACGGCGCCGCCCGTCAGGGCGACGCCGTTCGGATTGCAGGCTCGGAATCAGCCGTTCAGCAGAGCCAGCGCCTGCGCCAGTGCGTCGGAGATCTTCTTGTCCGCCACCCCGTAGGCAGCCCAGTCACCGCTCGCCATGGCCGCGTCCTTCTCGACCATCGCGGCCTTCGCCTGGTCGAGCAGCGTCTTGATCTGCGCATCCACCGTCGGGTCGCCCGTGCTCGGGGTCGAGCCCGTGTCGGTACCGCCGGTGTCCGTGCCGTCCGTCGGGGGCGTCGTGCTGTCTCCGGGGACGTTGGTGTCACCCGCATCCGCACCCGAGTCGCCGCCGAACAGGACGTCGAGCGCCTCGTCCAGCGTGTCTTCGAAGGCGATCTGGTCGCCGAAGGCGACGAGCACCTTCTGCAGGAGCGGGAAGCTCGTGTCACCGGTGGACTTCACGTAGACCGGCTGCACGTAGAGCAGACCTCCACCGACCGGCACGGTCAGCAGGTTGCCGTTCAGCACCTCGGTCTGGCCCTGCTTCAGGATGTTGATCTGGCTCGACACGCTCGGATCCGAGTCGAAGGTGTTCTGCACCTGGCCGGGGCCCGGCACGGTGTCGTCCTTCGGCAGGGTCAAGAGTCTGATCTTGCCGTAGTCGGAGCTCCGCTTGCCGTCCTCGGCGCCGGCGTTCGCATCGACCGCGAGGTAGCCCGTCAGCACGTTCCGCGACTGCTCACCGCCCTGACGCGGGATGAAGGTGGAGTACAGAGAGAAGGACGGCGCGTCCTGCTCGGGCAGCTGCATCGTCAGGTAGTACGGCGGCTGGTACTTCTTCTCCGTGTCGGTCGACTGCGGGTCGTTGGGGGTGACCCACGCGTCCTCGCTCGAGTAGAACGAACCGGCGTTGGTCACGTGGTACTGGCCGAGCACCGAACGCTGGACCTTGAAGAGGTCGGCCGGGTACCGGACGTGGCTCATCAGATCGCCGGACATGTCCGACATCGGCTTGACCGTCGACGGGAACACCTTCTGCCAGGTCTTGAGGATCGGATCCTGGTCGTCCCAGCTGTAGAGCGTCACCTTGCCGTCGTACGCGTTGACGGTCGCCTTCACCGAGTTCCGGATGTAGTTGACGTCGTCGAGCGCGTAGTTCTGCGCCGGCGTGACCGAGTCGGAGATCGTGTCGGACAGGCTCACGGTCTTCGAGTAGGGGTAACTGGCGCTCGTCGTGTAGCCGTCGACGATCCAGACGATCTGACCGTCCACCACGGACGGGTAGGGGTCGGAGTCGAGCGTCAGGTAGGGAGCGACCTTCTGGACCCGGGTGAGCGGGTCGCGGTCGTAGAGGATCTGCGACTGGCTGTTCACGGAGTCGGAGAGGAAGATCTGCTCCGACTGGAACTTGAGCGCGTAGACGAGCTTCTTGAAGACGTTGTCGAGCTTGGGCCCGCCATCGCCGTCGAAGGTCGTGTAGGTCTGCGACTCACCCTGGGTGCCCGACGGGTAGTCGAGCTCCACCGGGTCCGCGCCCTTGGGAGCGCCGACGATGGAGTAGTCGGGCGACTGCTCACCGAAGTACACGCGCGGTTCGAAGTCGCCGAGCGCGCCGGTGGTGGGGATGCCCGACTCGAGGAAGACCGGCTCACCGGAGGCCGAGCGCTGGTTGCCGTACGCGGCGACCAGACCGTACCCGTGGGTGTACACGACGGTGTTGTTGATCCACGACTGCGAGTTGTCGAGGCCGGCGACGTTCAGCTCGCGGACCGCGACGACGGCGTCCTGCGTCTTGCCGTCGATGTTGTAGCGGTCGACGTCGAGCTGCTTGTCGAAGGAGTAGAACTGCTTGAACTGCTCGAGCTGCGCGACCGAGGCGCTCACGAGCGACGGGTCGATGATCCGGATGTTCGCCGTGGTCTCGGCGTCCTGACGGAGTGCTCCGGGGGTCGCGTCGGTGGTGGCCGCGTACTCCTCCTCCTCGACGTCGGCGATCCCGTAGGCGTCGCGGGTCATGTCGATGTTCCGCTTGATGTACGGCGTCTCGAGGCTCTTCGCGTTCGGCTCCACCTGGAAACGCTGGACGATCCACGGGTAGAGGCTGCCGACGATGAGGGACGCGACGATGAGCAGCGCGGTACCGATGAGCGGCAGACGCCAGCGGCCGGTGAACGCGGTGACGACGAACAGGACGGCGACCATGAGCGCGATCCCGGCGAGGATGACCCGACCGGGGATGGTGGCGGCGACGTCGGTGTACGAGGCGCCGGTGATGAGCGTGCCGGTGTCGTTGAGGGTCGTGTACTGGTCGAGCCAGAGGCTGACGGCCTGCAGGATCAGGTACAGCGCGGCGAGCACCGAGATCTGTACGCGGGCCGCCATGGAGATCCAGACCTCACGGCTGACCACCCGGATGCCTCCGTAGAGGTAGGTGACGACGGCGGTGGCGATCAGGGCGATCAGCACGACCGCCGAGGAGAAGGCGACCACGGCCTGGAAGAACGGCAGGTCGAAGAGGTAGAAGGACACGTCGAGGTTGAACTGCGGGTCCTTGGTGCCGGACGGGGTGCCGTTCATCCACAGCAGCACCAGCTGCCAGCGCGAAGCCGCGGCGACACCGCCGAAGAGGCCGAAGAGCGCCGGGATGCCGTAGGTCGCGAGTCGGCGGAGCGGCTCGACCACCTGCTGGTAGCGGTCGACCTGCGAGCTGAGCTTCGCGTAGACCGGACGGGTCCGGTAGGCGATCTCGATGGCGAGCCAGACGGGCAGGGCCATGCCCACGAACCCGACGAGGAACATCGCGATCGCCGCGATCCACTGCGTGGTCAGGACCTCGGTGAAGCCGAGCTGTTGGAACCACAGCAGGTCGGCGTAGAACCCCGAGAACACGAAGAACCCGATCAGGAGCGCGGCGATGATCGCCACCGTGATCGCGATCGGGGCGCGTCGGCGCTGAGTGGACAGGGGCTTCTCTGCTGCTGCGGATGTCACGTGTGGCCTCTTCAGATAGGGGTCGTCCCACCCATCCTAAAGCGGCCGGGCTGGGAGAGCGCCCGAAGCGGTCAACCGGCCGAGCAGGTGGGCAGCTTGCTCGTGTCGGCTCCGTCCGCGATGGCCTTGAGCGCTGCGAGCGAATCGTCGAGGGTCTTCACGGCGAAGACCGTCAAGCCGTCCGGGACGTGTCCGGCGACCTCATCGCAGTTGCTCTCCGGCGCGAGGAACCACTCGGCCCCGGCGTCCTTCGCGCCGAACAGCTTCTGCCGGATGCCGCCGATCGCGCCGACGTTGCCGTCGGCGTCGATCGTCCCGGTACCGGCGACGTCCTTCCCGCCGTTGAGCTCGCCCGGGGTGAGCAGGTCGATCATGCCGAGCGCGAACATCATGCCGGCGCTCGGGCCGCCGACGTTGTCGAGCTGGATGGTGATGTCGACGGGGAGGTCGTAGGTGGTCTTGGTGCCGATGCCGATCACGGTCGAAGTCGTCCCGTCCGACGCGGTCGCGGTCGTCGGCGTGATCTCGACGGTGCTCGCCGCTCCCCCACGCACGATGTCGAGCGTGACCGGTTTGTCCGTGCCGTTGGCGTTGATCGCGTCCCGCAGGCCGGCCAGGCCGGTCACCGGCGTACCGTCGACAGCGACGATCTCGTCGTCGAGCTGCAGCACCCCCTGCGCGGGGGCACCTTCCGCGATCTGTGCCACCACGATGTGCTCGGGGACCTCGTACCCGAGCTCACGCAACGCCGCCGCGACCGAGTCCTGCTGCGAGTCGACCATGAGGGTCGCGTTCTGCTCGTCGCGCTGCTCGGTCGTGACGCCGGGCGGGAAGTAGAGGTCCATCGGTACGACGGCGCGGCTCGGGTCGAACCAGGCCGAGACGATGTCGAGCCAGCCCGGGCTCCGTTGCGGGTTCCCGACCAGCTGGACCGTTAACATGTCGAGTGTGCCGCCGGTCTCGTAGGTCTGCTCGTCGTGGACCTCGATGAGCGGGACGTCGCCGTCATCGCCCTCGGTCGTACCCAGCACGTTGAACACTGGACCCGGCTGTTCGATGACGTACGGCGCGGGTACCGCCGAGAGCACGCCGAGGAGGACGAGCGAGAGGCTGAGCACGATCCACCCGAACCGGGCGCGACGATTGCGACCCTGACCGGTCGGCGCCGAAGCGGTGGGAGCCTCATCGGCGAAGAGCGACATGCAAGCCTTCCGGAGTGTTCGCGGTGGGCGGAAACCCGACCAACCATACCCCGGCGATTCTTCAGCGAGGTGCGACTAGCGTAGAAGGCCCAGCACCGAGCTATCTGAGAGGCGGCTGACGTGCCAGAGGATTCCGACAAGAGTCCGGAGGACGAGTTCCGCGACATGCTCCGCGAGCTCCTCTCCGGCAACGGTTCGTTCGACCCGAGCCAGCTCGCCGGCGCCGCCGGCCTCCCCAGCGATCCGGCCAGTCTCGCTGCGCTCATGTCGCAGCTCCAGGGCGCACTCCGCTCCAGTGGCGACGGCATCAACTGGGACACCTCGCTCCAGCAGGCGAAGACCATCGCCGGAGACGGCGCCCAGGACACGACGCCCGAGCAGCGTGCGGCGTTCGAGCAGGCGTTCCACATCGCCTCCCTGTGGCTCGCCGACGTCACCGACGTCGCCGAGCTGTCGAGCGAACCGGCCCTGTACACGAGGACGCGCTGGGCCACGAAGACGATGCCGTTCTGGACGCAGCTCGCCGAGCCGGTGGCCACGAACATCGCGAACGCCCTGACCGGCGTGCTCACGGAACGCGCGCCCGAGGAGCTGTCGAGCATGATCGCGAACGCCGGACAGCTCGTCCGCGGCATCGGCGGCACGCTCTTCGCCATGCAGCTCGGACAAGTCGTCGGTCAGCTCTCCAAGGAGGTCGTCTCCGGCGGCGACATCGGCATCCCACTGCTCGACGACAACGAGGCCGCCCTGGTGCCCCAGAACGTCGCCGACTTCGGCGAGGGTCTCGACATCCCGGCGGATCAGGTCCAGATCTACCTGGCGGTCCGCGAACTCGCGCACGCACGACTCTTCCGCCACGCCCGCTGGCTCCGCCTGCATCTCATCTCCTCGATCACCGACTTCGCGCGCGGCATCCGGATCGACACCGATCGACTCGAGGAGCTCGCCGAGAGCTTCGACCCGTCGAACCCCGAGGAACTCCGGGAGGCCATGACGAGCGGGGCACTCATCCCCGCCCGCACGGAGGCACAGGACGCGAGCCTCGCACGACTCGAGACGACGCTCGCCCTCATCGAGGGCTGGGTCGACGTGGTCACCGCGGCGGCCACCGAGCGTCTCCCCCGCTCCGCGGCCATCGCGGAGACCGTCCGCCGACGCCGCGCCGCCGGCGGGCCGGCCGAACAGGCCTTGGGCGCGCTCGTGGGACTCGAGCTGCGACCCCGCCGGCTGCGCGAGGCTGCGCAGATGTGGCAGCAGGTCACGGACGCCGTCGGTACCGCGCAGCGCGACGCCCTGTGGTCGCACCCCGACCTCGTGCCCACCGCAGCCGACATCGACGCCCCGGAGTCGCTCATCGCGCGCCTCGAAGCGGAGGCCAGGGGCGAGCGTCCCGAGCAGGACGAGATGGATCTCGCGCTCGAAGACCTCCTCCGTGGCGAAGAAGGCGGCGACCAGCACGACGACGAGCCCGGTTCGGAGCCCTCCGGCCCGAACGGTGCCGGCGGCCCCCCGGTCTGATCCACGGCGACGCTCCACAGCTCGTCCTTCCGGGCGGGCTGTGGAGAGTGACGACGCGACCGGTCGTCGACCCGTCATCATCGATGGATGACGACGCGCCTCGATCCCAGGAGACCGCTGCTCTGGCGAACCCCGCACAGCCTGCAGGTGGGAGTCGATGAAGCGGTCCTGCTCGACAGCGTCCGGACCGAGACCGAGCAGGTCGTCGCGGCACTGCGTGCCGGCTTCCCGGCTCTCGTCGAACGACGACTGCCGGACGCCTTCGACATCCCAGCCCAGGAGTTCGATCGCGTCCTCTCGACGCTCGACCCGGTGATCGAGCACGACGGCCCCGCTTCCGGACCCACCGTGACGCACCGGGTCGTCGTGGACGGCGCGAGCCCGGCGGCCGAACTCCTCCGACGTCTCCTCTCCGAGCAGGAGGCGGTCGAACTCCTGCCACCGGAGTCCGGGTCGACCGGATCCGGGTCGCAGCCCGACCACGTCGACGTCGCCGTCCTCTTCGCCGACTTCGTCATCCCGCCGAGTCGGTACACGCGCTGGCTGCGCGACGACGTCCCGCACCTGCCGGTCGTCTTCAGCGATCGTGTCGTGAGGATCGGGCCGTTCGTGACACCCGGTTCAGGGCCGTGCCTGCACTGCGTCGAGCTGCACCGCACCGACGACGATCCGGCCTGGCCGGCCGTCGCCTCCCAGCTCCTCGGGCGCCGCTCACCACTCGACACCCAGCTCCTCGGCGCGGAGGTCGCGACCCGCGTGACCCGCTTGGTGCTCCGACACCTCGACGCGTCCCAGCCCATCCTCGCGAGCACCCAGCTGGTGGTCGACGCCGCGACCGGTGGGGTCAGGCGCCGCGTCGTCCGGGAGCACTCGAGGTGCGCATGCCGAGCTCTGTCAGGAATCGCGACGGCTCGCGTCGACCCCCACGTTGCTGCATCTCGGACCAGGACAGGTTGAGCAGCCGCTTGGCGCGGGTGATGCCGACGTAGAGGAGCCTCCGTTCCTCGTCCGCCTGCTCGAACTGTTTCGCGTAGGAGATCGGCAGATACCCCTCGGAGAGCCCGATGAGGTGCACCGCCTCCCACTCGAGTCCCTTCGCCGAGTGCAGCGTCGCCAGCGTGACCGCCTCGACCGTCGGCTCGTGCTGCGCGGCCTGCCGCAGTTGCAGCTCATCCGTGAAGGCGCGGAACGAGGTCCCCTCCGGCGCCTGGTCGACGAGCCCCATGATCGCGTTGAGCGACTCCCAGCGGTCGCGCACCGCACCACCACCGTCGGGCGGGTCCTGGCTCCAGCCGAGCGACCGGAGCACGTCGCTCACGGACTTGAACAGGGGCTCACCGCTGATCGAGACGGAGGCCGCGCGGAGCTGGAGCAGGGCCTGCCGCACCTCGGGCAGCTCGAAGAAGCGCTTGGAGCCGTGCATGACGTAGGGCACGCCTGCCTCACCCAGGGCCGTCTCCAACGCCGCCGCCTGCACGTTGATCCGGTAGAGCACGGCGATCTCCGAGGCAGGGACGCCCGCCTGCAGCTGCACGAGGATCTCCGAGGCCACGCCTCTCGCCTCGGACAACTCGTTCGGGTACTGCCGCAGGCCGACCGCCGGCGTCTCGGGCCGTGCGGTCTGGGTGCCCTCGTCGTCGCGTGCGGTGGCCGCTGAGAGATGCAATGCCCCCGGGCGCCCCCGCATGAGCGTGTTCGCCGCGGCCACGACCGGCGGGGCGGAACGGTAGTTGCGCTCGAGCCGGACGACCGTGGCGTCGTGGTACCGGGTCGGGAAGTCGAGCAGGTAGTCGGAACGAGCACCGGCGAAAGAGTAGATGGTCTGGCTCGCGTCGCCGACGACGCACACGTCCCGTCGTCCACCCAGCCAGAGTTCGAGGAGTCGGTGCTGCAGCGGCGAGACGTCCTGGTACTCGTCCACGACGAAGAAGCGGTACTGCTCGTGCACCTGCATGGCGACGGCGGGCTCGGTCTCGATCATGCCGGCGCATGCGAGCAGGACGTCCTCGAAGTCGATGCGCCGGCGCTCGTCCTTCAACTGCTCGTAGGTCTCCTGAAGCGAGACGACCTGCTCGAGGGACAGCTTGGCCGGCAGCGGCCGGTTCGACGCCGCATACTGCTCGAGGGTCAGGCCGGACACCTTGCGCCATTCGATCTCGCCCGCCACGTCGCGCAGGGTCGCGGTGTCGACCCGCAACCGGAGCCGTTCGGCCGCGTGCCCGAGCACCCGGCCCTTGCTCTCGACGAGCGCAGGCACCTGTCCGCCGACGACCTGGGGCCAGAAGAAGTTCAGCTGCGAGAGCGCGGAGGCGTGGAAGGTCCTGGCCGAGACACCCTCGGCTCCGAGTGCCCGGAGCCGGCCACGCAGTTCCGCAGCGGCGCGGCTGGTGAAGGTGAGCGCCATGACGCGCGACGCCGTGTAGGTCCCGGTCGCGACGCCGTAGGCGATGCGATGGGTGATCGCGCGGGTCTTGCCGGTGCCTGCGCCGGCGAGCATGCACACGGGTCCGCGGAGCGCCTCCGCTGCGACGGCCTGGTCGGGGTCGAGTCCGGCCAGCAGTTCGGCCGGACTGCTCATCGGGACCCCTCGGTGGTGCCGCGCCTCATCGAGACCAGGATCCGCGAAGCCATTCGTCGATCACGGCTCGTGCGATCGACGACGGTCCGGGGAGGATGACGTCGGTGGCCGGGTCCTCGAGTTCCTCCCGAGTGAACCACCGCAGGTCGAGGATCTCCTGACCGTCCGGGACGAGCGCCTCCGGATCCTGATCCTCCGCGAGCGGCGCGACGAAGCCGAGCATGAGCGAGCGCGGGAACGGCCACGGCTGCGAACCGAGGTAGACGGGCGTGCCGAGACGCATCCCCGACTCCTCGAAGATCTCGCGGGCGACGGCTTGCTCGAGAGACTCGCCGGCATCGACGTAGCCGGCCAGCAGTGAATACCGGTTGTGCTCCCACATCGCGTTCGACCCGAGCAGGATCCGTCCCTGAGGATCGACGACCGCGACGATGACCGCGGGATCCATGCGCGGGAAGAGTTCGTTGCCGTCGACCGGGCAGTGCCGTGCCCAGCCGGCGTTGCGGACGGTGGTCGGCGAGCCGCAGTGCGCACAGAACGGCTCGGCTCGGTGCCAGCCGGCGATCGCCAGCGACGTCGCCAGGATCCCGACGTCGCGGTCGGAGAGCCGGTGTCCGCTCCGACGGAGGTCGAACCAGCGGTCCTCATCCTCGGTGATCGCGTCGGCATCGGCCTCGGCGAGGACCCACAGCAGGATGTCGGTGCCCGGTGGTGTCCCCGGGCTGTCCTCAATTGTGCTTCCGAGGTAGACCATGAGCTCCGGCTCGGGCAGGTCCGAGGGATCCAGGAGGTCGAGCGCGTCGCCGGTCACGAGTGCGCGCCGGCCGCGGAGGACGACGGCTCGGGCGTTCGGATCGACCCGCAGTCCGTCGAGCACGTCCGGTCGTGAACGGAGCTCGCCGTGACGGTCGAGTCCGCCTCTCGCAAGCGGTAGACCGGCGAGTGCGCGAACCTGAATCGTCATGGACAACCTCTCTGAGGGCGTGGCGAGCGCGGCTCACCGGGACGGCCCCGTACCCTGGATGTCATGGCCAGATCCCATCTCACTCTAGCCGCGTTGGCCACCTCGGCCGTCGCCGACCTCCAGGTCCGCGGCTCCGGCGCGCACACCGCCGGCGGCGAGGGGAACTACGACGCGGCCCGTCTCGTGACGGCCGACGGGCGCGAGCTCATCGTGCGCATCCCGACCTCACAGCAGGCCGAGACGGAGCAGTCCGCGGACCTCATCGCCCTTCGCGCACTCACGCCCGGTATCCGCAGCAGGTTGCCCTTCGACGCTCCAACCGTCGTGGGCCAACTGCCCGTCGACGGCACTCGCGCCGTCGTGCTCGACTTCGTGGCCGGCAGTCACCTCGACCCGACCGCGCTCGGCCGCGACGAGGTCCTCTCCGACTCGCTCGGTGCCGCGGTCGCCGCGATCCACTCCCTCCCGACGGCCTTCATCGCGGAAGCGGGCCTCCCGCTGCTGTCCACCGAGCTCATCCGGGCGGACGCGCACCGCATCGTGTCCCGCGCCGCCGAGACGAGGCTCCTCCCGACCGCCGTCCGGGAGCGCTGGCAGGCGGCCGTCGAGGACCACTCACTCTGGCAGTTCCAGCCCACCGTCATCCACGGATCCCTCGCCGCCGACCGGGTGCTCGTCATTCGTCAGGACGGCCACGGACTCGTCAACGGCGTCATCGAATGGGGCTCGCTGCGGGTCGGCGACCCGGCCCTCGACCTCCACTGGATCGCGACGCTCGGCGCGACCGGCGAGCAGGCGCTGTCCGCCTACGCGGCCTCGTGTTCCCGCGGACCCGACCGCTTCGTCACGCTCCGCGCCCGCCTCTACGCGGAACTCGAGATCGCCCGCTGGCTCCTGCACGGCCGCGACAGCCATGACGAGACCATCGTCGAGGACGCGGTCGCGATGCTCGACGGGCTCGTCGACCGCGTGCTCGGCGACGTGACGGACCCCCTCGGCACCACGACCGGACCCGTCCTCGACGTCGACGAGGTCGAGGACATGCTCGACCGCACGCCGATCGGCTCGTCCTCCCCCGGCATCGCCATGCAGACCGACACCTATGACCGGTCAGAGCTCGAGCGCGCCCTCGGCCGCGATCCCGGCGGCTCGGACGACGACGACACCGACGACGGTGAGGCCGACGAGGATCGCGACCACGCCGGAACCGACGCGGACGCGAACGCCACGGATCAGATCGACACCTCGTCGTTCGAGCTCTGGGACTCGGCGGCCTCCCCGAAGGACCGCTCCCACTCCGACAGGAGCTCCTCCTCCGAGTAGAGGCGTTCCGGCCGGAGCTGCACGTCGTGGCTCACGTAGTAGAGCACGGCGTCGATGCGCTCGGGGTCGACCTCCCGGTGGTGCGCGTACGCCAGACGGTAGAGCGCGAGCTGGAACGAGGCGTTCCGCACGTCCTCCGGCGTCGTGGGTACCGCGCCGGTCTTCCAGTCGACGATCTCGAACCGGTCCCCGCGCTCGAACACCGCGTCGAGCTTGCAGACCACCACTCGTCCGGTGTCGCCGAGCGGCACGTGGATCTCGGTCTCGACCTCGATCGGTCGGACGTCCGCCCATTCCGAGGCGAGGAACCGCTCGGTGAGCTCGTCGAACCCGATCCCCTCCGACGCGTCCGGCCCCGGGCGTTCGACGTCGAGCTCCTCGGGGAGCGCGTCGACCAGCTCCTGCAATCCGAAGCGTCCGTAGTGCGCCTCGACCCACGAATGGAACCGGGTCCCGAGGCGGGTCTGCCGGTAGGGCCGCTGCGGGACGGGGCGACGCAGACGTTCGAGTGCGGCCTCCGGTTCCGTGACGAACTCCTTGAACTTGGACGCGGGGATGCGCACGGGGAGCTCACCGCGCGCGGTCGTCGTCGCGGCACGGCGTCGTTCCTCGAGGAGCAGCGTCAGCTCGTTCTCGAGGGGGCCGAGGGTCGCCAGCAGCTCGGACTCGGACCGCCCGCGCCGCTGGTCGACCTCGGCCGCCGCCCGCTCGACGACGCTCCGACGCGCGCCGAGCGGATCGAGTGGCCAGTCGAGGACCGCGGCACCGGAGTCGACCGGGTTCTCCTCGAAGGCGGAGGCGGCGGGGAGCGGTGCGATGACGCCCGCCGAGGCCAGCTCCAGGAGGTAGGTGCTCGCAGCACGGGGCCGCTTCCGATCGCCCGACCAGAACGAGCCGGTGAGCAGGAGGTCGTGCTTGGCGCGGGTCACCGCCACATACGCGAGCCGGCGTTCCTCGTCGAGCGCGCGTTCGCCGAGCGCTTCCGAGAAGGCGAGCTGAGCGTCGACGACCTCCTTCCGCGTCTCGGCCGTCCGCCAGGCGAACTCCGGCAGCTCCGCTGCGTCGCCTCGGAAGTCGTACGGCAGCGTCCCGAGACGGACCCAGCCTTTGCCGTCCTTCGGTTTGGCTGGCAGTTCGTCGACCACGAGCCGCGGGATCGCGACATGATCCCACTCGAGGCCCTTCGAACCGTGGATGGTGAGCAGTTGGACCGCACCCTGGTCGGGTGCGTCGCTCGCCGGTCCGAGGTCGTCTCGGGCGAGCGAGCGGTCGATCCACGCCAGCAGGCTGCCGAGCGTCACCTGCTCCTCCGCCTGGATGAACGAGATGACCTCGTCGTGGAACGCCTGCAGTCTGGCCGGAGCGCGCGCCGCGGAGCCGGTCGACTCGTTCGCGACGACCTCGATGTCGAGCCGCAACTCGCGCTCGACCGCTCTGACGAGATCGGGGAGGCCGCTGCCCGCACGACGCCGCAGGGAGGCGAACACCAGTCCGGCCTCCCGAAGACGCGAACGCGCCTCGTCGGTGAACCCGGCGGCGAGGCCGGCCGGCACGCGGTCGGCGGCGATGAAGTCGAGCGCGTCGATGATCGACCGCCCGTCGTCGTCGGCGACCGACTCACGGAGCCGGGCGGCCAGTTCGGCGTCGTACCGCTTCGTCTTCCAGTCGATGGCCTGCAGGTACCGGGCCACCTCCACGAGGTGTCCGAGGTCGTGGACGCCGATCCGCCAGCGAGGCCCGCTCAAGAGCCTGATGAGCGAGGACCCGGCACCGGGATCGTGGATGACCCGCAGTGCCGCCGTCACGTCGACGATCTCCGGTGAGGAGAGCAGACCGCCGAGGCCGAGGATGTGGTGGGGGACGCCGAGCGCGGCGAGGCCGTCGGCGAACTCCTGCATCGGTCGACGCGCCCGGAACAGGATCGCGGCCGAACCGGCCGGGTCTCCCCCGCGTTCTGCGAGCAACCGGTCCGCGCACCACTCGGCGACCACCCGGATCTCCTCGGCACCGGTCTCGGGGAACTCGACGGCCAGGGAGCCCGCCCCGGCGCCGGGCTTCGGCTCGAGGTCGAGGACACGCAGCTTCCCCGCCGTCTGCGCCTGCTGCTGCAACGGGCGGACGAGGACGTTCGCGGCTTCGAGGACCGTGCGGTCGTTCCGCCAACTCGTGGACAGGTTGAACTGGGTGGCGGCGACCTCCCGACCGAAGTCGCGGGAGAACCGTGCGAGGTTCGCCGCGCTCGCCCCGCGCCAGCCGTAGATGGACTGGTGCGGGTCGCCGACCGCCATGACGGGGTGGTCGGCGAACAGGGTCGACAGCAGTCTGGTCTGCACGACCGAGGTGTCCTGGTACTCGTCGAGCAGGACGACGCCCGCGCGATCGCGTGCGACGGCGGCGACCTTCGGCGAACGTTCGCAGGCGGCGAGCGCGAGGGCGACCTGGTCGGAGAACTCGACGAGTCCCTGCCGGCGCTTCTCGTCGGCGTACCGGTGCGCGAGGTCGAGCAGGACCGGCAGGGCACCCACGACCTCGACGGCCTGGTCGATCTGCGCGTAGGCCCCGCGACCGCCGTCGGGGAGCTCGCCGATGCCGACGAACCGTTCCACGAAGCCGAGCAGCTCCTCGGTGGTGCCATCGATCTCGGCGAGCTCGTGACTCAGTGAGAGGACGAGCTCGGCTACCTGGTCGACGGACTTGCCGAGGGTGGCGAGCCGGTCGTCTCCGTGCCGGACCACGACGCGCCTCGCGAGTCGCCAGGCGGACGCCTCGGACAGCAGGACCGACTCGGGCTCACGGCCCACCAGGAGGGCGTTGTCGCGGAACAGGGCGTTCGCATAGGCGTTGTAGGTGGACACCTCGGGACGGTCGAAGAGCGCGTCCGCCGCGGGATCCAGGATCCCGATGTCCTGCAGGGCGGCGATCCGCTTGCCGATCCGCGCCGCCAGCTCGCCCGCGGCCTTCCTGGTGAAGGTGAGCCCCAGGATCCCGTCGACGCTCACGTGCCGGTTGGCGAGCAGCCACACGACGCGTGAGGCCATGGTCTCGGTCTTCCCGCTCCCGGCACCGGCGACGACGAGCACGGGCGCCATGGGGGCCTCGATGACCTCGACCTGCTGCGTCGTCGGTTGTGGGAGGCCGAGCAGGCCGGCGAGCATCTCGGCCGAGTAGGTCTCCTCCGTGCTCACGAGCTCACCGCCGGGACGACGTGGATGGCGCACTCGCCGAACGCGAACGGGTCATGACAGTGGGTCCCGACACGGGCCTCGAACACCGCGCCCGCCATGCCGACCGCGTCCGCCAGAACACGCTCGCGGAAGCGCTCGAGGGCTTCGTCGTCGAAGGCGGGCTGGGCCGGGTCGTAGTACTCCTTGCGCTTCGTGCCGGCCGACACGACGATGAGCTTCGCGCCACCGCTCAGCAGCCCCTCAGTACCGGTGATCGCACCGGACGCCAGCGCGAGCTGGTAGGCACCGAGCTGCGCCATGTCGGCGACCTCCCGGTCCTGTCTGGGCGCCGAGCCGCCGGTCTTGAGGTCGGCGATCACGACGCGTCGCGTCCCGTCGGCGTCGGGCACGAGTTCGACGCGGTCGATCGAGCCGCCGAGCACGGCCGCGCCGCCCAACTCACCGATGGGGATGCGGAGGCTGAACCGGCTCTCGTTGCCGATCGAGGTCACGCCCGCCCGCTCCGCGTCGTGGAGGTACGCCGACAACCGGTGGACGAGTTCCGCCGCACGCCGTTTCGTCGCCGCGCCCTCCCAGGCCGCCTCGAAGTGGAGTTCGTCCCAGCGGTCCTCCACCGCTGCCCAGAGCGCGGCCTCGTCGGAGGACTCGGCGTGTTCGAGCGCGGCGTGCACGATCGTGCCGAGCCCGGAGGCGAACCCGGAGGCTCCGCCGCCCAGTCGGGCGATCGCCCAGTGCAGCGGGCACTCCTCGAAGGCCTCCATGCGGGACGGGGAGACCGGCAGCTCCTCGACGGCGGGGTCGTGCAGCGGTGCCGTCGAGCTCGGTGCGGCCACGCCGTACCACTCCTCGGTCGGAGCGCCGGGGACTCCCGCTGTCGCGAGGATGGCCAGGGCCGAGGCGGACGCGGCACGCTCGGCCGGGTCCGCGGGGCGGATCCGGCGGGTGAGCGAGCGACGCAGGGTGCCGACGAGCCCCCGGAGCGACAGGGGCGACAGGGATGCCCGGTGCGGATCGGGTTCCGGGAGCAGCGTGAGGAACGGGCTCGCCTGGTGGTCGTCGTCGACGACCGCGACCACCATGAGCGACCGGTGCGCACGGGAGGTCGCCTGGGCGAAGAGTCGGAGCTCGTCGTGGAGGACGGCGCGTCGTGCGTCCGCCGTCGCCGTGGCAGTGCCCTCCAGCAGCTCCACAAGCTCCGAGGCGCCGAGCAGTGAGTCGCGGACCCGCAGGTTGGGCCACACGCCGTCCTGCATGCCGGCGACGACGACCGTGTCGAACGCGGTCCCGACCAGGGCCGCGGGCGTCGCGATCGTGACCGCCTCCCGGAGGCCCGTCGGCGCGAGGGAGTCGTCGCCGACCGTCTGTTCGAGCAGGCGGTCGAGGAAGACGGAGGCCGGGGTGTCGGGCTCCGCCTCGACGAAGGTGCGTGCCGCATCGGCCAGCTGGGTGATCGCGTCGAGGTCGCGGTTCGCCTCCTCGGCGGCCTGACCGCTGCCCTTCGACAGCGAGACCCAGGAGCGCTCGAGCCTGCTCCGCGACCAGAGGCCGTAGACGAGCTCCTCGGCCGACGCGCCCGCCGCCGCCTGCGCGCTCGCCTCGGCAAGGCTGTCGGCGAGTGAGCGGGCGCGGGCGGCGGAGGGCGTCTCGAGTCCGATGAGTGCACCGGGGACGGCGAACGCCTCTTCCAGCAGGCGGTCCGCGCTGCGGTCGAGGCCCTCAGCGAGATCGGCGTGCCGGAGCGCGGCCCGGAGTCGCCTGACCCCGATCGAGTCCAGTCCGCCGAGCGCGCTGTGGAGGAGTTCGGTCACGACCTCGGCGTCGAGCGGCGTCCGTCCGAGCGCCACCGACATGGCGAGGAGGACCGACCTGACGAACGGGTGGTCGCGCAGCGGTGCTCCGCCGGTGCTCGCCCGGGTGGGCACCTCGAGGGAGGACAAGCCCCGTTCGATCGCCGGGATCAGCCCGCCGCTGCGGACGACCACCGCCATGTCGGCCCACGCGACGCCGTCGAGGACGTGGCGCTCGCGGAGGAAGCGTGCGACGACCGCGATCTGCTCGGCCGGGGAACCGGCCGCCACGGTGACGACGGAGTGCTCGGGGGCCTCCGCGTCATCGACCGGTGGCGCGGCCGTGCGATGGAGTCCGGCGCCGGCCGTGCCGATGCGTTCGGCGACGCCGCGGATGGTCGCCCGGATGTCCGGCGTCCCGCGGTGGACCTGCCCGAGGACGAGCGTGTCCACCGGGCGACCGAGCACCTCGGCGAACCGCCCGAGCGCGTCGGCTCGGGCACCGTGGAAGGCCCCCGTCGTGAGGTCGGGGTCGCCGAACGCGACGATCGTGACCCCGTGTCGGGCGAGCGCGGCGAACAGCTGAAGGACGCCGTGGGTCGCCTCCTGGGCGTCGTCCACGAAGACCACCCGCAGGCTGCCGAGCACGCCCGTTCCCGGTTCCTGTTCGTCGAGGAGCCGAACGGCGCGGGCGAGGGCCGCCGCGGGCGTGAGGTGTCCGCGCCAGTCGTCGGCGAGGAACCCCTCGATGAAGCCCGCGGACGCGACCCACTCGGGACGCCCGTGCTCCGTACCGAGCCGACGCAGCTCGGCGGGCGCGACGTCGTGTTCGACGCTGCGTTCCATGAGGTTCCGGAGCTCGGTGCGGAACCCCTGCAGGCGCCTGACCTCGGGACCGAGCTCGGCGGGCCACAGTGGACCGGTCGCGTCCTGTTCGTCACCGAGGAGTCGCTCGGCGATGGTCTGGTCCTGCTCGCCGCCCGTCAGCAACCGTGGTCGTCCTGAACCGGCGAACGCCCCGGAGCCCGCGATGACCTCGAGCGCGAGGGAGATGGCGGTGCGCGCCAGGGATCCGGGTGTGGCGCGCGCGACCCGTGCCTCGAGGCGGTCGCGGAGGACCTGCGCCGACGACCGGGAGGAGGCGATGACGAGCACCTCGTCGGTACGCAGACCGCGCGAGTGCACGCGTTCCGCCACCGCTTCGATGAGCGTCGTGGTCTTGCCCGTGCCGGGAGCCCCGAGCACGACGGCGGACCGGTCGTCCGCGAGCCGCAGCACGGCATCCTGCGAGTCGTCGAGCCGGACGCCCGTGCCGACAGCCGGGTCGCCGACGGGCGCGCGGTCCGCGTCACGAACCGCACCCGTCGGATCGTCGGAGGCGTCGGGAACCGTCATGGTCCGCACGTTACCGGAGCCTCCCGACATCGCCGCGACGGCCGACCGGCGTTCCGCTGTTCGCTGACAGCAGCCGACCCGCGCCGGTCGGAGGACCACGACTCCCGTAGTCTTGCCCTACGCAACCGAAAGGCACTCAAGGTGGAAATTCGCATCGGAATCCTCAACAGCCCTCGCGAGATCGGCTTCGAGACCTCGCAGCCGGCGTCGGAGATCGAGCAGGCGGTCAAGACCGCGCTCGAGACGGACGCCAAGCTGCTCGCACTCAAGGACGACAAGGGCACCAGCTACCTCATCCCGACCGCGGGCATCGGCTACGTCGAGCTCGGAACCGAGGAGTCCCGCCGCATCGGATTCGTCGGCTGATCATGGAACTCCTCTTCGTCGTGCTCGGCGGTGCCATCCTCGGTCTCGCCGTCCGCTACCTCCTGCCCGGCCGCGACCAGCACGGGGCCGCGCTCATCCCGGCGGTCGCGACGCTCGTCGCCGCCGTCGTCTGGGTCGCGGCGACGTGGGCCGGCATGGCGTGGGACGGCGGCTGGATCTGGGTGCTCGCCTTCGGCGCGTCCGTCGTCGTGAGTGTGGTGGTCGACCTCGTGCTCGTCCGCGTCCGCACCTCGTCGGACGAGGCGATGCTGACCCGCTTGCAGCAGGGCGTCGCCGCCTGACCCGAAGCGCTCGATCGATCGACGCCGTCGCTCCACCCGGAGTGGCGGCGTCGTCGTGTCGGAGGGGACGACCGGTCAGGCCGTGAGCCCGAGCGCGTCCATCCGTCTGGTGTGGTTCGCGATGAGCTCCGTGTAGACCGGTTCGACCCGGGCGTCGTCCGGCAGCGCCTTACTCTCGGTCACGAGGGCGGACCTGGCGACGAGCATGGTGTCGCCGAGCAACCGACGGCCCCACATCGCGAGCGTCGAAGCTCGCTCGGGGTGCGTTGCGATCACCCGGTGCAGGATCCCGACGAGCGGGTCCTCCTCCGGACCGGGGGCGACGATCGCAGCCAGGTCGCGGGCGTCCGCCCCGTCCAGGCCGCGCGCGAGCTGCGCGAAGAACTCGTCGAGGAAGCCCCGCGCCACGAGGACGCCCAGCAGGAGTTCGTCCCAGGTGCCGGTGCGCAGGATCGCCTGGAACTCGTCCCGCGTGCGTGCGTAGGGTTCGAGCACGGCGCCCGGGTCGTCGCTCGTCCGGCGGAGCCAGGCGAGGAGCGCCTGGTGCTTGCGCAGCGCCGTGGCGGCGGCCTCGGCAACCGTCTCCCGATCGGCGTCGTTCGGAGCGTGCTCGACCGCGAACGACAGCGTCATGAAGAACCCGAGCTGCAGTTGCGCCACCTGACCGAGGTAGTCCGCGGTGCTGGGCGCGAGCTCGTGGAGGTCGACACGGGTCGCCTGGACGGCGTCCTCCCGCGAGCGCAGACGAGGCGTCTGGGTGCCGGGACGCCGACGTCGTGCAAACCAACGAGCCATGCGACCACCCTATCCGCAGCGCGCCGATCGCCGTGTTCCGCGCGCCCAGCGGCCTCTCGGGACGTCCCGGGTAGAATAGCCGTGCCCCGGCGTCGGATCGGGGCCCTACACCTGTGTGCAATCGAAGGTGTAGACCATGACTGCACTGACAGGTATCTCCGTGACTTTCTCTGATCTCGGTGTCGACCAGGACATCGTCGACGCCCTCACGACCAAGGGCATCATCGAACCATTCCCCATCCAGGAGCAGACGATCCCCCTCGGGCTCGCCGGCCAGGACATCATCGGCCAGGCCAAGACGGGCACGGGCAAGACCTTCGGGTTCGGCATCCCGATCGTCCAGCGCCTCGGCCTCGACCCGGCTCCCGGCGTCAAGACCCTCGTCGTCGTCCCGACCCGTGAGCTCGCCGTCCAGGTGTCCGAGGACATCGAGATCCTCATCTCGAACCGGTCGACGACGCTCGTGTCCATCTACGGCGGCAAGGCCTACGAGGGTCAGATCGAGCAGCTGAAGGCCGGCGCCCAGATCGTCGTCGGCACGCCCGGCCGTCTCATCGACCTCAACAACCAGCGCCTCCTCGACCTCTCGGGCATCACCGAGATGGTGCTCGACGAGGCCGACAAGATGCTCGACCTCGGCTTCCTCGCCGACATCGAGAAGCTCTTCTCCAAGACTCCCGCCGCGCGTCACACGATGCTGTTCTCGGCGACCATGCCCGGTCCGATCGTGGCCCTGGCCCGCCGCTTCATGAGCAAGCCGATCCACATCCGTGCGAGCGACCCCGACGAGGGGCTCACGCAGGCCAACATCAAGCACCTCATCTACCGCGCGCACTCGCTCGACAAGGACGAGGTGATCTCGCGCATCCTGCAGGCCGAGGGTCGCGGCAAGACCGTGATCTTCACGCGGACCAAGCGTGCCGCCGCGAAGCTCGTCGAGGAACTGACCGACCGCGGGTTCAACGCCGCAGCGGTGCACGGCGACCTGAACCAGGAGCAGCGCGAGCGGGCGATGGCGTCGTTCAAGGCCGGCAAGCGCGACGTCCTGATCGCCACCGACGTCGCCGCCCGTGGCATCGACGTCGACGACGTCACCCACGTCATCAACCACACGATCCCCGAGGACGAGAAGACGTACCTCCACCGCGTCGGCCGTACCGGTCGCGCCGGGAAGACGGGTATCGCCGTCACGTTCGTCGACTGGGACGACCTCCACAAGTGGGCGCTCATCAACCGCGCCCTCGAGTTCGGTCAGCCGGAACCGACGGAGACCTACTCCTCGAGCCCGCACCTGTTCACCGACCTCGGGATCGCCGAAGGCACGAAGGGCCGGCTGAAGCCCGCCAAGGCCGTCGAGCCCGCTCCGCGACGCGAGGGTTCGCGGAGCGCAGGCGGACGCGACGGTTCGCGGACCGGCGGCGGACGCGACGGTTCACGGACCAGCGGCGGTCGCGGAGGTGAGCGCGGCGGACGCGGAGGCGACCGCACGCAGCCGACCAGCACCCGCCTCGAGTCCCAGCCGAGCACCCGCGCCCACTCGCGGACGCACGACGCCGCCTCGACCGACACCGTCGACCGCAGCGCGCCCGCAGCAGGCACCCACGACGGCCACGGTCCGGAGCACCGCGACGGCAACAGCGCTCCCCGCCGCCGGAGCCGGACGCGCCGCACCGCTCCCCCGGCCCCCACGGCGTAGATCCGCCACGCAGAACGCCCGCACCCTTCCGGATGCGGGCGTTCTGCATGTCGCGAGCGCGGCGCTCGACCCGGTTGGTGACCGAAGGATACCGGTCCCTGAGCCGGTCGAAGGGTGCTCCGACCATCGTCCCCGCACATCCGCTTCGTCCCCGTGGGCACTTCGACAAGCTCAGTGACCGGGAGAAGTACACCCCGGTCCCTGAGCCTGTCGAAGGGCACTCCGGACGCGCCGCAGATCAGTCGGGCAGGACGGGTGCCGAGCCGGTGGCCTCGGCCACGATGCGTCGGACCACGTCGATGTCCGTGGTGTTCTCGCCGAGGCGGTTCGGCTTCCCGGTTCCGTGATAATCGCTCGAACCGGTCGCGACGAGACCCAGCTCGGAGGCGATCCGCCGCACAACGACCTTCCCCTCCTCGGTGTTCTCGCGATGCTCGATCTCGAGCCCGAACAGGCCCGCTTCAGCGAGTTCACGGAAGTACGGCTCGGGCAGCATCCGGTCGCGGCCGGCCGGGACCGGGTGGGCGATCACGGGGACGCCACCGGCGGCGCGGACGAGCTTGACCGCGGTGAGCGGGTCGGGCGCGTAGTGCGGCGCGTAGTAGCCGGTGCGCGGATGCAGGATGCCGTCGAAGGCTTCGCCACGGTCGGCCACGATCCCGAGGGCGACGAGGGCGTCAGCGATGTGGGGCCGTCCGACGGTCGCACCTTCGCGGGTCTGCGCGAGGACGTCCGCCCAGGACAGCGGGTAGTCGCCACCGATGCGTGCCACGATGCCCTCGGCCCGCCGGAGCCGGGACTCCCGGATCTTCGCGGTCTCCTGGAGCAGGTCGCCGTTCAACGGATCGATGAGGTATGCGAGCAGGTGCACGCTCCGCCACTCATAGCGGGTGCTCAGTTCCATTCCGGGGAGCAGGGTGATGCCCTGGCGCCGCGACTCGACCGCCGCCTCGGCCCAGCCGGCGGTGGAGTCGTGGTCGGTGAGGGCGATCGTGCCGAGCCCCGCGGCACCGGCCGCGCGCATCAGCTGCGTCGGCGTCTCCGTGCCGTCCGAGACGCTCGAGTGCGTGTGCAGATCGGCGGGGCCGTGCATGTCTCGAGCGCTCACCACGCTTCCACCCTAGTCGCAGGTCCTGCCCCGAGGACTCCCAGACCGCTCGCCTACGCTGACGCGGGTGCTGAAGACCGTCGGTGGCGTCATCGCGGCCGTGCTCGCGATCGCGACCACGGCCCTGCTGGTCGTCGCCGTCCTCCCCGGGCTGTTCGGTCTCGAGCAGGCCCAGGTCGTCGTCCAGCTGAGCGCGTTCCGCCTCCTCGTGGCGATCGCCGCCGCGGGCGGCGTCCTCCTCTGCCTCGTGACGGCGATCCTGGTCCGAGGATCCCGCCGCGTGCTCCCCGCCATCCTGGCGGTCGTCCTCGCTGCGGTCTCGGTCACCGGCGCCGTCGTCACCGCCAACCGCGGGGTCGACGACCAGATGGTCGCCGGAGAGGCGACCGATCTCGCGGATCAGGTCACGGTCCTCGCCTGGAACACCCTCGGCGACGCCGTCGATCCCGGCACGATCGCGGCGATCGCGGTGCGTGAGGGCGCCGACGTCGTCTCCCTGCCGGAGACCTCGTCCGACACCGCGGCGGTCGTCGCCGCCGCGATGACCGCCGCCGGACGGCCGATGGTCGCGCATTCGACCGACGCCGACGCAGGAGGGACGAGCCTCCTCATCAGCACCGGACTCGGCGAGTACGCGGTCCGTGCACCGACGGCGACCGGCCCGACCGCCATCGAGCGCTCGGAGACCCTCATCGCCGATCCGGTCCTCGGTCGCGGACCGACCCTCGTCGCCGTCCACACCACGGCCCCACTGCCGAGTCGGCTCGACGACTGGCGCGCGGAACTCGCCGATCTCGCCGGCCGCTGCACCGACGACGCGGACGTGATCATGGCCGGTGACTTCAACGCGACGCTCGACCACCTCGCCGGGTTGCGCGGCGTCGGCGACCTCGGCGCGTGCCACGACGCCGCCGCAGCCGACGCGGCAGCCGGGCTCGGTACCTGGCCGACCGAGCTCCCGGCGGTCCTCGGCGCGCCGATCGACCACGTCATGGCGACACCGGGATGGGTCACGGTGTCGGCTCACGTGCTGACCGACGTCGACGGCACGGGCAGCGATCACCGGCCCGTGGTCGCGACGCTGCTCCCCCGCACGGCGAGCTGAGCGTCGGGTGCCTGTCGCGACCGCAGTGCGACAATGGAGGCATGGCGACTTCCGCAGACACATCCAGTTCGAACACCGTCCAGACCGAGGCGACCTCCAACCGGGCGGCCGCCTGGTCGGAGGGCTTCCGCGCCTTCATCGGCACCGGGTGGGCCGACCGCCCAGAGGTCCTGCCGGAGCCGCGGGAGACCGCCGGCCTCGCAGCGGCTCGTCGTGAACGCCTCTCGGCCCAGTTCCCCGGTCAGCGTCTCGTCCTCCCCGCGGGCGGGATGAAGCAACGGTCGAACGACACCGACTACCTGTACCGGGCGCACTCCGCCTTCTCGTACTACACCGGCTGGGCGGCCGACACCGAGCCCGACAGCGTCCTCGTGCTCGATCCCGAGGAGTCCGGCCACACCGCGACCCTGTACTTCCGCGAGCGAGCGGGCCGCGACACCGACGAGTTCTACACGAACGCCGCGATCGGCGAGTTCTGGATCGGCGCGCGTCCGTCGCTCGCCCAGGTGGCAGCCGACCTCGCGGTCGCGACCGCCGACCTCTCGGCGTTCACCGCCGACGCCGCCGATCTCACGGTCGACGTCGACGACGACCTGACGCGCGCCGTGTCCGAGATGCGCCTCGTGAAGGACGCCTACGAGATCGCGCAGATGCGTCTTGCCGTCGACGCGACCGCGCGCGGCTTCGACGACGTCGTCGCCGAACTCCCGAAGGTCCTCGCTCACCAGCGCGGCGAGCGCATCGTCGAGGGCGTCTTCGCCGGGCGGGCTCGCGCCGACGGGAACGGCGTCGGGTACGAGACCATCGCCGCCGCCGGGCCGCACGCCTGCATCCTCCACTGGACGCGCAACGACGGACGGGTCGTCCCGGGCGACCTCATCCTCATCGACGCCGGCGTCGAGCTCGACAGCTACTACACCGCCGACATCACCCGCACGATCCCGGTGTCCGGCACGTTCACCGAGGTCCAGCGTCGGGTCTACGAGGCCGTCCGTGAGGCGGCCGACGAGGCCTTCGCCATCGTCCGCCCCGGCATCCGGTTCCGCGAGGTGCACGCGGCCGCGATGGCGGTCATCGCACGCAAGACCGCCGAGTGGGGCCTGCTCCCCGTCACCGCCGAGGAAGCCCTCCTGAAGGAGAACGAGCAGCACCGGCGGTACATGGTGCACGGGACGAGCCACCACCTCGGCACCGACGTGCACGACTGCGCCCAGGCCCGCCGCGAGATGTACGCCGACGCCGTGATCGAGCCCGGCATGGTCTTCACCATCGAACCCGGCCTCTACTTCCAGGTCGACGACCTCACGGTCCCCGAGGAGTACCGCGGCATCGGCGTCCGGATCGAGGACGACATCCTCGTCACCGAGGACGGCGCGGAGAACCTGTCAGCCGGCATCCCGCGCACCGCGGACGAGGTCGAGGCCTGGCTCGCGCGCTGAGCCCGGCCGCCGGGCGACGGCTCGGAGCCTGACGCGGCTGGATCAGCCCGCGTCGGTCTCCGGGCCGCGCTCCAGGAGGTTGCGTGCGCGGTTCGCGAGCTCACCGCCGACGATGAGGTCGTAGCGCGTCGCCACGACGAGCGTGGCCGAGGTGTACTCCTGTCGCTTGCGGGTCACCGAGTACGACACGATGCCGAACAGCATGCCGAACGCGGCACCCATGAGCACCGCGGCACCGAGCAGCATGAGGTTCGTCTCGGGGTTGAAGATGACGAGGACGAGCCCGAGGAACAGTCCGAGCCAGGCACCGCTGACCGCACCGGCTCCCGCAGCACGGCCGTAGCTGAGGCGACCGGTGACGCGTTCGACGCTCTTGAGATCACTGCCGACGATCGAGATCTCCTTGACCGGGAAATCGGTGTGGGCGAGCGACGAGATCGCGGCCTGCGCGGACTCGTAGCTCTCGTAGCTGGCCACCGTCTCGCCTCGCGGGATGACGCCGAGCGCCGGGGCGCCCTTCCGGCCGAACTGTCGCGGATCACTCATGCCTCCATCCTCTCACCCCGCCTGGAGCGGGCACTCCAGGCCGACCACCGGCGGGTAGGTTAGTAGTCGTGAGTGCAACCAGAGTGTTCGTCGCCAGGCTCGCCGGGTGCACCGTCTTCGACCCCGCGGGCGATCGTGTCGGCAAGGTCAGGGACGTGCTCGTCGTCTACCGCACCGGCAAACCCCCGCGGGTCGTCGGCCTCATCGTCGAGATCCCCGGGAAACGCCGTGTGTTCGTGTCGATCGGCCGCGTGACGAGCATCGGCGCCGGGCAGATCATCACCACGGGACTCATCAACGTCCGCCGGTTCGAGCAGCGCGGTGGCGAGGTGCGCGTGATCGCCGAACTCTTCGGCCGACGCGTCGTCTTCCGCGCCACCGGCGAGGAGGCGACGATCGAGGACGTCGCCATCGAGGAGCAGGGCCCCGGCGAGTGGCAGGTGTCGCAGCTGTTCGTCCGCCGCCCGAAGACCACCGCCTCCCCCTTCGTGAAGGGCCCGACGACCTTCGCCACCTGGAACGAGCTGCGCGAGGAGCAGGAGCTCGGCGAGGCCCAGTCCGCCGAGCAGCTCATCGCGACCTACGCCGACCTGAAACCGGCCGACCTCGCGAACACGCTCCTCGACCTCCCGCGCGACCGGATGATCGAGGTCGCGGAGGAGCTGTCGGACGACCGCCTCGCGGACGTGCTCGAGGAGATGCCCGAGACGGACCAGGTGCAGATCCTCGCCCAGCTCGACGACGACCGCGCAGCCGACGTCCTCGATCAGATGCAGCCGGACGACGCGGCGGACCTCATCGCCCAGCTCCCCGAGGACCGCGGTGAGCACCTCCTCGAACTCATGGAGCCGGAGGAGGCGGAGGACGTCCGCATGCTGCTCCGCTTCGACCCCGAGACCGCTGGTGGCCTCATGACGACCGAGCCGATCATCCTCTCCGCCGACGCCACCGTCGCGGAGGCCCTCGCGTCGATCCGACGCTCCGAGCTGGCACCGGCGCTGGCGGCCGGAGTCTGCATCACCCTGCCGCCCTACGAGTCGCCGACGGGACGCTTCCTCGGGATGGTGCACTTCCAGCGCATGCTCCGCTACCCGCCGCACGAGCGCCTCGGGACCCTGCTCGATCAGAGCCTCGATCCGGTGGGCGTGCGGACCTCCGCCGCCGAGGTCTCGCGGATCCTCGCGAGCTACAACCTCGTCCAGGTACCCGTCGTCGACGAACAGCACCGGCTCCTGGGGGTCGTGACGATCGACGACGTCCTCGACTACCTGCTCCCGGACGACTGGCGCAGCATCGACGAGAACGATGAACTCCCGGCGTCGGAACAGCGGCTCGGATCGAACGGAAGGAGGGCAGGTCGTGGCACGAGCTCCCCGCAATGAGGTCCGGCTCGACGCTCCGAAGGGGCTTCGGAGTTCCGTCCGTTCCATCCGCCGCGCCCCGGCCTCGCGCGACCGCTTCGGCCGGTTCACCGAGTGGATCGCCCGGGCGATGGGCACCCCGTGGTTCCTCCTCGGTCTCACCCTCTTCGTCATCCTGTGGATCGCCTGGAACACCTACGGTCCACTCGCCCTCCGGTTCGACTCGGTCGACATCGGCTTCGTCGCCCTGACCCTCGTGCTGTCGCTCCAGGCCTCGTACGCGGCGCCGCTGATCCTGCTCGCCCAGAACCGACAGGACGACCGCGACCGGGTGCAGATCGAACAGGACCGTCAGCGGTCCGAACGCAACCTCGCCGACACCGAGTACCTCGCCCGTGAGGTCGTCGCGCTGCGACTGGCCCTTAAGGACATGGCGTCGAAGGACTTCATCCGCGCCGAACTGCGCTCCCTCCTCGAGGAACTCGATCGGGATCGCACCGACCAGCCCGAACACGACGGGCCCGAGCGTCGGCGTGGCTGACGCCGGCGCGGCTGACACCGGCCTCGCCGAGCGGATCAGGACCGCGCTCGCACGCGTCATCGACCCCGAGATCCGCAAACCGATCACCGAACTCGACATGGTCGGCCCGATCACGGTGGACGACGCCGGTGCCGCCGACGTCACGATCAAGCTCACGATCGTCGGCTGCCCGGCAGCGGCGAGCATCGAGCGCGACGTGCGCGAGGCCACCGCGGCGACCCCCGGGGTGACGAGCGTCGCGGTCGACGTCCAGGTGATGTCGACGGCGGAACGTCAGGCACTCACGGAGCGCCTGCGAGGCGGCCGCACCGCCCGCGGCATCCCGTTCGGCCCGGACTCCCTGACCCGCGTGTACGCCGTCACGAGCGGCAAGGGCGGGGTCGGGAAGTCGACGGTGACCGCGAACCTGGCCGTCGCACTCGCCGCCAGCGGCCTGCGGGTCGGCCTGGTCGACGCGGACGTCCACGGGTTCTCCATCCCGGGGCTCCTCGGCCTGGTCGAGGACGGCCTGGCCGTCAAACCGACGCAGGTCGGCGACATGATCCTGCCACCCGTCGCCCACGGCGTGAAGGTCGTCTCGATCGGCATGTTCATCGACGCACCGACGGACGGCACCACCGCCGTCGCCGTCGCCTGGCGCGGACCGATGCTCCACCGCACCATCCAGCAGTTCCTGACCGACGTGTTCTTCGGCGACCTCGACGTACTGCTCCTCGACCTCCCGCCCGGCACCGGGGACGTCGCCATCTCCATCGGCCAGCTGCTCCCCCACGCCGAGGTGCTCGTCGTCACGACACCGCAGCCGGCTGCCGCCGAGGTGGCCGAGCGCAGCGGCGTGGTGGCTCGCCAGACCGGGCAGCGCGTCCACGGCGTCATCGAGAACATGGCGGGTCTCCCCCAGCCCGACGGCAGCGTCCTGCAGCTGTTCGGCTCAGGGGGTGGCGAGGCGCTCGCAGCGAGGTTGTCGATCGGCCAGGACGCCCCGGTACCGCTCCTCGCCTCGGTCCCGCTCAGCGTTCCGCTTCGGGAGGGCGGAGACGCCGGGCTGCCGATCGTCCTCTCGGATCCGACGGATCCCGCGGCGGCCGAGATCCTCCGCCTGGCCGGTCAGCTCGCTGCGAGACCGCGTGGCCTCGCCGGTCGTCGTCTCGGCGTCAGCACGAACTGAGCCGTCCGGCTCGGACGTGTGCGACCGAAGCGGACTCAGGTGGCCTCGAGGTCGAACGGGGGCGCGGCGGTCTCTCCGGCGGCGAGTCGGCGCAGGCGCTCGTCGGTCGCCGCCTGGATCGACTTCGGCTTCTCGAGCGACGGAACGGCTGCGGGAGCCGCGTCGAGCGGAGCGGTCGTCGCGACCGTCGGCGTCACCGGAGGCTCGTCGTCGAGGAGCGCCTCTCGGATGATGCGTCTCGGATCGTACTGACGCGGGTCGAGCTTCTTCCAGTCGACCTCGTCGAACTCCGGCCCCATCTCCTCGCGCATCCGATCCTTGGCGCCGGAGGCGAGGTCTCGGAGGGTGCGGACGAGTCGCGCCAGCTGGGAGGCGTAGTACGGCAGCCGTTCAGGACCCAGCAGGAACACGGCGATGACCCCGATGATGAGGAGTTTGTCGAAGGTCAGACCGAACACGACATCAGACTACCGCGCGAGCCTCAGCTGTCGGAGCAGTTGCAGGCCATACGCTGGGATCCGGAGGCAAGGTGTCAGAACACAATCTCAACTGGAAGTACGCGGGCGACGTCGTCGTCGAGAGCGCGGCGATGCTCACGGCGCGCGCTCACGCGCACGAACTGGGCGTCGAACCGATCTCCCCGGCGATCGGCGCGCAGATCGCGGTGGTGGCCGCGGCCACCCGCGCGGAGTCCATCGTCGAGGTGGGGACCGGCACCGGCGTCTCCGGGCTCTGGCTGCTTCGCGGTGCCACGAGCGCGGTGCTGACGTCCATCGACACCGAGATCGTGCACCAGCAGCAGGCACGCGCGGCGTTCACGGAGGCCGGCATCACGACCAACCGCATCCGCCTCATCACCGGCAGCGCGCTCGACGTCCTGCCGCGGATGAACGAGAACTCCTACGACCTCGTCCTCGTCGACGGCGACCCGGGATCGGTCATCGAGTACGTCGAGCACGGACTCCGTCTGGTGCGTCCCGGCGGCACCGTGCTCGTCCCGCATGCGCTCTGGCGAGGCCGCGTGGCCGATCCGGCTCAGCGGGACGAGACCACAGGACTCTTCCGCTCGCTCGTCCAGGAGATCTCCGCGTCCGACGCGGTCGTCAGCGCCCTGTCCCCCGCCGGCGACGGCCTCCTGCAGATCACCAAACCGAACCTCTGAGCCCTCCGCACGACGACGAACCGGCCGCCATCCTGACTCTGAGAGCAGTGATGACGGCCGGTTCTCGGCTCATGCGGCGTCGGTGACGGGGATCAGCCCGCGCTCACCACACCCGCGAGTGCATCATGCAGTTCTTGAGCCTCTGCGTCGTTGACCGACACGACGAGACGCCCTCCCCCTTCAAGAGGCACTCGCACGATGATGAGCCGACCCTCCTTCACGGCCTCCATTGGCCCGTCTCCGGTGCGTGGCTTCATTGCGGCCATGCGAGTCCCCTCTCGTTATTCGACTGACCCCCATTATCTCGTATCACGGGGGCTCGTGATAATCCTGAGCGCGGCGAGGCGCAGGATGACGCCGGATCCGCACTCAGGGAATGGTCCAATACGCGTTCGCGAGGCCGTACATGACGAAGATCCAACACCATTGCAACGCCAGCGAGACGATGACGACGCCACCGCGATACCAACGGTTCCGTGGGACGGCGACCGCACCGAGGAGTGGGAAGACCGGTACGAGCAGCCGGAAGACACTCGTCTGCGGGAAGAACACCGCGAAGAGGTAGAGGAGGTACGACCCCACCCACAACCGGAGGTCGACACCGAGCCGGCGCACCGGCGGGAGGAACAGGAGCACGACGGAGCCGACGAAGATCGCGGCGACGACGGCGATGCCCGGACCATCCCCGAACCAGAACTGACCGCCCTGGATCCAGGCCGAGAACGGGACGAGGGGCTGCTCCCCGATGAATGCGGCCCGCCACGCCAGCTCCGTCTCGAGGTACGCCTCCGGCGTCCCGGTGACGAGACCGGCGATGACCATCCACGCGAATCCGGCGAGGGCGGCGAGGGCCCCGCCCGCGAGGATGAGGACGACCTCCCGGCGCGCGAGCGGGTCGCGGTGACGGGTGACGATCCGCACGATGAGATGGAGGCCCAGCAGGAGCGAGAAGGCCAGGACTCCGGGACGGGTGAACGCCATGACCGGGATGACCGCGAGGAGCCAGCCGTACCGGCGCGTCACGAGCAGGAGCAGTGCGAGCGTCAGCAGCAGCAGGAACATCGATTCCGCGTAGGCGACCTGGAACACGGCGCTGAGCGGGGCGATGCAGAACAGTACGACGGCGAACATCGCCCGCTCATCGCCGAGACGGATGCGCAGGAGCCGGTGGAACAGCAGAGCCGCCCCCAAGCCGCAGCACAACGAGACGATCACGGCCATGACCGGCCACGGCAGGAAGGTGACGACCGAGAGCGCCTTCACGCCCCCCGGATAGACCGGCATGAACGCCCACGCGTTCTCCGCGACCCGGCCGGCGTCGTCGAGCGGCAGCTGGGTCGGGTAGCCGTACGTCGCGATCCACCAGTACCACTGTCCGTCCCAGCCGGCGGCGAGCGTGCCGAGCGAGGGGAACGCGCCGAACCGGGAGTCCGGCGCCTGCAGCAGACTCGCGACCGCGAACATCGCGGTCGTCACCAGGCGGGACAGCACGTACACGATGGTGATCCGCCCCCACCAGGGCAGGCGGGCCCAGCGCCGGAGCATCGACGGCCGCTCCTCGACCTCGGTCGAGTGGGCCGCGTCAGCGACCATCGGGCCCGGTCAGCCAGGCGCGGAGCCCGCGCTCACAGTCCTCGATGTGCGCGAGCGGGACGCGCTCGTCGTCGGCATGGGCGAGGAGCGGGTCACCCGGTCCGTAGTTGACGGCGGGGACGCCGAGCGCGGAGAAGCGTGCGACGTCCGTCCAGCCGTACTTCGGGGCCGGTGTGCCGCCGACCGCGGCCAGGAAGTCCTGGGCGATCGGCGCGTCGAGCCCGGGACGAGCACCCTCCGCGACGTCCGTCTGCACGACCTCGAAGCCGGAGAAGAGCTCCTCGAGGTGGGCGAGCGCCTCGGCACCCGTCCGGCTCGGAGCGAAGCGGTAGTTCACCTCGACGGTGACGAGGTCGGGGATCACGTTCCCGGCGACGCCGCCGGTGATCCCGACCGCGTTGACGCCCTCCCGGTAGACGAGCCCGTCGACCTCGACCTCCCGTGGCGTGTACGAGGCGAGCGTCGCGAGGACCGGTGAGATCGCGTGGATCGCGTTGACGCCGACCCAGCTCCTGGCCGCGTGCGAGCGCTTGCCGTGGGCGCTCACGTGGACGCGCAGCGTTCCGTTGCAGCCCCCCTCGACGCCGGCGTTGCTCGGCTCGCCGAGGATCGCGAAGTCACCGATGAAGAGGTCGGGACGGTTCCGCGCGAGACGCCCGAGGCCGTTGAGGTCGGATGCGACCTCCTCGTTGTCGTACCACATCCAGGTGATGTCGACGATGGGATCGGTGAGCTCAGCCGCGAGCTTCAGCTGGACCGCGACGCCGCCCTTCATGTCGACCGTCCCTCGACCCCAGAGCACCGCCTCGCCGTCGCGCTCCTCGAACCGGGTCGGGACGTTTCCGTTGATCGGGACGGTGTCGATGTGGCCGGCGATGATGACCCGCTGTGCACGTCCGAGCGAAGTGGAAGCGACCACCGTGTCGCCGTCGCGCACGATCGTCAGGTGCTCGAGACCCTCGAGCGACGCCTCGATCGCGTCGGCGATGCGGGCTTCATCCCCCGAGACGGAGGCGATGTCGCACAGCTGCTGGGTGAGTTCCACCGAGGAGACGGACAGGTCGAGTACGGGGACTTCGGCTGGCATGGCACCAGTGTATTGGCCGTCGACCTGAGTGTTGGCCGGTACCCTGGAGCCATGACCGCTGCGCCTGCCGAGACCCCTGTTCCGACTCACGCCTGGGGCTCCGGCCTCGCGACCATCGCCGCCGACGGCACCGTGCTCGACACCTGGTTCCCCGAGCCCTCGCTCGGACGGATCCCCGAGGGCCGCGACCGCTGGATCGCCCCCGCAGACCTCGAGGCCCTCGCGACCGACGACGAGCGCCGGGCCGTCCGCATCGACATCGTCACGGTCGAGATCGAGCTGCAGGCCGCTCCGCAGAGCACCCCGGACGCCTACCTGCGGCTGCACCTGCTCAGCCACCTGCTCGTCCAGCCGAACACGATCTCGCTCGACGGTGTCTTCGCGCACCTCCCCATCGTCGTCTGGACCAACGCCGGCCCCGTCCACCCCGCGGACTTCGACCGCCTCCGACCGTCGCTCCTCCGCGCCGGCATCCACGCGACCGGCATCGACAAGTTCCCGAGACTCCTCGACTACGTGACGCCCGACAAGGTCCGGATCGCCGACGCCTCGCGCGTCCGGCTCGGCGCCCACCTGGCACCGGGCACCACCGTCATGCACGAGGGCTTCGTCAACTTCAACGCCGGGACCCTCGGCGCGTCGATGGTCGAAGGACGCATCTCGCAGGGCGTCGTCGTCGGTGACGGCAGCGACATCGGGGGTGGTGCGTCGATCATGGGGACGCTCTCCGGCGGCGGGACGCAGCGGGTGGCGATCGGTCAGCGCGCCCTCCTCGGCGCCAACTCCGGCATCGGCATCTCGATCGGCGACGACTCGGTGGTCGAGGCGGGTCTCTACGTGACCGCGGGCACCAAGGTCGTCCTCGCGGGTGCTGCGGCCACGGCCGAAGGCGCGCCGCGCACGGTCAAGGCGGTCGAGCTGTCGGGTGTCCCGAACCTCCTGTTCCGTCGGAACTCACTCACCGGTGCCGTCGAGGTGCTCCCCCGCTCGGGCTCGGGCGTCGAGCTGAACGCGGCACTGCACGCCTGACCCGGCCTCCCGGGACGCAGAACGGCCCCGCATCCGAGGTGGATGCGGGGCCGCCCTTCGACAGGCTCAGGGACCGAACCGGACGGGACTAGCGCGTCGGGAAGGGACGCTCGGGCGAACCCGTGTACAGCTGCTGCGGGCGCCCGATCTTGGTCTGCGGGTCGAGGTTCATCTCACGCCAGTGGGCGATCCACCCGGGCAGGCGTCCGATGGCGAAGAGCACCGTGAACATCCGCGTCGGGAAGCCCATCGCCTTGTAGATGACGCCGGTGTAGAAGTCGACGTTCGGGTAGAGCTTGCGCTCCTTGAAGTAGTCGTCCTCCAGGGCGATCTGCTCGAGCTCCTGAGCCAGGTCGAGCAGCGGGTCGTTGATGCCGAGCGCCCGGAGCACCTCGCCGGCGCTCTCCTTGACGAGCTTGGCGCGCGGGTCGTAGTTCTTGTAGACGCGGTGCCCGAAGCCCATGAGCTTCACGCCGTCTTCTTTGTTCTTCACGCGGTCGACGAAGCGCTGCACGCCCTCGCCGGACTCCTGGATCCGGCCGAGCATCTGCAGGACAGCCTCGTTCGCGCCACCGTGCAGCGGACCCGACAGGGCGTTGATACCGGCGGACACGGAGGCGTAGAGGTTCGCTCCGGTGGAGCCGACGAGGCGGACCGTGGAGGTCGAGGCGTTCTGCTCGTGGTCCTCGTGCAGGATGAGCAGGAGGTCGAGCGCCTTCGACAGGACGGGATCGATCTCGTACGGCTCGGCGAGGTTGCCGAAGTTCAGCTTGAGGAAGTTGTCGACGAAGCTCAACGAGTTGTCGGGGTAGAGGAACGCCTGCCCGACCGACTTCTTGTGCGCATAGGCGGCGATCACCGGGAGCTTCGCGAGCATACGGACCGTCGTGAGCTCGACGTGGTCGGGATCGTGCGGATTGGCGTCCGACTCGTAGTAGGTCGACATGGCCTGCAGGGCGCTCGACAGGACGGCCATCGGGTGCGCCGTGTGCGGGAGCGCCGAGAAGAACCGCTTGAGGTCCTCGTGGAGGAGCGTGTGGCGCCGGATCTTCTCGTCGAATCCGCCGAGTTCGTCGGCAGTCGGGAGCTCTCCGTGGATGAGCAGCCAGGCGACCTCGAGGAAGGTCGACTGCTTGGCGAGCTGCTCGATCGGGTAGCCGCGGTAGCGCAGGATGCCCTGGTCGCCGTCGATGTACGTGATCGCCGACTTGGTCGCCGCGGTGTTGACGAACCCGTAGTCGAGCGTGGTCAGGCCGGTCTGCCGCGTGAGCGAGGAGATGTCGATACTCGACGCGCCCTGGGCTGACTGGTGGATCGGGAATTCGGCCGTTCCGCCGGGGTAGTTCAGGGTGACCTGCTGCGTCTCGGTGGAAGCCTGTTTCTCGACGTCGCCCACGGCGCCTCCTCATATCTTTGTGCGATAGGGACTCGACATCGCCCTCCGATACGACGGCGTGTCACATACAGCCTAATCGGCTTCGGACCCTACTGCTGTTTCCCACAGTGATCCGGCGACTTCCTTGGAGTTCACCCCGAAATCGGGCGGAGTCCCCGAAGTCGGGCCGCGGCGGCCGCGATGCGCTCGTCGGTAGCGGTCAGGGAGAGCCGCACGTGTTGCGGTCCGGCCTCGCCGTAGAACACCCCTGGACCCGCCAGGACACCGATCGACGCCAGGCGGTCGATACTCACCCAGGCGTCCTGGCCTTCGGTGATCCACAGGTACAGTCCCGCCTCGCTGCGGTCGACCCGGAACCCGGCCTCGCGGACGGCCGGGAGCAGCACCTCGCGTCGGGCGCGGTACCGGGCCTTCTGCTCCGCCACGTGGGCGTCGTCGCCGAGCGCCGCGACCATGGCGGCCTGCAGCGGGGCCGGCAGCATGAGACCCGCGTGCTTCCGGACGGTGACCAGCCGACGCACCAGGCGCTCGTCGCCCGCGAGGAACGCGGCACGGTAGCCGGCCAGGTTGGACTGCTTGCTCAGGGAGTAGATCGCGAGGACACCCTCGGTGTCGCCGTCGGTCACGCGTGGATCGAGCACGGACGGGGTCGGGGTGTCGGACCACTCCCCCTCCCAGCCGAGTTCCGCGTAGCATTCATCGCCCACGAGGACGGCGCCGAGTTCGCGGGCTCTGGCTCGGGCTGCGCGCAGCTCGTCGACCGACAGGACACGACCGTCGGGGTTGCCTGGGGAGTTCAGCCAGACCAGCCGGGTGCTCTCCGGCCATTCGGCGGGGTCGTCGGAGGCGAACGCCTCGGCTCCGGCGATCGCCGCGCCGACCGCGTACGTCGGATAGGCGGCCACCGGGTGGACCACGGTGTCGCCGGCGCCCAGGCCGAGGAGGAAGGCGAGCAGCGCGACGAGTTCCTTCGAGCCGATCGTCGGGAGGACCGCGTCGAGGGTGAGCCCCTCGACACCACGACGGCGCGCGAACCAGTCGACGATCGCCTGCCGGAGTTCGGGCGTGCCGACCGTGGTCGGGTACGCGTGTGCGTCCGTGGCCGCTCGGAGCGCATCCCGGATGAGGCCGGGAGTCGGATCGACCGGCGAACCGATCGAGAGGTCGACGATGCCGTCGGGGTGCCGACGGGCCTGCTCCGCATACGGGACCATGAGGTCCCACGGGTAGTCGGGCAGCGGCTGCAGTGCCACGCGACTACTCGTGGGCTTGTGGCGGCAGCGCGGCGATGAGCGGGTGGTCCGAGGGGATCACGCCGACCTTCGCGGCCCCACCCGGGGAACCGATCTCGTCGAAGAACTCGACATTGGCCTTGTAGTAGTCCGCCCACTCCTCGGGAAGGTCGTCCTCGTAGTAGATGGCCTCCACCGGGCAGACCGGCTCGCACGCACCGCAGTCGACGCATTCGTCGGGGTGGATGTAGAGCGACCGTTCACCCTCGTAGATGCAGTCGACGGGGCATTCGTCGATGCAGGCGCGGTCCTTCACATCGACGCACGGCAGGGCGATCACGTAGGTCACGGGCGGGTGGCTCCCTTCACGAGCACTGAGTTGTCCAGTCTACGCCTGCGGCGAGACGGGGAACGGTTCGGGCGCCGGTCCCGCGGGACGGTCGTCGCGCGTGCGGGCGCGCTCCGGGAGCTTCGGCCACGCCACGACGAGGACGGCGATGAGACCGGGGGCGATGGTCCAGACGAGGCCCGAGACGCTCTGCGGGATGAGGACGGAGCCACCGGTGCTCTCGAGCAGCAGGATGCCGATCATGAGGATGACCCCGAGCGCCGCTGCCGACGCTGCGAGCCGGTCTCCCAGGACGATGCGGAGTCCGACCAGGAGCATGGCCACGCCGAGGATCCCGAGCACCAGTCCGACCGGGAGGGAGACACCGAGGACGGAGGGCGCCCAGGCGTGCGCGACCGTGCCGATGGCGCCATATGCCAGACCGACGAGGAACGCGAGGACGATCCCGATCACCCGTGATGCTGTGGACTGCTCGTGCGGGGCGTCCTGCTGCGCCGCTGTCGGCGGGAACCAGCGGTCGTCGCCGGCCGTGCGGCCGTCTGGGAGGCTGGGGTCGGGGGCCGGATCGGTCATCCGCCGATTGTATCTGGACAGCCTCAGCATCAGGCGCTATGGTCGACGTCGGATAAGGTTAGCCTTACCCAACCGCGTTCCGAAGTCGCAGCGCCCCGCCCGGACCACGGTCCCCGCCCGGCGCGCCCTCGGATGCATCCCCACCCCGCAGACGACGGCCTCCCCCGGGCGACCGCCTGCTCGACGCCCGAAAGTCCGGTCACGTGCTCGCGAACTACCTCATCGGCCTCCGCGAAGGCCTCGAAGCCGGCCTCATCGTCGGCATCCTCGTCGCCTACCTGAACAAGCTCGGCCGCCGGGACGTCCTCCCCCGGTTGTGGCTCGGCGTCGCCGTCGCGATCGTCGTCTCCCTCGGCGTCGGTGCCATCCTCACCTGGGGACCGTACGGGCTGAGCTTCCAGGCGCAGGAGATCCTCGGCGGCGGACTCTCCATCCTGGCCGTCGGGCTCGTCACCTGGATGATCTTCTGGATGGGGCGCAACGCCCGAGAGCTCAAGCACGACCTCGAGTCACGACTTGACGCCGCCGTCGCCGGATCGGCGATCGGCATCGTCGTCCTCGGCTTCATCAGCGCCGGCCGCGAGGGCATCGAGACCGCCCTCTTCATCTGGGCGAGCGTCAACTCCGGTGAGAACGCCGTCGTCGGCTCGATCGGCGCGCTCCTCGGCATCCTCACCTCCGTCGTCATCGCGTATCTCATCTACCGCGGATTCGTCCGGATCAACCTCGGGACCTTCTTCACGTGGACCGGCCTCTTCCTCGTCGTCGTGGCTGCCGGCGTCCTCGCCTACGGCGTCGGCGACCTCCAGGAGGCGGGTGTCATCCCCGGCTGGGGCCAGGCCGCCTTCGACCTGAGCGCCGTCGTCCCTCCGACGAGCTGGTACGGCACCGTCCTCGGCGGACTCTTCAACTTCACCCCCGCCCCGACCTGGGCGCAGTTCGGTGCGTGGCTGCTGTACCTGGTCGTCACGCTCATCTGCTTCATCCGCGTCTCGGGTCTCGGCCGTCGGCGCCCGACGGCGGTCACGACCCCGGTCGCGACGAACGCCTGACCCGGTCCCCGACCCACCACGAACCAAGCACCAGCACCTTCCGACAGGAGTCTCCATGCAGCACCGCATCATCGCCGGCCTCGCCGGCGCGGGCGTCCTCGCCCTCGCCCTCACGGGATGCGTCCCGAACAAGACCGGCGGCGACGCGCTCACCGTCGCCATCACCGACGACTCGTGCTCGGTGTCCGTGGCGAAGGCGACGGCCGGTGCCGTGACCTTCTCGATCACCAACAACGGCACCGACGTCAACGAGTTCGAGATCCTCGCCTCGGACAAGCTGCGCATCGTCGGCGAGAAGGAGAACGTGACGCCGGGCCAGACGGTGTCCTACGTCGCACAGCTGAACCCCGGCACCTACTACACGGCCTGCAAGTTCCAGCTCGTCGGCGCACCGGTCGGCCTCGCCGAGTTCACCGTGACGGGCGAGAACGCCGCCGTCTCGAAGGACGAGCAGGCGCTCACCGACCAGGCCGTGACGAACTACGTCGCCTACATCAAGTCGCAGGTGGCCGAACTCGTGCCGCAGGTGAAGGCCTTCACCGACGCGTACGCCGCCGGCGACGACGAGACCGCCCGTCAGCTGTTCGCGACGACGCGCGTCTCGTACGAACGCATCGAGCCGACGGCCGAGGCGTTCGGCGACCTCGACCCGAAGATCGACTACCGCGAGGTCGACGCCGTGGCTGAAGGACTCGACTGGACCGGCTTCCACCGGATCGAGAAGGACCTCTGGCCACCGGCAGCCGACGCGCTGAACTCGGACGGCACGAGCGCGCTGACGGACTGGACGCCGTCGACGCCGGAGCAGCGTCAGCAGTTCGCCACCGGTCTCGTCGACGACGTGCAGCAGCTGTTCGACCTCGTCTCCGAGAAGGACTTCACCGTGAGCCTCGGCGACATCTCGAACGGCGCCATCGGTCTCCTCGACGAGGTCGCCGTCGGCAAGATCTCCGGCGAGGAGGACTGGTGGTCCCACACCGACCTCTACGACTTCGCGGCCAACGTGCAGGGAGCCGAGGTCGCGTTCGGCAACGTCAAGGACATCGCCGCGAGCAAGGGCGACGCGGGCACGAAGCTCGTCGGCCAGATCGAGACCGAGTTCACGGCGCTGCAGGACCTGCTCGCGAAGTACGGCAGCCTCGACAGCGGCTTCGTGAGCTACGACACCGTCACCGAGGAGCAGCGCAAGGAGCTCTCCGACCAGGTGAACGCCCTCTCCGAGCCGCTGTCGCAGCTCACCCACACGGTGCTCGGCGTCGCCGAGTAGCACCGAACGGATCCACCGCCGCCTCCGCGGCGCGCCGGGCCGGAACCGCTCAGAGCATTCTGGGGGTTCCGGCCCTGCGGCCTTCCAGCCATCCCTGAATAGCATGAGGTCCGATGACCGAGCACACTCCCCCCACCATGCCTGCACCCGATGCCGGTTCGACGCCCACTGCGGCTGAGCCCGGCGCCGCGTCCGCACCACCGAGCGACCCGCCGCGGCGCGGGCTGTCGCGCCGGGCGCTGTTCGGCCTGGCCGGAGCAGGCGCCGCAGGGCTGGCGGCCGGAGCCGGGGCGACCGCGGCCATCACCGCCGCCGTCAGCGCCTCGGCGAGTGCCACGGGCGTCACGACGGTCTACCCGTTCAACGGGGCCCACCAGAGCGGGATCACGACGCCGGCGCAGGACCGCCTGCACTTCGCCGCGTACGACGTGTCGGCTGGGACCACCCGGGAGGAGCTCATCGAGCTGCTCCAGGACTGGAGTGTCGCCGCGGCACGCATGACGCAAGGCCAGGAGGTCTCCGACGGCGGCGCCGTGGACGGCTCGCCGCTCGCTCCCCCGGTCGACACCGGAGAGGCGCTCGGACTGCCCGCCAGCGGGCTCACGATCACCTTCGGGTTCGGCCCCACGCTCTTCACCGCCGAGGACGGGACGGACCGGTTCGGCATCGCCGACCGGCGCCCGGCCGAGTTGGAGAAGCTCCCCCGCTTCACGGGCGACAACCTGCAGGCGGGCCTGACCGGCGGCGACCTCTGCATCCAGGCGTGCGCCGACGACCCGCAGGTCGCCGTGCACGCGATCCGCAACCTGAGCCGCATCGCGTTCGGACGTGCCTCCATCCGCTGGTCGCAGCTCGGCTTCGGTCGCACCTCGTCGACCTCCACCAGCCAGGTCACGCCGCGCAACCTGTTCGGCTTCAAAGACGGCACCGCGAACGTCAAGTCCGAGGAGACGAAGACGGTCGAGGAGCAGGTGTGGGTCCAGGACGGAGACAGCGCCGCTTGGCTGAGCGGTGGTTCCTACCTCGTGGTCCGGAAGATCCGGATGATCATCGAGACCTGGGACCGCGCGCAGCTCCAGGAGCAGGAGCGCGTCATCGGTCGGAGCAAGGGCGAGGGCGCACCGCTGTCGGGCGGCAAGGAGTTCACTGAGCCCGACTTCGACGCGGTCGGCGCGACGGATCAGCCCCTCATCGACAAGCACTCACACGTGCGTCTGGCGCACCCGACCCAGCTCAAGGGCACGAAGCTCCTGCGACGCGGATACAACTTCGTCGACGGCAATGACGACCTCGGGCGGTTGAACGCCGGGTTGTTCTTCATGTCGTACCAGCGATCGCCGAAGCAGTTCATCGACGTGCAGCGCGCGCTGGCCACCGATGCGCTCAACGAGTACATCAAGCACGTCGGGTCGGCGATCTTCGCGGTGCCCCCGGGCGCGAGCAAGGACGGCTGGGTCGGCGAGACGCTCTTCGCGTAGGAACGGCCCTTCGACAAGCTCAGGGACCTGAAGGGCGCTCAGGGACCGGAGAAGCACCGACCCCGGTCACTGAGCCTGTCGAAGTGCTACTTGACCGTCACCGTGTAGAGGATGCTGTCCGCCGAGGCGACGACCTTCACGTCGTAGGCCGTCGTCGACAGCGTCACGATCGAACCGTCGCCGTTCGCGATCTCCCCGTCGACCGTGAAGCCCGCCGCGACGAGCGCATCCTTGGCTGCGGTGGCGGCGTCGGTCGCCTGCACCGTGACGACGAAGGTGTCCTTGCCGTCGACCGTTCCACGTCCGCCGTTGACCGTGCCGTCGACGACCGGGACCGCGTCGACGGGGTATCCGTCCGGCAGCCCCTCGTCGAGGTTCACGTCGAAATCGCCACCGGTGGCGTCGCGGATGCCCTGCTCGACGGAGTCCTTGACGGTGGACTCGATGACGCTGCACCCGGCGAGCGTCGGGGCGAGGACGAGGGCGGCCAGCAGGGCGAGGGAGGCGGGTCGGCGCATGCGATCAGCTTAACGACCGGATGCCCGGTCTTCCTGAGAGGACCGGGCATCGGGTTGGAGCGGTTACTGCCTACTCGGACTGCTTCTTGAGACGCGAGTAGCTGCGCTGGCGGGCCTGAGCGTCGAGCTCGACCTTGCGGATACGCACGTGCTCGGGCGTGACCTCGACGCACTCGTCCTCGCGGGCGAACTCGAGGCTCTCCTCGAGCGTGAGGACGCGCGGGGGCGTCATCGACTCGAAGTTGTCGGCCGAAGACTGACGCATGTTGGTCAGCTTCTTCTCCTTGGTGATGTTGACGTCCATGTCGTCGTTGCGCGAGTTCTCGCCGATGACCATGCCCTCGTAGACCTCTTCGGTCGGCTGCACGAAGAACGACATGCGCTCCTGCAGCGCGATGATCGCGAAGGGGGTGACCACGCCGGAGCGGTCGGCGACGATCGATCCGTTGTTGCGCGTCGTGATCGCGCCGGCCCACTCGCCGTATCCGTGTGCCAACGCGTTGGCGATACCCGTACCGCGCGTGGCGGTGAGGAACTCGGAGCGGAAGCCGATGAGGCCGCGCGACGGGACGATGAACTCCATGCGGACCCAGCCGGTGCCGTGGTTCGCCATGTTCTCCATGCGGCCCTTGCGAGCGGCGAGGAGCTGGGTGATCGCGCCGAGGTGCTCCTCGGGGGCGTCGATGGTGAGGTGCTCGTACGGCTCGTGGACCTTGCCGTCGATACGCTTCGTGACCACCTGCGGCTTGCCGACGGTGAGCTCGTAGCCTTCGCGACGCATCTGCTCGACGAGGATGGCGAGCGCGAGCTCTCCACGGCCCTGGACCTCCCACGCGTCGGGTCGACCGATGTCGAGGACCTTGAGCGAGACGTTACCGATGAGCTCGCGGTCGAGGCGGTCCTTGACCATGCGTGCGGTGAGCTTGTGGCCCTTGACCTTGCCCATGAGCGGCGAGGTGTTGGTACCGATCGTCATCGAGATGGCCGGGTCGTCGACCGTGATGGCCGGCAGCGCGCGGACGTCCTCGGGGTCGGCCAGGGTGTCGCCGATCATGATGTCGGCGAAACCGGCGACGGCGACGATGTCGCCGGGGCCGGCGCTCTCGGCCGGGTAGCGGTCGAGGGCCTTCGTGATCATGAGCTCGGTGACGCGGACATTGTGGACGTCGCCGTCGTGGCGGACCCAGGCGACCGTCTGGCCCTTCTTCAGCGTGCCGTTGAAGATGCGCAGGAGCGCGAGGCGACCGAGGAACGGCGAGGCGTCGAGGTTCGTGACGTGCGCCTGGAGCGGGTGCTCGTCGTCGTACTGCGGAGCCGGGATGTGCTCGAGGATGGCTGCGAACAGCGGCTCGAGGTCTTCGCTGTCGGGCAGTTCGCCGTTGGCGGGCTTGTTGGACGACGCGCGGCCGGCCTTACCGGAGGCGTAGACGACCGGGACGTCGAGGACGGCGTCGAGGTCGAGGTCGGGGACGTCGTCGACCATGTCGCTGGCGAGACCGATGAGGAGGTCCTGGCTCTCGACGACGACCTCGTCGATGCGCGCGTCGGGGCGGTCGGTCTTGTTGACCAGGAGGATGACCGGCAGCTTGGCCTCGAGCGCCTTGCGGAGCACGAACCGGGTCTGCGGCAGGGGGCCCTCGGACGCGTCGACGAGGAGGACGACGCCGTCGACCATGGACAGGCCGCGCTCGACCTCTCCACCGAAGTCGGCGTGGCCCGGGGTGTCGATGACGTTGATCGTGATCGGGCCGTCGGTGGCGTGTTCGCCCTTGTACGAGATCGCCGTGTTCTTGGCGAGGATGGTGATGCCCTTTTCGCGCTCGAGCTCATTCGAGTCCATGGCGCGTTCTTCGAGGTGGGCGTGTTCGGCGAAAGAGTTGGTCTGTCGCAGCATGGCGTCGACGAGGGTCGTCTTGCCGTGGTCAACGTGGGCCACGATCGCGACATTGCGCAGATCGGAACGAGTGGCGAGCGCCATAAAAGGGTGGCTTCCTTCAAGTGGATGGGATTCGGGCACGATGGTGCCGACGGACCATCATACCGCAGGAGTCCTGGCCGGGGGCTGAACGGCGACGGGCACCGGCGGTTTCCCGCCGATGCCCGTCGTCCTCAGGGTTCAGGAGGAACCCGTCGTGTCGCCTACTTCTTCCAGCCCACGTTCTTCCAGTCGATGGTCTCGAACTGGGTCGGCCCGTAGTTCACGAGGCCGGTCTTGACGCCGTAGGTGTACGGCACCGGGAACAGTGGCAGCGTGGTCGCGAGGGCGACGATCTTCTTGTCGATCTCCTTCGCGATCTCGAGGCGCTTGTCGGGGTCGAGCTCCGCGTTGGCGCTCGCCCAGAGGTCACCGAGCGAGTCGTCGGTGACGCCGGGGAAGTTCTGCCCGGAGTCGGCCGGGTAGAAGATCGACTCGGTGCTGGAGATCGGGAAGGCGGTGCCCTGCCACGCGAAGCTCACGGCGTCGAAGTCGCGGGTCTCGGTGGTGACGTACTTCGTGAAGAAGTCGTCCGAGGGGACGGTGTCGATCTGGAGGTCGAAGCCCGACTCCTTCACCATGGCCTGCACCTGCTGCGACGTCTCGGCGGAGACCGGGTTGTCGGAGTCGATGACGTAGCGGACGGTCAGCTTCTTGCCGTCCTTCTCGCGGATGCCGTCGCTGCCTTCCTTCCAACCGGCGTCCTCGAGCTGCTTCTTGGCCGCGTCGATGTCGTAGCCGAGCACCTTGGAGGCGTCGTCCTCGTAGCCGTCCTGGCCCGGGAGGAAGATGAGGTTGTTCAGCAGGTCGGTCGGTGCGTCGATCGCTGCGAGGCGAGCCTCGGCGATGGTCTGACGGTTGATCGACTTGGCGAACGCCTGGCGGACCTCGGGGTCGCTGAGGACCTCGGACGTACCGTTCAGCGTGATGTGGTTGTAGGTGGTGCCGCGCGAACGCTGGATCTCGGCGTCGCTGCGCTTCTGGGCCGTCTGATAGTTGTCGGCGTTGGAACCCACGCTGAAGACGTCGATCTCACTGTTGGAGAACGCCTGGGCGAGCCCGGCACGGGAGATCTGCTTGAAGATGATGCTGTCGAGCTTCGGCTTGTCGCCCCACCACTTCGGGTTGGGCGCGAAGGTGACGACGGCACCGGTCTGGTCGATCTTGCTGACGATGTACGGGCCACCCGACACGTAGGTCGTGCCGTCGGCCGCGTACGGTCCGGTCGCCCAAAGGGTGTTGAACGACTCGGGCGTCGCGCCGAGCCACTTCGGCCAGATGTTGCCGAGGATGGACGGCCAGTCGGCGTTCTTGTTCTTGAACGTGATGAGGACGTCCTGCGGGCTGTCACCGGCGGTGACGGACTCGATGTCCTTCCACACGTTCGTGGACGTGGGTGCGTACGCCTCGTTCGCGCCGTTCAGGGACTGCCACGTCGCAGCGACGTCGTCGACGCTGATCGCGGTGCCGTCGGACCACACGGCGTCGGGGTTGATCTTGATCTCGACGACCTGCGGGTCCTCGCTCTTCAGCTCGACCGAGGTCGCGTAGTCAGGGTTCGCCTCCCAGGAGCCGTCCTCCTTGATCTTGACGAACGACGGGGTGTACAGGTTGGTGAGGAACTGGTCGTCGACCGTACCGGCGTCGAGGTTGTTGAGGTTCCAGTTGGCCGGGATCGTGTCGACCGCGAGGTTGAGTGTGCCGCCCTGGGCGATCTGGTCGGCGTCGGCGCGCTCCCAGCCGGTGCCGGACAGCTCGGCGGGCTTCGACGTCGAGCCGCCACCGCCTGAACCGCCTCCGGTGCAAGCCGTCAATGCGAGGGCGACGATCGAGACGCCGGCGAGGATCATCCCGCCGCGCCGCTTCGATCCCTGTGTTCTGGAACTCATCGAGATCCACCTTTCGTGACGTGTAACTGCGCAACGCCGCACCGATGCGGAGCGGAAGGCGCGCAGGCCAATGTGGACCATCTTGCACCCGCTCCGGGGATCCCCCACAAGTGGGCACGAATTGTTACCGTTTCGATTTCTCGACGGTACGAGCCGGAAACATACGTTTCGTTTCCTGAGTACACGCGTCGTTTTCTGATTCCCGACAGTTCGGGGTTACAGTGTCTCCACCCCACGAGGGGAGCACAGCTGACGGGACGACGCGGTCCCGCACAACGACTTCGCAAGGCTGGTACATGATCGGGTTCATTGCACGGCGGTTGGTCAACTACCTGTTCCTCTCCGCCATCGCCACCATGCTGGGCTACGTGCTCGTGAGCATGACGCTCCAGCCCTCGGCCCGGTTCCTCGGGAAGAACCCGCCCATCCCGCAGTCCTCGATCGACGCGGCGCTCGACAAGATGGGCGTCAACCCGAAGGTGCCGCTGCTCGAACGCCTCTGGGACTGGGTCACCCAGCTCGTGACCACCGGGTCCCTCGGCGTCAGCACCCGCGGCACCCAGGTCACGGCCGACATCTTCGAGCGCTCGGGCACGAGCCTCCGACTCCTCGTCATCGGCACCATCCTGGGCGCGGTCATCGGCGTCGCCCTCGGCGTCTGGGGCGCCGTCCGGCAGTACCGGGCCAGCGACCAGATCATCACCTACGCCTCGTTCACGATCCTCGCGATGCCCGTCTTCGTCATCGGCGTCGTGCTCATGATCCTCGCGACGTCGCTCAACCAGGCGGTCGGCACGAACGTCATCAACTTCACCGGCGAGTACACCGCCGGCTTACAGGGCGGGTTCTGGACACAGTTCGGCGACCGGGCGATGCATCTGCTGTTGCCCACCATCACCCTCACCGTCGGCGCCGTCGCCTCGTACTCGCGGTACCAGCGCAGCGCCATGCTCGACGTGATGAGCGCCGACTACATCCGGACCGCCCGCTCGAAGGGCCGGACCCGCGGCTCCGCGATCATCCGACACGGCGTCCGCGTCGCGCTCATCCCGATGTCGACGTTCTTCGCCTACTCCTTCGGGCTCATCCTCACCGGCGCGAGTGTGACGGAGAACGTCTTCAGCTGGCACGGCATGGGCGAGTACCTCCTCACGAGCGTCTCGAACTCGGACATCAACGCCGCCGCCGGAACGATCCTCTTCACCTCCATCCTCGTCCTGATCGCCGGAACCCTCTCCGACGTGATCTATGCGGCGCTCGACCCGAGAGTGCGGGTGTAACGACATGGCACTGACCGACCCATCGACCCTCACCGTCGGGGAACCCGAGACGATGCGGGATACGCCCAAGCGGCCGCAGTCCCGCGGACGCACGATCCTCCGGAAGGTGCTCGCCACGAAGCGCGCCCGCATCGGCGGTGGCGTGCTCCTCTTCATCATCCTCTGGGCCTTCATCGGCCCGCTGCTCTCCCCCTGGTCCTTCACCGACCAGGACGGCCTCGCCTTCAGCCAGCCGCCCTCGCTGTCGCACTGGTTCGGCACGAACAACATCGGCCAGGACGTGTACGCGCAGACCCTCGTCGGTCTGCAGAAGTCCATCGTCATCGGCCTGATCGTCGGCCCGGGGGCGGCGATCATCGCCGGACTCGTCGGGGCCATCGCCGGTTACGTCGGCGGCGTCTGGGACAAGGCGATCGTCTGGCTCATCGACCTGCTCCTCGTCATCCCCGGCTTCTTCCTCCTCGTGCTCCTCAGCCCGGCGTTCAAGTCGCTCTCCTGGCTCGCCCTCGTCGTCTTCCTCGTCCTGTTCGGCTGGATGGTGCTCGCCCGCGTCATCCGCGGGCAGACGATGTCGCTCCGCGAACGCGAGTACGTCAAGGCCGCTCGCTTCATGGGCGTCCCCGGGTTCACGATCATCCGTCGGCACATCATCCCGAACGTCGCGAGCCTCCTCATCATCGACGCGACGCTCGGCATCGGCGCGGCGATCCTGTCGGAGACGACGCTGAGCTTCTTCGGCTTCGGCGTCCAAGCACCCGACGTCTCGCTCGGCACCCTGCTCGCCGCCGGTGCGAGTGCGGCCGTGACGCGGCCCTGGCTGTTCGTCTTCCCGGCAGCGATCCTCGTCATCACCGTGCTCGCCTCGAGCCTCCTCGGCGACGCCCTCCGCGACGCCATCGACCCGACCTCAGGAGCCAACCGTGACTGACCCCCAGGCGACAGCGCCGCTCCTCAAGGTCGACGACCTCACCGTCACCTTCCCCAACGCCGGCACGCCCGTGCACGCCGTCCGCGGTGTCTCCTACGAGGTGCGGCGAGGCGAGTTCCTCGGCATCGTCGGCGAGTCGGGCTCCGGCAAGAGCGTCTCCTCGATGGCCGTCATGGGGCTGCTCCCGACCAACGCGCAGGTGAGCGGCAGCATCCGCTACGACGGCGTCGAGCTGCTCGGCCAGTCCGACAAGGAACTGTCGAAGATCCGCGGGCGCGACATCGCCATGATCTTCCAGGACCCGCTCTCGGCCCTCACACCCGTCTACACGATCGGTCAGCAGATCGCCGAGGGGCTCCGCCTCCACGACTCCGCGCTCTCGCAGCGCGCCGCCGAGACCCGGGCCGTCGAACTGCTGAAGATCGTCGGCATCCCGAACGCGGAGCGGCGTGCGAAGGCGTTCCCGCACGAGTTCTCCGGCGGCATGCGTCAGCGGGCCATGATCGCGATCGCCATCGCGAACGACCCGCAGCTGATCATCGCCGACGAGCCGACCACCGCGCTCGACGTCACCATCCAGGCGCAGATCCTCGAGGTGCTCCAGAAGGCGAAGGACATCACCGGCGCCGCCGTGGTGCTCATCACGCACGACCTCGGTGTCGTCGCCGGCAACGCCGACCGGGTCGCCGTGATGTATGCGGGCCGGATCGTCGAGACGGCACCCGTCGTCCCGTTGTTCCGCGAACCCCTCATGCCGTACACGATCGGTCTGCTGCGATCCATGCCGAACATGGCCGCGAACCAGCAGGAACGACTCGTCCCACTCGAGGGACGCCCACCGCTGTTGACGACCGTGCCGACCGGCTGCCCCTTCGCCCCGCGCTGCCCGATCGCCGTGGCCGCCTGCCTCGAGGGTGAACCGGCGCTGCTCCCCGTCCTCGACGGTCCCGTCGAGGACCCGACGACCTCGGTCGACCACACCGCGGCGTGCATCCGCGCCGGCGAGATCGCCGACGGATCGCTGCGCCGCCCGGAGATCTTCCCTCGGCCGGACGAGGTGCCGGAGGAGCTCGTCGCCGAGGTCGCCCAGGAGACCGTCCTCGACGTCCGCGACCTGACCCGCGCCTTCCCGCTCACGAAGGGCGTCGTGTTCCGTCGCAACATCGGCACCGTCCGCGCGGTCGACGGCGTCTCGTTCAGTGTGCAGCGCGGACGCACCCTCGGCCTCGTCGGGGAGTCCGGCTGCGGGAAGACGACGACGATCATGGAGATCCTCGAACTCGCCAGGACGCAGGGCGGCAGCATCCACGTGAACGGGGTCGACACCGCGACGCTGTCGAAGCCCGACCGCCGGAAGCTGCGCAGCGACATCCAGGTGGTGTTCCAGGACCCGATGGCCTCGCTCGATCCGCGCATGACGATCGAGGACATCATCGGCGAACCGTTGACCGTCCACGGGGTCTCCCCGACCGAGATCCGCTCCCGCGTCGGTGCCATGCTCGAACTCGTCGGCCTGGAGCCGTCCTTCGCCGGCCGGTACCCGCACGAGTTCTCGGGTGGCCAGCGACAGCGCATCGGCATCGCCCGGGCGCTCGTCGTCGAACCGAAGATCCTCGTGCTCGACGAGCCGGTCTCCGCGCTCGACGTCTCCGTCCAGGCCGGCGTCATCAACCTGCTCGAAGACCTCAAGCAGCGGCTCGGACTCTCGTACCTGTTCGTCGCCCACGACCTCGCCGTCGTCCGGCACATCGCCGACGACGTGGCGGTCATGTACCTCGGGCGCATCGTCGAGTACGGACCCAGTGCCACGATCTTCGACGACCCGAAGCACCCGTACACGCAGGCGCTCCTCTCCGCGGTGCCGGTCCCGGACCCCGAGATCGAACGCAGCCGGCAGCGCATCCTGCTGAACGGCGACCTCCCCTCCCCCAGCGACGACCGGGTCGGCTGCAGTTTCCGGAGCCGCTGCCCGCTGTTCCAGTTGCTGCCGGCGGAGAAGCAGGCGGTCTGCGAACGCGACGATCCGCGAGAACGCCCCGTCGACGGACGGCTCGTGGCGTGCCACCACGCGGAGAGTGATCGGCTCGTCACCGCCTGATCGAGCCGCACGGCCCCCGCGGGTCGGCGGCCTGGAAGGATGGTGGATGTGAACGACGCGACGAACGCCGGCAATCGGACCACCCTGCGGGGCACGAGCGGCTTCTGGATCCTCGGGGTCACCGCCCTCCTCATGGTCTTCTTCATCATCGACGCCGTCGGCCGCGGGGCCTGGGGCTTCGCGGTCCAGGCGCTCCCGTGGGAGCTCCTCGTCGTGTGGCTGGTCTACCTCGTCCTCGTCCGTCCCTGCATCGTCATCGAGCCGTCGCAGCTGACCATCGTGAACGTGGGGCGTCTCCACGACATCCCGTGGTCGCGCATGGAGGAGGCGACCAGCCGCTACCAGCTCACGGTGCTCCTCCGCGACGGTCGGAAGATCACGAGCTGGGGCGCACCGAGCGCCGGTCTCGACCGTCCGTCGATGATCGGCGGACGCGCCGGACGACGCGGGGTCGACCATCAGGACCGCGCGGCAGGTGTCCGCCGACCCGGTCGCGCCGGGAACGAGGGTCCGACGGCCGTCGACCTCATCGACCGCGCGCACGAACGCTGGGGCCGGATCGACCCGAAGGACGACCGCCTCGCCACCTCGCGCTGGGACGTCGTCGCCCTCGGCGTCACGGCCGCACTCGTCCTCTGGGGCGTCGCCTCGGCGCTCCTCGGCTAGCGACCGGCGGACGCCTCCCACAACGTCGAAGGGCGGTGCCACGGATCACTCCGCGGCACCGCCCTTCGACGTGGTGCGCCGGTTACAGCGCGAGCTCGATCCCGGCGCCGGGGATGGCGTCGAGGAGTTCCCGCGTGTACTGCTGCTTCGGGTTCTCGAAGACGTCGTCCGTGGTCGACGCCTCCACGATCTTCCCCTTCTGCATGACCGCGACGTTGTCGGCGATCACGCGCACGACCGCGAGGTCGTGGGTGATGAAGAGGTACGTCAGCTGCAGCTCCGACTGGAGGTCGGCGAGCAACTGCAGGATCTGCGCCTGGACGAGGACGTCGAGCGCGGACACCGCCTCGTCGAGGACGACGATCTCAGGCTTCAACGCGAGTGCGCGAGCGATCGCGATGCGCTGACGCTGTCCACCGGAGAGTTCGTTCGGGTACCGGGTCGCGACCGCCTGCGGCAGCGAGACCTGGTCGAGGAGCTCCAGCACGCGAGCACGGCGGGAGGCCTTGTCGCCCACCTTGTGCGTGACGAGCGGTTCAGCGATCGTGTTGCCGATGTTCCGCAGCGGGTCGAGGGAACCGTAGGGGTCCTGGAAGACCGGCTGCATCTTCCGGCGCAGCGCGAGGAGGCCCTTGCGATCGAGCCCCTCCATCGCCTTGCCACCGATGCGGATCTGGCCGGACGTCGGCGTCTCCAGCTGCAGGAGCAGCTTCGCCACGGTCGACTTGCCGGATCCGGACTCGCCGACGAGCGCCATGGTGGTGCCCCTCGGGATCTCGAACGAGACGCCGTCGACGGCCTTGAGCTCCCGCTCAGCCGCCTTCTGGCCACGGATGTTGTAGACCTTCTCGAGGTCCTTGACCACGATCGCGGCTTCCGCGTCCGGCTGGGCAGCCTGCGCCGCAGCGCGGTGCTCGGCGGCGACGATGAGGTCGATGCCCTCGGAGCCGGCGGGAGCCTCGTGGTCGAGGGTCTCGAGCGATCCGGTCGCCGACTGGATGCGACGCGACGCCAGGCTCGGCGCCGCTGCGACGAGCCGCTTCGTGTACGGGTGCACCGGGTTCTGCAGGATCTCGACCGACGGACCGGCCTCGACGATCTGCCCCTTGTACATGACGATGAGCTTCTCAGCGCGCTCGGCGGCGAGGCCGAGGTCGTGCGTGATGAAGAGCAGCGCCGTGCCGCTGTCGCGGGTCAGGCTCTCGAGGTGGTCGAGGATCTTCCGCTGGACCGTGACGTCGAGCGCCGACGTCGGCTCGTCCGCGATGAGCAGCTTCGGGCTCGACGACAGACCGATACCGATGAGCACGCGCTGACGCATGCCGCCGGAGAACTGGTGCGGGAACTGCTTCAGGCGACGGTCGGCGTCGGAGAGGCCGGCCTGCTGGAGCACCTCGATCGCCTTGGCGCGGACGGCCTTCTTGCCGTGGGCGATGCCGTTGGCACGGATGGCCTCCTCGACCTGGAAGCCGATGTTCCACACCGGGTTCAGGTTGGACATCGGGTCCTGCGGTACGAAACCGATCAGGCGTCCTCGGACGTCCTCGATCTCGTTGCGGGAGAGCTTCGAGAGGTCGCGCCCCTCGAAGAGGATCTCGCCCCCGCTGATCTTGCCGGTACCGGGCAGGAGGTTGATGATCGCGTGCGCGGTCGTCGACTTCCCGGATCCGGACTCACCGACGATCGCGACGGTCTCCCCGGGCATCATGGTGAACCCGGTCTTGCGGATGGCCTGGACCGTCCCGCTCTGGGTACGGAAGGTGACCTCGAGGTCCTTGACCTCGAGCAGCGGCTGCTGGGTGTTCATCTGGCTCGCGTTCAACGCAGGGCCCTCGCCTTCGGGTCGAGCGCGTCTCGCAGGACTTCGCCCATCATGATGAAGCTGAGCACGGTGAGCGACAGCGCGATCGACGGGTAGATCAGCACCTGCGGCGCCGTGCGGAGGTCACGCTGCGCCTGGCTGATGTCGTTGCCCCAGGACATGGTCTCGCTCCCGAGCCCCACGCCGAGGAAGGACAACGTCGCCTCGGCGACGATCGCGGACGCCAGCGAGATCGTGATGACGACGATCACCGGAGGGATCGCGTTCGGCAGCACGTGGCGCAGGAGGATCTTGAAGCGGGAGACACCCAGCGCGATGGACGCTTGGACGTAGTCCGCGTTCTTGACCCTGAGCACCTCCGCTCGAAGCACTCGGGCGACGGATGGCCAGGCGAACAAACCGATCGCCAAGGAGATGGTCCACACGCTCCGGTACTTCGCGAGCACCGACATGACGACGACGGCCGCGAGGATGTACGGGATGGAGAAGAAGATGTCGCCGATGCGGGACAGCACCGAGTCGACCCAACCGCCGTAGAAGCCGGCGAACGCGCCGAACACGATGCCGAGCGTGGCGGTGATGAGCGTCACGATGAGCCCGACGGACAGCGACGTGGAGGTCCCGTAGATGACCCGCGCGAAGATGTCGCAGCCCTGTTTCGTGAACCCGAGGATGTGGCCGGCCTCAGGCCCGCCGTTGCTGTTCTCGAGGAAGCACTGGTTGTTCGGGGGCGTCTGCGTGAAGAGGAAGGGGAACAGCCCCACGACCACGACGAGCAGGATGAGGACGGACGAGATCCAGAACATGGGACGACGGCGCATGAACGCCCACGCGTCGGTCCAGAGGTTGCTGACCTTCTCGTCGACCTTGACGGCGTCGATGACCGCGAGGGGGGTCTCTTCGAGCGGCGCGACGAAGTGATTCGGGGATCGCTTGATCGTCGGCTCCTGATCATTACTTGACATAGCGGATCCTTGGGTCGAGCACGGCGTAGAAGAGGTCGATGACGAGGTTGATGATGAGGTAGAACAACACCATCACCGTCACGAAGGACACCACGGTCGGGCCTTCTCCTCGGAGGATGGCCTGGTAGAGCGTGCGGCCGACACCGGGGACGTTGAAGATGCCCTCGGTCACCGTGGCGCCGACGATCAGCACACCGAAGTCCACCGCGAGGTAGGTCACGACCGGGATCAGCGAGTTGCGCAGGATGTGCACGGGGATGACCCGGCGACGGCTGAGGCCCTTCGAGTACGCCGTACGGACGAAGTCGAGCGACTGCGTCTCGATGACCGAGGACCGGGTCAACCGCACGATCTGCGCGAAGCTGATGGTGGCGAGGACCAGTGCGGGGAGTAGGAGGTCTTGTATCGGCGCGCCCGGGCCGACCGTCGGTCTGAACCACCCGAGCTGGATCCCGAACACGTACTGCGCGACGAACGCGATGACGAAGACGGGGAGCGAGATGAGGATCAGGCTGACCACGAGGAACGAGGCGTCGAAGATGCCGCCCTTGCGGATGCCGGAGATGAGACCGATCGTGATGCCGGCGACCATCTCGAAGAAGACGGCGATGACGGCGAGCCGCAGCGTGACCGGGAAGGCCTGCGCGAGGATCTCGCTGACCGGCTGCCCGGAGAAGGACGTTCCGAGGTCGCCAGTGAAGATGCCGCCGAGGTACAGGAAGTACTGCACGATGAACGGCTTGTCGAGGTTGTACTCGGCGTTGAGTTGAGCGATCTGCGCGGCGCTCGGCGTCTTGTCGCCGAACAATGCGAGCACGGGATCACCGGGCAACGCGAAGACCATGAAATAGATGAGGAAAGTCGTGCCGAGCAGTACGGGGATAGCCTGCAGGACACGACGAAGAATGTAACCGCCCATGGTGTGGGACTCCTGAACTCGTGAAGCTGGGTGGGCCCGGAAGAACCGGACCCACCCAGCTATGCCACTACAAGACTACTTGGTGATCTCGTAGTACAGCGGCACCGAGTTCCAACCGAACTCGACGTTCTGCACGCCTTCGCCGAAGCCGCCGCTCACGTTCTGGTACCAGAGCGGGATGGCCGGCAGGTCCTTGAAGAGGACCGCCTGGGCGTCCTGGAACTTCTTGTTCGCAGCGTCCAGGTCGGTCTCGGACGAACCCTCGGAGAGGAGCTTGTCGAACTCGGGGCTCGAGTAGTCACCGTCGTTCGAGGAAGCACCGGTCGCGTAGAGCGGAGCGAGGAAGTTGTACAGACCCGGGTAGTCGGCCTGCCATCCGGAGCGGAACGCCGTCTCGATGGAGCGGTTGGTGATGCCGGCACGGAAGTCACCGAAGACGGCGACCGGGACGCCCGAGGACTCGATGCCCAGGACGTTCTTGATGCCGTTGGTCACTGCGTCGACCCAGGCCTGGTGCGGCCCGTCGGCGTTGTACGCGATCTGGAAGGAGCCGTCCCACGGGGAGATGGCGTCTGCCTCGGCCCAGAGTTCCTTGGCCTTCTTCTCGTTGTACTTGAGGACGTCGTTACCTTCGATGTCCTTCGAGTAGCCGTCGATGACCGGCGAGGTGAAGTCGGTCGCCGGCGTGCGGGTCCCGTTGAAGATGACCTTGGTGATCTCTTCACGGTTGATCGCGTACGAGATGGCCTGACGACGCAGCTGACCCTCTTCACCGCTGAAGTGCGGGAGGCGGGACGGGATCGTGAAGGACTGGAACACGGCGGCCGGCTGGTTGACCGCGCGGTCGCCCAGGTCGTCCTGGTAGGTGGAGAGCGCGGAGTCCGGGATCTGGTCCAGGACGTCGAGGTTGCCGCTCAGCAGGTCGGCGTAGGCGCTGTCGAAGTCCTTGTAGAACGTGATGGTCAGGCCACCGTTCTTGGCTTCGCGGCCACCCTTGTACTCGTCGTTCTTGACGAGCTTGATCGACTCGTTGTGCTTCCACGCCTTGTCGCCGTCGACCTTGTACGGGCCGTTGCCGATCGGGTTCTGTCCGAACTCGTCCGTGACCTTGCCGGCCGCGTCGAACGCTGCAGCGGGCAGCGGGTAGAAGGCGGAGTAGCCCAGACGCAGCGGGAAGTCCGATGCAGGTGCGGACAGCTTCACCGTGAAGGTGGTGTCGTCCACGACGCTCAGGCCCGTCAGGGGCTGGCCGGTCTCGTTGTAGCCCTCGACGTCAGCGAAGAACGAGGCGTTCTTGCGGAGGTTGACGACGGCGTCCTGCCATGCCATGACGAACGAGTCAGCGGTGACGGGGTCGCCGTTGGTGAACTTCTGATCAGCCTTGATCTTGATCGTGAAGGTGGTCGAGTCGTCGGTGTCGATCGACTCGGCCAGGTCGTCGACCGGCTTGCCGTCGGCCGCGTAGTAGCGGAGGCCTGCGAAGACCTCGTCGATGATCTTGCCGCCACCGACCTCGTTGGTGTCGCTGGGGATGAGGCCCGACTCCGGCTCGGAGCCGTTGGTCGTGATGACGGATGATGCGCTGCTGGTGCTCTCGCTGCTGGAACCGCCACCGGAACAACCGGTGAGGACGAGAGCCCCTGCTGCGATGATGGCGGCGGCAGAGCCGAACCGACTGAACTTCACAGTTCCTCCTTGGGGAAAGGGCAAGCGAAAACAGCGCATCGTGTGCGCTGGATCGCTCTTTGAATACTCTGACGATAAGCAGAAGCAGGACGGCGAGCAAACTGGGACGCCAAACGTTACACAGCGGTAACCCAATCGCCGGATTGTTGCTCACGGATGCTTTTTCGTGCACGGATCCCGCCCACGACGCAACAGAACGATCATGATCGCAAAACTCGTGCGGTCGTTTCCTCGTTCCGGATACGAATCGTAAGGCGTTCATCTCCCGATATCCGCCGAGCGGACGTGCAGATGGTATGCGGTGCGCTCGGAGCCACCAGACAGCAGAATGGACCGGTGAGCGAGCAGAACACCACCGAGCGGGGACCGTACCTCCCCGAGGGCGCCGGAAACAGCCGTCGGTGGTGGGAGATCGGCATCGTCCTCGCGCTGAGCCTCGGGGCGTCGGCGGTGTACTCGATCATCTCGCTCATCGCGAAGCTCACGGCGGGGCCACCGCTCTCCGATCAATCTGCGGCGATCAACACCACGCAGGCCACCCGGGAGTGGCTCGACTTCAGCTACCAGTTCCTCGGGCTCTTCTTCCAGCTCGCGCCGGTCGCCCTCGTCATCTACCTGCTCTGGCAGCCCGGACGCAGCGGCTTCGCGCGGATGGGACTCGACCTCCGCTCCCCCGGACGCGACCTCGGCCGCGGTCTGCTCCTCGTCGCCGCTATCGGTGTCCCCGGCATCGGTGTGTACGCGTTGGGCCGCGCACTCGGCGTCACGGTCGCGGTCTCGACGTTCCCCGACACCATGTACTGGTGGACGATCCCGATGCTCGTCTTCTCCGCCCTCCGCGCCGGCCTCCAGGAGGAGGTCATCATCATCGGCTACCTGTACACCAGGCTCCGCGAGATCGGGTGGGGGTGGTGGACGATCATCCTGTCGACCGCCGTCCTCCGCGGGAGCTACCACCTGTACCAGGGCATCGGGCCGTTCTTCGGCAACGTCGCCATGGGGATCGCGTTCGGCTGGTGCTACAAGCGCTGGGGGCGGGTGATGCCGCTCGTCGTCGCGCACACGGTCATCGACATCATCTCGTTCGCGGGCTTCCCGCTCGCCGTCGCCTGGTGGCCGGAGATCTTCGCCGCGACGCCGTCCTCCTGACGACCCGTTCGCCCATCACGGGGCGGACGAGCACTCCCTCGCCCACGAATGGGCGAGGGAGTGCTCATGGACCGGCTAGGCGAAGGCCTCGGGCGGCGGGCAGGCGCACACGAGGTTGCGGTCGCCGTACGCCTGGTCGATGCGACGCACCGGCGGCCAGTACTTCGTGCGCACGAGCGTGTGTACGGGGTAGACGGCGAGCTCGCGCGAGTACGCGTGCGTCCACTCCCCCTCGATGACCGACTGGGCCGTGTGCGGCGCCCCGACGAGCGGGTTGTCGTCGGCAGGCCACTCGCCCGCCGCGACGGCGTCCGCTTCCGCCTTGATCGCGATCATCGCGTCGACGAAGCGGTCGACCTCGGTGAGGTCCTCGCTCTCCGTCGGCTCGACCATGAGCGTCCCCGCGACGGGGAACGACATCGTCGGCGCGTGGAACCCGTAGTCGACGAGACGCTTGGCCACGTCGTCGACGGAGATCCCGGTCGCCTCCTTGAGCGGACGGAGGTCGAGGATGCACTCGTGCGCCACGAGGTCGCTGTCGCCCGTGTACAGGACGGGATAGTGGTCGCGCAGTCGCGCAGCGATGTAGTTCGCTGCGAGCACCGCGGCCCCGGTCGCCTCGCGGAGCCCTTCCGAACCCATCATGCGGACGTAGGCCCACGAGATCGGCAGGATGCTCGGGCTGCCGTAGGGAGCCGCCGAGATCGGACCGCCGTCGTGCACGACCGTCCCGCCGCCGAGCAGCGGGTGCTCGGCCCGCTGCGCCAGCGGGTGACCGGGCAGGAACGGCGCGAGGTGCGCCTTGGCGGCGACCGGCCCGACACCGGGGCCGCCACCGCCGTGCGGGATGCAGAACGTCTTGTGCAGGTTCAGGTGCGAGACGTCGCCGCCGAACTCACCGAACCGCGCGTACCCGAGCAGCGCGTTGAGGTTCGCGCCGTCGACGTAGACCTGGCCGCCGGCGTCGTGCACGGCCTGGGTGATGGTCTTCACCTCGTGCTCGTAGACGCCGTGGGTGGACGGGTAGGTGATCATGAGCGCGGCGAGGGACTCGGCGTTGGCCTCGATCTTCGACCGGAGGTCGTCGAGGTCGACGTTGCCCTGCTCGTCGCACGCGACGACGACCACACGCATGCCGGCGAGGACGGCGGAGGCCGCGTTCGTGCCGTGCGCACTCGAGGGGATGAGGCAGACCGTCCGTTGCTCGTCGCCGTTCGCGCGGTGGTAGCCGCGGATGGCGAGGAGACCGGCGAGCTCGCCCTGGCTGCCGGCGTTCGGCTGCAGCGACACGGAGTCGTACCCGGTGACCTCGGCCAGCCAGGTCTCGAGCTGGTCGACGAGTTCGAGCGAGCCTGCGACGTCCTCACGCGGGGCGAACGGGTGCAGCCCGGCGAACTCGGGCCAGGTGACGGCCTCCATCTCGGTGGCGGCGTTGAGTTTCATCGTGCACGAACCCAGCGGGATCATCCCCCGGTCGAGCGCATAGTCGCGGTCGGCAAGCTGCTTGAGGTACCGCATCATGGCGGTCTCCGAGTGGTGGGTGTTGAACACCGGGTGCGTCAGATACTCGGTCTCGCGGGCGAGCGTGGCCGGGTACTCCGACACGGCGCTCGGACCGAACGCCGAGGCGGACGCCCCCTCGTCGAAGACGTATGCCGACGGCTCTCCGGCGGCGGCGGTCCCAGCGGTCGTGAGCACCTCGACGAGGGTCGGGACGACGCTCTCGACCGCGCTCACCTCGTCGAAGCTCATCGAGACGGTCGTCTCGTCGACGGCCCACAGCAGGAGGCCGCGGTCGTGCGCACCAGACACCACCGCTGCGCTGTCGGCGACGCGCACCTGCAGGGTGTCGAAGTAGTGCTCCGTGAGCACCTCGACACCCGCCGACCCCAGCAGACGGGCTGCACTCGCGGTGGTCGCGTGCACCGACTGCGCGATCCGCTTGAGCCCGTCTGGCCCGTGGTACACGGCGTACATCGCGGCCATGACCGCCAGCAGGACCTGGGCCGTGCAGATGTTGCTCGTGGCCTTCTCACGGCGGATGTGCTGCTCGCGCGTCTGCAGCGTGAGCCGGTAGGCGGGGTGACCCGCCGCGTCCTGGCTGACGCCGACGAGGCGACCGGGCATCTGGCGCTCGAGGCCCTTACGGACCGCGAGGTACCCAGCGTGCGGCCCGCCGAAGCCCATCGGCACGCCGAAGCGCTGGCTCGTCCCGACCGCGATGTCCGCGCCGAGGGAACCGGGCGAGGAGATGAGCGTGAGGGCGAGGAGATCGGCCGCGACGACCGACACGCCGCCGGCCGCCTTGACCGCTGCGAGGACCGCCGACGGGTCCCACACGAGCCCGGAGGCACCGGGGTACTGCACGAAGACACCGAACGACGCCGGGAGGTCCTCGGGCGAGGTGGTCGACAACGGCAGCTCGACGAGGTCGATGCCGACCGCTTCCGCGCGACTCCGGAGGAGCGCCTTCGTCTGCGGGTACGCGTCGGCGTCGACGATGAACGTCGGGTCGGCTAGTTTCGAGGCCCGTCGCGCGAGGAGCATGCCTTCGACGACCGCGGTGCTCTCGTCGAGCATCGAGGCGTTGGCCGTGTCGAGACCGGTGAGGTCGGCGACCATCGTCTGGAAGTTGATGAGCGCCTCGAGGCGGCCCTGCGAGATCTCGGGCTGGTACGGCGTGTAGGCCGTGTACCAGGAGGGGTTCTCGAGGACGTTCCGCTTGATGACCGCCGGCGTGATCGTGTCGAAGTAACCGAGACCGATCAGGCTCCGGTTCACCGTGTTGCGGCCGGCGAGCTCACGGAGTTCGGCGAGCGCCGCGCGCTCGGTCGCGGCGTCGGGGATGCTCGACGAGGCGAGTTCGGCGGCCGTGATCGCGGACGGGACGGCCGCGGCGAGCAGAGCGTCGACGCTGTCGTACCCGACGGCGGCGAGCATCGTCGCCTGGGCGGCGGTGTCGGTTCCGATGTGCCGTTCTGCGAAGCGGTCCGCCATCACTCGCCCACCAGCGCGGCGTAGTCGTCCCAGCTGAGGAGCGTGTCGGGCAGCGCGTCGTACCGGACCGACACGAGCCAGCCGGCACCGAACGGGTCGCTGTTGACGAGCGACGGGTCGTCGACGACGGCGTCGTTGGCCTCGACGACCTCGCCGTCGAGCGGGGCGAAGAGCTCGCCGACGGACTTCGTGGACTCGATCTCGCCGACCACGGTGCTGGCCGAGAGCGCCGCGCCGACGGCGGGGAGGTCCACGAAGACGACGTCGCCGAGCTTCTCGGCAGCGTAGTCGGTGATCCCGATGACGGCGAGATCGCCCTCGACGCGGATCCACTCGTGCTCGGGGGTGTACTTGAGGGTGGTCTTGTCGGCCATGGGTTACTTCTCTCTCGAATAGAAGGGGAGCGTGGTGACGGTCGCGGGGATCCGCGTGCCGCGGACGTCGATGTCGAGCACGGTGCCCGGCTCGGCGTGGTCGGGGTGCACGTAGGCCATGGCGATCGGGTGTCCGAGGGTCGGCGACAGCGCCCCGCTCGTCACCTCGCCGACGGTCGTGTCGCCGGCGAGGACGCGGTAACCGGCACGACCGGCACGACGCCCCTCGGAGACGAGGGCGACGAGCACCGGTGCGTCGTCCGCCGGACCGGCCTCGACGGCGTCACGACCGATGAACGTGCCGTGCTTGCCGAGTGCGACGACGCGACCGAGTCCGGCCTGCACGGGCAGCATGTCCGGACCGAGCTCGTGGCCGTACAACGGCATGCCGGCTTCGAGCCGGAGCGTGTCGCGACTGGCGAGCCCGGCGGGGACCAGTCCGAGCGGTGTCCCGGCGGCGACGATGGCGTTCCACAGCTCCACGGCGTCGGCCGCGTCGACGTACAGCTCGAACCCGTCCTCGCCGGTGTACCCGGTGCGCCCGATGAAGACCGTGCCGTTCTCGAAGGAGGCACCCGTCGCGCGGTAGTACTTCACCTCGTCGAGGGAGGGCAGTTCGTCCAGGATGTGGAGCCCCTCGGTCGCCTGGAGGATGGCGCGGGAGGCGGGCCCCTGGACGGCGATGAGCGCGATCTCGTCGCTGCGGTCCATGACGACCACGTGCTCGAACGCCGCGGCCCGCTCGGTGAGCGCTGCGACGACGGCGTCGTGGTTGCCCGCGTTCGCGACGACGAGGTACTCGTGCTCACCGTTGCGGTAGACGACGAGGTCGTCGATGATGCCGCCGGCCTCGTTCAGCAGCAGGGAGTACTTGGCCTGGAGCAGATCGATGGCGGACAGCTTGCCCGCGAGCGCCTGGTCGAGGAAGTCGGCGGCGTCGTCGCCCACGACCTGGATCTCGGCCATGTGGGAGATGTCGAAGATGCCGGCGGCGGTGCGCACGGCGTGGTGCTCGGCCAGGTCGCTCGAGTACCGCACGGGCATCTGCCATCCGGCGAAGTCCGTGAAGCTCGCGCCGGCGGCTTCGTGGACGGCACGGAGCGGGCTGGTTCGTTCGAGGTCGGTCACGAGTTCTCCGGGGTCGCGTGGTGCGCTGCGGACACCTGACGGTGCCCGTTGGGAACTCCCCCTCTGTCATTGGCCTGAGAGCTTCACGAGCGCCGCTGCTGCGGACACTGCTTTCACCGTCGGCGAGCGCACCACGAACGTGCGCTGCTTTCCAGAGTGGCCAGTCCGATGCGGTACAGGACCTGAGAGATTGGCGGGGAGGCTTGCTCCTTCGGTGCCGGCGTACCGGCTCTCCCGCATCGTGTTTGCGGCCCGATGTTCGATTGAGCCGCCAGCATATCGCGAGTGGTCGCCTCGGCGCAGGACCTTGTTCGAGTCAGGTGTACACTAAGCCTGTATCGAGTACAGGTCATTTCTACCTGAAGTGCCGCCGGTGCTCCGGAACACGGAGATCCCCCATGCAGCGATCGACGACTCCCGCGGAGCAGACGGACCCGCAGGTCGGCCTCGCGGTCTCGACCGTCATCTTCACGCTCCGAGCCGACGATGGGTTCGGCGCGACCGACCCGCAGCCGGGCATCTGGCTCCCGCTCGTCCGGCGCATCCGTGAGCCCTACGACGGCCTCTGGGCGCTGCCGGGCGGCCCGCTCGGTGCCGCGGAGTCCCTCGCGGACGCGGCCTCGTCGACCCTGGAGACGACAACCTCCCTCCGCCCGCGCTACCTCGAGCAGTTGTACGCGTTCGGCGACCTCGACCGCTCCCCCGCCGAGCGCGTCGTCTCGATCGTCTACTGGGCGCTCGTCGGGTCCGACGAGGCGAAGCGCACGCGGCTCGGCCAGAACGTCCGCTGGTTCCCGGCCGACGCACTCCCCCCGTTGGCCTTCGACCACCGCGACATCGTCGAGTACGCCCTGTGGCGGCTCCGCAACAAGCTGGAGTACAGCCACATCGCGCACGCCTTCCTCGGCGAGACCTTCACCCTCTCCGAACTCCGGGAGGTGCACGAGGCGGTGTTGCAGAAGCAGCTCGACCCCGCGAACTTCCGACGCCAGGTCGAGTCCTCCGGCCTCGTCCTGCAGACCGACGAACTCCGCACCGGTGGGCGCCACCGCCCGGCGCGGCTCTACCGGTGGACCCAGCCCGTCACCCGACCGGAGACCCCGTCGCCCGGCCGGTCGACGAGCCGCAGGCCCACGACGTCCACCCCGACCACCCGTCAGCAGTCCGAGGAGCCAGCATGACCATCACCGCATCCGTCGACGACACCATCCAGCAGATCACCGAGGGTGCGTCCGACGGCGCGACCTGCGCGCCCGAGCTCGCGGCCGGGCCCTGGGTGTTCGACCTGCAGCCGCCGAGCTACGGCCCTGGCGCGTCGATGGGCGACGTCATCCCGACCGGTTCGCCTCGGCAGGGCCAGCTCCCGGCCGCCTATCGCGACGCCTCCAACGATGAACTCCACCGCCGCATCGTGGCCGCGAAGCAGACCCTCGGAGACCGCGTCGTGATCCTCGGGCACTTCTACCAGCGGGACGAGGTGGTCCAGCACGCCGACTACATCGGCGACTCCTTCCAGCTCGCGAACGCGGCCAAGGCACGCACCGAGGCCGAGGCGATCGTGTTCTGCGGCGTGCACTTCATGGCCGAGACCGCCGACCTCCTGTCCGGACCCGAGCAGGCCGTGATCCTTCCGAACCTCGCCGCCGGATGCTCGATGGCCGACATGGCGGACATCGACCAGGTCGAGGAGGCGTGGGAGGCCCTCGAGGCGCTCTACGGGACCGAACCGGACGCCGACGGCCGGGTACCGGTCATCCCCGTCACCTACATGAACTCCTCGGCGGCACTCAAGGGCTTCTGCGGTCGGCACGGCGGGATCGTCTGCACGTCCAGCAACGCGGAGACGGTCCTGCGGTGGGCCTTCGAGCGCGGACAGCGGGTGCTGTTCTTCCCGGACCAGCACCTGGGTCGGAACACCGCGAAGAAGCTGGGCGTGCCGCTCGAGCACATGCCGATGTGGAACCCGAACCGCCCGCTCGGCGGCAACGAGGCGACCGACCTCGAGCAGGCCGAGGTCATCCTGTGGCACGGCTTCTGCTCGGTGCACAAGCGGTTCACCGTCGACCAGATCGACCGCGCCCGGGCGCAGCACCCCGGCGTCCGGGTCATCGTGCACCCCGAGTGCCCGATGGCGGTCGTCGACGCCGCCGACGAGGCGGGATCGACGGACTACATCCAGAAGGCCATCGCGGCGGCGCCCGACGGCACCACGTTCGCGATCGGCACCGAGATCAACATGGTGCAGCGCCTCGCCGCGCAGTACCCGCAGCACACGATCTTCTGCCTCGACGACGTGATCTGCCCCTGCTCGACGATGTACCGCATCCACCCCGGCTACCTGGCCTGGGTGCTCGAGGGACTCGTCGCGGGCGAGGTGCTCAACCGCATCACCGTCTCCGACGACGTGGCCGTCCCGGCGCGACTGTCGCTCGAGCGCATGCTCGCCGCGAAGCCGCCGGTCGCCCCCGGAACCCAGGCCGTCTGACATGGCGACGGTGCTCGTGGTCGGGAGCGGGATCGCCGGTCTCGTGGCCGCGATCCAGGCGAGTGAACGGCACGAGGTGGTGGTCGTCACCAAGGACGTCCTCGGCCAGAGCAACACGCGCTATGCGCAGGGCGGGATCGCCGGGGTCATGTTCGACGACGACCGCGTCGAGGACCACGTCCGGGACACGCTGCTGGCTGGCGCGGGGCTGTGCGACGAGGAGGCCGTGCGGGTGCTCTGCACCGAGGGGCCCGAACGGATCCGCGAGCTCATCGCCTTCGGCGTGGCGTTCGACCGCGACGGCGACGGCTTCGCTAAGGGCCTCGAAGCGGCCCACTCCTACCCCCGGGTGCTGCACGCCGGTGGTGACGCGACCGGCGCGGCGATCGAGACGGCACTCGTCGAGACGCTTGCGGCCCGGCGGGTCACCGTGCTGGAGCACACCGTCCTCGTCGACCTGGTCGTCACCGCCGGGACGGTCACCGGTGCACACCTCCGGTCCTCCGAGCGCGGTGCGTTCACCGTCGACGCCGACCAGGTGATCCTCGCCACCGGCGGTGTCGGACAGCTCTACCCGTTCACGACCAACCCGGCGGTGGCGACGGGCGACGGCGCCGCTGCGGCGCTCCGTGCTGGAGCGGTGCTGGCCGACGTGGAGTTCGTCCAGTTCCACCCGACCGCGCTCGCCGCACCCGGCAGCTTCCTCGTCTCCGAGGCCGTCCGCGGTGAGGGGGCCGTCCTCCGGGATGTGAACGGTGAACGTTTCATGCGGGCGCTGCACCCCGACGCCGAGCTGGCACCGCGCGACGTGGTCGCCCGCGGGATCGCGCGGACCATGGCAGCGCAGGGTGGCGCGCCGGTGACGCTCGACGCGACCGCGCTCGGTGCTGACCGCCTCGCCGCGCGGTTCCCGGGGATCGACGAGCACCTCCGAGCCTCCGGCGTGGACTGGTCACGCACACCGGTCGCCGTCGCCCCGGCTGCCCACTACTGGATGGGCGGCGTCGCCACGGATCTCGACGGCCGGACCACCCTGCCGGGGCTCCTGGCTGTCGGTGAGGTCGCACGCACGGGCGTCCACGGCGCCAACCGCCTCGCCTCCAACTCGCTCCTCGAGGGTGCCGTCTTCGCGGCCCGCGCCGTCGCGGCGATCGATGCGGCACCGGGTCCCCTCGCCGGTCGCCCGAGGCTCGGCGGTCAGCGGGTCGTCCTGGATCCCCTTGCGGCCGAAGACGATCGCCGGCTCCCAGCGGATCACGTCGAGCCGTTCAGCCGAGCGGCACTCCACGCCGTGATGTGGCGGGACGCCGGACTGGTCCGTGACGCAAGTGGTCTCGAGCGCGCGCGCCGGACCCTGGACCGCTGGTCAGCCGAGCTCGACGACGTCGTCACCACTCCGCGATCGGTCGCGGCCGCCGAGGACCGCAACCTCCTGCTGCTCGCCCGCGCCGTAGTCGCCGGTGCCCTCGCGCGCACCGAGTCACGCGGCGCCCACGCCAGGGACGACCATCCCGGTGTCGATCCGGATCAGGCGTCGCCCATCGCGATCATCCTCGCCACCTCGGCCGACGCGCCCCAGCCCACCACCCACCCATCCGTGAACGGAACCGTGCTCGCACCATGCTGACCCCACACCTCATCGACACCACCGTCACCGCGGCCCTCGTCGAGGACGCCCCGTGGGGCGACCTGACGGCGGCGACCCTCATCCCGGAGGACGCCACGGCCTCGGCATCCCTGACCGCGCGCGAGGCGGGCGTCTTCAGCGGGTCGGCCGTGTTCGAGGCGGCGTTCCGACTGACCGACCCACGCATCACGGTCGCGTTCCTCGTCGCCGACGGCGAACGGTTCGCTGCGGGCGACACCATCGCCATGGTGTCGGGTCCGGCGCGTGCCGTCCTGACCGCTGAGCGCGTCGCCCTGAACTTCGTGCAGCGGATGAGCGGCATCGCGACCACCACTGCGGCCTACGTCGAAGCCGTGTCGGACACCCGCGCCCGCATCGTCGACACCCGGAAGACGACCCCGGGCCTGCGCGTCTTCGAGCGCCACGCGGTGCGATCGGGCGGCGGACACAACCACCGCCACTCGCTCTCCGACGCCGTCATGGTCAAGGACAACCACCTGGCGGTCCTCCTCGAGCGCGGCCTGACCGTCACCGAGGCCTTGCTGCGGGCTCGCGAGGAGCTCCCGCACACGACGACGATCGAGGTCGAGGTCGACCGTCTGGACCAGATCGAGGCGGTGCTCGCAGCGGGCGTCGACACGATCATGCTCGACAACTTCAGCGTCGACGAGCTCCGCGAGGGCGTCGCGCTGATCGCCGGCCGCGCCATCGTGGAGGCGAGCGGGAACGTGACGCTGTCGACGGTGCGGGCCATCGCGGAGACCGGTGTGGACGTCATCTCCTCCGGTGCCCTCACGCACAGTGTCCGCTCCCTCGACCTCGGACTCGACGTCTCGGTCGACTGAGATGCTCTACCTCGACAACGCGGCGACGACGCCGGTGCGCCCCGAGGTGCTCGAGGCGATGTGGCCGTACCTGACGAGCACCTTCGGCAACCCGTCGAGCCATCACACCGTCGGCGAGGCGGCGGCCGGGGCGTTGCGGGACGCCCGGCGACGCGTCGCGACCGTGCTGGGCGTCCGACCTGGCGACGTGGTGTTCACCTCGGGCGGCACCGAAGCGGACAACCTCGCAGTCAAGGGCATCACCCTGGCGGCCCTCGATCGCGGACGCCATGTCGTCACCTCGCCGATCGAGCACGAGGCGGTCGCGGCATCGGTCGCATACCTCACGCGGTTCCACGGGGTCGAGGCCACCGTCCTCCCGGCGGACGGGACCGGCCTGGTCGACCCGGCCGAGCTCGCCGCTGCACTCCGGCCGGACACGGTGCTCGTCTCGGTGATGGCGGCCAACAACGAGATCGGCACGGTCCAGGACCTGTCGGCGCTCGGAGCCGTCATCAGGGCCGCAGGCGTCCCGTTCCACACCGACGCCGTGCAGGCCGCGGGATGGCTGCCGCTCGGACTGGATCGCCTCGGCGTGGACGCGCTGAGCCTCGCCGGCCACAAGCTCGGTGCTCCGAAGGGCGTCGGACTGCTCGCCGTGCGCGGCTCCCTGCCGCTGGAACCGCTCCTCCACGGCGGCGGGCAGGAACGCGGTCGCCGGAGCGGGACCGAACAGGTGGCCGCCGCCGTCGGGCTCGCGACGGCGCTGGAGCTCGCCGAGCGTGATCGGGTGGAAGCGGTCGACCGCGTCAGCGGACTGCGTGACGCGTTCATCGCGAGGGTCTTGACAGAGGTCCCGCGCGCTCGGTTGACGGGCCACCCCGAACGACGGCTGCCGGGTATCGCGTCGTTCGTGTTCCCCGGGACCTCCGGCGAGGCGGTCCTCCTCGAACTCGAACGCCGCGGTGTCATCTCCTCGAGCGGCTCCGCGTGCGCCGCCGGCAGCGACGAGCCGTCGCCGGTCCTCCTCTCGATCGGCATCGCTCCGGAGGTCGCGCAGACCGCCGTGCGCTTCAGTTGGACCGCCGCCGTCACCGCGGCCGAGCTGGACCGGACGGCGAGCGCCGTCGTCGCCTCGGTGGAGGCAGTCGCGGGCCTCCGCTGACCCCCGCGACGGCCGGCCGCACGGATCCGGGCGCGCGCTCGGTGCCGGGCGTTCGATGCCGGGTGTCCAGCGCCACCCTCTGCCGGAGGCTGGGCTACGGTGGGATCCATGAGCACCGAGCAGGACGCGGCAGACCGCGCACGACGTCGACACGACAACGAGGACGCTGACGCCGTCACCAGGTTCCTCGCCGAGCGCGACCCGGAGTACGACCTCCACACGGAGCGTCTGGTCGACCCGGAGGAGGTCATCCTCAAGGACTGGCTGCCGCACGCGACCCCGACCGACGGCGGTGCCCCCGCTCCCTGAGCGCCGGATCGTCTCATGATCTAGCCGTCCACGCCTCGGAACACAAGTGGTTGCCGCGCGTGCGCGGGCCCGCGAGGCTGGATCTGTGACCGAGAGTCGGGATCAGAGACGGAGCTGACATGGGATTCCTGGACAACGCCAAGGACGCTGCTGAGGCGACCGGTCGGAAGATCGGCGAGACCGTCGAAGACGCCAAGGACCGGATCGGCGACAAGGTCGACGAGGCCAAGGCCGACGCGAAGGTGAAGCAGGCGGAGGCCGACGTGAAGAAGGCCGAGGCCGAGCGCGACACCACCGAGGCGAAGAACGACTACAAGGAGCAGCTGCGCGACTGACGCGCCCTCTGAACGACGAGGACCCCGCCTGGCGAACGCCGCGGGGTCCTCGCTCATTGTCGGGGCGCGGGTCTCCCCCGGCGACAACGGGGGCCGGTGATGCCGATGTGATCGCCGAGACCCGCCGGAAACTGGTTCTAACAGCGCCGATCTCGAGTGCCATCATGAACGGTAGCCGCGGACGCCCGGCCCGCGACCCGTTCCGACGAGGTGGCCGACATGTCGATCCTCCGCACCATTCCCGAAGCCGATGCCGATGCGACGACGGCCGCGATGTATGACGACGACATCGCCGACCAGGGTTTCGTCGCTGCTCACACGAAGGTGATGGCGTTGAACCCGGGGGCCTACGCCGCATGGGAGGCGCTGATCGGTGAGATCGCCCGACCGCTCGGCATGCGCCGCTACGAGCTCGTGACGCTCGCCGCGGCGCAAGGGACACGGTCGCAGCATTGCCGTCTCGCTCACGGCCGGAGATCGCTCTCACTGTTCGAGGAGGACCAACTCGTGCGCATCGCGGCGGACTATCGCGACGCCGACCTGAGCCCCGCGGAGGTCGCGATGATGGCCTACGCGGAACGGGTGGGTCGCGACTCGGACCGGATGACCGACGCCGACAGCCTGATCCTGCGCCAGCACGGCTTCTCCGACCGGGAGATCCTCGACATCACGCTCGCCGCGGCCGCCCGCAACTACTACAGCCGGGCGATCCAGGCGCTCGCGGTCGACGTCGACGTTCCCGAGGACATCGGACCCGAACTCCGTGACGCGCTCCTCCGGGGCCTCTGAGCGGTACCGACGCGGGCTAGCGCTCCGTGACCTGGCCGGCCTCGACGACCCACCGCCGCTCGATCCGGACGGTGTCGAGCATGCGGCGGTCGTGGGTGACGAGGAGCAGCGTTCCGTCGTAGCTCTCGAGCGCCTCCTCGAGCTGTTCGATCGCAGCGAGGTCGAGGTGGTTCGTCGGCTCGTCCAGGACCAGCAGGTTGATCCCCGTCGCCTGGAGCACGGCGAGCCCGGCGCGGGTGCGCTCCCCCGGTGACAGCTCGTCGACGGGCCGGTTCACGTGGTCGGCCTTCAGTCCGAACTTCGCCAGCAGCGTCCTGACCTCTCCCGGACTGAGGTCGGGCACGATCGCCTCGAAGCGGTCGGCGAGCGGCTCCGTGCCGACGAGCAGTGAGCGGGCCTGGTCGATCTCGCCGATCCGCACACTCGAGCCGAGGCTCGCGCTGCCCGCATCGGGTTCGCGGCGACCGAGCAGCGTCGCGAGCAGGGTGGACTTGCCGGCGCCGTTGGGCCCGGTGATGCCGATGCGATCGCCCACGTTCACCTGGAGCGACAGGGGGCCGAGCTGGAAGTCGCCCTGCCGGACGACGGCCTCGGACAGCGTCGCGACGACCGTGCTCGAACGCGGTGCGCTGCCGATCGTGAACTGCAGCTGCCACTCCTTGCGCGGTTCCTCGACCTCGTCCAGCCGGGCGATGCGGCTCTCCATCTGCCGGACCTTCTGGGCCTGCTTCTCCGAGGACTCCGCCGAGGCCTTCCGCCGGATCTTGTCGTTGTCGGGCGCCTTCTTCATCGCGTTCCGCACGCCCTGGCTGGACCACTCCCGCTGCACCCGGGCGCGACCGATGAGATCGGCCTTCTTGTCGGCGAACTCGTCATAGGCGTCGCGGGCGTGCCGCCTGGCGACCTCACGCTCCTCGAGGTAGGCCTCGTATCCGCCCCCGAAGACGCGGTTGCTCCGCTGTGCGAGGTCGAGTTCGAGGACGCGCGTGACGCAGCGGGCGAGGAACTCGCGGTCGTGGCTGACGAGCACCACACCCCCGCGCAATCCCTGCACGAAGCGTTCGAGCCGCTCCAAGCCGTCCAGGTCGAGATCGTTGGTCGGTTCGTCGAGGAGGACGATGTCGAATCGCGACAGCAGCAGCGCCGCCAGTCCGACGCGAGCGGCCTGCCCACCGGACAGCGAGGTCATCATCGTGGTCGTGACATCCGCATCGAGGTCCAGCCCGAGGTCGGCGAGGACCGCGGGGATCCGCTCCTCGAGATCGGCAGCGCCGCTCGCCAACCAGCGGTCGAGGGCGGCGGAGTAGACGTCCGCGGGGTCCGCGCCTGCCTGCGGGGGTTCGGCGAGCGCCGCGGCAGCCGCGTCCATCGCCTCGGTCGCCGCAGCACAGCCGGTGCGCCGGGCGATGTAAGCGGCGACGCTCTCGCCGACGACGCGCTCGTGTTCCTGCGGGAGCGCGCCCACGAAGGCGTCGGAGGGCGACAGCGAGATCGTGCCTGCCTGCGGTTCGAGGGAGCCGCCGAGGAGCTGGAGCAGGGTCGACTTCCCCGCGCCGTTCATCCCGACGACGCCGATGACGTCGCCCGGTGCCACCGTCAGATCGAGGCCGTCGAACAGGGTGCGGTGGCCGTGTCCTCCGGCCAGGCCTTGGGCCACGAGCGTTGCAGTCATAGGTCAATCGTCTCACTCGGACCGGGCGCAGGAGACCGTTCATTCCGCGCCACCCTCGCGCCCGCCCGCGAATAGCACGACATCACGATCGGGTACGCGTTCCGCACTAACCGACTGGGCGCCCCCCGAAGGTGTTACACAGGGAGCAGTTGCGGTTGATGTCGCCATGTTCTTTGGCTTCGCGCCCCTCCCACACGGAAGGGGCCCTGATGCGCCTCGAACTCTCTCCACCCGCCCGCAGCGCCAGACCCGGCCGCGTTCGCTCTCGCCTCTTCGCCGCAGCGGCAGTCGTGACCGTCGGACTCCTGGCCATCGGTGCCGGACCGGCGAACGCCGCGACCACGATCAACGGCCCGATCAACCTGGGCACGGCAGCCAAGTACGGCGTGCTCGCAGGGTCGACCGTCACCAACACCGACTCCCCGACCACGATCAACGGCGACCTCGGGCTGAGCCCGGGGAGCGCCGTGACCAATTTTCCGCCGGGCATCGTCAACGGCATCCAGGATGTGACCAACGAGGTCGCCGCCACCGCCAAGAACGACCTCCTCATCGCGATGGGTACCGCCTCCAGTCTCACGCCGGCCCCGCAGCAGGTCGGTGACCTCACCGGCCTCAACCTCGAGCCCGGCGTCTATGCAGGCGGAGAGATCTCCCTCACCGGCAACGTGACGCTCACCGGCGCCGCAGAGTCCGTCTGGGTCTTCCAGGCCGCGAGCACGCTGGACACCGCCGTCGGCTCCTCGGTCACCCTCGTCGGCGGCGCGAGTGCTTGCAACGTGTTCTGGCGCGTGGGCAGCTCGGCCACGCTCCGCGGAGGCGCGCCCTTCGTCGGCACGATCCTCGCCGACGCGTCCATCTCCACGCAATCGGGCACGGTCGTCGAGGGTCGCCTGCTCGCATCCACCGGTGCTGTGACGCTCGACAACACGGTCATCACCCGTCCTGCAGGCTGCGACGACGGCAGCGGCTCCGTCGTGACGACGAGCCCGGAGATCACCTCCGCTCCGCTCCCCGGCGGCACCGTCGGTACGACGTATGACAGCACCGTCACCTCCACGGGCAGCCCCGACGCGACGTACACGGTCACCTCGGGTGCCCTGCCCCCGGGACTCGTCCTCGACAGCGTGACCGGTGGCGTGACCGGCACGCCCACGACGCCCGGGACCTACACGGTCACCATCACTGCGAGTAACGGCGGCGCGCCCGACGACTCCATCGAATCGACGATCGTCATCGTCCCGCCGGGCACCCCGCAGGTCCCCGGTCAGCCGGCGGTTCCGGCCGGAGACATCACGAGGCTCCCCGACACCGGGTTCCAGGGATCCACGCTCGCGATCGTGGCCGGCTCCCTGCTCGGCCTCGGTCTGCTCGCGGGTATCGCCTCGGTGATCGTGCGACGTCGTCGACGCGACCAGCTGGGTGGCTGACGCGACACTGGTCGGCAGCCTGACGCCGTGACCGTAGGCTGAGGGCATGGATCACAAGCAGCTGCGCTCCTTCGTCGCCTCCGCGGAGACCCTCCACTTCGCGAAGGCGGCCAAGGCGCTCGGCGTGCCGCGGAGCACCGTCGTCGCCGACGTCCGGAAGCTCGAGGAGAGCGTCGGAGCGGAACTGTTCGCTCGCGACGTGGAATCCACGCAGCTGACGGACGCCGGCTACGCGTTCCTCATCGAGGCGCGTCGCCAACTCGACGCCTCAGCGGCAGCAGCAGCGAAGTCGGCTCCTGCGCCGGGCGGCAAAGCCAAGGCGAACAAGGGCAAGGGTCGCGCGCCGAAGGTCAAGGGCGAGCCGCTGCCGTACAAGAAGCGCCAGGGTCGCTGAGCCGTCCCCGCCGTCAGCGGTCCTGCGTCTCCGACGCGGACTCGACGACCCGCACCGATTCGCCTCGCCGCTCCGCGTCGGCTCGGGCCGTCCGAGCGATCGACACGAGGGTCTCAACGGGCGTCGGCGCGGCCGAATCCACCGCGACACCGAGGTTGGCAGCGCCCGCGAAACCGTCGAGCTGCTGCGTCACGGCCTCCCGGTAGCCGGCGGCGATCGGTGCCGCGAGGTCGTGGAGACCCGAGAGGCCGGTCGGCCCCGATTCGACCGACGTGGCCACGAGGATCGTCCCGCTCCACACGCGGGTGCAGACGGACCCGGCCGGCAGCTCACGGAAGACCGCGGCTGCGAGCAGTGCCTCCAGCTCCCCCGCCGTCGCCATCCCGTAAGCGCGGCGGAGGTCGCCGTAGCCGTCGATCGCCACGACGAGGATCGCGAGGCGACGATCGGACTGCTGGCCCTCGCGGAGTCGGGTCGCCTCGGCGATGAACGCCCGGCGCCCCACCGCGCGGACGCCCACCCGCTCCGAGGAGAGGCGCTGCTTGCGCTCCCAGGAGCGCAGGAGGACGAGGCCGACCGCCACGAGGACCACGAACACGAGGTTCATGTACGTGACGAAGGCCGTGCCGAACAACCGCTCGAAGAGCTCCGAGTGGGGACCGCCCGTGAGGTAGACCGCGAGGCGCACGGCGGTGAACGCCGCGTGCAGGATCATGACGACGACGAGCACCAGCGACGCCCGTGCCGCTCGCATCCGCCCCCGCCGCGCCTCGTACGCGACCAGGAGCGACAGCATGATGAGCGAGATGAGCCGGGCGATGGTGCCGGCCCACTCCGGGTCGTCGGTGGGGTCGAGGACGGTGGAGATCGCCGTCACGCCGACGAAGAGGGTGCCGAGCAGCACGAGGCTGCGGCGACCGTTGAACAGCCGGCACCCGACCCACAGGGCGGCGATCGAAGCGACCATGGCGGCGTTGGCGACGGCGACGATCCATACCGAGTCGCCGTTGAGCGTGGCGGCGAGATAGCTGACCGCCGAGAGCAGAGTGGTGGCGAATCCGGACATCCAGGCGGCAATATGGCGTCCGGCGAGGGTTCGCGCGCTGTCGAGTCCGTAGAAGATCCCGCAGGCGGCGCAGACGATCACCGCCACCACCAGCATGCTCGCCAGATCGATCGTCACCCGTGGCCTCCCCCAGGCGCCCGTTCGGGTGGCGCCTCATCGAGCGTACCGCCGGAGCACGACCCCGCTGGCGGCAGGGACGTCGGAAACATCAGGGTGCTGAACCACGGAGACCCGATGTGCCACCATCGATCCATGCGCGAATCGCCCGACCGTCCCGTCGCCGTCCGCGCGACGGCGTTTCGTGGCACGTCGAGATGGCGCCGACGGCCGCTGCGGTTCGTCGGCTACGACACCCTCCTGTCGGACGGTTCCGTCAGGTTCGACGTGGATCTCGCCGCAGCCATGCCTACACACCCGGCGGATGCCTCGACCCGCGACACGAACGTCCACGACCGCTGCCCCGAGGTCGGTGCCGGTCCGTGGGTCGACGGGTTCGGGCGTGCCGTCGACGGGCCGGAGGACGGCGGACCGCCGCTGAGCGTTCGACGCCGGGCGCGCCCGCGACCCTCCGACCTGCCCGGCCGCCGCCCATCGGCGAAAGCCGGGCGACCCTGGCGCATCGGGTTCGGCGTGGCAGCGCTCGGCCTGGGCGCCCTGCTCGTCATCGGCCCGCTCCGCGACACCCCTCTGGGCTTCCTCGGGGTGGTCAGCGCGTTCGCCGGGCTCGCAGCCCTCGCGGGCCTGGTCCCTCGCGCCAAGCGCTGGTAGTGACGGTGCGCTACGTGGACCATGAACCAGGAATGTGGTTCCTCGTCGAGCAGGAGGGTTCGCTCTACCTCGACGCGAGGTACAGCTACAGCGCCCTCATCGACGATTCCGCGCTCATCCGGCTGAACGACACCGAGCTCGCCGCCTACCTCGCGGGCGACCACGATGTCCTGTCCGACCTCGCCGGACGCATCCACAACAGTGCGCCCTACCGGAGTAAATCGCCGTTCTTCAGCAGGGATCTGTACCGCAGTGTAGACGGCGCGCAGTATCGCGAAGCCGTCTCAGCCGCGATCGCCGATCACACGTGGATCGCGGAACAGCGACGGAAGCGGTGACCACCACCGAGAGTGCTCATTCCGTCGACGCTGGCGGTGCTGCACGACGAAACGCGCGCTTTCGACGGGCTAGACGTTGAAGCGGAACTCCACGACGTCGCCGTCCTGCATGACGTAGTCCTTGCCCTCCATGCGGGCCTTGCCCTTGGAGCGGGCCTCAGCGACGGAGCCGGTCTCGACGAGGTCGTCGAACGAGATGACCTCGGCCTTGATGAAGCCCTTCTCGAAGTCCGTGTGGATGACGCCGGCCGCCTGGGGCGCCTTGGCACCCTGCGGGATCGTCCACGCACGCGACTCCTTCGGGCCCGCCGTGAGGTAGGTCTGCAGGCCGAGCGTCGCGAAGCCGATGCGTGCGAGCTGGTCGAGGCCGGACTCGGTCTGGCCGGTCGACTCGAGCATCTCGCGGGCGTCGTCCTCGTCGAGGTCGACGAGCTCCGACTCGAGCTTGGCGTCGAGGAAGACGGCCTTCGCCGGTGCCACGAGGGCGGCCAGCTCGTCGAGCTTCGCCTGGTCCTGCAGGACGTCCTCGTCGACGTTGAACACGTAGATGAACGGCTTGGCCGTGAGGAGACCGAGTTCCTTGATGGGCGCGAGGTCGATCTTCGTCGCCGAGAGCGGGGTGCCGGCGTTCAGCGCGTCCTGCGCCTCCTTCGCCGCCGTGAGGACGGAGGGGTCGAGCTTCTTGCCCTTGACCTCCTTCTCGAACCGGGTGATCGCCTTCTCGAGCGTCTCGAGGTCGGCGAGGATGAGCTCGGTATTGATGGTCTCCATGTCGGACGCCGGGTTCACGTCGCCGTCGACATGCACGACGTCGGGGTCGGCGAAGCCGCGGACGACCTGCGCGATGGCGTCGGCCTCGCGGATGTTCGCGAGGAACTTGTTGCCGAGACCCTCCCCCTCGCTCGCGCCCTTGACGATGCCGGCGATGTCGACGAAGGACACCGCGGCGGGCAGGATGCGCTCGCTGCCGAAGATCTCCGCGAGCTTGCCGAGCCGGGCGTCGGGCAGTTCGACCACGCCGACGTTCGGCTCGATCGTCGCGAACGGATAGTTCGCCGCGAGCACGTTGTTGCGCGTGAGCGCGTTGAACAGGGTGGACTTGCCGACGTTGGGCAGGCCGACGATGCCGAGAGTAAGAGCCACGAGGGTCTATCGTACTTGGCCGCGCGTCCCCGTGGGTCGCGCCTCCGCTCCGGGCACGGATCGGCACCGTCGATCGAGCGGGTTGCGGCGTGCCACCCGAGCGGTGTCGGACGCTGGTGCGAGGGTGAGGACGTGCCACTGGATTTCACCGCCATCGACTTCGAGACCGCGAACTCGTCATCCGCCTCCGCCTGCAGCGTGGGCCTCGTCAGGGTCCGCGACGGCATCGTCGTCGACCGCGCGGGCTGGCTCATCCAGCCCCCTGCCGGACACGACGCGTTCCTCGAGTGGAACACCCGCATCCACGGGATCGTCGCCACCGACGTCCTCGGGGCGCCGGGCTGGGCGGACCAGCTCGACACGCTCCTCGACTTCGCCCAGGGTGACGCCCTCGTCGCCCACAACGCCGGCTTCGACATGGGCGTCATCCGGGGTGGCTGCGCCGCCACCGGCCTCGACTGCCCCGACCTCAGCTACCTGTGCAGCCTCAACGTCGCCCGCAAGACGTATCAGCTCGACTCCTACCGGCTCCCCGTGGCGGCCCTCGCCGCCGGATTCGACGACTTCCAGCACCACGACGCCACCGGCGACGCCGAGGCCTCCGCGCACATCATCATCCACGCCGCCGCCCGCCATGGAGCTTCCTCGATCGCCGAACTCGCGCAGCTCACGAGCGTGAAGATCGGCCGGATCGGGACGGCCGTCGCCGCCTGAGCCCGCGGTCGCCGCGCGGCCTCCGACCGATGTCGGCGGCCCGCGACACACTGAGGGCATGGACAGCGCACTCGCCCTCGGGATCGGCCTCCTCATCGGACTCGTCATCGGCGCAGCCGTGGCGGTCCTCCTGCTGCAGCGGCGCACCGGCGCGGGTTCGGTCGACCCGGCGCTGCTCGAGGCCAGGCACACCGCCCAACTCGCCGACCTCCGCGGTCAGCAGGCACAGCTCCTCGCCGACGCGTCCGCGCGGGAGGCCGAACTCCGCGCCGCGCTGCGCGCCGAACTCGCCGCGCTCGACGCCACGGCCGACGGGCTCGGACGCGAGCTGAACGCCCAGCGCGAGCAGTACCGCGAGCTCGCCGAACGCCACCGCGCCGACGCCGAACGACGATCGCGCCAGGAACACGAGGAGAGCCAGGTCTTGCAGGCCCTCGCGCCCGTGCAGCACAGCCTCGAGCACATGCAGGCGAAGGTCGCGGAACTCGAGCAGCAGCGCAGCCGCCAGCACGGTGAGCTCGCCCAACAACTGAAGACGGCTTCGGAGTCCGAGGAACGCCTGCGGTCCACGACGGAGTCGCTCGCCTCGGCGCTCCGCAACAACGCCACCCGCGGCGTCTGGGGCGAGACCCAACTCCGCAACGTCGTGGAAGCCGCAGGACTCACGCAGCGCGTCGACTTCGACCTGCAGTCGAGCATCACGTCCGACAACGGCATCGGCCGACCCGACATGGTCGTGCGACTCCCCGGCGGCAAGTCGATCGCGGTCGACGCGAAGGTGCCGTTCGCGCAATACCTCGAAGCCAGCACCATCCCCGTCACGGCCACGGGCGAGGAGGCGGCACGACGCACCGCCCTCCTTGCGCAGCACGTGAAGGCCGTGCGGTCGCACGTCGACGCCCTCGCCGCGAAGGGGTACTGGCGCGGCCTCGAGTCGAGCCCGGAGTTCGTGATCTGCTTCATCCCGAGCGAGTCGCTCCTCGCCGCAGCGCTCGAGGCCGACGCGAGCCTGCTCGACTACGCCTTCGGCAAACGGGTCGCCCTCGCCTCCCCCGTCAACCTGTGGGCCGTCCTCAAGACGGTCGCGTTCACCTGGCAGCAGGACGTCCTCACCGAGGACGCGAAGCGACTGTTCGACCTCGGCAAGGAGCTCTACCAGCGGCTTTCGACGCTGTCGGACCACGCCGACCGCCTGCGCCGGTCCATCGAGAGCACGGTCACCAACTACAACCAGTTCGCCTCGTCGTTCGAGACCCGCGTGCTCGTCACGGCGCGGAAGCTCGACGCCCTCGACGAGGCGACGGTCATCGGTCAGGTGAGCCAGAGCGACGCCTCACCGAAGCGCCTCACCGCACCGGAGGCGCAGCCCCCGCCGGAGCCGTCCGGTGCCGAGCCGAGCGAGCTCGAGGCCCGGCTCGCGCACCGGCTCCAGGACTGACCGGCACGAACGCCGCACGACGAAGCGCCCGGCCCACCGTGAGGTGGAACCGGGCGCTTCGCTCTGCTGGAGGAGCGGCTACAGCCACTTCGCAGCGAGGTGGTCCGCCTCGACGCGACGGATGGTGCCGGAACGCGACCGCAGCACGAGGCTCTCGGTGCGGATGATCGGACCCTTGCGCTGCACACCGTCGACGAGCTCACCGTGGGTGACGCCCGTCGCGACGAAGTACGTGTTGTCGCCACGGACGAGGTCGTTCGCGCCGAGGACGCGGTCGAGGTCGTGACCGGCCGCGAGGGCACGCTCGCGCTCGGCGTCGTCCTTCGGCATGAGCTTGCCCTGGATGAGGCCACCGAGCGCCTTCACCGCGCACGCGGTGATGATGCCCTCGGGCGTGCCACCGATGCCGACGCACATGTCGATCCGCGAGTCGTAGCGCGCGGCGTTGATGCCACCCGCGACGTCGCCGTCGAGCAGCAGTCGCGTCCCGGCACCGGCCGCGCGGATCTCCTCGATGAGCTGCGCGTGGCGCGGTCGGTCGAGGACGGCGACGCGGATGTCCTCGGGCTGCTTGCCCTTGGCCTTCGCGAGCTCGCGGATGTTGTCGCCGATGGACTGGCTGATGTCGACGACACCGATGCCGTCGGCGCCGGTGACGATCTTGTCCATGTAGAACACCGCGGACGGGTCGAACATGCTGCCGCGGTCGGACACGGCGATGACGGAGAGGGCGTTCTGGCGGCCCGCGGCGGTGAGGCTCGTGCCGTCGATCGGGTCGACGGCGATGTCGCAGGACGGGCCGCGGCCGTTGCCGACGTGCTCGCCGTTGAACAGCATGGGCGCTTCGTCCTTCTCGCCCTCGCCGATGACGACCACGCCGTCGAAGTTGACGGTGCCGAGGAAGGCGCGCATCGCGTCGACCGCCGCACCGTCGGCAGCGTTCTTGTCGCCTCGTCCGATGAACGGCGCCGCCCGGATCGCGGCGGCCTCCGTCGCCCTCACGAGCTCCATGGCGAGGTTGCGGTCGGGCTGCAGATAGTGGGAGCCGGTTTCAGGCTGGGTCACTGGATCCTCCATGGATCGCTCGCCTCGTGGGACACGACGCTTCGGTGGATGAGGGTTTCAGCCTATCGAACCGGGCTGGGAAGGCCGGTGGGTGCGTCTCGATCGAGGCGCTTCCGTGACCTCGTCAGCGGGCTGCCGGGACCGACGACGACGGACTCGACCGTGACACCGCCGTCCGCTTCGACCCGGACTCCGGCGAGTTCGGCTCCGGCAGCGAGCGCGGTCGACGTGACGGCGCTGAGCAGCAGCCAGGCGTCATCGCGGCAGAGTTCGTCGAGCGGGACCTCGCGGTCGAGATCGGTCCCGGCCTCGAGGAGCCGCGCGCGTTCCTCCGGCGACTGCGGTGCGAAGCGCGCCGTCATCCAGCCGCCGAGGGCCCGGACCGCGGCGGCCGTGAGGATGCCCTCGGGGGCCCCGCCCACACCGAGGAGCAGATCGAGGTCGCCGTCGGCGGCCGCAGCCCGCAGGGACAGGGCGACGTCGCCGTCCATGAAGCTCACGAGCTCGGCACCGGCGGCGGTCACGGCCTGGGCGGTCGCCGCGTTCCGAGGACGGTCCTGGACCGCGACCCGCAGCTGCTCGACCGGCCGCCCCAGCCGGGCCGCGAGCCGGTCGAGGGTCACCGCGATCGGGTCGGCCAGCGACAACTCGCGTCCCCCACCGGCGGCGACGAGCTTCTCGAGGTAGTACGCCGGCCCGATGTCGAACATGGCACCGCGCGGGGCGATGGCGATCACGGCGACGGAGTCCGGCTTCCCGGAGGCAGCGAGCTTCGTGCCGTCCACGGGGTCGACGGCGAGGTCGATCGCCGGCCCGGAACCCGTGCCGAAACGCTCCCCGACGAACAGCATGGGCGCCTGGTCCTTCTCGCCCTCCCCCACGACGACGCGCCCGTCCACCGGGAGCGATTCGAGCGCCCGGCGGAGCGCATCGACGGCGACCCCGTCGATGCGCATGCCGTCACCACCACCGACGAGACCCGCGACGGCGGCAGCCGCGGCCCTCGTGGCATCGAGGAAGCCGTCGAGGAGGTCGGTGTCCGGAGCGCGCTCGATCATGTCCCCATCGTGCCGTATGCCTCGGAGCCCGAGTCACTAGACTTCAAGGCGAATCGTCCCCACGCAAGGAGAAGACATGCCCGTCGCCACCCCGGAACAGTACGCAGCGATGCTCGACAAGGCGAAGTCGAACGGGTTCGCGTACCCGGCGTTCAACGTCTCGAGCAGCCAGACCATCAACTCCGTCCTCCAGGGCCTCACCGAGGCCGGTTCCGACGGCATCATCCAGGTCACCACGGGCGGCGCCGACTACTTCGCCGGCCACACCGTGAAGAACCGTGCCGCCGGCGCGATCGCCTTCGCGAAGTTCGCGACCGAGGTCGCCAAGAACTACCCCGTCACCGTCGCGCTCCACACCGACCACTGCCCGAAAGACGCGCTCGACGGCTTCGTCATGCCACTCATCGCCGCCTCCGAGGAAGAGGTGAAGGCCGGTCGCAACCCGATCTTCCAGTCCCACATGTGGGACGGCTCGGCGGTCCCCCTCACGGAGAACCTCGAGATCGCGACCGAGATGCTGAAGCGCACCAAGGCCATCAACGCCATCCTCGAGGTCGAGATCGGCGTCGTCGGCGGCGAAGAGGACGGCGTCAGCCACGACATCAACGAGCACCTGTACACCACGCTCGACGACGCCATCGCGACCGTCGAGGCGCTCGGCCTCGGCGAGCAGGGTCGCTACATGGCCGCCCTCACCTTCGGCAACGTGCACGGCGTCTACAAGCCCGGCAACGTCAAGCTCCAGCCCGAGCTGCTGAAGACCATCCAGGACGGCCTCACCGCCAAGTACGGCCACGGCCCCAAGCCGCTCGACCTCGTCTTCCACGGCGGGTCGGGTTCCACCGACGCGGAGATCGCCGAGGCCGTCGCGAACGGTGTCGTCAAGATGAACATCGACACCGACACGCAGTACGCGTTCACCCGCTCGATCGCCGGCTACATGCTCTCGAACTACGAGGGTGTGCTGAAGCTCGACGGCGAGGTCGGCAACAAGAAGGTCTACGACCCTCGCGCCTGGGGCAAGGTTGCCGAGTCGGCGATGGCCGCTCGCGTCCTGGAGTCGACGAAGCAGCTCGGCTCGTACGGCACCAGCACCTCCTAGTCACCTGCACGAAGAACGGGCCCGGCAGCGCTGCCGGGCCCGTTCTTCGTGTGTGGACGACTACGGCTGCTGCGAGCGGACGTACTCCATGAACGCCGGGTCGGCGCCCATGGCCACGGCGAGACAGATCACCACGACCAGGTTCGCCGCGACACCGGCGACGAGCGGGATCCAGAAGGTCAGTCGACCCGCGCGGAGCGACCGGCTCGACAGGATGATGGCGCCCACCCACAGGGCGATCTGGAGACCGAGCGCCAGGATGCCCATGGCACTCGCGAGACCGTCCGAGGAGTACCCCGAGACACCCATCTGCACGAGTGCGGGGCGGATCAGGCCGGGGAGGTCGAGCAGGCCCGGCATGGTCACGATCAGGCCGACGAGGCCGAGTCCGAGCAGGATCGACGTCGCGATGCGGTCTCCGGCGACGGGTCGTCTGGCGGCCACGGTCGGAGCGCCCGGCTGCACCACCCCAGGCTCACGCGTCTGCTCGCGCAGGGTCGGCTCCTGCTGCTGCCGCGGTTGCCGCTCGACGGGGACGACCGGCGCGATGCCGAGCTCCTCCGCCCGCTGTTCGTCGATGGGCTCGGCGATCCGGGCACGCTGCTCCTCGGGGGACGCGTACTCACCGAACTGCGGACGGGGGCGGGATTCGCTCATGGTCGACGCCCTCCCAGGGCGCGCGGATCGGTCGTGCCGGCAAGGTCTTTGCGCAGCTCCTTCGGCAGGGAGAACATGAGGTCCTCCTCGGCCGTCTTGACTTCCTGCACCGCGCCGTAGCCGGCTCCGGAGAGTTCTTCCAGGACCTCGTCGACGAGGACCTCCGGCACGGAGGCGCCGCTGGTGACACCGACCGTGACGACGCCGTCGAGCCAGGCCTGCTGGATCTCGTGTGCATAGTCGACGCGGTAGGCGGCCTTCGCGCCGTACTCGAGGGCGACCTCCACGAGGCGCACCGAGTTCGAGGAGTTCGCCGACCCGACCACGATCACGAGGTCAGCGTCCTGGGCGACCTTCTTGATGGCGACCTGACGGTTCTGGGTCGCGTAGCAGATGTCGTCGCTCGGCGGATCCTGGAGCTTCGGGAACCGCTCGCGCAGGCGGCGGACCGTCTCCATGGTCTCGTCCACCGACAGCGTGGTCTGCGAGAGCCACACGACCTTGTCGGGGTCGGCGACGACGAGGTCGTCGACGGCTTCCGGGCTCGTCACGAGCGTGACGTGGTCGGGCGCTTCACCGGCCGTCCCCTCGACCTCCTCGTGCCCCTCGTGTCCGATGAGCAGGATCTCGTAGTCGTCGCGGGCGAAGCGCACGGCCTCGCGGTGGACCTTGGTGACGAGCGGGCAGGTGGCGTCGATCGCGAGCAGCCCGCGGTCGGCGGCGGCATCGACCACGGCGGGCGAGACGCCATGCGCACTGAAGACGATGTGCGCGCCGGACGGCACCTCGTCGACCTCTTCCACGAACACCGCGCCCTGGGCCTCGAGCTGATCGACGACGTGCACGTTGTGGACGATCTGCTTCCGGACGTACACCGGTGCGCCATAGTGCTCGAGGGCCTTCTCGACGGCGACGACCGCGCGGTCCACGCCGGCGCAGTAGCCACGAGGGGCGGCGAGCAGGACGCGCTTCTCGCCGGCGACGGGGAGGTCTGCGAGGCGTCCGGCGATGCGTCGGAGCCTCGGCATGCCGAGGCCGATGGCTGGGGCGTCGCGGAGATCGGTCACGTGTGGATTCTACGCGGCAGCGCTCGGGAGTCGGCCGTGAACGGCCGGGTGATCCGCGACCCCGCGCCGTCGGTGCTCGCGGCTAGGCTGGAGGGATGAGCGATGCACCGGCCACCATGGAATCCCCCTGGCCGGTCGCGCTCCTCGGCACGAAGCTCCGCGACTACATCGACCGCCTCGGCACGGTCTGGGTCGAGGGCGAGATCACGCAGTGGGGCGCCTCGGGCGGCAACGTCTACGGCAAGCTCAAAGACCTCGAGATCGATGCGACGGTCGGGTTCACCATCTGGTCGTCAGTCCGCGCGAAGATCCCCGCCGACCTCAAGCAGGGCGACCACGTGGTCGCGTTGGTCAAACCGAACTACTGGCTCAAGGGCGGCACGCTCACCATGCAGGTCATGGCGATGAAGCACGTCGGCATCGGCGACCTCCTCGAGCGACTCGAACGACTCCGTCGGCAGCTCGCCGAGGAGGGGCTCTTCGACGCATCCCGCAAGCGCCCACTGCCGTTCCTCCCGCAGTGCATCGGGCTCGTCACCGGCAAGGACTCCGACGCCGAGAAGGACGTCCTGCGCAACGCTGAGCTGCGCTGGCCGTCGGTCCGGTTCCGCGTCGTCCACGCCGCCGTCCAGGGCGACCGCACCCCTGGCGACGTCGTGAGCGCCTTGCAGACGCTCGACGCCGACCCCGAGGTCGACGTCATCATCGTCGCGCGTGGTGGTGGCGACTTCCAGAACCTCCTCGGGTTCAGCGACGAACGCGTGGTCCGAGCCGCGGCCGCCTGCACCACGCCCCTCGTGAGCGCCATCGGCCACGAGGCGGACCGCCCGCTGCTCGACGACGTCGCCGACCTCCGCGCCTCCACGCCGACGGACGCCGCCAAGCGGGTCGTCCCCGACGTCGCGGAGGAGTTCGCTCGCGTGCAGCAGGCCCGCGTCCGGTTGTCCTCCCGGGTGACCTCGTTGCTCGGTCACGAGATCGACCGACTCGCGACGCTCCGCACCCGTCCCGCGCTCGCAGACCCGTCATGGATCGTCGACTCACGGGCGGACGAGCTGACCCGCACGGTCGCGAGGGGTGCCGAGCTCATCGACCGCGCCGTCGAGCGCTCCCAGCGCGAGGTGACGGAACTCCGCGCGCACCTCCGCGCCCTGTCGCCGCAGCGCACGCTCGACCGCGGCTACGCCATCGTCCAGCGAGCGGACCCGGAGGCCGGCGTCCCGGGTGGCGCGGTCATCCGTGCGGAGGGCGACGCCCCCGCCGGGACGGAGCTCCTGGTCACCCTCGCCTCCGGCGCGATCGGCGCCTCCAGTACCGGCCCGGCCACGGCTGCCGCCCGGACCGACGACGAATAGGATAGAAGCATGCCAACCCCCTCCGATGTCCAGGAGCTCAGCTATGAGCAGGCACGCGACGAGCTCGTGCGTGTCGTGTCCGAGCTGGAGCAGGGCTCGGCGTCGCTCGAGGACTCCCTCCGGCTCTGGGAGCGCGGCGAACAGCTCGCCCAGCGCTGCGAGGAGTGGCTGATCGGCGCGAAGGCACGGCTGGACGCGGCTCGCGCCGCCCAGCTCGGATCCGGCACTCCGGACGCATCGCGGTGAAGGACACCAAGCCGCCGCGCGTCGTTGCCGAACTCGGCCGCCCCGAGACGCCGCAGGAGACCGCCGACCGCAAGGCGGAGAACTCCCGCCTCTACCGCTCGCGCAAGACCGTCAACAACCTCGTCCTGTCGCTCCTGGCCACGGTCGGCCTCGTGGTCGTGATCGTGCTCGCCGTGCCCCGAGGTGAGGCCCCGGAACGCCCGACCGTCGACTACGCGCAGCTCGCCGGTCAGGCGCAGCCCGACCTCCCCGTCCCGCTCCTCACCCCAGAGCTCGGCGACGACTGGGGCAGCAACTACGCCGACGTCCGCACCGCAGCCTCACCGGTCGCCGGCACGCCCGACATCCGCTCCTGGAACGTCGGACTCATCTCCCCCGACGACGAGTTCGTCGGCCTCGTCCAAGGCGTGGACGCCAACGACACCTGGCTCCTCGCCGAGCTCGACGAAGCCCGGCCCACCGGAACCGTCACCATCGACGGCGTCGAGTGGGTCGAATACGCGAACGGCAGCGGCTCCGACGACGGTAACGTCGCGTACGCCCTGTCGACCGTCGCCGGTCGGAGCACGATCGCCGTGTTCGGCACGGCGAAGCCCGAGTACGTCCTCGATGTCGCACGGTCCGTGCGCACCGGGGTCACCGCCAACCTCGACGCCCCGCCGGGCGCCCCTGCAGAAACGGACTCCGAATGACCCAGAAGCGCCCCGGTGCCGTCTGGCGCGAGATGCAGCGCGGCAACGCGCGGTTCGTCGCCGGTCAGCCCGCCCACCCCCGCCAGGACGTCGAACGCCGCGCCACGCTCGCGCACTCCCAGGCCCCGGAGGCGGTCATCTTCGGCTGCTCCGACTCCCGCCTCGCGGCCGAGATCATCTTCGACAAGGGACTCGGCGACCTCTTCGTCGTCCGCAACGCCGGCCAGATCGTCTCCGACTCGGTGCTCGGCACCCTGGAGTACGCCGTCGGCGTCCTGCAGGTCCCGCTCATCCTCGTGCTCGCGCACGACGAGTGCGGCGCCGTCCGCGCGGCGATCGACTCGCAGATCGAGGACGCCACCCCGCTCCCCCCGTACATCGACCAGCTGATCCAGCAGATCGTCCCCGCCGTGAGCGCGGTCGCCGGCCCTGCACCGATCGACGCAGCCTCCGTCGACACCTCCGAGGTCGGACGACGCCACCTCCGTCGCACCGTCATGGAGGTCGTCTCGCGCTCCGAGCTCATCAGCGACGCCGTGGCGGCCGGGACGGTCGCCATCATCGGCGCGAACTACAAGCTCCTCGAGGGCACCGCCGTCGCCGACATCGTGATCGGCGACGTCACCGTCCCCGAATGACCTCCACTCCGCTCACCGACCGGTCGAGCGCAGCACCACCGCAATCGCACGAAGGAGAACGAACAGCGTGGTAGACACCTCAGCAACCGAGTACCGCATCGAACACGACACCATGGGCGAGGTGCGAGTCCCCGCGAACGCGCTCTACGGTGCACAGACGCAGCGGGCCGTCGAGAACTTCCCGATCTCGGGCAGCGGGCTCGAGTCGGCGCAGATCGCCTCGCTGGCCCGGATCAAGAAGTCCGCGGCACTCGCCAACGCCAAGCTCGGCGTCCTCGACCAGGGTGTCGCCGACGCGATCGCCGCTGCAGCCGACGAGGTCATCACCGGCGCGCACGACGCGCAGTTCCCGGTCGACACCTACCAGACCGGCAGCGGCACCTCGTCGAACATGAACATGAACGAGGTCCTGGCCACGCTCGCGAGCGCGCGCCTCGGCAGCCCGGTGCACCCGAACGACCACGTCAACGCCTCGCAGTCCTCCAACGACGTCTTCCCGACCTCGGTGCACATCGCGGTCACGAGCGCCCTCATCGACGACCTCATCCCGGCCCTCGACCACCTGGCCGTGTCGCTCGAGCGCAAGGCCGAGCTGTGGAAGACCGCGGTGAAGCCGGGCCGGACGCACCTCATGGACGCCACGCCGGTCACGCTCGGCCAGGAGTTCGGTGGCTACGCCCGCCAGATGCGTCTCGGCATCGAGCGTGTGCGCACGGCGCTCCCCCGCGTCGCGGAGGTCCCGCTCGGCGGAACCGCGACGGGCACCGGCATCAACACGCCGAAGGGCTTCCCCCAGCTCGTCATCGAGCTGCTCGCGCAGGAGACCGAGCTGCCCATCACCGAAGCCCAGGACCACTTCGAGGCCCAGGGCGCTCGCGACGGACTCGTCGACGCCTCGGGAGCCCTCCGGGTCATCGCGGTGAGCCTCACCAAGATCTGCAACGACCTCCGCTGGATGGGCTCGGGCCCGAACACCGGTCTCGGCGAGCTGCACATCCCCGACCTCCAGCCGGGATCCTCGATCATGCCCGGCAAGGTGAACCCCGTGATCCCGGAGGCCGTCCTGATGGTCGGCGCCCGGGTCATCGGCAACGACGCGACCATCGCCTGGGCCGGCGCCTCGGGCTCCTTCGAGCTCAACGTCGCGATCCCGGTCATGGGCACGGCGCTCCTCGAGAGCATCCGTCTCCTGTCGAACGCGACCCGGGTCCTCGCCGACAAGACCGTCGACGGCCTCGAGGCCAACCTCGACCGCGCCGCGGCACTCGCCGGCTCCTCGCCCTCGATCGTCACTCCTCTGAACAAGATCATCGGCTACGAGTCGGCGGCGAAGATCGCCAAGCACTCCGTCGCCAAGGGCCTCACCGTCCGCGAGGCCGTCGTCGACCTCGGGTTCGTCGAACGCGGCGAGATCACGGAGGAGCAGCTCGACACGGCGCTCGACGTCCTCTCGATGACGCACCCCGGCTGAGTCGACCCGCTCGTCGAACGACCGAACGGCCCCGGAACCCTCGCGGTTCCGGGGCCGTCTCCGTCCGTGTGGTCACGCTGTGGCGGCGATCGCGCTCCAGCAGCCGAGGAGCAGGAACGGGCCGAACGGGATGCGCGTGCGCCAACCGGCTGAGCCACCACGTGAGCGTGCGAGGATCACGACGACCACACCCGCGAGGCCGGCCGAGGAGACCGACACCACCGCGAAGAGCAGTACCGCGGACGTCCCGAAGCAGCCGACCGCGAGGCCGAGCAGCGCGCCGAGCTTCACGTCCCCCATGCCCAGCCCGCCGAAGACGGCGCACACGTACAGGACGGCGCCGACCGCGAACCCCATCAGGAGCGGTTCGAGCGGGGCCACCTGACGCACTGCGGCATCGACCGCGGTGACCGGCACCGCGATGGCGAGCGCCGGCAGCACGAGACGGTTCGGGAGCCGCCGCTCCGCGACGTCGATGCGCACGAGCGGCGGCGTGATGCAGGCGAGCCATACGAACACGATGCCGACCGGACGCGGGTCGGGGCCGAGCCGGGCCACGGTGACTGCCACGAGCAGCAGCGTCGAGCCAGCCATCGCCGCGGTGGCGACACGCGGGCGGAGCCGCCTGCCGGTGGAGGTCGGTCGCGAGGGCATCCCGTCAGGATAGGAGGATCCTCATGCCGGCCCTCGGCGTTCTCCACAGGCGGCCGGGTCCGGCGGAGCGAGCCTCGCGAGCCCGCTCCGCCGACGGCCGCTAGGCCAGTTCGTTCCCCTCGAGCATCTCGGTCACGAGTGCCGCGATGGCCGAGCGCTCCGAGCGCGTTAGCGTGACGTGCGCGAACAGCGGGTGCCCCTTGAGCGTCTCGATCACCGAGGCGACGCCGTCGTGTCGGCCGACGCGCAGGTTGTCGCGCTGCGCGACGTCGTGCGTGAGGACGACCCGCGAGTTCTGCCCGATCCGGCTGAGGACCGTGAGGAGGACGTTGCGCTCGAGCGACTGCGCCTCATCGACGATCACGAAGGCGTCGTGGAGCGACCGGCCGCGGATGTGCGTCAACGGGAGCACCTCGAGGATGCCCCGTTCGACCACCTCGTCGAGCACGTTCTGCGAGACGACCGCGCCGAGCGTGTCGAAGATCGCCTGTCCCCAGGGGTTCATCTTCTCGCCCTGGTCGCCGGGCAGGTACCCGAGCTCCTGGCCGCCGACCGCGTACAGCGGCCGGAACACCATGATCTTCTTGTGCGCCTGTCGCTCGAGGACGGCCTCCAGACCCGCGCAGAGGGCGAGCGCGGACTTCCCCGTCCCTGCTCGACCTCCCAGCGAGAGGATCCCGATCTCGGGGTCGAGCAGGAGGTCGATCGCGAGCCGCTGCTCGGCCGAGCGTCCGTGCAGACCGAAGACGTCGCGGTCGCCGCGGACGAGCTTGTAGCTCCGCTTGCCCGTGACCCGTCCGAGTGCGGATCCCCGGTCGGAGTGGATCACGAGGCCCGTGTTGATCGGCAGGTCCTCGATGATCGGCGTCGTCCCCTCCTCGCGCTCCCACAGCGTGCTCATGTCCTCGGAGCCGAGGGTGATCTCGGACATGCCCGTCCAGCCGGAGTCGACCGCGAGTTCCGCCCGGTACTCCTCCGCCTGCAGACCGATGGAGGCCGCCTTGACGCGCAGCGGCAGGTCCTTGGACACGACCGTGACCGTCAAGCCGTCGTTCGCCAGGTTCAGCGCGACCGCGAGGATGCGCGAGTCGTTGTCGCCGAGCTGGAGACCGGACGGCAGCGAGGCCATGCTCGAGTGGTTGAGTTCGACCCGCAGGGATCCGCCGTCACCGACGGGGATCGGGAAGTCGAGGCGTTCGTGCTCGATGCGGAGCTCGTCGAGGATGCGGAGTGCCTGACGTGCGAAGTAGCCGATCTCGGGGTCGTTGCGCTTGCCCTCGAGCTCGCTGATGACGACGACCGGGATGACGACGGCGTGCTCGGCGAACCGGAAGAGCGCCTTGGGATCCGACAGCAGCACGGAGGTGTCGAGCACGTAGGTGATCTCGGCCTGCGCCTGATCTCCCCCGCTCGCCGTGTGGTCGGCGGGTCGCCGGCTCCGTCTCGTCGACGCGTCCCGCGTCTCGGTCCCGGCTGACGTGTTCTGGATTTCTCGCGAGGCCACAACCACTCCCACCCCGAGCATCTGATGCTCGGATCACTGTGCGAAACGGCCGCCTGCAGGGTTTCGAGCCGAACTTGTGTGGCCGTCTCGACCGGGCTCCATGCCCGATGAGATGAACGTACGTCCGGCCGCCGACATCGACGCGACGACACGCCCCGTGTTCTGTTACGGGGAGGTGAACAGATGGGGGCCGTCTTCTGGCCCGCCGGTGGTCGGACGGCGGCTCAGTAGCTCGCGGCCGTCGCGAACGACAGCAGCGCACCGCGCAGCTGGTCCAGCGTCTGCCGGCTGGTACCGGCGTGCACGCTGAGCCGCACGGCCCCGGCGCGGATGGTCGCGGTGACGCCGTGGTTCTCGAGCGAGGTCCACAGTGTGTCGAGGACGGACTCCTCCGGCTCCAGGACGACGATGCCCGCGCGTTCGTGCTCGTCTCGCGAGGAGACCACCGCGACGCCGAACTCGTCCGCGAGCTCGATCACCTCGGCCGTGAGCTCGGCGATCGCGGCGTGGGCCGTCGCGGTCCCGACGGCGACCGTGTCCTCCAGCGACGCGGCGAACCGCGCCGCCGCGAGCGGGTCGGGCCTGGTGATCGAGTACGCGCGCGCCGATCGGCTCGGTGCCGGGGTCGCGCTGAACGGCCAGGGCTCGTCGGTGCCGGTCACGCCGGAGAAGACCGGCTCGAGTCGCTCGACGGCGCGGTCGCTCAGGGCGAGGAATCCGGTGCCCCAGCCCGCCCGCATCCACTTCTGCCCACCCGAGGCGACCACGTCGGCGACGGCGTAGGGGGCGTCGACCACACCGAAGCCCTGGATGGCGTCGACGATCAGGAGGCGGTCGCCGATCACGTCGCGGACGGCCTCGAGGTCGCAGACGTATCCGGTGCGGTAGTCGACGAGGCTCACGGCCACGGCGGTGACGGCGTCGTCGAGCTGCTCGCGCACGCTCTCGGCCGTCACGTGCCCGCGTCGCGTCTCGAGCCATCTCGGCGTGAGCAGGTGCCGGTGCTCGGCGGCCCGCTCCGCGGCAAGTGGCAGCGTGGGGTATTCCAGACGGGAGAGCAGGACGGTGCCGCTCAGGCCGAACATCGCGTGCATGAGGCCCTGCGAGGTGTTGGGCTGGGCGACGACCTGGTCGGCTCGGAACCCGGTGAGCGTCCCGACGGCGGTCCGCATCCGTTCGTCCTGCCCGTCGACCGCGCCGAGCGTGCCGGGGGTCGCACTCGCGAGCACGGCGTTCCAGCGGCTGGCCTCGAGGACGACGGACGCCGCCAACGGACCGACACTGCCGTAGTTGAGATAGCCGTCGACCTCACCGAATCCCACTCGGAAGGTCTCCAACCGGGACGCCGTCTCCGGCTCGTCCGGCTCCGAGGCAGGAGTCGAACGGCTCATCCGCCGAACCGCCGCTGCCGTCTCGAGAAGTCGCGGAGGGCGCGGAGGAAGTCGACCTCGCGGAGGTCCGGCCCGAGCGCCTCGACGAAGTAGAACTCGCTGTGGGCGCTCTGCCAGAGCATGAAGTCACTCATCCGCTGTTCACCGCTGGTGCGGATGACGAGGTCGGGGTCGGGCTGGCCTCCCGTGTAGAGGTGCTCGCCGATGAGATCGGGGGTGAGCAGGGCCGCGAGGTCTTCCAGGCTCCGACCCTCGAGGTGGTGCTTGGCGACGATGGCGCGCATCGCGTCCACGATCTCGGTCCTGCCGCCGTAGCCGACCGCGAGGTTGATGTGCATGCCGGAACGGTCGGCCGTGCGCTCCTCCGCGCTCGTCAACGCCGTGCGCAACGACTCCGGGAGCCCATCGCTCGAACCGACGTGCTTGACGCGCCAGTCACGGTAGTGCGACAGCCCCTCGGCGAGGTCGGCGATGATGTCGACGAGGTCGTCAAGCTCGTCCGGCGCACGATTCACCAGGTTGTCGCTCGACAGCAGGTACAGGGTGACGACGCCGATGCCGAGGTCGTCGCACCAGGTCAGGAACTCGCGCATCTTCGCGGCACCGGCCCGGTGGCCGTGCGCCGCGGTGTCGTACCCGAGTTGCTTGGCCCACCGCCGGTTGCCGTCGATGATCATCGCGACATGGTGCGGCAGCGTCTGCGGAGTGAGCGCCTTCCGGAGGCGCCGTGCGTAGACGCCGTACAGGAAGCCGTCCACCGGTGCGGAATGCCTCGTCATCACCCTGCAACGCTAGTGCAGTTTCCTGCATCGCTCCCAGTACGCGTTCCGTGCCACCCCGTATCCTGGACCCATGACGAGTGGAGACCCCGAGCTGCCGAAGCTGCCGTTGCTCGAGGTCGCCGCCGACGATGCCGCCGCACCGGAGGAGGTCAAACCGACCTGGCGCGGATGGCTGCACGCCGGGATCTTCCCCATCTCGATCGTCGCCGGGATCGTCCTCGTCGTGCTCGCACAGGGTGCGGCCGCGAAGTGGAGTTCGACGGTCTTCGTGCTCACCTCGATGCTGCTCTTCGGGAACTCGGCGTTGTACCACCGGTTCTCCTGGCGCCCCTCGGTCAAGCTCCTCCTCAAGCGGATCGACCACGCCAACATCTTCCTGTTGATCGCCGGCACCTACACGCCGCTCGCCGTGCTCGCGCTGCCACCGGCGCAGGGCAACCTCCTGCTCGTGCTCGTCTGGGGCGGCGCGCTCCTCGGCATCGGTTTCCGCGTGTTCTGGATCAACGCCCCGCGGTGGCTCTACGTCCCGCTCTACCTGGCACTCGGGTGGGGTGCGGTCGCGTACCTCGGCGACATCGCCCGCGGCAACTTCGCCACGATGGTGCTCGTCGCCGCCGGTGGCCTGTTCTACACGGTCGGCGCGATCATGTACGCGATGAAGCGACCGAACCCCTGGCCGGGGCGGTTCGGGTTCCACGAGCTCTTCCACCTGTGCACGGTGCTCGCGTTCCTCTGTCACTGGACCGGGATCCTGCTGATCGCGATCGACCCGGTCTACAACCGCTGACGAGCGGCGACCCGGCGCGCGGCGAGGCGTCGCGGTGGTGGTGTCAGCGGGCCGACTGGTCCGACGGCGGGCGAGGGTCGTCCTCGACGCCTGCGGGGGCCGCCTCACCGGTGTCGCTCCCCGCGCGGTCCGCGGCTGCCCGCTCGGCGACCTCGGCCTGGAGCCGCTCGTCGATCTCCGCGCGGTAGTTGACCCGGCGCACGCGACGCACCATGTCGATGACGAGGAACACGACGACGCCGGCGATGGCGAAGGTGATCACGAAGCCCCACGGTCCCGGCGTCACCTGGTTCTCGTCGAACGCCGGCGAGGGCGACGGCGACGGCGTGACCGCCAACAGGACCTCGGTGAACAGGTGGTGCATCATGCGGTTCCTTCGCTGGTGTCGATGCCGTCGAACAGCTCCGACTCTGGGGTGGTCGACGCGACGTGCGACGTGACCAGTTGGTAGTCCTCGAACGGCCATGCGGCACGGAGGACGTCGTTGGGCCAGAAGAAGAACGGTGAGTCTGGCGGCACCTGGCTGCCGTGCGCCCGGAGCGCGGCGTCGCGCGCCTCGAAGAAGTCGCCGACGCGCACGTGCGTCGTCGCGAGATCGGGCCGGCCGGCCATCCACTCGCGCATCTCGGCCAGTCGCTCGACCGCTGGGTCGTCGGGGTGGTGCTCCAACAGGTAGGCGTACACGGCCTCGAGCCGGGCGGGGCTGAACGAGCGGTCGTAGTACAGCTTGTCGACCCGCCAGGGCTCGCCCGCTTCGGGATAGCGCGTGGGATCTGCCGCCGCTTCGAACGCCGCGACGCTCACCTCGTGGCACCGGATGTGGTCGGGGTGCGGGTAGCCCCCGTTCTCGTCGTAGGTGATGATGACCTGCGGCCGGAAGGAGCGGACGATGCGCACGAGCACACCGGACGAGACCTCGAGGGGGATGTCGGCGAAGCTCGCGGGTGGGACCGTGCCGTCATCGCGGGCCATCCCGCTGTCCTGATAGCCGAGCCACCGGTGCTCGATGTCGAGGATCTCCTGCGCCGCGGCCATCTCGAGGCGACGGTAGCCGGGGAGGTCGCGCTCGATCATCGCGACGTCGGCGAGTCCGGGGTTCTGGAGGTCGCCGCGTTCACCACCGGTGCAGCTGACGACCATGACCTCGGCGCCGAGGCTCCGGTAGTGCGCGAGGGTCGCCGCGCCCTTGCTCGACTCGTCGTCGGGGTGCGCGTGCACGGCGAGCAGTCTCATGGTCATGGTGCTCCGCCTTCCGGCTGGTCTGCGCGAGGGGACCGCTTCGCGACTCGTGACGTGACGACGCGGTCGGGACTCCGCATCCAGGAAGAGGCAATACGCTTGAGGTGTCGACCTCGAGGCGTCTCGCACTCCTGGTCCAGCTTAACCGTTCGAACCGGAGCCCGTGACGTGACCTCTCCCCTGCAGGATGCCGGCCCTCAGGACGCCATCGCGGCGCGATACGGACGCACCCCTGGCAACCGTGCCCGCGACCGCCGCCTGATCTGGCTGGCCGCCGCCGCGTTCGCCGTCGTCTTCATCGCGTGGGTCGTGTGGGCCGGTCTCGACGGCAGTCGGCCGAGCATCGAGTCGCGCAACACGGCGCACGAGATCGTCGACGACACGATGGTCAGCGTGTCCTTCGAGGTCACCGGTCCGCAGGACACCCCCATGGCCTGCTCGGTCCAGGCGCTCAACGAGCAGTTCGCGGTCGTCGGATGGAAGGTCGTCGAGCTGCCGCCGTCCGAGCAGCGCACCCGCACCTTCACGGAGAGCGTCCGCACCACGGAGCTCAGCAACACCGGCGTCGTCGACACCTGTTGGGTGGTCGAGCGCCGCTCCTGACCCGCGACGGCGTCGGCGCGTGCACCGCACTCGCGCGCCGATCGTGCGATACTCGAAGGCAGTACTTCATACGCCCCGGCATTCCGCCGGGGCGTCTGGCATATGACGGGCGTTTCGGCCGTCGTGTGCGGACCCACCATGCAAAGGAGTTCCATCGTGTCCGAGCAGATCCAGGAGACGTTCCTCACCCAGCAGGCCTTCGACCGGCTGCAGGCGGAACTCGAGCACCTCAGCACGACGGGCCGCGAGGAGATCGCCAAGCGCATCGAAGCGGCTCGCGAAGAGGGCGACCTCAAGGAGAACGGCGGCTACCACGCCGCGAAGGACGAGCAGGGCAAGCAGGAGGCCCGCATCCGGACGCTCACGCAGATGCTGCGCGACGCCAAGGTGAGCGAGGCACCGCAGTCCAGTGGTGTCGTGGAGTCCGGCACCGTCATCACGGCCGTCGTCGCGGGCGGCGAGGAGCGGTTCCTCCTCGGCAGCCGCGAGATCGCCGGCAACACCGACCTCGACGTCTACAGCGAGGGCAGCCCGCTCGGCGCCGCCATCCTCGGTCTGAAGATCGGCGAGAAGACCACCTACGAGGCGCCGAACGGCAAGGAGATCACCGTGTCGATCAGCGCGGTGGAGACCTACACCGGTTCCTGATCCAGTACGTCGCGCCTTCGCGACCGACCAGACGCAGCAGGGCCCCGCCGATACGGCGGGGCCCTGCTGTGTTCCGTCGGTCGGATCAGTCGTCGACGATCTGCGGGTCGTACCCCGCCTCGCGGAGCGTCTGCACGACGAGGTCGCGGTGGTCGGGCCCGCGCGTCTCGATGCTGAGCTCGAGTTCGACGTCGCTGATCTGCAAGCCGTGGCCGTGTCGGGTGTGCAGCACCTCGATGACGTTCGCGTTGGCCTGCGCGACGAGCTCCGCCGTCCGTGCGAGCTGCCCCGGTCGGTCGGGCAGCGGGATGCGCAGCGTCAGGTAGCGGTCCGACGCCGCGAGGCCGTGGCTGACGACCCGCTGGAGCAGGAGCGGGTCGATGTTGCCGCCGGAGAGGATGGTGACCGTCGTGCCGGTCGGTTCGATCTTCCCGGCCAGGATCGCCGCGACACCGGCGGCTCCGGCAGGTTCGACGACGAGCTTGGCGCGCTCGAGGAGGACGACGATCGCCCGGGCGAGGTCGTCTTCGCTGACGGTGACGACCTCGTCGACGAGGGCGCTGATCATCTCGAAGTTGAGCTCACCGGGACGGGCCACGGCGATGCCGTCGGCGATGGTCGGCTGCACGGTGATGGTCGTCGGGGTTCCGGCTTCCAGCGACGCCGGGTACGCGGCCGCGTTCGCTGCCTGGACGCCGATCACGCGGATGGTGCGGCCTTCGAGGGCCGCGCGCTGCTTCATGACACCCGCGACACCCGAGATGAGCCCGCCGCCGCCGATCGGCACGATGACCGTCTCGACGTCGGGGACCTCCTCGAGGATCTCGAGCCCGAGCGTGCCCTGCCCGGTGATGACGTCCGGGTGGTCGAACGGCGGGATGAGGATGGCACCGGTCTCCGCGGCGAACTCGGCGGCGGCGATCAGCGGTTCCGCCACCGTGTGGCCGCGCAGGATGACGTGCGCACCGTAATCGCGCGTGGCGGCGAGCTTCGGGAGCGGGACGCCGACCGGCATGAAGATGGTCGCGGTGATGCCGAGCTCACGGGCGGCGAAGGCGACGCCCTGCGCGTGGTTGCCCGCTGAGGCGGCGACGACGCCGCGCGCGCGCTCCTCAGGGGTCAGGCTGGACATGCGGTTGTACGCGCCGCGGATCTTGTAGGAGCCGGTGCGCTGGAGGTTCTCGCACTTGAGGTGCACGGGCACGCCGAGGACGTCGGCGAGGTAGCGGGAGCTCTCCATCGGCGTGCGCTGGACGGTGCCGACGAGGGTGTCCCTGGCCCGCTCGAACGCGGCGAGCGACGGGCCGGGGAACACGGGTGTGGTGGTCGTTGAATCGGTCATGGTGTGCGGGGTCCTGGACTTTCTGGGGACGAGGTCTCTCGGAGGTCTTCGCTGGGGTGCTGGGGCTCCTGATCGCCTGGGCGATCCTGCGGCTCGTGGGACGAGCGGGAGCCCGGACGGATTCGCCTGGGGCTCGGGACGGTCTGCCAGATGGCGCCGTCGGCGTCCGGCTCCGGCGGAGCACTGCCGCCGGTCCGCCAGGTGCCGCTGGCGATGGTGTGGACCATCACGTTGATCACGGCCACCACGGGCACCGCGAACAGGGCGCCGGGGATGCCGGCGACGAGCGTGCCGCCCGCGACGGCGAGGACGACGGCGAGCGGATGGACCTTGACGGCCGTACCCATGATGAGCGGCTGCAGGACGTGGCCCTCGAGCTGTTGGACGAGGAGCACGACGCCGAGCATGAGCAGCGCGATGACGGGACCGTTGTAGACGAGCGCGAGGAAGACGGCCACGGCGCCGGTCACCACGGCGCCGACGATCGGCACGAACGAGCCGAGGAAGACGAGCACGGCCACCGGGATCGCGAGCGGGACGCCGAGGAAGAACGCGCCGAGTCCGATACCGACCGCGTCGATCGAGGCCACGAGGATCTGCGTGCGGACGTAGTTGCCGAGCGTCCGCCAGCCTGCGCGACCGGCGCTGTCGACCGCGGGGCGTGCCCCCTGCGGGAAGACGCGCACCGTCCAACGCCAGATCGTCCGACCGTCGATGAGCATGAACAGCAGACAGAAGAGCGTCAGGAAGACGCCCGTCGCGACATGGCCGAGCGTCGAACCGATCGACAGGGCGCCCGAGAGCAGGACCTGGCTGTCCTGCTGGAGCGAGTCGAACGCCTGGGCGATGAAGTCGTTGAGCTGTGTCTCGGTCACGTGCAACGGACTGGCGAGCAGGAAGGCCTTGAAGTCGCCGTAGGCGGTCATGGTGCGGGCCTGCACGGAGGCGAACTGCGAGGTGATCTGCGAGATCGCGAGGAAGATCAGTCCGCTCACCACGGAGAGCGTGCCGACCATCGCGAGCGCGATGGCGAGACCCTTCGGCCAGCGGTGCCGCACCAGGACGTCGACGACGGGCTTCAGCAGCGCGGAGACGAGGACGGCGATGAGCAGCGGGATCACGATGAGGCGGAGCTGCACGACGAGGAAGACGAGCAGCGCGACGACCGCGGCCACCAGCAGGATCCGCCAGGACCACGCTGCGGCCACGCGCATGCCGCGCGGGACGCTGCTCGACCCGCTCAGGTCCGGTTCGCGCACGGGCGAGGCCGCTTCGGGAAGGAAGCGTCCCCACCAGGTCTTCGGAGTGTCGTCCGCCATTGCTCAAGTGTATGGCTGGCACATGCCGGTGAGCGCATGCGGACGCCGGTCGGGTGGCGGCGCTTCCGCCAGTGCACGGCGGGTGTCCGACGCCGGTGCTAGCGTCGGGCCGTGTCCGCTTCCCTCTCCCCCGCCCTCGCCCGACGGATCGCGCTCGGTGCGCAAGGGTTCGGCGCCCCGCAGCGCACGACTCCGGCGGGTACCCGCACCCTGCGCTCGACGATCGATCGCTTGGGTCTCCTGCAGATCGACTCCGTCAACGTGTTCGAGCGCAGTCACTACCTGCCGCTGTTCTCAAGGCTCGGCGGGTACGACAAGACGCTGCTCGATCGGCTCACCCTCGGAGCCCACGCGCCCTACCTCGAGTACTGGGCGCATGAGGCGGCCTTCATCCCCCGCGACTCGTGGCCGTTGTTCCGGTGGCGGATGGACGCGCACCGCGCGAAGCATGCCGGCGACGAGACCACCTGGGCGAGCCAGAACACGGAGATGTTGGACTGGGTCCGAGCGCTCCTGCGCGTCGAGGGGCCGCTGAAGGCGAGCGAGATCGAGCACGATGCGAACGTCCGACGCGGACCGTGGTGGGGATGGTCCGATGTGAAACGGGCGTTGGAGGTCCTGTTCCTCTACGGCGAGGTGGTCACGGCCGGTCGCGACCGGTTCGAACGCCGGTACGCGCTGGCCGAGCACGTGCTGCCGCAGCACCTCCTCGACCTCGACGTCGCCCGGCCCGACGCGATCCGTGCGCTCGTCGAGCAGGCAGCGGCAGCGCAGGGCGTCGCGACCGTCGCCGACCTGGCCGACTACTTCCGGATCAAGCCGCAGACCGCCGTCCGTCGAGCGGTCGATGACCTCGTGGACGAGGGTGTCCTCGAACCCGTGACCGTGGCCGGCTGGGACCGACGCGGTGGGCCGCAGGAGGCGTGGCTGCACCGCGACGCCCGACGTCCGCGACGGATCGAGGGGGCCGCGCTGCTCAGCCCGTTCGACCCTGTCGTCTGGTTCCGCGAACGCGCCCTCCGCATGTTCGGACTCCACTACCGGATCGAGATCTACACGCCGGAGCCCAAGCGCGTCTACGGCTACTACGTGCTACCGGTTCTCATCGACGGCGAGATCGTCGCGCGCGTCGATCTGAAGAGCGACCGCCAGGCCGGGGTCCTGCGGGTCCAGTCCGCCTGGTTCGAGCGTGGACACCAGGATGCCGTCGCCAGAGGGCTTCATCCCGTCGCCGACGACGCGATCGCAGGACGCCTCGCGGAGCTCCTCGAACAGACGGCCCGCTGGCAGGGACTCGACGCGGTGGTCGTCGTCGACCGCGGGACGCTGGCGGCGCCCCTCGCGCATGCGGTCGGCACCCGGCTCGTCCCCGGCTCGCGCGCGCCGGAGATGGGTACTACTCCCCATGCTCAGGAGGCGCAATCACTCTCAGGGGATGCACACCGACTGCTAAGTTGATGAGCACCTTCATGGTCCGAAACGAGGGGAACCCGCCCATGAGCAACGACGACACCACACCACAGCAACCAGGCCGACCGAACCCGGGCGAGCAGCACAACCAGCCGTCCCAGGGCGACCAGCAGCCCTCGTACCAGCAGGGTCAGCAGCAGCCCAACCCGTACCAGTCCGGCCAGCAGCAGACGCCGAACCCGTACCAGCAGGGCCAGCAGCAGACGCCGAACCCGTACCAGCAGGGTCAGCAGGGTCAGCAGGGTCAGCAGGGTCAGCAGAACCCGTACCAGTCCGGGCAGCAGCAGACGCCGAACCAGGCGCCCCCGGCTCCCTACGGTCAGCAGACCGGTCAGCAGCCCGGCGCCCAGAACCCGTACCAGCAGGGCCAGCAGGGCCAGCAGCCCAACGGCCAGTACGCGACGGCGCAGAACCCGTACGCGACCGGCGCTCCGAAGCAGCCGATGGACCCGAAGCAGAAGAAGCGGATCATCCTGTGGTCGTCGATCGCCGGTGGTGCACTCGTGCTCATCGCCGCCGCCGCCATCACCATCAGCGTGCTGAACACCACGGCGTTCGGCCCGCAGGCGAAGGTCGAGGAATACCTCAAGGCCATCGCCGCCGGCGACGCGAAGCTCGCGACGAGCCTCGTCGCACCGGACCCCTCGATCGTCGGCAGCACCGACGACGAGTCCGCAGAGCCCGAGGCCACCCCGGACCCGTCCGCGTCGGCCGATCCGGATGCGGACGCCGACACCGAGGCTCCGGCCGCCGTCAAGCCGACCGCACTGCTCACCAACGAGGTCCTGAAGGGCGCCGACGAGCGCATCAAGAACCCTGAGGTCGGCCGCGTCTACAACCGCAACGGCGAGGCACGCGTGCAGGTCACGTACGAACTCGGTGGCAAGAAGTACGAGGACTCGGTCACGCTCGAGAGCGAAGGCAAGCAGTTCCTGTTCTTCGACCAGTGGAAGCTCGCCAGCTCCCTCGTCGGCAGCATCAACGTCTACACCGGTCTCGGTGGCACGGCGTTCAGCGTCAACGGCGTCAACTTCGACGGCGCGTCCGACGAGAGCCTGTTCGCCTACCCGGCCATCTACACGGTCGCACCGCCGGAGAGCAAGTTCCTGCAGGGCGATGCCCAGACCATCACGCTGAGCTCGTACAGCGCCGGCGAGGGTTCGGCCTTCATCGACATCGACGTGACCGCCACCGAGGCGCTCACGACCGAGGTCACGAAGCAGGTCGTCGCGATGATCGAGAAGTGCCTCGACGCCACCACGCTCGACACCACCTGTGGCGTCATGCCTGACTGGCAGCAGAAGCAGTTCACGAGTGTCGGCCCGGTGACCTGGACGCTCACCTCTCCCCCGACCGTCGAGGTCGATGAGAGCGGTTCGTACTTCTACACCTCGGACGGCCGGATCGACGGCTCGTTCGACGCCTCCTGGTACGGCAGCGCCGTGGCGGGTCAGCAGGTGTGGGACACGTACCTGAACTTCCCCGGCAAGATCACGATCGACGCCGACGACAAGGTCACGGTGACGTTCGACTCCGACGAGCAGACCGAGTAACGGTTCTCGCCTGAACGCCGAATGGGGCGGCACCTCCGGGTGCCGCCCCATTCGTGTATCCGGGGCCGGGAGGCCCTCGCCTAGAAGCCGCCGCCGATGGTGCTCAGGCGCTTGATCCGTTCGACAAGCGGCGGGTGGGTGCTGAACAAGCGGGCCACCGCGCCGGGCTTCAACGGGTCGGAGATCCAGAGGTGCGCCATGGACGAGTTCTGCTTCGCCATCGGTCGACCGTAGGCGGCGAGCTTCCCCAGCGCGCTCGCGAGCGCTTCCGGGTGACGGGTCGTGAGGGCGCCCGTCGCGTCGGCGAGGTACTCACGCTGCCGTGAGATGGACAGCTGGACGAGCGTCGCGAGCAGCGGTGCCACGAGCATCGCCACGATGCCGATGATGAGCATGACGGGGTTGCCGCCGTTGTTGTTGTTCCGGTTGCCGCCACCCCAGATCGTCATCCGGAGGAGCATGTCGGAGAGGAACCCGATCGCGACGACGAGCCCGAAGACGACCATGGACACGCGGATGTCGTAGTTGCGGACGTGACCGAGTTCGTGGGCCATGACCCCCTCCAGCTCGGCGTCGTTGAGGATCTCGAGGAGGCCGGTCGTCGCGGCCACCATCGCGTGCTGGGGGTCGCGACCCGTCGCGAAGGCGTTGGGCGCCGGGTCGACGATGAGGTACACCTCGGGCATCGGCGTCCCGGTGGTGATCGCGAGGTTCTCGACGATGCGGTACAGCCTCGGGTTGTCGGCCAGCTCGATGCGCTGCGCACCGGTCATCGCGATGGCCTGCCGCCCGGCGAAGAAGTACTGGATCACCGCGTACACGACGGCCACGACGAGCACCACGATCGTGATCGTCAGGTTCTGGTAGAGATACCCCGCGAGCCAACCGAGGCCGCCGATGATGACCAGGAAGACGACGAAGATCAGGACCGTGTTGAGCTTGTTCCTGGCGATGGCGCGGTACATGGGACTGCGCTACCGCACGTCAGAACTGGACGCGCGGCGGTTCGGCGATCGCCGCGTTGTCGGTGACCTCGAAGAAGTCGTGCTCCGAGAAGCCGAGGCCCTTGGCGAACAGGTTGTTCGGGAACACCTTGACCTTGGTGTTCAGCTCCCGGACACCGCCGTTGTAGAAGCGGCGCGAGGCCTGGATCTTGTCCTCGGTGTCGACGATCTCGGACTGGAGCTGGAGGAAGTTCTGGCTCGCCTGCAGCTGCGGGTAGGCCTCCGCGACGGCGAAGATGCTCTTCAGCGCCTGCTGCATGTGGGTCTCGGCCTCACTCACGGCCGCCGGCCCCTGCGCGGTGAGCGTCTCGGCACGAGCCTTCGTCACGTTCTCGAACACGGCCTTCTCGTGCGCCGCGTACCCCTTGACCGCCTCGATGAGGTTCGGGATGAGGTCGGCGCGTCGCTTCAGCTGGACGGTGATGTCGCTCCATGCTTCCTCGACCCGCACGTTCAGCGTCACGAGCGAGTTGTACGTCACCCAGAAGTAGATGCCGACGATGACGACCAGGGCGACGACGATGAGGACTGGGATCAGCCATTCCATGAGGATGGGCTCCTTGTGAGTCGATGGAGAGCGGGTCTGCTCATTCTACCTGCGACCCACCGGTGCCCTTGGGGAGTTCGGAGGAAGCACGCAGCAGGCGTGCAGCGCGGACGCACCGGACACCCGGCGGGCCGTCACTCGCCGAGGACGCGGGCGAGGTACCGGTTGCCGAACAGGCGGCCGGGGTCGAGGCGGTCGCGGAGGCGGACGAACTCGTCGAAGCGAGGATAGACGCCGCGCAGGGACGACGCGTCACGGCCGTGCAGTTTGCCCCAGTGGGGCCGACCGCCCAACTCGATCATGATCGCCTCGACGGCGCGGAAGTACTCCCCCGGGTCCTCACGGAAGAAGCGGTGCACGGCGACGTATCCGGTCGCACGACCTGATGCCGTGGAGAGCCACAGCTCGTCGGCCGCCGCGACCCGGACCTCGATGGGGAAGGAGATCCGCCACCCCCGCTCCTCGATGAGTGCGCGGATCCGGGCGAACGCGGTCGGGAGGTGCTCGAGCGGCACCGCGTACTCCATCTCCACGAACCGCACCGTGCGGCTCGTGGTGAACACGCGCGTCGACCGATCGGTGAACTCACGGTCGCCGACGAGGCGGTCCGCGAGCCGGTTCACGCGCGGGACGGTGGCCGGCGCGACGACGCCCGTGTTGCAGAGGACCCGGTAGACCCCGTTGGCGAGGAGCGTGTCGTCGACCCACTTCGCGACCGGGCGGAGTGGCCTGGTGGGCGCGTCACCCGGCAGCCGGTGGTTCGTCTTGGTCAGGGCGGTCGCGGTGTGCGGGAACCAGTAGAACTCGAAGTGGTCGACGGCGGCGGCCCGGTCGAGCAGCGCTGGCAGCAGCTCGTCGAGCGACTCAGGCCGTTCCACCGCGTGCAGTACGAACGCCGGGACGCACTGCAGCGTGACCTCGACGAGGATCCCGAGCGCTCCGAGCCCGAGCGCCAGCGCCGGGAGGAGCCCTGGTTCCTGCTGGGCGTCCGACGTCAGCAGCTCGCCCTCCGCCGTCACCATCGTCACCCCGACGACCTGCGTCGCGATGCCGCCGAACGCCATCCCGGTCCCGTGTGTGCCAGTGGAGATCGCGCCGGCCACGGACTGCCGGTCGATGTCGCCGAGGTTCGGCATGGCGAGACCGTACGGTTCGAGGAGGCGCGGGATGTCATGGAGGCGCGTACCGGCGCGGAGGGTCACGCGGTTGCGTTCCCGATCGACCCGGACCAGACCGCTCAGGGCGTCGAGCTCGAGCAGCACACCGGGCGCGACGGCGATCCCGGTGAAGCTGTGTCCGGCTCCGACCGCCTTGATCGGAAGGCCCGCCCCCGCTGCAGCACGCACGAGGCGCTGCACCGCGCCGACCGAGTCGGGCCGCTCGACCCGCACGGGCCATGCCCGCTCGGTCCGCGCCCAGTTCGTCCACGATGTCGTCTTCCCCATCAGACGAACCCCTGCCCTTCGCCGCGGTACGTCGGTAGGACGGCTTCCACCCCGTCGTCCCCGACCACGTGGAAGGCGTCCACCCGTTCGCTGAGCTCCCCGGACTTCGTGTGCCGCAACCAGACGCGGTCACCGAGCCGGAGCGACGCAGCCGCAGCCCCGGAGACCGGCGTCTGCACCTCGCCGGCCATCTCCCGCGGGAGCATCTCGAGGCCCTCCGGCCACGCGATGAGCGGGAGGCGGTCGAGCCCTGGCGGACCGGAGGCGACCCATCCGCCGCCGAGGATCGTCGCGAGCTCCGGCGACGGCTTCCGGACGACCGACAGACCGAATGCCGCGGCCGGTGCCGGGGTGAACGCCCGGTAGTGGTCGAAGAGGTGTCCGCCGAAGACGCCACTCCCGGCGGCGATCTCGGTCACCGAGTCGTCGGACGCGGTGAGCTCCAGGGATCCCGTCCCGCCGCCGTTGACGAACTCCAGCTCCGCGACCGCTCGCACCTCCGCGACCACGGCGGCACGACGTTCCCGGAGTTCGGCCCACGAGCGCCGCTGGATCGCGCGGAGCGCAGCCGACCACGCCGGTCGACCCGCGAGGTCGTCCCCCTGCCCGGCGATCTGCGCCTCGTAGGCCATGATCCCGACCAGGCTGAAACCGGGTCGGGCGACGACCGCCTCCGCGAGAGCCCGGACCTCGTCCGGCGTGCGCAGGGGCGAGCGGCGGACACCGACGTGGCCGAGGGCGGGCGCGCGGAACGAGGCGTCGAGCTCGATGCACACGCGGATGCGTGCACGTCGCTCCGGAGGTGTCACCGCGTCGACGAGGTCGAGGTGGTCGAGGGAGTCGATCATCAGGGTGATCCGCGAGGCCGCCCGTTCGTCGGCTGCCAGCCGCGCGATGGCACCCCGCTCCGCCGTCGGGTAGCCGACCACGATGTCGTCCACCGTCTCGGACAACCAGAGCGCCTCGGACAGGGAGTAGGCCAGCACGCCGGCGTATCCGGGTTGTCTGAGGAGCGCGTCGATCACCGCTCGGACACGGATGGATTTGCTGGCGACGCGGATCGGTTTCCCCGCGGCCCGTCGGAGCATGTCGTGCGTGTTGTGGCGGAGGGCTCCGAGCTGCAGGACGGCGACGGGCGAGTCGACGTCCGACACGGCCCGCTCGATACCGCCCCAGTACCGTCTCGGGTCGAGCCAGGGCATCGGGTCGGACACCCGGCCGCCTGCGGTCAGTTCGATGCTCATCAGCGCACTCCTCGTACTCGGGTGACGGCGACCGCCCCTGCGACGGCGCAGGCCGCGGAGACGAGGTAGAGGCCGGCGAATCCGCCGAGCCAGGCGACGAGGAAGGCGCCGATGAGCGGAGCGACCGCCTGCGGCACCGCCTGGGCGATGTTCATGATGCCGAGGTCCTTGCCGTGCGACGCCGGGTCCGGCAGGACCTGCGTTGCGAGCGCCTGGTCGACCGACATGAAACAGCCGTAGCCGAGCCCGATGAGCGCCGCCGACACGAACCCCATCGGCAGCGAGGGCCAGATCGCGAGCAGGAGTGCGGCGAGCGCCTGTGAGGCTGAGGCCGCGACGACGAAGACTCGTCGTCGGCCGATGCGGTCGGACAGTCGGCCGAGCAGGATCGAGGACCCGACGACGAACACCGTGTAGACGACCGTGACCAGCAGGAGGTCGGTCTCGGCGTCGGCGTCCCCGAGCCCGAAGAGCAGGAAGTAGAACAGCAGCGAGGTGCTGAAGGCGTTGCCGAGGTTCACGAGGACGCGGCTGAGCATGGTCCAGGCGAAGTCGGGATGGCGTCGCGGTGAGATCCAGAGGCTCTCCAGGAGCTCGTGCGCGGTGAGTGGCACGGGTCGATCACCCGTCGGGAGTGGATCGGGTAGCCGCAGGAACGGCACGACGAGCACGATGAGGAGGACGGCGAGCGCCAGGTACCCCACGACCATCTGGGTGCCGAGCAGGAGCAGGAGGGCGATGCCGAGGATGACCCCGACGGCCTGCGGAGCGGAGATCCACCCCGAGACGAAGCCGCGCTGCCCCACGGGCACCTGATCGGAGATGGTCGCGGTGAGCGCCGCTCCGAGGATGCAGAAGCCGATGATGGCGAGGCACCAGCAGACGCCGATGCCGACGATGCCGGTCTGGAGTCCGAGGAGGACGAGCCCCAGGGCGAAGACGAGCGCACCAGCTGCGATCCACGGGCGGCGTCTCCCGAACCGCGACCGTGTGCGGTCGGACAGGGCGCCCGTCAGCGGATACACGACGATGGAGCAGAGTCCGGCCGCCCCGGCGACGACACCGAAGGCGACGACGCTGTCCACCCAGTGCTCGGGAGCGAGCGTCGCGTCGATCTGCGCGGGCAGAAGGAGCTGCAGCGGGGCGAGCTGGGCCATCCAGACGCCCAGCCAGGCGACCGCGAAGGCGGCGACCCAGCGCCCGGTGACCCGTCGGTCGGCCGGGTGGTCGACTGCCGCGGTGCCGAGGCCGCTCATCTCGATCCCGGTTCGGCGAGGGTTGCGACGAGGTGCGCCACCGTCCCGACGAGTCGCCGGGCTTCGGCATCGTCGCGTCGCACCAGCCAGCCGAGTGTCAGGCCGTCCGTGAAGGCGATGACGGTCCGCGCGATCTCGTCGACGGGCTGCGTCCAGGTGCTGCCGCTGATCCTGGCGGCGAGCGCGAGCGCCTCACGCGCGAGCTCCTCGTACCGTCGGTACTGCTCGAGCGCGAGGTGCTCGAGGCCCGGCGTCCGCATCGCGTAGGCGCTGAGCTCCTGCATCGCCGCCTCCCGAGCCGGATCGGCGCGGAGGAGGTCGACGTAGCGTTCGAGGCCGGCACGGACGACGGCCTCGAGAGTGGGCGGATGCTCCTGACTGGCCTCCTCGTCCGTCAGCAGCTCGCCGACGTCGAGGACGACGCGTTCATGCTCGACGACGTGTGCGACCAGTTCGGCGAGGAGCTCGTCGCGGGAGGAGAAGGCGTAGTGGAAGCTGGCGAGCGACATCCCGGCCTCGGCCACGATGGCCCTGGTCGTGGCGGCGGCGACGCCCTCGGCTGCGACGACACGGAGGGCGGCGCTGATCAGCTCGGCTCGTCGGTCGACAACGGAGATCCTCGGCATCGCAACCCTTCCCGGGGCGCCTGCGGGTCGTGCCGCTCCATCGCGGTCGACTCGACTGGGACGGATGACCCAGTCGCGCAAGTATGGCGGACCGCCGGCCCGAGCGCACCTGTCGCGACGTCTTTTCAGTGCGGATCGGCCGAGAATGTGACCCGATCTGGCGCGGGAGGTTGACTTCCCGCGGTGATCTTGGGGGAATGGAGACGGTGACCGGGGCACACGCGCGCGCAGGAACAGGAGTCCGATCGAATCGCTCGATCGGACGCGTCGCGATCCTCCTCGCCGTCTTCCTCTCGGCCGGACTCTGGACGACGACCGTCGCGGGCCCTGCATCGGCGACGCCCGAACCGCTCCCCACCCCGAGCGAGAGCGCTGCGACGCCGACACCACCGCCGCTCGAGGGGCCGACCATCACGAGCCCCGATTCCGGTTCCTTCATCGGCAGCGGCAGCACCACGGTCACCGGGACGAAAGACGCCGGCACGGGGGTCCAGCTGCAGGTCGGCGACGGTCTCGAGCCGGTCTGCATCCTGCCGCAGGACGACAGCACCGAGTGGTCCTGCTCGATCGACCTGCCCGACGGCGGCGGACTGCTCATCACCGCCGTCGAGGTCGGCGGCCCGGAGACGCTCTCCGCGCAGATCTCCGTGTCCGCGCTCGGCCCGCCCACCATCACCGAGGGGACGCCGAGCAACGGCGGCGTCCGCGGCACCGCCCACCCCGGAGCGACGGTGACGGTCCGCGCCGACTCCGGTGCCACCTGCAGTTTCGCGGCGGACAGCTCCGGAAGCTGGTTCTGCGTGCTGGGCGAGCCGCTGCCGGCCGGCGACGTCTCCGTAACGGCGACGCAGCAGGCTTCGTTCAGCGGCAATCAGCGCTCCGACGCGTCCGCCCCGGTCGTGCTCACCATCGACCGCGACGCTCCGGCCCCGCCTGTCATGTCCTCACCGTCGGCCGGACAGGCGATGCCGACCTCGGCGGCAAGCTACGCCGGCACCGGCGAGGAGGGCGCGACCGTCACCGTCTTCGCCGACTCGACGTCGGTCTGCACGGCGGTCGTCACCGGTGGCGGGTGGAGTTGCTCGGGCGGGGGCGTACCGGCGGGCGCGCACGTCGTCCTCGCGATCCAACAGGATGCCGCGGGCAACACGAGCGGGGCGAGTACGGCGATCACCCTGACGTTCGGCGACGCATCGGCCGCGCCCGCCACGCCGGCACCGTCCGCCTCACCATCGCCGTCCGACGGCACCGAGCCCGCGCCCGCGCCGGGGACACCCGCTCCGGGGACGCAGCAGCCGACCCCGTCGCCGAGCGGCGAACCGGCACCAGGCGCCGCTCCACCCACCGGTGGTGGCGGACTCTGGTCGGGGACGACGCCGTTCACGCAAACCCTCGCCTCCACCATCGACGGCCGCGGCCAGCCGGTCTGGTGGCTCGCCGCACTCCTCGCCCTCGCGGCGGTGGCGCTCATCGCGATCCCGGCCCGACTCCTCGCTACCTCCATCGCCCCCTGGCGCGCCACGATCGCCGACCGTCGTCGTGCAGCGGTGACCGGGCGCAACCGACCGAGGGACGAGTTCGAGCGGGTCCCGTCGGTCCCGCTCCCGAATCGCACGGCGATGGCCGTCGTCACCGCCGTGCTCGCGGCAGGCATCCTCATGTTCGCGCACCCAGTGACCGGTCAGCCGGCGTACCTCCGGCTGTGGTTCGCCTCACTCATCGCCGTCGTCGCGATCAACGTCGTGGGCCTCCTCGCGCAGCTCGTCGTCGCCCGCCGAGCCAGGCTGGGCTCGATGCGCGTCAGCGTCCGTGTCGGCGGACTGGTGGCGGTCGGTGTCGTCACCGCGCTCTCACGCCTCCTGGCCGTGCAGCCGGCTCTGCTCTTCGCGCTACTGACCGAACTCCGACCCACACGGAGACCCGAAACGCATGAAGCCGGCTCGACATCCTCGACGGAGACCGATTCCGATGCCATCACGCCACGCATCGCGGGTCGCCTCGCGCTGGCCCGGATCGCTGCGGCCGCCGGGCTCGGTTCGGTCGCCTGGCTCGTGTCGGCGCTGGCCGGTGAGCCGAGCGGCGGCGTGGGCGCGATGCTCGTCGAGGCCGTGAACCTGACCGCGATCGCGGGGATCGGATCCGCGTCGATCGCACTCCTCCCCCTCGGGCCGCTCGGTGGACGCGCCATCCTCGCCTGGTCGAGGCCGGTGTGGCTCGGCAGCGCGTTCGTGGGATTCACACTGCTGTTCGGACTCCTGGGCCCGACGGCGACGGTTCCGGGTGCGGGTGACACGCTCGTCGGGCTCCTGCTGGGGTCGCTCGCCTTCGCGGCGGTCGGAGCTGGGACGTGGGCCTGGAACCGTCACCTCCGGCCGCTCATCGACGCGCGCTAGGCCAGACTCCTCCGGCGACGGCGGTCGCGAACGGCCCTGGCCTACAATCTCGGTGAAGGCCACACACCGGGTCGAGAACCCGGTGCCGAGGTGCGGGAGGGTTCGGGATGTTCGGTTCGAAGAGGAAGCTCGACGATCTCATGGCGCAGCTCAGGCCTGACCTGTGTCGGGAAGCACTGGGCGTCGGGGCCGCGTTCCCCGGCGTCGCCCCGAATCCGGTCCTCAGCTTAGATTCTCGCAAGCGGAACGCCGAACTGCGGACGGGGACGCTGGCGCTCGGTGTCCTCGTCGATTGGCGGGAGGTCAACAACAATCCGCGCCTGGTCCTGATGCTCGACGTGGAGACCGCCGACGGCCGCTCGTTCCGCGGGATCGCCGACGAGAACTTCACGATCGCGGAGCTCACCCGGCTCGCCCCCGGACAGACCTTGCCCGTGCGCTACCGCCCGGACGTCATGGACCACTACGTCGCCCTCGCGCGCGACGCGGACCCCGCCCTGGTGCAGCAGCTCGCGGACGAGATCGCGAGACGCAAGCGGCGCTGATCCGATCGCCCGCACCGCACGGCACGGCACGGCTCGCGACCATCGCGATCCGCTCGTCGGGGACGACTCAGCCGGCGTCGGCGGGACGCTCGACCGGCAGGCCGCTGGCGGCCCACTCGGAGATGCCCCCGGTGACGTTCACGGCGTCATAGCCCTGCTGTTCGAGGTATCCCGTGACGCGGGCACTGCGACCGCCGGAGTGACACATCACGTACACGGTCTCTTCGCGGGGCACCTCGTCGAGGTGGTCGAGGAAGGACGACATCGGCAGGTGCCGGGCACCGGGCACGCTGGCGACGGCGACCTCGTCGGCTTCGCGGACGTCGATGATGACGGCCTGCTCGAGCTTGCTCAGTTCGGTTGGGGTGATCTCCTGCATCGTTTCAGCCTACCGTCGAGGACGTACGGCCGGGCCGGAAGATGCGGCGGGCAAGCGTGAGGGCGAGGTAACCCGAATACCTCGCCCTCACTTGAGGCGTCTAGCAACCGGTCGACCAAGAAGCTTGCGGCTTCCGGGACCGGCTCACGGGTGACGCCCCCACCTCGAAGGTAGCGGACGGGAGGCACCTTGCGTGACGCAACACCGCCGTGTCGCGTTCGCGTCGTGCGTTTTGTGCACCCCGTCCAGGGGTCAACGCCCGAGGCATCGTTGTCTCAGTGCGCGCTGTCGGGATCGCGAGGGATGTGGAGCTCACCCGGGTCGACGTCGACGTCGCCGGTGTCGTCCGGACCACCGGTCCCGGGGGCGACGTTGATCATGCCGGAGGCGATGTCGGGATCACGGACGACGGGCTGCCCGTCGTCCTGCTTGGCCGCCGTCTCCGCCTCGCTGGAGGGGCTGTACGTGCGGTCTTTGCTCGTCTGCTCGTCGTCGTTCAGGGCGTGGTCGTGGTCGCTCGGAGTACTCATGCTGAGCACGCTAGTCGCGCCCCCAAGCCCGGCAGGGACCCTTGCAGGATCGGGGCAAACGTGCAGAGGGGTACGACCGCCGTGCGGGCGTCAGCTCAGTGCAGGCGGCGGAGCGATGCCGATGCGATGACGGGTCGTGCGGCCTCGACGTATGACGCCAGGGTCTCGCGCAGTGCCGCCGCGTTGTCGTCGGTCAGGTCGATCTCGTAGTTCTCGCCGTCGATGCCGAACCGGACCGTCTCCCCCAGCCCGCGAGGGATGTCGGAACCGTCGAGGTCGTCGACGAGCGTCGTGATCGTGCGGGTAGCCATGCGTCCATCCTTCCATGCGGGTGCCGGTACGGCGTCGTACCCCCGGTGGGGTTCGAACCCACACTGCGGCGATTTTAAGTCGCCTGCCTCTGCCAATTGGGCTACGGGGGCGTGCACCTCATCGTATCGAGGCGTCGAACGCCGAGAGGCGCATGCCCCGGCGGACCGGATGACATGCGCCTCTCGAGGAACGGAGCTGGGCTCCGGACCGGACTACTTGTTCGCGCTGACTTCCTCAGCGGGCGTCGCGTAGGCCTGCTCGTCGTCGGCACCGGTCGGGGCGCCAGCAGCAGCAGGAGCCGCGGCAGCAGGTGCCTCGGCGGCGGGCGCTGCGGCCTCGGCCGGGGCGGCCTTCGGCTTGCGCTTCACGGGAGCCTTGCGAGCGGGCTTCTCAGCCGCTGCGGGAGCCGCCGGAGCTGCTGCGGGGGCCGCAGCGTCTGCCGGGGGCTTCGGGCGCGACGCGAAGGTCTCGAAGGCCTCACGCGGGTTCTGCACGGCCGACAGGGAGACGATGTCGCGTCCCAGCCAGAAGTTGTTCCACCAGCCACCGAACACGCGGAACTTGCGCTCGAAGCTCGGCATGGCCAGCCCGTGGTACCCACGGTGCGCGAACCAGGCCGGGAGGCCCTTGATCGCGAGGTTGCCGGACTGGAAGACACCGACGCCGATGCCGAGACCGGCGACCGCACCCATGTTCTTGTGGAAGTAGTTCTTCGGCTCCTCGCCACGGAGGACCGCGGTGATGTTCTTCGCGAGCAGCTTGCCCTGACGGACGGCGTGCTGAGCGTTCGGCACGCAGAAGCCACCGACGCCACCACCGCTGAGGTCGGGAACGGCGGAGACGTCGCCGGCCGCCCAAGCACCCTCGACGATGTCGTCGTCGGTACCGACGCGGAGGTCGGCGCGGGTCTTGATGCGACCGCGCTCTTCGACGGGGAGGTCGCCACCGCGGACGACGCCCGGGTTCGCCATGACACCGGCGGTCCAGACGATGAGGTCGGACTCGAACGACTCACCGGTCGAGAGCTCGATCTTGCCGTCGACAGCCGACTGCAGCTGGGTGTCGAGGTGCACGAGTGCGCCGCGCTCGGCCAGGTTCTTGAGGACCCAGTGGCTCGTCTCGATCTTGACCTCGGGCATGATGCGACCCATGGCCTCGATGAGGTGGAAGTGCGTGTCCTCGAAGGAGAGCTGCGGGTAGAACTTCAGCAGCGAGCTCGCGAACGAACGCAGCTCGGCGAAGACCTCGATACCGGCGAAGCCGCCACCGACGACCGTGAAGGTCAGGAGGCGGTCGCGCTCGGGACCGGCCGGCAGGTTCGCGGCCTTGTCGAAGTTGGAGAGCACGCGGTCGCGGATCGCGACGGCCTCTTCGATGGTCTTGAGACCGATCGCGGTGTCGGCGACACCGGGGATCGGGAAGGTGCGGGAGACGGCTCCGGCGGTGACGACGATGATGTCGTAGTCGACCTCCCAGGGCTCACCGATCTCAGGCGTGATGGTCGCCTTCTTCTCGGCGTGGTTGATGCCCGTGACCTTGGCGGTGATCACGTTGGTGTGCTTCAGGTGGCGACGCGGCGAGACGACCGCGTGACGCGGCTCGATGGAACCGGCGGCGACCTCCGGCAGGAAGGGCTGGTAGGTCATGTAGGGCAGCGGGTCGACCATGGTGACTTCGGCCTCACCACGACGAAGCTGCTTCTCGAGCTTCCATGCGGTGTAGAACCCGGCGTAACCACCACCGACGATCAGAATTTTGGGCACGGCGAACGATCTCCTACGTCAAGACGATTGGTTCAGATGAGTGTCTGAGAATATCGGAACAGAGTACTACTTCTGCAGCACCCGCTTGAAATGCCTGGTAGCGCCTATGACACCGAGCGTGACCAGGCTACCAGTTCCGAGGAGGAGCGCCAGTGGCAGCGACCCGTAGAGCAGAGTGCTCGGCGTCGGGAGGAACGGGTTGGCGCGCACCTCGACGGCCTCGTTCTCCGGGATCGCCGGGGGTACCGGCTCCGGTGTCGGCGACGGCTGCTCGGCACCCGGATCGGGATCGGGGACCTGCGGTGCCCGTCGGTAGAGCGTGATCCAGTCGGACAGCTGCTGCTCCGGCGAGGTCGCCGCCGGACCGACGGAACCGCTGACCGCCTTCGCGGCGTCGATGAGTCCTGCACCGTAGATGGGGCTCTGCGCGGAGTCTCCCACCTGCTTCGCCGTTGCCGTCACGCGCTTGATGGCGTCCGCGGCGCTGAGCTCCGGCCAGGCGGAGCGGACGAGGGCCACGAGTCCGGAGACGATCGGCGCCGCCCCGCTCGTCCCCTGCCACTGCACGTAGGACCCGGCGGGCGTCACCCCGACGAGTTGCTCGCTCGGCGCAGCGACGGCGATCGTGATGCCCTGGCTCGAGGCGTCGAAGCTCGCCGACCCCGCGCGGTCCACACCGGCGACGGTCAGCACACCCGGGATCGTCGCCGGAGCACCGACCTCGACCGTCCCGCTCCCCCGGTTACCCGCTGCAGCCACCACGACGACGTCGTGCGAGAAGGCGTAGAGGAAGGCGTCGTCCCAGCTCGTCGGCCAGTCGAGGCTGTTGCGCGTCAGCGACATGTTGATGACGTCGGCGCCGTTGTCCACCGCCCACCGGACGGCGGTCGCGATCTGATCGTCCCAGGGGACGACGGCCGACCCGTCGGAGCCGAACCCGACCGAGACGGAGAGCAGGCGCGCCTCTGGCGCCACACCGATGACCCCGGCACCGCCCGTGCGACCACGTCCGGCGATCATCGAGGCGACCAGCGTCCCGTGCTCGCTCCCCTCGGAGCCAACCGGTGTCCGGCCGTCGGGACTCCCGAGCCCGGAGACGTCGACGCCACCCGCGACCGCACCGGTCAACTCCGCCGGCCCGCTCGCGATGCCGGTGTCGATCACGGCGACGGTGACACCGGCGCCTTTCGTCGTCTCCCACGCCGTCGTGAAGCCGTAGTCGCCGAGCCAGTACTGCATGTCGCGCACCGTGTCCGCCGACGCCGGGAGCGCCTGCGTCCCCACGAGCAGGAGCGTCAGGAGCACCGTAGACAGCGCCGACAGCGCACCTCGGAGACCGCGCGGACGACGACGGTCTCCGCGTCGCGGTCCGTCACTCCCCCACAGGCGACCCCCGTCGCGTGCGGGGCCTATCCCTGCCCCGCCTGGCCGTCCGCGCATGCGCACACCTCGGGGCTCCAGCTCGCGCGGTCGAGCGCGAGGTCGCCGATGGGGTTGACGCCCGGACCAGCCGCAAGGGCGTGGCCGACGAGCGCGTGGAGGCACTTGACCCGCACCGGCATGCCGCCGGCGGAGATCCCGTCGATCTCGGCGACCTCGGCGATGGAGGTGCGGTCGGCGAGGTAGGCCGTGTGTGCGGTGGCGTAGTCGGCACGGACCGCTTCGTCCTCGGCCAGGAGCTCGTTGTACTCGTTCATCACCTGGGTCGCCTCGAGCGAGGAGACCGCGGCCGTGGCGGCCGGGTGGGTCAGGTAGTAGAACGTGGGGAACGGCGTGCCGTCGGCCAGGCGAGGAGCGGTCGAGACGACGGTCGGGGCGCCGCAGACACAGCGCGCCGCGATGCCGACGACGTTTCGGGCCGGGCGTCCCAGTTGCGCCGACACGATCTCGACGTCGCGCTCGGAGACGGGGCCGAAGGGAGGGGTGCTCATGGTTCCATTATCGCCGGGTTCGCCACTGCGTCCGGACGTCAGCCGCCGGCGGGAGGCGTCGTCTGCGTGGGAGCAGGGGTCTCGGTCGCGGCCGGGGCCGGCGAGTAGCCGGTGGCGACGAGCGAGGACAGCAGGCCGTCGAGCCAGTCGGATTGCGAGTCGACGAGCGTGTCGCTCACGGGTGTCTCGGTGGTGGGCAGCGAGGCCGGGTCGACGTCGTTGATGATGATGTAGCTGACCTCGCCGGGCAGGGCGTAGAACAGGCGGTCGCGCGCCTGCGTCATGACGTAGCTCTGGTCGTTCCAGCGCTCGCGTTCGGCCTGCTGTGCGTCCACCTGCTTCTGAGTGTCGGCGACACCGGCCTCCAGCGCGGCGATCTGCTGCCGCTGCTCGAGGAAGGTCTTGAGGTTCGGCGCGAGGACGACGACCCCGAGCACGAGGATCCCGAGGAGCAGGACGCTGAACCCGGACAGTCGCAGACTCCGCAACCAGCCGCCGGCGTCCGACTGGCGTGCCGGGGCGGTCCGTGTCGAGCCGGTCCGCGAGCGCGGTGCCGAGGAACCGGCCGACGCGGATCGCGAGGCCTTCGTCGTCGACCGCGGGGCTGTGCCTGCGGAGCGTGCGGGCTTCGCGGTGGCTCCCGTCGGGCGCTTGGACGACGAGGAGGCGCGCTTGGCGGAGGCATCCGCGGAGCTCGACCGGGGCTTCGACGCCGGTCGCTGCTTCGACGAGCCGGAGGACGAGGAGGACGCTGCTCCGCTGCCGGACGGCGTGGGCTTCGACTCGCCGCCGGCCGGCATCGATGGCTTCTTCACAGGCGCCTCCCGCACACGACGAAGGCTCTCAGGGGTGCCGATCGGCACCCCTGAGAGCCTTCAGGTGACGATGCTTAGGCGGTGAACCGGGGGAAGGCGCTGCGGCCGGCGTAGACGGCTGCCTGGCCCAGCTCCTCTTCGATCCTCAGCAACTGATTGTACTTCGCGACCCGCTCGCTGCGCGCAGGCGCACCGGTCTTGATCTGGCCCGCGTTCGTGGCGACCGCGAGGTCGGCGATCGTGGTGTCCTCGGTCTCGCCGGAGCGGTGCGACAGGATCGTCGTGTAGCCGGAGCGCTGCGCGAGGGAGACCGCGTCGAGCGTCTCGGTGAGCGTCCCGATCTGGTTGACCTTGACGAGCAGCGAGTTCGCCGCACCCTTGGCGATGCCGTCGGCGAGACGCTTCGGGTTCGTGACGAACAGGTCGTCGCCGACGATCTGGACCTTGGAGCCCAGCTCGGGGGTGAGGTGGGCGTAGCCTGCCCAGTCGTCCTCGGCCAGCGGGTCCTCGATGGTGATGAGCGGGTAGTTCGCGACGAGGTCGGCGTAGTACGCGGTCATCTCGGTGCTGTTGAGCGCCTTGCCCTCGAACTGGTACGCGCCCTCCTTGTAGAACTCGCTGGAGGCGACGTCGAGGCCGAGCGCGATGTCGGTGCCGACCGTGAAGCCGGCCTTCTCGATGGCCTCGACGATGAAGTCGAGGGCCGCACGGTTGTGCTCGAAGTCGGGGGCGAAGCCACCCTCGTCGCCGAGGCCGGTCGCGAAGCCCTTCGACTTCAGCAGGCCCTTGAGCGTGTGGTATGTCTCGGTGCCCCAGCGGAGCGCCTCACGGAAGCTCGGAGCGCCGATCGGGAGGATCATGAACTCCTGGATGTCGACGCCGGTGTCGGCGTGCGAGCCACCGTTGATGATGTTCATCATCGGGACCGGGAGGACGTGGGCGTTGGCGCCGCCGACGTAGCGGTAGAGCGACAGGTCTGCGGAGTCCGCAGCGGCACGGGCGACCGCGAGGCTCGCACCGAGGATCGCGTTCGCGCCCAGGCGGCTCTTGTTCTCGGTGCCGTCGAGCTCGATCATGGTGTGGTCGACGAGGCGCTGGTCGTCCGCCTCGATGCCCTCGAGTGCCGGGCCGATCTCGTCGAGGACGGCGTCGACCGCCTTCTCGACACCCTTGCCGAGGTAACGCGCGGCATCGCCGTCACGCAGCTCGTACGCTTCGAACGCACCGGTCGATGCGCCGGACGGGACTGCTGCACGGCTGACCGTGCCGTCTTCCAGGAGCACCTCGACCTCGACGGTCGGGTTGCCTCGGGAGTCGAGAATTTCGCGAGCGCCTACTGCCTCGATGAGTGCCACTGATGTTCTCCTTGTGGGGATTGGGACGTGGGACGGGTACGACGGCCGCCCGCGCTCAGTCTAGTGACATCGGCTGAACGGGCGCAGAGCCGCGGATCGTCGCCCGAGGCGCGCGGTCAGCGGTCGAGCCGGAAGCTCGACACGATGCCGTGGTGGTCGCTGCCCTCGGCGTCGCCGACGGCGTTGTGGGTCGCGGTCATGCCGCGGACGAAGACGTGGTCGAGTCGCATGAGCGGTGTCCCGGCCGGCCAGGTGAGTCCGAAGCCGCCCTCACTCTGATTGGGCTCCGACACCTCGCTCTGGAGTGCGGCGAGCGCCCGGTCGGAGGCGGAGGCGTTGAAGTCGCCCATGACGACGATCCGATCGCGGGTGTTCGCCGCGACGGTGTCGGCCAACTCCGCGAGCATCACGTCCCGTTCGGCGTGCGCACCCGGACGCGCGGAGTCGGCGTGGATCACGTAGACGCTCACGGCTCCGGACGGGGTGTCGACGACGGCGTTGATCGCCCGGTACCAGTCGAGGCCGAGCTTCAGCCCGACCGAGTCGGCGATCGGATAGCGGCTCCAGAGACCCACCGTCCCCGTGAGCACGGAGTACGGGTACTGCTCGTCGAGCGTCGCGGCGAGCGGTTCGCGGTCGTGGTCCTCGATCTCCTGGAGCGCGATGAGATCCGCCCCACTGGCCTGGAGGGAAGCTGCGATGACCGCGGGATCGCCCTCCGGCCCGAGGTTCTGGCTGGCGACCGTGAGGGAGACCTCGGCCGGGACCGCCGAACGTGCGTCACCCATGGGGACGACGCCGGGGCCGAACAGGAAGGCCCAGACGAGCGTCGGCGCGAGGAGACCGATGACGGCACCCGGCGTGCGGGCGACGAGGAGGACGAGGAAGAGCACCGGCAGCACGACCCACGTCCACGGCAGGGCGTTGTCCCAGACGAGTCCGAGGCCGAGGATGTCGGGGACGAGGGCGTGGGCGGCCGTCAGCAGGGCGAGCGGGACACCGACGGCCAACGCGAGCGTGGTCGCCCGGCGCCGCACGAGGCTCACCCGGCGGCGCGGGGAGCCGGTCGACTCCGGGGCGCGCTGCGGGCGCGCTGCAGGGGCCATGACGCTCATCGGGGGAACCAGTTCTTCGATCGGGGGCAGAGCAGACGGATCGCTCGAGGGAGGGGATCCGGCCGAATGCTCCATCCTGCACCGACGAGCTGGGCAGCGGCTCGGAAGCGCGCCGAGGAGCGGGAAGCGGGTGCGGGAATCGTCAGTCGAGCGCTTTGAACTCGAGCGACTCGAGGGTCGAGTCGGCCGAGACGAACGCGAAGGCTCCGAAGCCGGCTGCCGACACGCGGTCGAGGAGGGCCTTGAGGTTCTTCACGCGGGCTTCGAGGCGCACCCGACGCCCCTGGGCGACGAGCTTGGCCTTCAACGCCACCAGCGTCACGGGAGGCACGTTGCGGTCGTGCACGAGCACGACGGCTTCCGCGGCCGCACCTGCGGGGAGCTCGATGAGGTCGACGATACGCTCGAAGCCGATCGAGAAGCCGACCGCTGGCACGTCCTGGCCGAGGAAGCGCCCGATCATGCCGTCGTACCGACCGCCGCCGCCGAGCGAGTACCCGAGATCGGGGTGCGCGATCTCGAAGATGGCGCCCGTGTAATACCCCATGCCCCGCACCAGGAAGGGGTCGAACACGAGCGGGTTCGCGAAGGGGTCGGCCGGCTGACCCTGGAGGGAGGTGGCCGCGGCGACGGCCTTCCCGAGTGCGTCGAGCTCCGCGACGACGGCGTCGTCCGCTCCGAGCGGCAGCGCCTTCCGGATCGCCCGCTCGCCGAAGGTGTTGAACTCCATCGTCTGCGGACGGGAGAAGAAGGCCTCGAGTGCATCGACGGCGGTGGCGTCGACGCCACGGTCGCGCAGTTCGGCGACCACGCCCTGCTGACCGATCTTGTCGAGCTTGTCGATCGTGATGAGCACCTGCGCGTGCTCGTCGGCGGGGAAGCCCAGCGACTCGAGCATGCCGATGAGGAGTCGGCGGTCGTTGATCCGCACGCTGCAGCCGGTGATGCCGAGCTCGGCGAGAGCCGCGAGGGTCGCGATGATGAGCTCGGTCTCGGCGAGGTTCGACGACTCTCCGATGACGTCGATGTCGCACTGCACGAACTGGCGGTACCGGCCCTGCTGCGGACGTTCTCCGCGCCAGACCGGAGCGATCTGGATCGAGCGGAACACCGGCGGGAGCTCAGCCCGGTGCGTCGCGTAGAACCGGGCGAGCGGCACGGTGAGGTCGAAGCGGAGGCCGAGGTCGGTGAGTTCGGTCTGGTTGTCGGCTGCGGCCACGATGGCCTCCGGGGTGAGCTTGCGCCGGAGGATGTTGAACGCCATCTTCTCGTTGTCGCCGCCGAGGCCGGAGTGCAGCCGGTCGTACTCCTCCACCACGGGCGTCTCGATCTCGTCGAAGCCGTGTGCAGTGAAGACGCGACGGATGGTGCCCAGCGAGTGCTCCCGACGGGCCTTGTCGGCGGGGAGGAAATCGCGCATGCCGCGCGGCGGGTTCACTGGAGCTGCCATGCCTCAATTCTGGCATGTCGGGGAACCGGCACCGTGAGCAGGCGCCCGGCGACCCCTCGCTCAGTCGTCGGTCGGAGACGCCACCGGACGCTCGGCGTCCTGCACTCGCGCGGTCAACCGACGGACGGCACCCCGGAGCGCCCGTTCCGCGTCGAGCCCGTTCGCCCGTGCTGCTGCCACGACGGCGAGGAGCTGCTCCCCCAGCGCGTCCTCGTCGTCCATGACATCGGCGTCGACCGTCGGCCCCACTCCGAACGGCACGGCCCTGCCCAGCACCTTGTCGGCGAGGGCGAGCGACGGCATCCCCTGCGGGATCCCCTCGAGCGCGCTGCTGCGCTTCGCCTTCTCCTCGGCCTTCGCGGCGTTCCAGACGCGCACGACGTCCTCCGGGGTCGGAGCCGCCTCGTCGCCGAAGACGTGTGGATGACGGTGGACCATCTTGCGGGTGACGGCCTCGGCGACGTCGTCGAAGTCGAACGGCGCATCGGCGTCACGGGAAGCGATCTCCGCATGGAAGACGACCTGCCACAGCACGTCGCCGAGTTCCTCGACGAGCTCGTCGCGCGTCCCGGCCTCGACCGCTTCGACGAGCTCGTAGCTCTCCTCGATGAGGTACGGCACGAGCATGTCGTGGTCGATGCCCTGCGTCCAGACGCAGCGGTCGCGGATCTGTCGCATGGCGTCGACGAGGCGCTCAGTGGAGGTGTCGCCGACGGGCTCGCCGCTCACCGACGGGCTCCCCACGGGCGGCGGTCGTCGGTGCTGCCGGTCCTCGAGATCAGTCGCGCGATCCGGTCGCGCGCTTCGGTGAAGGGCGGGTAGACGAGCGACAGCGTGTCCGGGGACAGCGGCTTGGAGAACACCGCTTTCGCGTGACTGAACGTGTCGAAGGAATGGCGGCCGTGATACGCGCCCATCCCGCTCGCCCCGACACCGCCGAACGGCAGACCCGGCACGAGGAGGTGCGCGGCCGGCACGCCGAATGCCAATGCGCCCGAGGAGGTGTCGCGCGTGAACCGCTTCCGCGTGGCGCGATCGTCGCTGAAGACGTAGAGCGCGAGCGGCTTCTCCCCTGCCCGGATGTGCGCGATGGCCTGTTCGAGCCCGGACACGTGGAGGATCGGCAGGATCGGACCGAAGATCTCCTCCTGCATGATCGACGCCGAAGCGTCGACGCCGTTCACGACCGTCGGGGCGATGTACCGCTCCGAGGCGTCGGCCCCTCCGCCCAGGGCCGGTTCGAGACCGTCGAGCAGACCGCTGACCCGGGCGAAGTGCTTGTCGGAGATGATGCGGCCGTAGTCGGCACTGTCGGCGGGGTTAGGGCCGTAGAGCGCCGCGATCGCGTCGCGCAGGTACGGGACGAGCCGATCGGCGACCGAGCGCGTCGCGAGCAGGTAGTCGGGGGCGACACAGGTCTGGCCGGCGTTCATGAGCTTGCCCCAGACGATCCGGCGGGCCGCGTCCGCGAGGTCAACGGTGTCGTCGACGTACACCGGCGACTTCCCGCCGAGTTCCAGGGTGATCGGGGTCAGATGTTCCGCCGCGGCCCGGGCGACGACCTTGCCCACGGCGGCTCCACCCGTGTAGAAGATGTGGTCGAACCGCTCGGCGAGGAGGGCGGTGGCGACCTCCGCATCGCCCTCGACCACCGCGACGGCACGGTCGTCGAGGTACTCCGGGAGGAGGCGCGCGAGTGCGGCGCTCGTGGCGGGGGCGAGCTCGCTCGGCTTCAGCAGGACGGCGTCACCCGCGGCGAGCGCCCCGATGACGGGACCGATGCAGAGCTGGACCGGATAGTTCCACGGGCCGATGACGAGGACGACGCCGACGGGCTCCGCCACGACCGATGCCGACGCCGGGGCGAGGGTGAGCGGCACCGCGACGCGTCGGGGCCGCACCCAGCGCTTCAGGTGCTTCAGCGTGTGATCGATCTCGCCGACGAGGAGGCCGATCTCGGTGATCTGCGCCTCGGTGCCGCTCTTGCCCAGGTCGGTCGCCAGCGCCCGCTCGAGCTCGCCGCCGCGTTCGAGGAGCAGTTGCTTCAACGCACGGAGTTGGCGGAGCCGCCAGGCGACGGGCTTCGTGGTGCCGCGGTCGAAGGTCTGTCGGAGCCGGGCCACGGCGTCGGCCACGACCACCTTCGGCTCCTGCTTCGTCCGGATGCTGGTCGCCATGGGTTCCTCCGACTCGACGGGATCGTGGGCACCAGCATACGTCCGTCCGCAGGCCGACGGCCGGGCCCGGCGACCGGCTACCCGACGCCTGGAGCCGTGACGAAGCGGTCGACGTCCGCCGCGATCTCGCGGGACTTCGTGTGGTGCAAGTAGTGGTCGGCGTCGAGCGGCACGACCTCTCCTCGGTCGACGCTCGCAGCCTGCTCCTCATGGAGCGGCAGCCACCCCTCCACCGTCGGGTTGTCCCGCTGGGCGAAGAGCAGCACCGGGAGGTCTGCCGGGAAGGTCTTCCCCTTCGCCGCTCGGAAGTTCGCCGCGATGCGCGACATCTCGTCCGAGGACGTCGCACTCGAGGTGTTGCGCAGCGAGATCATCCCGAGCTGCTCACGCGTGTGCTGGTCGTACGGCGGATCCGGGTACGGGTCGCCCGACAGCGCCGTGACGAGCCGGGTGATGCCGAGTGCCTTCGCCGCACGCAGGGCGTCGACCGGCAGCGCGGCATCCGTGCCCGGCTGATCGGGCACGCTGCTGTCGATGCCGACGAACGCCGTCACCTCGCCGCGGAACCGCTCGACGTAGTCCAGCGCATAGATTCCCGCGATGGAGTGCCCCATCAACACGTACCGGTCGATGCCGAGCCCGGCGACCGCCTCGTGGATCTCGGAGACGATGTTCTCGGTCGTTCGCGGCACGTCGGTCTGGTCGCTCAGCCCGTATCCGAAGGGCTCGACCACGACCACCCGGTACGACGACGAGAGCTCCCCGACGAGCGGCGAGAAGTCGAGCACGGGCGAACCGGTGCCGAAGCCGGGCAGGAGGACGATCGTCTGATCACCCTCCCCCGTGATCGACACGTTCATGCGTTTGCCGTCGACCTCGACCCGCTGCCCGTACTCCTCGATGCGCGTGGCCTCAGAGGCCGATGCGGCGGTGTTGACGATGGTGGTCGTGAGGAGCCCGGCGAGCACGAGCGCGACGAGCGCTGCGATCCCGGTGAGGACGATGCGGAGGAACTTCTTCATCCCTCCACGCTAGGGATGGACGACGACCGTCGGATCGGCCGCGGGTACCGACGCTGTCGTCCCGCGGACCCATCTCCTACTGCCCGCTAGGACGACGTCGAGCCCTCCGGCAGCGGGTAGATCGCGTTCAGGAACTGCTGCACCCAGGCGATGAGGTCGGTGTCGGCCAGCGGTTCGTCGCCGACGCGCGGCAACGGCACGATGACGGTGTTCGTCTGGGCCAGGTACTTCGCGCCGGGATACATGCGTCGCAGGCGCGTCTGGATGGAGTCGGGGAGGTCGGCGGGCGTGACCCGCAGGTTCGGTCCGACGGCGATGAGGTCGCTGAGTCCCGAGCGCTGCGCCCGCTGACGGAGCCGCGACACGGCGATGAGCGTGCTCACCTGTGCCGGCGGCTCGCCGTAGCGGTCGGTGAGTTCGTCGATCACGAGGTCGATCTGGCCGTCCTTGGCCGCAGGTCCGGACGCGGCCGACAGCTTCTGGTAGGCCTCCAGCCGCAGCCGCTCGCTGTCGACGTACTCCTCGGGGATATGTGCGTCGACGGGCAGTTCGAGCCGGAGCTCGGTCTGCCCTTCGGCGACGTCGCCACGGAAGGTGGACACGGCCTCGCCGATCATGCGGAGATAGAGGTCGAAGCCGACGCCCGCGATGTGGCCGGCCTGCTCGCCGCCGAGCATGTTGCCGGCGCCACGGATCTCGAGGTCCTTCAAGGCGACCTGCATGCCACTGCCGAGCTCGTTGTTCGCCGCGATGGTCGAGAGTCGGTCGTGGGCGGTCTCGGAGAGCGGCTTGTGCTCGTCGTAGAGGAAGTACGCGTAGGCGCGCTCGCGACCGCGACCGACACGACCCCGCAGCTGGTGCAGCTGGCTCAGGCCGTACTTGTCGGCGCGGTCGATGATGATCGTGTTGGCGTTCGAGATGTCGAGGCCGGTCTCGATGATCGTGGTGCAGACGAGGACGTCGAAACGGCGCTCCCAGAAGTCGACCACGACCTGTTCGAGCGCGGCCTCGCCGAGCTGCCCGTGGGCGATGGCGATGCGCGCCTCGGGGACGAGCTCCGCGAGGTCCGCCGCGACGCGGCTGATGGACGAGACCCGGTTGTGCACGAAGAAGATCTGGCCCTCGCGCAGGAGCTCGCGCCGGATCGCCGCACCGACCTGCTTGCCGTTGTACGGACCGACGAAGGACAGGATCGGGTGGCGGTCCTCCGGTGGCGTCGCCAGCGTGGACATCTCCCGGATGCCGGTGACCGCCATCTCGAGCGTGCGCGGGATCGGGGTCGCGCTCATGGCCAGGATGTCGACGTTCGTCTTCAGCTTCTTGAGGGCGTCCTTGTGCTCGACACCGAACCGCTGCTCCTCATCGATGATGACGAGGCCGAGGTCCTTGAAGTGCACCTTGTCGGTCAGCAGACGGTGCGTCCCGATGATGACGTCGACCGTGCCGTCGGCGAGTCCGGCGAGCGCCTCCCGCGCCTCCTTGTCGGACTGGAACCGGCTGAGCGGCCGCAGGTGCACGGGGAACCCGGCGAACCGCTCCTGGAAGGTCTCGAAGTGCTGCTTGACGAGCAGGGTGGTCGGCACGAGCATCGCGACCTGCTTGCCGTCCTGGACGGCCTTGAACGCGGCACGGACGGCGACCTCGGTCTTCCCGAACCCCACGTCGCCGGAGAGGAGGCGGTCCATCGGGATCTCGCGCTCCATGTCGGCCTTGACCTCGTCGATGGTCTGCAGCTGGTCGGGGGTCTCCGCGAACGGGAACGCCTCCTCGAGCTCGCGCTGCCACGGGGTGTCTGGGCCGAAGGCGTGCCCCTTCGACGCCATGCGCGCCGAGTAGAGCTTGACCAGCTCGACGGCGATGTCGCGGACGGCCTTGCGCGCCTTGCTCTTCGCCTGCGACCAGTCGCTGCCGCCCATCTTGCTGAGCTGCGGAGCCTCGCCGCCCACGTAGCGGGTGAGGAGGTCGAGCTGGTCCGTGGGAACGAGCAGCTTGTCGCCCGGGTAGCCGCGCTTGGACGGTGCGTACTCGAGCACGAGGTACTCGCGGGTGCTCTTCACCGGGTTGCGTCCACCGCTCGAGACCTCGCGCTGGGTCATCTCGACGAACTTGCCGATGCCGTGGGTCTGGTGCACGACGAAGTCGCCGGACCGGAGCTGCATCGGGTCGACGACGTTCTTGCGTCGGGTGGCGAGCTTCTTGACCAGGCGCGAGTCGTACCCGGCGGTGCGTCCGTAGAACTCGGTCTCGCCGAGCAGCATGAGCTTCGACGTCTCCAGCTCGAAGCCGCCCTCGACGTCGGCCTGCAGCAGATAGGCGACCCCGGGCTCCGGGTCGGCCGGCAGCTCGTCGACCATGCGGGCCGCGATCTCGTGCTCGGCGAGGACGTCCGCCGCACGCTCGACGAGACCGACCCCGCGGGCGGCGACGATGACCGTCCACCCCTCGCGGATGCGGTCGGCGACGTGTTCGATGGCGCCCTCGACGTTGCCGTGGAAGCTCGGCACGGTGTCGCCGTCGACCGTGACGGTGAGGAGCTCGTCGAGTTCGAGGTGCTCCGGGAGCGTCTCGACGTCGGGGCCGGCGCGGAAGCCGCTGAACGTCCACCACGGGTGGTCGGGCGCCGGCTGGCCAGGAGCGCTGAAGGTGACGGACTCCTTCAGGGCGCCCAGCGAGATGAAGTCGCCGGAGGCGAGGTCGATCGGCGCGTTCGCACCGACGGTCGCGGCGCTCCATGCGGCGGCGAGGAACTCGCGGTTCGTCTCGGCGAGGCTGATCGACCTCGTGACGACGCGCTCCGGCGAGACGACGGCGATGGCCGCTCCATCCGGCAGGTAATGGGTGATCGGGACGAGGCGGTCGACGAGGGCCGGGGAGAGCGACTCCATGCCCTCCACCGCGATGCCCTCCGCGATCTTCTCGAGGATCCCGGTGAGGCTCGGAAACTCGTGCTGCATCTCCGCGGCGCGCTGCCGGACGGCCGGGCTGAGGAGCAGCTCACGGGACGGCGGCAGTCGGATCGCGTCGACCGGCTCGGGCAGCGAACGCTGGTCGGCGACCGAGAACGCCCGGATGCCGTCGACCTCGTCGCCGAAGAACTCGACCCGGTACGGGTGGTCGGCGACCGGCGGGAAGACGTCGAGGATGCCACCGCGCAACGCGAACTCACCACGCCGCGACACCATGTCGACCCGGGTGTACGCGAGTTCGACGAGTCGCAGCGCGATCGCGGCGAGGTCGTGTCCGCGACCGCCCTGGACGAGCTCGATCGGAGCGGTCTCGGTGAGGTTGTCGGCCACGGGCTGCAGCGCGGCGCGCACCGACGCGACGAGGAGGAACGGCCGCTCCCCCGTCCAGGCGCCGAGCCGCCGCAGCGCCTCCAGGCGTCGGCCGACGATCTCGGCGCTCGGGCTGAGGCGCTCGTGTGGCAGGGTCTCCCAGGCCGGGAACTCGACGATCTCGGCCTCTGGCATGAGGTCGCTGAGCGCGGAGCGGAGCCGCTCGGAGTCGCGGCCGGTCGCGGTGACGACGAGGGCCGCCTGGGCGGCACCCTGCCGACCGCGCTCGTCCATGAGCGCCGCGAGGAGCGGTGCACGCAGCCCGTCGATCACGGAGAAGTCCGCGCTCTTGCCCGCGTACGCGAGGGCATCGTCGATCGTTGCGGCGCGCCGAAGCGCGTGAGTCAAACCCTGAAGCGTCACCGGGACAGCCTACGCCGAGCCACCGACACCCATGACCCCATCGCCCACCGGCCACCGCTGTCAATCGGCTGCGGACGACGCGTCACGCGGCATCCTCTCGCGCCGGACGCGTCATGATTGACCCATGACGAGCACGGAGCCCCGGTCAGACCGACACCCCGAACGGACCGGCGGCTTCCCGCTCCCCCCGATCCGCCAACCGATCCGCCGGATCGGAGCGCGGACGTTCGACTTCTCGAAGCAGGTCGCGGTCATGGCGATCATCAACCGCACCCCGGACTCCTTCTTCGACCAGGGCGCGACGTTCTCACTGGACCGAGCCGTCGACGCCGCCGTGACCGCCGCAGAACAGGGCGCCGACTGGGTCGACATCGGCGGAGCCAAGTTCGCCCCCGGGCCGGAGATCCCCACCGCCGAGGAGATCGACCGTGTGCTCCCCGTCGTGGAGGCGCTCGCCGCACGGAGCGACGTCGTCATCTCCGTCGACACCTTCCGCCCCGAGGTGGCGGCGGCCTGCATCGCGGCGGGCGCCTCCGTCATCAACGACACGACGGGGATCCACGACCCGGCGCTCGCGGACGTCGTCGCCGCGAGCGAGGCCACCCTCGTCATCACGCACAGTCTGGCCAGGCCGAGGCAGCCGCATCCCCGCCCCCATTACGACGACGTCGCCGGTGAGGTCGCCGCCTTCCTGGCGGCCCGCGTCGACCTCGCGCTCTCGCACGGCGTCCCCGAGTCACGGCTCATCGTGGACCCCGGGCACGACCTCAACAAGAACACCGTGCAGACGCTCGAACTCACCCGACGGTTCGACGAGATCGCCGCGCTCGGGCTGCCGACGCTCGCCGCGGTCTCCAACAAGGACTTCATCGGCGAGTCCCTCGACCGCCCGAAGTCGGAACGTCTCGAGGGGTCACTGGTGTCCGCTGCGGCGTGCATCCTCCTCGGCGCCCGCATCGTGCGGATGCACGCCGTGCCCGAGTCGATCGCGGCCGTGCGGATGACCGAGGCGATCCTCGGCTTCCGCGCACCGGTGGCGCCCGTCCACAACGTCTGATCCGGAACCCCCGAGGAGTCACATGAGCACCCCCAGCATCACGAGCCTGGTCCCCGCGCAGGACCGACCGCTGTCGGTCGACGAGCTCGTGGCGGCCTACACCGTCGAGGACCGCTCCGCCACGACCGTCCGCGTGAACTTCGTGACGAGCCTGGACGGTGGAGCGACCGTCGACGGCGTCTCCGGCGGCCTCGGCGGCCCGGCCGACAAGACCGTGTTCGACATCCTGCGTCGACTCTCCGACGTCGTGCTCGTCGGTGCCGGGACCGTACGCGACGAGGGCTACGGTGCCATGCGGCTCGACGTCGACGCCGCGACGTGGCGCGACGACCACGACCTCCCCCTGCACCCGGTGTTCGCGATCGTGTCGGGCTCGCTCGACCTCGATCTCCGCTCGGAGGTCTTCACCCAGGCGCCGGTCCGGCCGCTCGTCGTGACGACCGACCGCGCCGACCCCGCGAAGCGCGCGGCGCTCGAGGCGGTCGCCGACGTGGTGGCGTGCGGCGACGAACACGTCGAACCGGCGCGTGTCGTCCAGGCGCTGTCCGACCGCGGCCTGCGGCAGATCCTGTGCGAGGGTGGTCCGGCACTCTTCGGCTCGTTCATCGCCGCTGACGCCGTCGACGAACTCTGTCTGACGATCAGTCCGTCGCTCGTCGGCGGGGAGAGTGTCCGGGTCTCCGCGGGTCCCGCGTCCGAAGCACCGCGACCGATGCGGTTGCAGCACCTCCTGCGCTCGGACGAGCTGCTGATCTCGCGGTACATGCGAGCCTGAGCCGTCGGCTTCCGCGCCGTCGACACCCACCCCTCGATCGTCTGATATCCCAGTAGACCAGTACTGCTACGCTGGCGGCCTCCCCCCATCCGATGATCTCTTGGGATGCTGCATGCGCGTTTCGACCAGCCCACTCCGTCCGATCCTGACCGCGACCCTCGTCCTGGCGGTCGGTTGGACCCTCTCGATGATCCAACCGGCACCGGCAGGAGCGACGGCCTTCGAGCCACCGACTGACGCAGCAGGCACTCCAAGCGGTGCGGTCTTCCACGAGGACTTCGAACGCGCACCCGACACCGGCACGCCCATGTCGGTCCGCGATTACCTGGGCCGTTCGGACCTCCGGTTCGACGCCGACGACTTCTGGACGGATCGAGCGGCATGCAACGGCTTCATCATGTCCGCCTCAATGACGGGCGCCGAGCCCGGTGACTGCCTCGACGCCGCGAGCGCCATGGCGAACGTCCGTGTCCTCGCCGGAGTGCTGGGCGTCCTCAACGGCACCGATCCCGGGACCAACTCCGCCGTTGCGGCCTATACCCAGACGAACGGTCCAGACGGCGCGGTCGAACTGGAGACGACCACGCCGATCCCACTGGCTACCGGCACCGGCCGCTTCCTGACCGCCTCCGTGAACGTCGCGTCCCTGAACTGCTTCGCAGCGGTGCCGACCGCACTGCAGCTGGCGCTGCGAACCTCCGACGGCGTCGAACACCCGGTGTCCAAGCAGGCGATCGATCCGTGCACGGACGACCGTGCCGAATCGTTCAGCCACGGCGGCGTCTCGGCTCGTGCCGGCCACTTCGCGCCCGACTCCTCCATCCTCATCGAGGATGATTCGATCGGTGTCGTGATGCGCAACGAACACGGCGGCGGATCGGGCAACGATCACGCCTTCGACGATCTGAGCATCATCGACGTGACCCCGACCCTCGACGTCGGGCTGTCGCAGGACACCGCCTTCGTCGGGGACACGATGCGTCTCCGCTTCGTCGTGCGCAACACCCCGGAACTCGCCGCGAAGGCCGGTTGGTCCGTGCAGACGGCCTTGCCCGGTGGACTCGCGGTCGCCACCGATCCGCGAGTGACCACGAGCTGCTCGGCGGAGGTGACCGCTCCGGCGTCCGGGGCCGACATCGCGTTCACCGGCGACCTCGCGGCGGGCGAGGAGTCCTGCACGATCGAGGTCGACGCGACACCGGTCGCTCGCGGCGCGCTGACCGTCACCGTGGCGGGAGACGCCGTCCGTGGGCTCGACCTCGGCTCACAGCCCGCCCTGACCGCCATCGACCGGGTCGCGATCGAGAGCCCGGCATCGGGCGCCCTCGTCGAGTCCTCACGACCGATCTTCGCCGGAACGGGCGAGCCGGGCGCCGACATCACCGTGCGCGACGGGGAGGGCCACACCCGGTGTGAGACCACCGTGGACCCGGTCGGCCGGTGGAGTTGCGCGAGCACCGAGGTCGTCGAGTCCGGCGAGGCGGTCGTGCGCGTGGAGCAGACCGCCGCGGGGCTCAGCAGCACGGACGAGACCACTTACCGCGTGATCGTCCCCGCGCTGGCCGTGGAGGGCACCGTCCGCCTCGAGATCCAGGGTGCCGACGGATCGTGGGTTCCGGTCGGGGGCGAGACCGTCGGGGGCGAGACCGTCGCGGCCGACCCCGGTGACCGCTTGCGTGTCATCGCGACGGTCACCAACACCGGCGAGAACGCGCTGGGCGACGTCACCCTCGCGGAGACGCCGGACACCCGCCTCACCTGCAGCAGCGAGTTCATCGAGCCTGGTGCCTCGACGGTCTGCACCAGCAGCGAGCCGCTCGTCCTGACACCGACCGCGCTCGACGACGGCTCGTTCGTCCACGCGTTCGAGGCGGTCCTGACCGGGTACTCGCGCGCATCGGACCGCGCCGACACCGGTCGCCTGCCACTCCCGGACGCACCCCGTGTCTCGACTGGGGCGCTGCACACCTCGCTCGGCATCGTGTGGAGGGTCGCACCGCTCGAACCGCAGGCGCCGTTGGTCCGGACGGGAGCCGAGGTCCCGCTCTCCACTGCACTGCTCATCAGCGGACTGCTCCTGGTGGGCGCGGTGCTCGTCGGCGCTGGCACGCGCCAGGGCCGACGCGTCCGCTCACCGCGCGGCTGAGCGGGCGTCAGGCGCCGTGGAAGCGGGTCTGTGCAGCCAGCAGGCCCTCGTTCACGAGGAGCTCGACCGCATCGGCCGCGTCGGAGACCAGCAGGGGAAGCTGCTCCCGCTCGGTTCCCGCGAAGTCCTTGAGGACGAAGTCAGCGGCGTCCTGACGACCCGGCGGCCTCCCGATACCGACGCGGACGCGCAGGAACTCTGGGGTCTTCAGCGCTGAGGCGATGTCGCGGATGCCGTTGTGCCCACCGTGCCCGCCGCCCTGCTTGAGCTTGATCGAGTCGAACGGGATGTCGAGCTCGTCGTGGACGGCGATGACGTGGTCGGGATCGACGGAGAAGAACTGGGCGAGCGCTGCGGTGGGGCCGCCGGAGAGGTTCATGTAGCTGTTGGGCTTGCCGAGGATGAGCTTCGGGCCGCCCGGCACGAGCCGCCCCTCGGCCACGCGCGCGTTGCCCTTGTGGGTTTTGAAGGTTCCGCCGATGCGCTTCGCGAGCTCGTCGAGGACCATCTGCCCGACGTTGTGCCGGTTGCGGGCATACTGCTCGCCCGGGTTCCCGAGCCCGACGATGAGCCACGTGTCTGCAGCCATGCTGCCTTCCTGATCGAACGCCTCGGCTCGACCGGTGAGACCGGCCAGAAACCGAGCGAACCTGCCGCCTGCCATGCACCGAGACTATCGGGGCGGGCGGGCGACAGGTTCGTCTGCTGGAGTGGTGACTACTCCGCGGCCTCGGCTGCGGTCTCCTCGGCGGCGGCCTCAGCGGCCTCCGTCTCCTCGTCCGCCGGAGCGGCCGGGACGGTGATCGCGACGATGAGGACGTCGGCCTCGGTGATGAGCGAAGCGCCCTTCGGGAGCTCGAGGTCGCCGGCCAGGATCTGGGCGCCCTCTTCGAGGCCCTCGACGCTGACGGTGACGCGCTCGGGGATGTGGGTCGCCTCGACCTCGAGGCTCACCGTGGTGGCGTCCTGGTTGAGGATGGTGCCGGCGGCGGACTCGCCCTCGATGGTCACGGGGATGTCGACCTGGACCTTCTCGCCCTTCTTGACCACGATGAGGTCGAGGTGCTCGATGATCTGGCGCACGGGGTCCTTCTGGACGTCCTTGACCAGCGCGAGCTGGCCCTTGCCGGCGATGTCGAGCTCGAGCACCGCGTTGGACTTGCGGAGGATGAGCAGCATCTGGTGGCCGGGCAGCGAGACGTGCACGGGCTCGGTGCCGTGGCCGTAGAGCACGGCCGGGATCTTGCCGAGGGCACGGAGCTTGCGGGCTGCGCCCTTGCCGAACGATTCGCGGAGTTCCGCGGTGACCTTCAGGTCATCGGACATGATGTTCTCCTCACGGGTCTTGCACCCGGTTGGTCGTGCCGCGACGATGCGCGGCGGAATGGATGAGTCAACTCGAACGCGTATCTGCGTGAGGAAAAGCCGGAAGCCAGACCACCGCGTCGATCACGGAAGCTGCCACGGGCCGCTTCCCTCGCCGAAGTTCAGTGGGAGAGTCTATCGCACCGCACTGAGGCCCGCGACCGCCTCGTCCACGATCTCGTCGACGGTGGCGTCGACGTCCACCACGAAGCCCGGTTCGTCGGCGTCCAGGTCTTCGAGGAGTGCGAACTGCGAGTCGAGGAGCGACGGCGGCATGAAGTGACCGCTCCTGCCCTCCATCCGGCGTCCGAGCACCTCGCGCGAGCCGTGCAGGAGCACGAACCGCACCCCGGGCGCCTCCGCGAGGATCGCCTCCCGGTAGGCCCGTCGGAGTGCGGAGCAGGCCATCACGAGGCCCGTGTCCGAGGCGTCGGCGAGGGCTTTGCCCACGAGGGCCAGCCAGGGCCAGCGGTCGGGGTCCTCGAGCGGCGTTCCGGCGGCCATCTTCCGCACGTTCTCGAGGGGGTGCAGGGCGTCGGCGTCGACGAAGGGCACCCCGAGCCGGTCGGCGATCAGCACTCCGGTCGTGCTCTTCCCGGACCCGGACACGCCCATGACGACGACGAGCGGTGCATTCACACGGAACCCCCTGTGGTCTCCGGCCGATGGCCGGGCGGCCGGCTCGCCCGACCCGCACAGCACGATACCGGACACCTCCGCACGGTCCGCTCGGACCTCACCTGCACGCGGGGTCATTGAGAGGTGGAGCGACACCTCCCTTTGCTACGGTTGCAGGACGGGCCGTGCCCGGATCGACGAGGGTGTCGCCGCTGTCCTGCAGCCGCCCCGTCGACTCCTGAGCACTCGGAACGCTTCCCGCATCACCCACTCTGAAGGAGAACCACATGGTGAACACCGCCGAAGCTCGCGCCAACATCGGCGTCGTCGGTCTGGCCGTCATGGGCAGCAACCTCGCACGCAACCTGGCGAGCCGCGAGGGCAACACGGTCGCCGTGTACAACCGCTCCCCCGAACGCACCGACCTGCTCGTGAGCGAGCACCCTGAGGCCGGCTTCGTCGCGTCGAAGACCATCGAGGAGTTCGCCGCGTCGCTCTCGAAGCCACGTACCGCGATCATCATGGTGCAGGCGGGTAAGGGCACCGACGCCGTCATCCAGCAGCTCGCCGAGGTCTTCGAGCCCGGCGACATCATCGTCGACGGCGGCAACGCACTCTTCACCGACACCATCCGCCGCGAGAAGGCCGTCCGCGAGACCGGCATCAACTTCGTCGGCGCCGGTATCTCCGGCGGCGAGGAGGGCGCCCTCAAGGGACCGTCGATCATGCCGGGCGGCTCCGCCGAAGCGTGGGAGACCCTCGGCCCCATCCTCAAGTCGATCGCTGCGATCGCCGAAGGCGAACCCTGCGTCACCCACGTCGGCACCGACGGCGCCGGCCACTTCGTCAAGATGATCCACAACGGCATCGAGTACGCGGACATGCAGCTCATCGCCGAGGCCTACGACCTCATCCGTCGCGGCACCGGCAAGTCGCCGGCCGAGATCGCGGAGATCTTCGCCGAGTGGAACCGCGGCACGCTCGAGAGCTACCTGATCGAGATCACCGCCGAGGTCCTCAAGCAGGTCGACGCGAAGACGGGGCAGCCGCTCGTCGACGTCATCCTCGACCAGGCCGGCGCCAAGGGCACCGGCGCGTGGACCGTGCAGACGGCACTCGACCTCGGCATCCCGGTGTCGGGCATCGCGGAGGCCGTGTTCGCCCGTTCGCTGTCGTCGAAGCCGGCGCAGCGCGCAGCGGCCCGCGAGCTCGCGGGCCCGTCCGAGGAGTGGACCGTCGCCGACCCCGACCAGTTCGTCGAGGACGTGCGCCAGGCGCTCTACGCGTCGAAGATCATCGCCTACTCGCAGGGCTTCGACGAGATCGTCGCCGGTGCCGAGCAATACGGCTGGGACATCAAGAAGGGCGAGATCGCGAAGATCTGGCGCGGCGGCTGCATCATCCGTGCACAGTTCCTCAACCGCATCACCGAGGCCTACGAGGAGAACCCCGAGCTGGTCGCCCTCGTGACGGCACCCTACTTCAGCGACGCCGTCGCTGAGGCGCAGGACAGCTGGCGCCGCGTGGTCGTCGCAGCCGCTCAGGCCGGCATCCCCTCACCGGCGTTCTCGTCGTCGCTGTCGTACTACGACGGCCTCCGCGCCGAGCGTCTGCCCGCAGCGCTCGTCCAGGGCCAGCGTGACTTCTTCGGCGCGCACACCTACAAGCGCGTCGACCTCGACGGCACGTTCCACACCCTCTGGTCGGGCGACCGCAGCGAGGTCGAGCAGGCGGGCTCGAGCCACTAGCCCACGGCCTGCAGACGCNGGGATTACGCGGCGCCGTCGAACATGCTCGTCACGGAGCCGTCGTCGAAGACCTCGTGGATCGCGCGGGCGATGAGCGGCGCGATCGAGAGGACGGTCAGCTTGTCGAAACGCTTGGCCTCGTCGACCGGCAGCGTGTCGGTGACGACGACGGAGTCGATAGCGTCGCTCTGCAGGAGCTCGACCGCCGGGTCGGAGAACACCGCGTGGGTGGCCGCGACGACGACGCCGATGGCGCCGGCGTTCTTGAGCGCCTCGGCCGCCTTCACGATCGTGCGTCCGGTGTCGATCAGGTCGTCGACGAGCAGGCAGACCCGGCCCTCGACCTGGCCGACGATCTCGTGGACGCTGACCTGGTTGGGGACCAGCGGGTCGCGGCGCTTGTGGATGATGGCGAGCGGCGCACCGAGCTTGTCGCTCCAGATGTCGGCCACACGGACGCGGCCCATGTCGGGCGAGACGACCGTCAGCGTCGACGCGTCGAGCTTCGCGCGGAAGTGCTCGAGGAGGACCGGCATCGCGAAGAGGTGATCGACGGGACCGTCGAAGAAGCCCTGGATCTGCGCGGCGTGGAGGTCGACCGACATGATGCGGTCGGCACCGGCGGCCTTGAAGAGGTCGGCGACGAGGCGGGCGGAGATCGGCTCGCGTCCGCGACCCTTCTTGTCCTGGCGGGCGTAGGGGTAGAACGGGGCGACCACGGTGATGCGCTTGGCGCTCGCCCGCTTGGCCGCGTCGACCATGATGAGCTGCTCCATGAGCCACTCGTTGATCGGAGCGGTGTGCGATTGGATGACGAAGACGTCGGTGCCGCGGATGCTCTCGTCGTACCGGGCATAGATCTCGCCGTTGGCGAAGGTCCTGGCATCGGTGGGGAGGAGCTCGGAGTCGAGCTCCGCCGCGATCGCCTCGGCGAGTTCCGGGTGGGCTCGTCCGGAGACGAGAACCAGCTGCTTCTTGTTGTCCGCCGTGATGCCTGACACAGACCCTGCCTTCTGCCGGAATCCTCCGGCCTCACTCACGAGTCGACGTTACCAGCCGCAGCCGTGTCGTCCGACACGGCATCCACGGGCGGTGCCGCCGAGGCAGCGCCGGCAGCCGTCGCAGCCGCCGTACCCGGGCGCTTCTGCTCGACCCAGCCCTCGACGTTGCGCTGCTGCGCGACCGTCAACGCCAGCGCCCCTGCCGGGACGTCCTTGCGGATGACGGTGCCGGCACCGGAGTAGGCGCCGTCGCCGACGCTGACCGGGGCGACGAGCGTGTTGTGCGCGCCGGTGCGGACGTGCGATCCGATGGTCGTGCGGTGCTTGTGCACACCGTCGTAGTTCGAGGTGATCGTTCCGGCACCAACGTTCGACTCGACGCCGATCTCGGTGTCGCCGATGTAGCTGAGGTGCGGGACCTTGCTGCCCTCACCGATCTGTGCGTTCTTCGTCTCCACGAAGGTGCCGATCTTGCCGCGCTCGCCGAGCACCGTGCCTGGGCGCAGGTAGGCGAACGGCCCGACCTCGGCACCGGCACCGATGACCGACAGCGTCGCGTCCGTGCGGCGGACGCGCGCACCCGCGCCGACCTCGGTGTCGATGAGCGTGGTGTCCGGACCGATCGTCGCACCGGACTCGACGACCGTCGCGCCGAGGATCTGCGTCCCGGGAAGCAGGGTGACGTCGGCGTGCAGCCGCGCCTTGATGTCGATCCACGTCGTGGCCGGGTCCTGGACGGTCACGCCGGCGAGCTGCCAGGCGCGCACGAGGAGGGCGTTCAGTTTGGCCGCGGCGGCGCTCAACTGGGCGCGGTCGTTGATGCCCTCGACCAGCCAGGAGTCGCTCACGGGGAGCGCAGAGACCTCGGAGCCCGCGCGTCGCAGGAGGCCGATGACGTCCGTGAGGTACTTCTCCCCCTGGGCGTTGTCGGTGGTGACCTCGGCGAGCGCGTCGCGGAGCTGGCTCACGCCGAAGAGGTAGACCCCGGCGTTGATCTCGTTGACGGCCCGCTCGGCGTCGGTGGCGTCCTTCTGCTCGACGATGTAGTCGAGTGCCCCGGCCTCGGTGCGGATGATGCGTCCGTAGCCGGTCGCGTCGTCGGGCATGGCCGAGAGGATCGTCGCCGCGACGTCGTGGTTGCGATGGCGTTCGATGAGCGTGGTGAGCGTGGCGGCGTTCAGCAACGGGACGTCGCCGTTGACCACGAGGACGTCGCCGTCGAAGTCGTCGGGCAGCGCCAGGAGCGCCTGCTCCACCGCGCGACCGGTGCCGGGCACCTCGTCCTGGTCGACGATGGTCGCACCCGGGAGCTCCGACTCGATGGCCTCGACGAGGCGGTCGCGCTCGTGGCGGACCACGGCGATGACGTGCCCGGCGTCGAGCGAGCGGGCGGTCGCCAGCACGTGGCCGACGATCGGCACGCCGCCGAGCGGGTGCAGGAGTTTCGGCAGCGCCGACTTCATGCGGGTTCCCTGGCCAGCAGCCAGGATGATGATGGCCAGACGGTCGTCGGTCACGTGTGCTCCCCCTCGGTCCGGGCACTCGCCCGGTCGGTGATCGGTCGCTCCGCCACCAGGATTCGAACCTGGACCGAACAGCTCCAAAGGCTGCCGTGCTGCCGTTACACTATGGCGGACCACTCAGCCTGACGGCGGAGCGTGGTCAATTCTGCCATGGATGTGCCGCCTCGGAATCAGCTCGCGGCGGCCGATCGAGCCCCGACGCCCGCGTGCCTCGATAATGGTGGGATGCCAGCTAGCACCGATGAGGTCGACCGGATCGTCGACGCCTGGAACCGCGAGCGCCCGGACCTCGACTTCTCGCCCCTCCAGATCCTCTCCCGTGTCGCCCGGCTGTCACGCCACCTCGACCGGGCGCGTCGGGCGGCCTTCACCCGGTCGAACCTCGAGCCGTGGGAGTTCGACGTCCTCGCCGCACTCCGGCGCGCCGGCTCCCCCTACCGGCTGAGTCCGAAGGCCCTGCTGCTCCAGACGCTCGTCTCGAGCGGCACGATGACGAACCGCATCGACCGCCTGGTCGAGCGCGGACTCGTCGAACGCCAGGGCGACCCCAACGACGGCCGCGGCATCCTCGTGCAGATGACGAACGCGGGACTCAACACGGTCGACGCGGCCATCACACGCCTCGTCGACGCCGAGGCGGACCTGCTAGACGGCCTGAGCTCGACCGAACAGGCCCGACTGACCGTCCTGCTGCGGAAGCTCAGCCTCGACTTCGACTAGCGGAACACGCCCGGTCACTGAGCCTGTCGAAGTTCGCCCTTCGACAAGCTCAGGGACCGGGTGGGGTGGCTCAGGGACCGGGTGGGGTGGCTCAGGGACCGGGTGGGGTGGCTCAGGGACCGGGTGGGGTGGCTCAGGGACCGATCAGCGGCGGAGGATCTTCCGGGCCAGCCAGTTACCGAAGAACTGGATGAGCTGCACGAGCAGGATGATGATGATCACCGCGGCCCACGTGACGACCGGCTCGAACTGCCGGAAGCCGTACTGGATCGCGAAGGCACCGAGCCCACCGCCGCCGATGAAGCCCGCGACCGCCGACATGTCGACGATGACCACGAACACGAAGGTGTAGCCGAGGATCAGCGGACCGAGCGCCTCCGGGAGGACGATGCTCAGCAACGTCCGGAGCCGGCTCGCACCCGCGGCACGCGAGGCCTCGATGACGCCGGGCGACACCGTCAGCAGGTTCTGCTCGACGATCCGGCTGATGCCGAAGGTCGCCGCCAGGGAGATGATGAAGATGAACGCGTTCGCACCGATGCCGGTGCCGATCACGAGTCGTGAGAGCGGCTGGGCGGCGGCCAGGAAGATGATGAACGGGATCGGCCGGAAGATGTTCACGATCACGTTGAGCACACCGTAGAGCACCGGGTGCGAGTACAGGTTGCCGGGCCGCGTCACGTAGAGGCCGGTGCCGACGACGAGTCCAGCGATCCCACCGAAGAGCAGGCTGAAGGAGACGAGGTAGAGGGTCTCGACGGTCGCGTCGCCGAGCTTCGGGAGCAGATCGATCAGTGCATCCATGTCAGCGCACCTCCGTCACGGTTGCCTGGGATCCGATGGCGGTCAGCGCCCCGTCGATCGTCTGGTCGTCGCCGCGGAGGGCGAGGGTCAGGTGGCCGAACGCGCGACCCTGGATGTCGTTGATCCCGCCGTAGACGAGCTCGAAGTCGACGCCCGCCTGCGCGAGCGTGAGGAAGACGCCCGCCTGCGACGCGTCGCCGTCGCGGAAGGACAGGGTGACGATGCGCCCGACGTGTCGTTCCTTGAGCACCGCCAGCTCGGCCGGCGACGGGACGCCCTTGATGACCGTCGACACGAAGCGCTTGGACGCGGCGTGCTGCGGGTCGGAGAACACCTCGAAGACGTCGCCCTGCTCGATGACCTTGCCACGCTCCATGACGGCGACCTTCGTCGCGAGCGACTGGATCACCTCCATCTCGTGGGTGATCACGACGATGGTCACGCCGAGGTCGCGGTTCACCTGCTTGAGCAGTGCCAGGACCTCCTGCGTGGTCTCGGGGTCGAGGGCGCTCGTCGCCTCGTCCGCGAGCAGGATCCGGGGCGAGGTCGCGAGCGCGCGAGCGATGCCGACGCGCTGCTTCTGGCCGCCGGAGAGCTGGTCGGGGTAGTTGTCGGCCTTGTCGGACAGCCCGACGAACTTCAGCAGCTCGTCGACCCGGGTGCGGATCTCCGCGCGGGGACGTCCGGCGACCTCGAGCGGGTACGCGATGTTCTTCCGCACCGACTTGGAGTTGAAGAGGTTGAACTGCTGGAAGATCATCCCGATGCCGAGACGGAGGTCGCGGAGACCGCGCTCCGAGAGCGTCGTCACCTCGGTGCCGTCGACGACGATGCTCCCCGACGTCGCGGGCTCGAGCGCGTTGATGAGGCGGACGAGCGTCGACTTGCCGGCTCCCGAGTAGCCGATGATCCCGAAGACGTCACCGGCCTCGATGTCGAGGTCGACGCCGTCGATCGCGGCGATCGGTGCGGCGCCCTTCTGCGGAGACGGGTATCGCTTCGCGACGTCTCGGAGGCTGACGAGTGGCATGGGGGTGTCCTCGGTGTGTCGGGTGATCAGGAGGCGGTGAAACGACGAAGCGTTCCTGCGGGAGCGGGTGACAGCCTCCCACAGGAACGCTCTGAACGTTGGATCAGCCCTTGGCCTTGATGTCCTTCTGGACGGTCTCGAGTGACTTCACGAGGTCCTTGACCGGGGTCTTCAGCGGAACCGCGGTACCGCCGGAGTTCTCCACGACGCCGTCGACGACGGACTTCGTGTCCTGGTAGATCTTCACGAGCTTCGCGTACGTCTCGTTGTCGGCGTCGGCGGACTTCGCGGCGAAGATGTTGACGTACGGCAGCGCGTTCGGGTCGGACGGGTCGTCCTCGGCGATCGCGTCGGACGCTTTGAGACCGGAGTCGTTGATGAAGTCGTTGTTGATGATCGCGCCGGTGACGTCAGGCAGCGAGGTCGGCGTCAGCGATGCCTCGAGCGAGGTGACGGTGACCTTCGACTTGTCGGCGATGATGTCGTCCGGCGTCGAGAAGATGTTGCCGCCGTCCTTCAGCTCCAGCAGGCCTGCGGACTGCAGGACGAGGAGCGCACGAGCCTGGTTGCTCTCGTCGTTCGGGATGGCGATCGTGTCGCCCTTCTTGATGTCCTTGACGCTGTCGACCTTGGTCGAGTAGAGGCCGAGGGGGTAGATCGCCGTCGAGCCGATCGGCGTGAGGTCCTCACCCGAGGCCTCGTTGTACTGCGCGAGGTAGACGATGTGCTGGAACTGGTTGAGGTCGATCTCGCCCTCGGTGAGCGCCGGGTTCGGCTGCGTGTACTCGCCGAAGTCGACGATGTCGACGAAGATGCCCTCCTTCTCGGCGGCCTCCTTGTACGTCTCCCAGTAGGGGTCGCTCGCGCCGACGACGCCGATCTTGACGGGGTTCGCCTCGGTGCCCTTGTCTTCAGCGGCGGCGCCTGCGCCTGAGCCGCCGGCGCATCCGGCGAGGAGCGCGATGGCGGGGATGATGGCCAGTCCGGCCAGAAGCTTCTTCGAGAAGGTCATTGCTGTGATTCCTCTTTCGGGTGGTGCGCGCCGGTGGACGCTGATTCGACGGTACGTCGGCCTAGCAGGGATGACGAACCGGTGCGTAACACTTCGGAACAGAGCGACGATCGAGGTGGTCCGGCCGCCGCGAGTGGACTACTCGACGAGCTCGGAGAGCTCCAGCCAGCGGACCTCGAGGTCGGCGATCTCGCCGTACATGGCCTGGATCTTCGCGCCGAGCGCGGTGATCCCGGCGAAGTCGTTCTGGTCGTGGACCGCGACCTTCTCGTGCGCCTGCTCGATCTGGCCGTTGAGCTTGTGGAGCTTGCGGTCGATCGCCTTGATCTCCTGCTGCGCGTTCCGGAGCTCCGCACCGCTCAGCTTCGGCGTCTTCTTGGTCGGGCCACCGCCGGAGGCCGTCGGGCGGTCGTGCTCCTGCGAGCGGCTGCCGGCCGTCCCGGCGTTGAGCTCCAGGTACTGGTCGATACCGCCGGGCAGGTGCCGGAAGTGGCCGTCCATGATCGCGTATTGCTGGTCGGTCACGCGCTCGAGGAAGTACCGGTCGTGCGAGACGACGAGCAGGGTGCCCGGCCACGAGTCGAGGAGGTCCTCCATGGCGGCGAGCATGTCGGTGTCGAGGTCGTTGGTCGGTTCGTCGAGGACGAGGACGTTGGGCTCGTCGAGGAGGATGAGCAGAAGCTGCAGGCGGCGGCGCTGGCCACCCGAGAGGTCCTTCACCGGCGTCGACAGCTGCGCGCTCGTGAAGCCGAGGCGCTCGAGCAGCTGTCCCGGCGTCATCTCCTTGCCGCCGGCGACGTAGCTCGTGCGCTTGCGCCCGATGACGTCGCTCACGCGGTCCTGCTCGTACTCGGCGAGCTCGTCGAGCTGCTGCGTGAGTGTCGCGACCTGCACGGTCTTGCCGCGCTTGACACGACCCTCGGTCGCTTCGACCTCGCCCGTGACGAGCCCGAGGAGGGTGGACTTGCCGGCGCCGTTCACGCCGAGGATGCCGGTGCGCTCGCCCGGGGCGATGCGCCACTCGACATCCTTGATGACCGTCCGGTCGCCGTAGGACACGGTGACGTCGAGGATGTCGACGACGTCCTTGCCCAGGCGGGCGGTCGCCATGCCGGCCAGCTCGACCGTGTTGCGCACGGGCGGCTCGTCGGCGATGAGCGCGTTCGCGGCCTCGATGCGGAACTTCGGCTTGGCCGTGCGGGCGGGAGCGCCACGGCGCAGCCAGGCGAGCTCCTTCTTCATGAGGTTCTGGCGCTTGGCCTCGGAGACCGCGGCGGAGCGGTCGCGCTCGACGCGCTGCAGGACGTACGCCGCGTACCCACCCTCGAAGGGTTCGACGATGCGGTCGTGCACCTCCCACGTGGCCGTGCAGATGGCGTCGAGGAACCACCGGTCGTGGGTCACGACGAGCAGGCCGCCGGAGTTCTTCGACCAGCGACGGTTGAGGTGCTGCGCGAGCCAGGTGATGCCCTCCACGTCGAGGTGGTTCGTCGGCTCGTCGAGGAAGAGGATGTCGTGGTCGCCCACGAGCAGGGCGGCGAGCGCGACCCGGCGGCGCTGACCACCGCTGAGGTCGGCGACGAGGGCGTCCCAGGCGATGTCGGAGGCGAGGCCGGAGATGACGTCGCGGACCTTCGGGTCGCCCGCCCACTCGTGCTCGTCGAAGCCGCCGACGATGGTCTGGCCGACGGTCTTGTCGTGGTCGAGGGTGTCGGACTGGTCGAGTACGCCGACCGTGACGCCGTTGCGCACCGTCACGCGGCCGGAGTCGGGCTCCTTGCGGCCGGCGAGGAGGCCGAGGAGCGTGGACTTGCCGTCGCCGTTGCGGCCGACGATACCGATGCGGTCGCCCTCGTTCACCCCGATCGTGATGCCGTCGAAGACGACCTTGGTCGGGTACTCGAGGTGGAGCGCTTCAGCGCCGAGAAGGTGTGCCATATCCGGTCAACGATACCGGGCCCGGGCGTCGACCACCGCCCGTGCACCGTAGGCTGCACGGGTGCCTCTGTTCTCCCGTTCCCGCCGGCTCCCGTTCGGCCGTCGCGACGCCCGGATCACCCTCCTCGACAAGCGGACGCTGCGCTACGAGCTCAGCGTCGACGACATCCCGCAGTCGGTGGTCTCCCTCGCGGATCCCCGCTTGCTCGAGTACCCCTACATCCGGCACATCGCGCGCGTGATCGACGCCGAGGCGCCGGCGGGCGAGGAGCTCTTTGTCGTCCACCTCGGAGCCGGGGCGTTGACGCTCCCCCGCTATGTCCAGGCGACGCGTCCGGGATCGCCGCAGCTCGTCGTGGAGTTCGAGCCGGAGCTGTACGCCGGGATGCTGGACGCGCTTCCGCTCCCGGACGGCCACCGGGTCGAGGTCCGCTTCGGTGACGCCAGGGCCGTCGCGGACGAGCCGGTCGACGAAGCCGCCACCACCCCTGCGGACGTCACGGCATGGCGGGACGCGAAGGTGACCGTCGTCGACCTCTGGGACGCCGCGGTGATCCACCGTCGGGTCGCGAGCCTCGAGTTCTACCGCCGCGTGGCAGCGCGGTCCGCGGACGACGGCGTGATCGCGGTGAACCTCCTCGACGGCAGCCCCTTCGACTACTCGAGACGCCAGGCGGCGACCCTGCGAACGGTGTTCGCGCATGTCGCCGTCGTCCTCGACTTCGACCCGGTCGACGACGAGGGGCCGCTCGGCAACGTCGTCGTCTTCGCGAGCGACGCACCGCTCGCGGCCGTGACGCACCCGCAGCTGTTCGGCGCACCCGCGCCCGTGCAGCTGCACGGTGACGCGCTGGCGGCCTGGATAGACGGGGCGACGGTCATGACCGATGCCGACGGCGAGGACTCCCCCGACCCCGACGACCCTCGCTGGGACTGACGACCAGACCGTCACCGGGGCCCTTCCTATGCGCACCCATCCCGTTGCGCTACGGTGGGCGTAGCGCAATGGACCGATCCGACCGGACTCCGGCGTCGCGCGGAGGAGGTTGGTCGGTGCCCGTCTCCCGACGCGTCTCCCGCGCTCAGCAGATGAGCGACCGCATCCTCGACGCAGCCCTCGACCTCATGCGCTCGCGCGGCTCGGTCGCCGTCAACATCGAGGCGGTCGCGGAGACCACCGGCGTGGCGAAGACGACGATCTACCGGCGGTACCGCAACCGCTCCGAGCTGCTCACGGCAGCCGTCGCGCGCGCCATGGAGACCCCGGTCGAGATCCCCGAGAACCTCTCCACCTACGACACCTTCACCTGGCTGCTCCACGAAGCCCGGGCGATGATCGAGGACGTGGTGGGCCGGGGCACGATCGCGTCGATCCTGCTCCAGGACGACCCCGAGTTCTCGACGCTGCTCCGCGACCTCACGAGGAACCGGGCGCGCGCGCTGTCCAACCTGGTCGACGAACGGATCTCCACCGGCGATCTGAAGCCAGGACTCGACGGCCGCCTCGTCGCGACCCTGCTCCTCGGTGCGGTCCTCGGACAGCTCGTCCGCGGCGCCGACATGGACGACGACTGGGCGGACCAGGTCCTGTCCGTCCTCTGGCCGGCACTGGCCGCATGACGCGAGGCAGCACCCCGCCGCACGCTGCGGTGATCTACAACCCGACGCGCATCCAGCTCGAGCGCGTGACGAGGCTCGTCGACGCCGCGGCCACGGACGCCGGCTGGGGCCCGACGAGCTGGATCCCGACCCGCGAGCGGTCGACCGCGGTCGACCAGGTCGCCGAGGCGCTCGGAGGCGGCGCGTCGCTCGTGATCGCCGCCGGCGGTGACGGGACGGTCCGCGAGGTGGCCGGGGCGATGCGTCACACCCGGACGCCGTTCGCCGTCGTCCCCGTCGGCACCGCGAACCTCTTCGCCCGGAACGCCGGTATCCCGATCGACACGGCCACCGCCGTGCGGGCCGCGTTCACCGGGGAGGACCGGAGCGTGGACGTCGGCGTCATCGAGTACCGGAACCCCGACGGCGTCCGGCGCAGCACCCCGTTCCTCGTCATGTCCGGCTTCGGCGTCGACGCGGACATGGTGGCCTACGCCGACCCCGTCCTGAAGCGCCGCTTCGGCTGGATCGCCTACGTCGTCCCGATCATCCGCGGGCTGTTCCGCCGCGACCGGCCCCGCGTCTCCTGGAAGGAGGACGGCGGATCGATCCGGAGCGGACGGACGCACACGATGTTCGTCGGGAACTGCGGCACCGTCTCGGCGGGCCTCGACGTCCTCCCCGACGCACTCCTCGACGACGGTGTGCTCGACGTCCTGATGGTGCGGTCCCTCGAGGGGTGGGACGGGGTCCGGGTGACGCGCTGGCTGCACCGCGCGAACAACCCCGTCGCCCGGTTCTCCAAGGGAAGACGGACACGGGGCCGCCGCGTGCAGCCGAGTGCCGTCGAGACGGCTGGTTCCGCCGGCGGGGCGCTCCGCTACCTGCGGGTACGACGGATCGACGTGACGGTGTCACCGCCAGCCGAGTTCCAAGCGGACGGCGACGGGATCGGCCTGGTCTCGGCGGCCCGGCTGACCGTCGACCCCGGCGCGCTCATCGTCCGACTACCGGTGACGGCGGCGCGATCGGGTCGGCTCCGGCCCTGAGCCCGCCCTTCGACAGGCTCAGGGACCGGAAACGGCTCAGGGACCGGAGGAACGGCTCAGGGACCGGAGGAACGGCTCAGTCCGCGAGGATCTTGCCGGGGTTGAAGTTCGAGCCGGGGTCAGCACTGTCGAAGAGGCCGCGCATGATCGCGACGCCCTCGGTCGAGATGTCCTGCTCCATCCACGGCGAGTGCTCGACGCCGACCGCGTGGTGGTGCGAGAGGGTGCCACCGTGGTCGACGAAGGACTGCTGGATCGCCGACTTGACCTGCTCGTACTCGCCGATCGGGTCGTCGCCGGTGATGAACGCGAAGGTGAAGTAGAGGCACGCGCCGGAGTGGTACGAGTGGGAGAGGTGGCACATGATCCACCCGTGCACCCCGAGCTTGTCGTACGCGGCGTTGGCGGCGTCGTTCGCGGCGTCGTAGACCTCCTGCAGGCGCGACCAGGGCGCCGCGGTCTCCGAGACGTCCGCCGCGGCTCCGCGGTCGAGGAGGAAGTCGCGCAGGTACGGGGTGTCGAACTTCTTCTGGTCGTAGAGGGCGCCGGGGCCCTTGCCGACGCCGATGCCGCCGTGCTTCCGGACGATCGAGCCGACGAGGCCCTTCTCGTACCGCACGTGGGACGCGCTGCCCTCGTAGCCGATGAAGGAGAGGCACAGCTGCTCGAGGTCCCAGCCCCTGGCCGTGAGCACCTTCATGAGGCCCTTGGTGACCTGCGCCGAGACGCCGGTGCTGGCCTTCCGGGTCGCGAGCGAGAAGCCGCTCTCCCGGGCGTTCGACACCCGGGTGACCGAGGGGCTGGCGTCGCTCTCCGCGATCTCGTGCATCGCCGCGAGCCCGGCCTCCCAGGTGGGGAAGAAGTAGCCGAGGACCTCGCGGACGGCGGGCGTCCGGTGGACCTGCACGGTGACCTCGGTGATGATGCCGAGTCGACCCTCGCTGCCGATGATCATCTCGCGGACGCTCGGGCCGGTCGACGCGCTCGGGACGGGGCGGATCGCCACGATGCCGTTCGGGCGCACCATCCGCAGGCCCTTGGTGATGTCGGCGATGTCGCCGTACTTGTCGGACTGCATGCCCGAGGAGCGGGTCGCGACCCATCCGCCGAGCGTGGAGTGCGTGAAGCTGTCGGGGAAGTGGCCCATCGTCCAGCCCTTGGCGCCGAGCTGCTCCTCGATCGAGGGGCCCTGCGCACCGGCCTGGATGGTGGCGAGACCGGAGCCCTCGTCGATCGACAGGACGCGGTCGAGCCGGCCGAGGTCGAGCGAGATGATGACCCGCTCCTCCGTCGGCTGCGGGTCGAGCGAGCCGGCGATGTTGGTGCCACCGCCGAACGGGATGATGACGGCGTCTGCGTCGACGGCTGCAGCGACGACCGAAGCGACCTCGGCCTCGTCAGCCGGGTACACCACGAGGTCGGGCGTGCGGGGCAGGTCGTTCGCGCGGATCCGGAGCAGGTCGCGGATGCTCTTGCCGTAGGTGTGGACGACGCGTTCCTGGTCGTCCGTGGTCACGTGACCCTGACCGACGAGCGTCGAGAGCTCGGCGATGAACTCCTCGGACGCGCGCGATGCGGGGACGGTGAGCTCGTCGAAGCTGAGGTGCGCCTGCGCAGGCTTCCGGAGGTCGAGACCGACGGCTTGCTTCACGAACGGCGCGAAGTCCGGCTTGTTGCTGTGCTCGAAGGCGACCCCTTCGACTCCCCAGCCCCACCACTTCATGTGCTCCACAGACGTCATCCGGCTTCCTTTCGTGGTGTGTCGATCGAAACGTGTGTTCCCGGCTCGACCGAGGCGCGCAGCGCGACGATCTCGGCGACGACGCGGTCCATGAGCTGGACGGGCGTCTCGTTCGGCTGCGGGTGGATCGGTTGCCCGAAGACGACGCGCACCGGCGGTCGTCCGGGGACGGGCCAGTTGCGACCCTTCGGCATGGCGGAGTGGGTGCCGAGGACGGCCACCGGGAGGCAGGGGATGCCCTGGCGGGTGGCGAGTGCCGCGGCACCGGGCTTGAACCGGCCGAGCTCACCCGTCCGCGATCGGCCGCCCTCGGGGAAGATGAGGATCGGGACGCCGCTCTCGAGCAGCTCCCGTGACACGCCTGCACGCTTGCGGTCGCCCGAGCGGTCGACCGGGAACGCGTTGAAGAAAAGGGCGGCGAAGATGCGGCGGGCGGGGACGTCGAAGAAGTAGTCGGCGGCGACACCGGCGGCGAGATAGCGCGACAGTCGACGCGGCATCGCCCCGACGACGAGCGGTGCGTCGAGGTGCGACTGGTGGTTGGCGACGACGATGTACGGCCCGGTGACGCCCGACAGGCGCTCGCGACCCGTCACCGTCACGCGGGTCAGCGACCAGACGAGCGGCTTCAACAGCAGACGCTGGGCGACGAACCGCGCGTTGGCGTGGAGGGAGGAGGTGAACCGCGGCTCTGCGGTCATCGGCGGGCTCCTGACTGGGCGGCGTTGGCGGCTCGACGGCTCGAGGACATCCGGCCGGAGATCCACCGGATGGACGCACGGGGCGCGAACTTGACGAGGGCCATGAGGGCCTTGAAGCGGAAGCTCGGGATGGAGACGACGACCCCTCTCCCGGCGTCGCGGAGGGCGTCGGCGACGAGCCGGTCCACATCGATCCACAGACCTGACGGGATCGAGCGGGTGCTGATGCCGGCGCGATCGTGGAACTCGGTGCGGACCCATCCGGGGCAGAGCGCCGTGACGCGGACACCCGAGCCGGCGAGCTCGACCGCGAGCGCCTCGGTGTAGGTGGTGACGAACGACTTCACCGCGGAGTAACCGCCGGTGGTGATGTACCCCGCCGTGCTCGAGACGTTGATGATGGTGCCGCGTCCGCGTTCCCGCATGGCGCGGGCCGCGGCGCCCGAGAGGGTGGTGACGCTCCGGCACATGACCTCGATCGCGTTGTCGAGCTCGCTCGTGTCGGGGTCGGTGAGGCGGGCGTGCACGCCGAACCCGGCGTTGTTCACGACCACCTCGATCGGTGACCCCTGATCCTCGATCCGCGCGGCGAGTCTCGCGACGTCGGCGCGGTCCGAGAGGTCGGCACTGATCACCTCGACGGTGCGACCGGTCGCGCGCAGTCGCTCGGCCGATTGCTCGAGCCGCCCGACGTCACGGGCGACGAGCACCAGGTCGAAGCCCCGTCCGGCGAGCGCCGTGGCGAACGCGGCACCGATGCCGGACGTCCCACCGGTGACGAGAGCTGTAGCCATGGGGATCAGAATACGCTACGCGTTGCGTATCGTTGCAAGCTACAGTGATGAGGTCGGATCGTCACGGAACGGAGACGCCATGGTGAACCGGGATTCGCCGCGCGGAACAGCACCCGCGGCCCTCGAGGACGCGGAGCAGGAGAGCGCCATGCTGCGGCCTGCCCACGGGTTCAGCGTCCGCGACTACGCGAAGTCCGCCGTCGGCAGTCGCCGCAAGGAGATCGACGCCGCTGCCTTCTCCGAGACGCCGCTGAGTGCTGAGACGGTCGCTCTGCTCCGCGCCCTGTCGGACATCGAGCGCGCGACGATGCAGTACCTCCGCGGGGTGCTCGTCACCCCCACCCACAAGGACGCCAGGGTCACCGCGTTCCTGATCACCTGGGCGTACGAGAAGTACTGGATCACCGACACCCTCGACACCCTGCTCAAGGCGAACGGGACCCCGCGCGACAAGACGCGTTCGACGGGTCTCCGCCGCACCGTCCACGGCGTGCGCGACCGCTTCGCGCCCATCGGCCAGGCCCTCGTCGCGAACGTGCTCGGCGAGGACATCATCGCCTGGCACATGACGATCGGGACGATCGACGACCTCATCACCCACGCGGCGTACCGCGCGGTGCGCGAGCGCGAGCCGCACCCCGTGCTCGACCGCCTCGTCGACGAGATCCTCGAGACGAAGGCCAGGCACCTCGAGTTCTTCACCGCTCAGGCGAGTGACCGCCTCGCCGCGTCGCCCCGTGCACAGGGCATCACGCGTCGCCGCATCCGGAACGCCGTGTGGCCCACCGGCTCCGATGCGAACGGCCCCCGACAGACGGCGCGGTTCGCCGCGCTCGTGTTCCGCAGTACCGCCACCTGGAGCGACCCCGCCGTCCTCGGCATCGACGCGTCGATCGACGCGCTGCCCGGTCAGTCGGGCCTCCATCTCGCCGCCAGACTTGCCCGCCGCGGGCGCCGCGGCAGCCTCGAGGAGAACCGATGACCGACACCCCCACCCCAGACGCCGAACAGCCCGACGCCCAGGAGCCGGAGGCTCAGCAGCCGGAGGCTCAGCAGCCCGCCACCGAACAACCCACCATCGCCCCGGATGCCCTCGACGGCGCGCACGTCCTCGTCACCGGTGGCACCGGCTTCCTCGGCCAGGCGGTGCTCGAGCGCCTGCTCGCCGATCACCCGACCACGCGCGTCAGCCTGCTCATCCGGAAGAAGGGGTCGGTCCGCGGGAGCGACCGTCTCCAGACCCTGCTCCGCAAGCCGGTGTTCAAGGCCTGGCGCGAACGCGTCGGCGCCGAAGCCGCTGCGGCGATCGTGGCCGAACGCGTCAGCGTGATCGAGGGTGGCCTCGACGAGATGGCACTGCCGGCCGACCTCGACGTCGTCATCCACAGCGCGTCGACCGTCTCCTTCGACCCGCCGATCGACGAGGCCTTCGCCACGAACGTCGGCGGCGCCACCACCCTGTACGCGGCGCTCGCGAAGAGCGGCGCGACCCCGCACGTCGTCCACGTCTCCACCGCCTACGTCGGCGGCACGCGGAAGGGCATCCAGCCGGAACGCAGCCTCGCGCACGACGTCGACTGGCGCGTCGAGGCCGAGGCAGCCCGCTCGGCACGCGTCCGCACCGAGGAGTCGTCCCGTCGTCCGGAGGTCCTGCGCAAGCTCATGCAGACCGCCCGTCGCGAGCACGGCAAGGCCGGCCCCCAGGCCGTCTCGAACGCCGCCGAGGCTGCACGCATCGCCTGGGTCGACGCCCGACTCGTCGCCCACGGCCGTGCACGCGCCGAGAGCCTCGGCTGGACCGACGTCTACACCTTCACGAAGGCGATGGCCGAGCGGGTCGCCGAAGAGCGCTGGGCCGGCGAGGGCAACCGGCTCTCCGTCGTGCGTCCCTCGATCATCGAGAGCGCGCTCGCGCACCCCTTCCCCGGCTGGATCGACGGCTACAAGGTCGCCGACCCGCTGATCATCGCCTACGGCCGCGGACAGCTGCCCGACTTCCCGGGCCTCCCCGACAGCGTGCTCGACATCATCCCCGTCGACTTCGTCGTCAACGCGATCCTCGCCGCGGCACAGACCCCGCCGGAGCCGGCTGCGGCTCGCTACTTCCACGTGAGCTCCGGCGCCAGCAACCCGCTGCCGTTCCACAAGATGTACGCGAACGTGCACAGCTACTTCACGGAGCACCCGATCCCGGCCGACGCCGGCGACATCAGCGTGCCGACCTGGAACTTCCCCGGCGGGCGCGCGATCGAGCGCTCCATCGACCGGCGGCAGAAGGCGACGACGGCGGCCGGCCGAGTCGTCTCCCACCTGCCGGCGAACGCGACCACCCGCGGGTGGCAGGACCGGATCCGCAAGGCGTCGAGTGACCTCGGCTCGCTCCGCGACTTCACCGGGCTCTACCGCTCCTACGTGCAGAGCGAGATCGTGTTCGACGACCAGCGCACCCGTGCCCTGCACGCCTCACTGACGCCCGAGCAGCAGACGGACCGCGGGTTCGACGTCACGACGATCGACTGGGACGACTACTTCCAGCGCATCCACTTCCCCGCCGTCACGACCCTGACCCGCGCCTTCGCCAACCGCAAGGCGGGCGCCGCGAAGCAGCAGAAGATCCTGCCCGTGCGCGACGACGTCCTCGCGGTGTTCGACCTCGAGGGCACGGTGCTCGCCTGGAACCTCATCGAGCAGTACCTCTGGCTGCGGCTCGCCGCGACCTCACGGTCGCGCTGGCCCATCGAGATCGCCACGCTCGGCGCCTCCATGCCGGGGTACATCGGTGCTGAACTCCGCGACCGCGGTGAGTTCATCCGCACGTTCATGCGCCGCTACGAGGGCGTCGACGTGGCGCAGCTCGAGAAGATCGTCCGGGGCGGCTTCGGCAAGGCCGTCCGGTCCCGCCTCCTCCCCCAGGCGCTCGAACAGATCGCCGCGCACCGGGCGGCCGGTCACCGGACGATCCTCGTCACGGGCACCATCGACCTCATGACGGCTCCGCTCGAGCCGTTCTTCGACGAGGTCGTGGCCGGGGCGATGCACGCCGAGAACGGACGCCTCACGGGCTACCTCGACAGCCCGCCGCTCGTCGACGAAGCGCGCGGCGCCTGGCTCACGCAGTACGCCGAGCAGCACGGCATGGACCTCGCGCACTCCTACGGCTACGGCGACTCCCATGCGGACGCCGCCTGGCTGCAGCTGGTCGGGAACCCGGTCGCCGTCAACCCCGACCACACCCTGTACAAGCTGGCGCAGGTCGGCCGGTGGACGGTGCGAGAATGGGCACGAACCACCGGAGGCGTCCGCTCCGAAGACGAACTGACCCGCGCACCGCGCCCCGCACAGCCGAGAGGAGAGCGGACGGCCGAGGACACGATCCCCGACCGCCCCACCGCACATGGCGTTTGACATCGACAAGTTCACCGAGACGAGTGTCTCGGTGAACTGGAGCGACCTCGACTTCGACGAGTTCAAGACGAACCCGCTCCCCGCTTCCACCCTGCGCAGCCTGCGCTATATGTGCGACATCGAGTACCACACGGTCTGCTATCTGCGCGACATGCTCATGACGCCGTCCCACGAGGACGACGAGGTCGGCGCGTTCATGACGATGTGGAACCGTGAGGAGTTCTGGCACGGGGAGGCGCTCGCCGCCGTCCTCGCCGCCCACGACATCACGGTCGACTTCGACGAGCTCAAGGCGACGCGCCTGAAGCTCGGCTGGAAGGACCGCCTCGACCCCATCAAGCAGTCGATCCTCGGCAACCTCGTGGGCACCGACTTCATCGCGGTGCACATGAGCTGGGGCGCGGCGAACGAGTGGTCCGCGACCGCCGCGTACACCCGCCTCGCGCAGTTGGAGCGACACCCGGTGCTCTCGGTGCTCCTCAAGCGGATCGCGAAGCAGGAGACGCGTCACGTGGCGTTCTACGCGAGCCAGGCCAAGGCGCGCCTGGAGTCGTCGAAGAGCGCACGTCGACTCACCCGCTTCCTGCTCCGCAAGGTGTGGGGGCCCGTCGGTTCCGGCGTCATGCCCGACTCCGAGGTCACGCACGTCATGGGCCACCTCTTCGGCGACGAGGACGGCCTGGCCGAGGTGCGCCGCATCGACGGGCACATCGCCAAGCTCCCCGGTATGGAGGGGCTCACGATCATCGAGAACTCGCTCCGCGTGCGCGGCGTCGCGGCCTGAACCGCGCCACCTCGTACAGCAGCCCCGGTCGGATCTCCGACCGGGGCTGCTTCGTGTCGTGCGGGCCGCGTCTCAGCTCTGCGAGACGATGCGGGCGCCGTGGACCGGTCCGTGGGCACGGATGACCTTCAGCCCGGACGAGGCGAGCGTCACCTGCAGTTCGACGGCGTCGTCGGTGTCGGCCGCCAGGAAGGCGATCGTCGGCCCGGAGCCGGAGACGAGGCTGCCGAGGGCTCCCTGGGAATCGCCGAACTCGAGCACCTCGCCCAGCACCGGGCGCAGCTGCAGCGCGGCGGCCTGCAGGTCGTTGTAGAGGACCTCGCCGAGGAGGTGGGCGTCGCCCGCCCGCAACGCCTGGAGCACCGCGGCGTCGACCGTCGGCTGCCGACCGGACGGCGAGATGTCGAGGATGTGCCGCGCACGGTGGGCGTCGAGCTCCTGGTAGACCTTCGGGGTCGACATCCCGAAGTCGGCGAGGGCGAGCACCCACTCGAACTGCCCCTTGGCCAACGCGCTGCTCAGTTGGTCGCCGCGGCCGGTGCCGACAGCGGTGCCGCCGAGCAGGGCGAAGGGCACGTCGGCGCCGAGGCGTGCCGCCAGCGCCAGGAGGTCGTCGCGGCTGCGTTCGGTCCCCCAGAGGGCGTCACAGGCGAGCAGCGTGGCCGCGGCGTCGGCTGAGCCGCCGCCCATCCCGCCGGCGACCGGCACGTGCTTCTCGATCTCGAGCCGGACACCGCCGCGGTACCCGGTCCGTCTCGCGAGGGCCTTCGCGGCACGGATGGCGAGGTTGCTCGTGTCGGTCGGCACACCCGACACGTCCACCGAGCCGGAGAACGACACACTGAAGTCGTCGGCCGGGTACGCGTGCACGTCCTCGTACAGCGAGATCGCCTGGTACGCGGTCGCGACGTCGTGGTAGCCGTCGTCCATCACTTCGCCGACTTTGAGGAAGACGTTGATCTTCCCCGGTGCTCGCACGTGGACGTGCTTGAGGATGGCCTCGGTGGTCATTGTTCCAAGTTAGTCGATCGAGCAGGCGCCTCGGACCGCGTCACTTGTCGGAGGAGTCCGCCCAGATGTTGACGTCGGCGCCCTCCGCGAGTCGGTCGATCTCCTCGAGCTCCTCGGTCGTGAACGCGGGGCCGTCGAGCGCCGCCAGGTTCTCGTCGAGCTGCTCGGGGCGGGAGGCGCCGATGAGGGCGGAGGTGATCGCGGGGTTATTCAGGACCCAGGCGAGCGACATCTGCGCAAGGGTCTGCCCGCGCTCCACGGCGATGTCGTTGAGGGACCGGAGGCGGGTCGCCATCTCCTCGCTCACCTGCCGGTCGGGCAGGGACGGACGGTTCGTCGCACGCTCGGCCGGGCCGTCGCCGAGGTACTTGTCGGTGAGCAGGCCCTGCGCGAGCGGCACGAAGGCGATCGCGCCGAGGCCGGTCTCGGTCAGCACCTCGGTGAGGCCGTCCTCGACCCAGCGGTTGAGGATCGAGTACGACGGCTGGTGGATCACGAGCGGCGTGCCGAGCTCGCGAGCGACGGCGTGTGCGGCGGCCGTCCGCTCGGCCGAGTACGAGGAGATGCCGACGTACAGGGCCTTGCCGGAGCGCACGATCGCGTCGAGCGCGCCCACGGTCTCCTCGATGGGCGTGACCTCGTCGACCCGGTGCGAGTAGAAGATGTCGACGTAGTCGAGACCCATCCGCTCGAGCGACTCGTCGAGGCTCGCGGTCAGGTACTTCTTCGAACCGAAGTTGCCGTACGGGCCTGGCCAGAAGTCGTAGCCGGCCTTCGAGGAGATGATGAGCTCGTTGCGGTACGGACCGAAGTCCTCGCGCATCATGCGACCGAAGTTCGTCTCGGCGGAGCCGTAGGGCGGGCCGTAGTTGTTCGCGAGGTCGAAGTGGGTGATGCCGTGGTCGAACGCGTGGCGCAGGAGCGCGCGCTGCCCGTCGAACGGCCGGTTGTCGCCGAAGTTGTACCAGAGGCCGAGCGAGATCGGCGGGAGGAAGAGCCCCGAGGTGCCGACCTGGCGGTAGTCGTTCCGCGCGTAGCGGTCGTCCGCCGCGGCGTACGGGCGGTGGATGTCGGGGACGTTCAGCGGGAATCGAGCATCAGCGGTCATGCGCCAACGTTATCGTCCCGCACGCACGATCGACAGGAAGTCGTGGACCGTGAGCTCCTCGCCGCGCGCCGTCGGCTTCACCCCGGCGGCCTCCATCTGCTCCGTCGCGGCCTGGGAGCTGCCGAGGACACTCCCGAGAGCCTGTCGGAGCATCTTGCGACGCTGCTGGAACGCCGCGTCGATGAGCGCGAAGGTCTTGATGCGCTCCTCCTCGGTGCCGATGACGTCGCTGCGCCGCTCGAATCCGACGAGCACGGAGTCGACGTTCGGGATGGGCCAGAACACCTGGCGGCTCACCTGGCCGGCGATACGCCACGCGCCGTACCAGGCGGCCTTCGCGCTCGGGGCGCCGTAGACCTTGCTCCCCGGGCCGGCGGCGAGTCGGTAGCCAACCTCGGCCTGCACCATGACGACACCGGCCGTCAGCGAGGTGAAGTGCTCCAGGAAGTGCAGGAGGACGGGCACGGAGATGTTGTACGGCAGGTTGGCGACGAGTCGGTTGGGCTGCGCGGGGAGTTCCTCGATACGCATCGCGTCCTCGTGGACGACCGACAACCGGTCGATCATGCCCGGTGCCATCTCCCCCACGGTGAGCGGCAGCTGCTTGGCGAGCCGACCATCGATCTCGACGGCGACGACGCTCGCGTCGGCCTCGAGCAGGCCGAGCGTCAACGAGCCGAGTCCAGGGCCGATCTCGACGACGACGTCGCCCGGAGCGACGTGTGCGACCGACACGATCTTGCGGACGGTGTTCGCGTCGATGACGAAGTTCTGACCGAGCTTCTTCGTCGGCGTCACGTCCAGCAGGGTGGCGAGATCTCGGATCTCGGCGGGGCCGAGCAGGGCGACGGAGGCGGTCATCCCTCCAGTATCCCTGATCGCGGAGCCGGTCCTCGTCGGGCGACGGGCGCGAGGCTCGGTGACGGGCTCAGTCGCTCAGTCGGCCCAGGAGCCGTAGACGCGCTCGGTGTTCGTCGCGAGCTGCGCCGCGAACGCGGCGACGTCCTCGCCCAGGTGCTCGGCCATGCCGCGCACCGTGTACGGGAGGAGGTACGGCGCGTTCGGCCGACCGCGGAACGGGGCGGGCGTGAGGTAGGGCGCGTCGGTCTCGACCATGATCAGCTCGCGGGGCATGATCGCGAGCGCCTCACGCAGCGGTGCGGCGTTCTTGAACGTCACCGTCCCGGCGAAGGAGGCGTACCAGCCGTGCTCGGCGCACAGCTCGGCGAGCTCCGGGCCGCCCGAGAAGCAGTGGAAGACGGTGCGTTCCGGAGCGCCCACCCGCAGGAGCGTCTCGACGACCTCGTCGTGGGCGTCGCGATCGTGGATCTGCAGTGCGACACCGTGACGTTTCGCGATCGCGATGTGCGCTTCGAACGATGCGAACTGCGCCGCTCGGCCGTCCTCCTCGGTGCGGAAGAAGTCGAGGCCGGTCTCTCCGACGGCGCGGACGCGAGGCTCCGCCGCCAGACGGTCGATCTCGGCCAGCGCCTCGTCCAGGGTGCCCGCGCGGTCGAGGTCCGGCGCGTCGTTGGGGTGGATCGCGACCGCCGCGAGCACACGGGGGTCACGAGCGGCGATCGCCGCCGACCAACGCGAGGTCTCCACGTCGGTGCCGACCTGCACGATGCCGCGGACCCCGACGGAGGCTGCACGGTCCAAGTGCTCGGACGGGGTCAGCGGGGCGTCGCCGTCGGCGTGTTCGAGGTGCGTGTGGTTGTCGTAGACCGCGACCGGCAGCGCCTCAGGTGCCTCGGGATAGCTCAGCTGCTTCCGCTCCCCCGCTTCGCGCTGCCGCAGGTGCGGTGTGACGGCCGGATCCGGCGCGACGCCCCCGCTCATTCGGCGACGGCCTCGATCCGCGGGAACAGGGGCTCGAGCCCTGCCACCGAGGTGCCGGCGGGCAGCTGCCCCCAGGTGCCGACGTCGCCGATGCGCTGTGCGCCGAGCTCGCCGAGGGCGGCTTCAGCGCCGAGGGCGGACCACAGCTTGGTGGTCGCCTTCGGGACGAAGGGGTGGAGCAAGACCGACAGGGCGCGCAGGCCCTCGACCGCCGTGGCGAGCACGGTGCCGAGCCGCTCCCGCTTGGCCTCGTCCTTCGCGAGTGCCCACGGCTCCTGCTCGGTGATGTAGCCGTTCAGCTCGTCGACGATCCGCCAGATGGCCGCGAGCGCGTCCTGGATGGCGAGGCGCTCGATCGCGGCGTCGGCGTCGGTTGCAGCGCGGGCGACCGTCTCCTGGATGGCCACGTCGGCCGGCTCGGCAGGGCCGCTCGCCGGCACGACGCCGTCGAAGTACCGCGTCACCATCGCGAGCACGCGCGACGCGAGGTTGCCGAAGCCGTTCGCGAGCTCCGCCTGGTACCGCGCGGAGAGGTCCTCCCAGCTGAACGAACCGTCCTGCCCGAAGGCGATGGCGCGCATGAAGTAGTAGCGGAACGCGTCGGAGCCGAAGGTGTCGGTGATCTCACTCGGTGCGATACCGGTGAGCTTCGACTTCGACATCTTCTCGCCGCCGACGAGCAGCCAACCGTGACCGAAGACCCGCTTCGGGACCTCGAGCCCGGCGGCCATGAGCATGGCCGGCCAGATGACCGCATGGAACCGCAGGATGTCCTTGCCGACGATCTGCGTGGCGGGCCAGCGCTCGGCGAACGCCTCCTCGTCGGAGCCGTACCCGGCGGCGGTGATGTAGTTGAGCAGGGCGTCGAACCACACGTAGACGACGTGGCTCTCGTCCCACGGGACCTTGATGCCCCAGTCGAAGGTCGAGCGGGAGATGGACAGGTCCTTGAGCCCCTGGCGCACGAACTGGATGACCTCGTTGCGCGCCGACTCCGGCTGCACGAACTCCGGTCGCTCCTCGTAGAGGGCCAGCAGGCGCTCGGCGAAGTCACTCATGCGGAAGAAGTAGTTGCTCTCCTGGAGTAGTTCGACCGGCTTCGAGTGGATCGCGCACACGAGCTGCCCGACGTACTCGCCGGTGCCCTGCACGAGGTCGCTCTCCTGCTTGTACTCCTCACAGCCGACGCAGTAGTACCCCTCGAACTCACCGGTGTAGATGAAGCCGGCGTCGTACAGGCGCTGAAGGAAGAGCTGGACGTTCTGCTCGTGCCGTTCGTCCGTCGTGCGGATGAAGTCGTCGTTCGAGATGTCGATCGTGTCGAGCAGCGGGTACCAGGACTCGCTGACGAGCTTGTCGGCCCACTCCTTCGGCGTCACGCCGTTCGCGGTCGCCGTGCGCAGGATCTTCTGGCCGTGCTCGTCGGTCCCGGTCAGGAACCAGGTGCGGTCGCCGGCCTGACGGTGCCAGCGCGCGAGGACGTCCGCGGCCACCTCCGTGTAGGCGTGCCCGATGTGCGGGGCATCGTTGACGTAGAAGATGGGCGTGGTGATGTAGAACGAGGTGCCGTCGGCCATGGGGTCAATCCTAGGACGAGCGGGCGTCGCCACCGTGCCTGTTACGGCGCGGGACGCACCTGCGCGTCCGGCGACGCCTTCGGGGGCCGGGCTGCGAGGGCCGCCTGGTACAGGTCGCGCTTCGAGAGACCGGTGGCCTCGGCGACCTCGTTGGAGGCGTCCTTCAGGCGCGTGCCCGAGGCCACGAGCGCGAGCACCTGCTCGAGCGCGGTGGCCGGATCGGCCTCGACGGCCTCCGCACCGGCGATGACGATGCAGATCTCGCCCTTCACACCCCCGGACGCCCACTCGGCCAGTTCAGCGGCCGTTCCCCGCTTGACCTCCTCGAACAGCTTGGTGAGCTCCCGGCACACCGCCACGCGACGGTCGGCGCCGAGCACGGCGGCGATGTCCTCGAGGGAGGAGGCGAGTCGGTTGGGCGATTCGAAGAACACCATCGTCCGCAGCTCGGTCGCCAGCGCTCGGAGGCTGCTGCGCCGGTCGCCCGGCTTCCGCGGGAGGAACCCCTCGAAGGTGAAGCGGTCGGTCGCGAGGCCGGACACGGCGAGCGCCGTCACGACCGCAGACGGCCCGGGGATCGCGGTGACCTGGACGTCTGCGGCCGCCGCCGCGTCGACGAGGTGGAAGCCGGGGTCGGACACGGTCGGCATGCCGGCGTCGCTGAGCACGAGGACGTCGGTCTCACGGGCCAGTTCGACGATCTCGGCCGCGCGTTCGCGCTCGTTGTGGTCGTGCATGGCGATGAGCCTCGGCCGCGATTCGACACCGAGGGCGCGCAGTAAGTGGATGGCCGTCCGGGTGTCCTCGGCGACGATGACCTCCGCCGCTGCCAGCGCTTCCCGGAGTCGTGGCGACGCATCGCCGAGGTTGCCGATGGGGGTCGCTCCGAGGATGATCACCGGACCAGTCTCCCATCCGGTCGGGGTGGTTAGATGAGACGGTGTCGGTCGATCTTCTGGAAGCCCCTGTGACGGGATCCCGCCTCGACCGCTGGTGGGAGCGGATGCTCCGCACCGAGCGCCGCCGGAAGCTCTGGATCTGGGGCGGTCCGGCCGCCGTGACACTCCTCGCGTTCGTGCTGCGGTTCTGGAACCTCGGTCACCCGCACTCGCTCGTCTTCGACGAGACCTTCTACGTGAAGGACTCGTGGTCGCTGTGGCTGAACGGCTACGAGAGCACCTGGCCGGACGGGGCCGACGAGGGCTTCGCGAACGGCGACGCGGGCAGCCCGAGCACGAACCCCTCCTACGTCGTGCACCCACCGCTCGGCAAGTGGCTGATCGCGCTCGGCATCGCCGTGTTCGGCATCGACGACAGCACCGGGTGGCGCATCTCCACCGTGATCGCCGGAACGCTCGCGGTCCTGCTCGTCACGCTCATCGCCAAGCGGTTGTTCACCTCGTCGATCCTCGCCGTCCTGGCCGGGTTCCTGTTCGCGATCGACGGCCACGCGATCGTCATGGCCCGGGTCTCGCTGCTCGACAACTTCGTCATGTTCTTCGTACTGGCGGGATTCGGCGCGATCCTGTTGGACCGGTCGTGGCACGCGTCACGCCTGGCGGCGAAGGTCGCGTCAGCCCGGGCGAGGGGCGCCGATCCGGCCTGGGGTCCCGTCCTCTGGTGGCGGCCGTGGCTGCTCGCCGCAGGGGTCGCGTTCGGTGCGGCCACCGCGGTGAAGTGGAACGGACTGTACTTCCTCGCCGCGTTCGGCGTGTACGTGATCGTCACGGATCTGCTGCTCCGCCGCCGACTGGGCCTCAGCCTGTGGGCGAGCGCAGCGGTCCTCAAGCAGGGCCCCGTGTCCTTCGTGACCCTCGTCCCCGTGTCCGCCGTCGTGTACCTCGCCAGCTGGACCGGCTGGATCAGGACGTCCGGCGGGTACGACCGCCAGTGGGCCGATGCAGTGGGCAACGCCTGGACCGGCACCTTCGCGTGGGTCCCCCACTGGTTCCAGAGTCTCCTCCACTACCACCAGAGCGCCTACAGCTTCCACGTCGGCCTCAGCACCCCGCACCCCTACGCCGCGAACCCGCTCGGCTGGCTGCTCATGATCCGGCCGACGAGCATGTACTACCAGTCCCCCGCCACCGGGACCGACGGCTGCGCGTGGGACGCCTGCTCCTCCGCGATCACCTCGATCGGCAACCCGCTCATCTGGTGGGGCGCCGCCGTCGCGCTCGGGTACTGCGTCTACCGGCTCGTCCGCTACCGCGAGTGGCAGGTCGGGCTCATCGTCCTGGGCGTCGCAGCCGGGTACCTGCCCTGGCTGCTCTACCTGAACCGGACGGTGTTCCAGTTCTACACGATCGTCTTCGAGCCGTACCTCATCCTGGCGCTCGTCTTCGCGATCGGGAAGATCCTCGGGTCCCGCGACGACCCGGAGGAACGCCGATTCGCCGGCGTCGGCGTCATCGGGGTGTTCGTGACCATCACGACGCTGTTGAGCATCTTCTGGTATCCGCTCTGGACCGCCATCACCGTGCCCTACTGGTTCTGGCACCTGCACGCCTGGTTGCCGTCATGGGTGTGACGGGAGGTCGGTGATGAAGGCGCTCCCCGGGGTGCTCGTCGCCGGTGCAGCGGCGCTCGCCGCCCTGGGCCTCCACACCCTCCTGCCGGTCGTCCCGCTGCTGACCGCGAGCGTCCTGCTCGGCATGGTGGCGGGCCAGCTCCCGCCGTTCCAGCGGCTCGCGGCGGGCGTCCTGAAGCCGGGACTCGGGATGAGCGCGAAACGGTTCATGCGGATCGGTGTCGTCCTGCTGGGGCTGAAGCTGAGCCTCGTCGACATCGCCGGCCTGGGGTGGGTCACGCTCGCCACCACGGTCGCGATCGTCGTCGTCACCTTCTTCGTCACCCTCTGGCTCGGCCGAAGACTGGGGCTCGCGGGCCCCGAACCGCTCCTCATCGCCACGGGCTTCTCCATCTGCGGCGCCTCCGCCATCGGCGCGATGAGCGGCGTCGTGAAGGCGAAGGACGAGGAGCAGGCGACGCCCGTCGCGCTCGTCACCCTGTGCGGGACCCTCGCGATCTTCGTCCTCCCGGCGCTCCGTGGCCCCCTCGGGCTCAGCGACGAGCAGTTCGGTCACTGGGTGGGGGCGAGCGTGCACGACGTGGGTCAGGTCGTCGCGACCGCCCAGATCGCCGGCACGAGCGCACTCGCGATCGCCGTCGTCGTCAAGCTGACCCGGGTCGTGCTCCTCGCCCCCATGGTCGCCGCCGCCGCGACGATCGAGCGCCGCCGACTCCTGACGGTGTCGGCCGGCGCCGGTGCGCAGGTCGATGCCGACGGAACCGCGACCGCAACCCGACCGCCGATCGTCCCGCTGTTCGTCGCGGGCTTCATCGCCGCGGTCCTCGTCCGCACCCTGCTCCCGGTGCCCGAGCTCGTCCTCGACGTCGCCGACGGCGTGCAGACCGCACTGCTGGCGATGGCGCTCTTCGCGCTCGGTGCCGCGATCCGCGTCCGCACGCTCGTCACCACCGGGTGGCGCGCGCTCGTCGTCGGGCTCGTCTCCTGGCTCCTCATCGCGGTGCTCGCGCTCGGAGCGGTGCACCTGGCCTGAGGCACGCAGGCGTGCGTGCCTGGGCAGCGCGGCTAGTGCTCGCCGCCCACGATCTTCAGGCCGATGACGCAGCCGATGAGCCCGAGGATGAGCAGCACCTTGACGACCGACAGCTGCTCGCCGCCGAAGGTCATGGCGTACCCGACGGTGAGCGCTGCGCCGATCCCGACCCAGACCGCGTAGGCGGTGCCCACCGGGATGTCGCGCATGGCCCAGGCGAGGCCGGCCATGCTGAGCACGAGCGCCCCCGCGAACGTCACGGTCGGCCAGAGCTTCGTGAAGCCCTCGGACTTGCCGAGCGCGGTCGCCCAGACGGCTTCCAGGACGCCGGAGGCGACGAGTACGATCCATGACATGACGATCACTCCCAAGTGGTCAGTCTTGTCGCGTTCCGGGTACTGCGCCCTCGTCCGGCAGCCCGATCAGGGCTGTGCTCCACACGATACGCCGACGCCCTGGGCAGGCCCTGTGCAGTGCGGTCGAATGCGACGCAATGTTGCAGCACGGTGAAGCGCTCGACGGTGCTCCGGTAGCGTGAACGCATGGCAGATCGTGAGTATGGCTTCCGCACGCGTGCGATCCACGCGGGCAACATCCCCGACCAGGTGACCGGCGCACGGGCGCTGCCCATCTACCAGTCGAGCGCCTTCGTCTTCGACGACACCGCCGACGCCGCCGCGCGCTTCGCCCTGCAGAAGTACGGGAACATCTACTCGCGCCTCGCCAACCCGACGGTCGCGAGCTTCGAGGAGCGCATCGCCAGCCTCGAGGGTGGCCTCGGAGCCGTCGCGACCGCCTCCGGCCTCGCCGCGCAGTACATCACCTTCGCCTCGCTGGCGGGGCAGGGCGACCACATCGTCGCCTCGGCCAACCTCTACGGCGGCTCGATCACGCAGCTCGACGTCACCCTCCGCCGGTTCGGGATCGAGACCACCTTCGTGCAGTCCTCCGACGCCGCCGACTACGCCGCCGCCATCCAGGAGAACACGAAGCTCGTCTTCGCCGAGACGGTCGCGAACCCCTCGGGCGAGATCGCCGACATCGAGGGCCTCGCCGACGTCGCGCACGCACACGGCATTCCGCTCATCATCGACTCGACCATCGCGACGCCCTACCTCAACCGCCCGATCGAGTGGGGCGCCGACATCGTCACGCACTCGGCCACCAAGTTCCTCGGCGGCCACGGCACGACCCTCGGTGGCGTCGTCGTCGAAAGCGGGCGCTTCGACTGGAACACCGACAAGTTCCCACTGTTCGGTCAGCCCGTCCCGAGCTACGGCGGCCTGCAGTGGTCGGGCAACTTCGGCGAGTACGCCTTCCTCACCCGGCTGCGCGCCGAGCAACTCCGCGACATCGGTCCGGCGCTCGCACCGCACTCGGCCTTCCTCCTCGCCCAGGGTGTCGAGACGCTGCCGTTCCGGATCCAGGCCCACGTCGACAACGCGCGGATCGTCGCCGAGTGGCTCGACGCCGACCCGCGCATCGCCGCCGTCAACTGGGCCGGGCTCCCGGCTCACCCGCACCACGAGCGCGCGAACAAGTACCTGCCGAAGGGACCGGGCTCGGTCTTCAGCTTCGAGGTGAAGGGTGGCCGTCAGGTCGGCCAGAAGCTCATCGAATCCGTCGACCTCGCGAGCCACCTGGCGAACATCGGCGACGCGAAGACGCTCATCATCCACCCCGCATCGACGACGCACGCGCAGCTCTCCGACCAGCAGCTCGTCGACGCCGGTGTGCTGCCGGGCATCGTCCGGCTGAGCGTCGGCATCGAGGACCCTGACGACATCATCTACGACCTCGACCAGGCGCTCGCCGCAGCGGTGAAGGAGTAGTGGCATGAGCACTTCGACAAGCTCAGTGACCGGCGTGGACGCGACCGTGACCGGCGTGGACGCGACCGTGACCGGCGTGGACGCGACCGTGACCGACCAGGACGCGACCGAGACGGTCCGGCTCACCAACGGCCTCACCTGCTCGCTGCCCGCCGATTCGCCGCTCGCAAAGCTGCTGCGTTCGCAGCGCACGTGGGCGGGCCCCGACGCGAAGGCTCGCCTGAAGCTCCTCCGCGAGGCGAAGTCCGTCGCGATCGTCGGCGCCTCACCGAACCCGGCGCGTTCCTCCTACTTCGTGGGCACCTACCTGCAGCAGTCGAGCGACTTCACGATCTACTTCGTGAACCCGAACGCCACGGAGATCCTCGGTCAGCCCGCCTACCCCGACCTCGCCTCCCTGCCGGAGGTACCCGACATCGTCGACGTCTTCCGCAAGGCGAGCGACATCCCCCAGGTCATCGACGAGGTCGTCGCCATCGGAGCACCGACCGTCTGGGTGCAGCTCGGCATCTGGAACCAGGAGGCGGCCGAGTACGGCGAGTCGAAGGGTCTGAACGTCGTGATGGACCGCTGCATCAAGGTGGAGCACGCCCGGTTCCACGGTGGACTCCATCTGCTCGGCTTCGACACCGGCCAGATCACCGCCCGCAAGACCCTGCGCTGACGCCTCGGTTCCCTGAACTCGTCGGCAGGTCGCACTTCGACAGGCTCAGTGACCGGGGACGGCTCAGTGACCGGGCCGGTCCAAGTAACGAGCCGTGGATACACTCGTGACGTGCCTGCGTCGAACCTCCGAGTGACCGTCCTGGGGCCGGTGCTCGTCGAGGGACGCACCGGTCGGCTCGTCGAACCCGGCGGCCGGCTCGCCAAAGCGCTGGTGACCATCCTGGTGCTCGCGGACGGGCGCGCCGTGTCGACGGCCGCCCTCATCGACGAGCTGTGGGACGACGCACCGCCCGCAGGTGCCAAAGCCGCGCTGCAGACCCTGGTCTCACGGGTGCGCGCCGTGTCGGCGCCGGACCTCATCGACTCCTCGGCCGCCGGGTATCGACTGTCGATCGACCAGTCCCTGGTCGACCTCCACGTCGCCGCGCAGGCGGCCGATGCGGCGTCGACGGCCATCCGCGCCGCCGACCCGCACACCGCGGGCACGCTCGCCCGGGACGCGCTCCTCCTCTGGACCGGTGATCCCGGCGCTGAACTGGACGGCCTGATCGGCGACGAGCTGGCGCTCCGCGCGGCGCGGCTCCGCGACGACCTGCGCCGGGTGCGTGCCCAGAGCCGCCTCGAGCTCGGCGACGGCGCGGCCGTCATCACCGATCTCGAGGCGCTCGTCGCCGCCGACCCACTCGATGACGCCACCCAGCTGATGCTCTTCAACGCCTACGCGCAGAGCGGACGTCGCTCCGACGCGATGCAGCTCTTCGCCGACCACCGTCATCGTCTCCGGGACGAACTCGGCGCCGACCCGACGTCGGCGCTGGTCGCGGCACACGCGGCGCTCCTGCAGGACGCCGTCGAGCCGTCTGCGCCGGCGTCCACACCAGCGACCGCCCGCGTCTCCAGCATGGTGCTCGGACTCCGGACGGCGCCGAACGAGCTCCTCGGTCGCGACACCGACCTCGACGCGATCGGCACGCTCGTGTCCGAGGTCCGCCTGACCACGATCCTCGGCCCCGGTGGCCTCGGGAAGACCCGACTCGCCCAGGAGGTCGCCCGGCGTGCCACCACGACCACGCCCGGCGTCGTCGTGGTGGAACTGGCGAGCGTGCGGGACCCGGACGATTTTCCGCTCGCGGTCGCGACCGCACTCGACATCCGCGAGGCCCCGACCCCGCGTCGGCTGAGTGAAGCGATCATGGTGCAACCGGTCGAGCTGCACGAGCGCATCATCGACCGACTCTCGGAGCGGCCGACGCTGCTCGTGATGGACAATTGCGAGCACCTCGTGGATGCGGCGGCACGCTGGATCGCCGATGCGCTGGCCTGGGCCGGCGACCTCCGCGTCCTCGCGACGAGTCGGAGCCCGTTGTCGATCGCCGCCGAGCACGTCTACCAACTCGACCCGCTGGACGCTGCCGTGGACGGCACCGACCTCGAACACGCGGGCCCGGCGGTGCGGCTGTTCGTCGAGCGTGCCCGCGCCGCCCGCCCGGGACTCCATGTGCCTCTCGACGTCGCGGCACGTCTCTGCGCGAGACTCGACGGCCTGCCGCTGGCGATCGAACTCGCGGCGGCGCGCACCAGATCCATGTCGGTCGAGGAGGTGGAGCGGCGACTCGGGAACCGCTTCACCCTGCTGACCGCCGGTGATCGCAGCGCTCCTGAGCGCCACCGCACCCTGCTCGCCGTCATCGACTGGAGTTGGAACCTCCTGGGCGAGCACGAACGTGTCGTCCTCCGTCGCATGTCCAGGTTCCCCGACGGCTTCGATCTGGAGGCGGTTGCAGCGCTCGCCCCCGAGGTCGAGGTCGTGGAGGCGCTCGACGCGCTCGTCGGCCAGTCGTTGCTCACCGTGCAGGACGACCCGGCAACCGGGACCGTCCGATTCCGGATGCTCGAGACGGTCCGTGAGTTCGGCGCGATCAAGTCCGCCGAGGCGCACGAGGACGACCTCGTACTCGACCGCACTCGGACCTGGGCGGTCGCACTCGCCGAGACGCTCCTCCCCGCCATGCAGGGACCGCGACAGGTGGCGGCGTTCGCGCGCCTCGCCCTCGAACAGGACACCCTGGTGGACGTGCTCCGCGGGGCCGTCGCCGACAATCGCGCCGATGTCGTCGCCCCGGTCTTCGCAGGACTCGCCCTCTTCTGGACGATCCGCAGCGCGCATCAGGAGGTCCTGGTCTTCGGAACGGCCGTCCTCGACGTGCTCCGCCACCAGGACCCGGAGTCGGTGTCGACCGACACCCCGGCCATCGCCGTCGCCATCATCACCGTGACCTTCCTCGCCACCGATCCCCGGACGTCCGCGCGGGCGATCGGCGTCCTCCGCCGACTCGAACGGGCGCGGACGACACAGGCCCCACGGATGCGCGCGATGGTCAGCCTGTTGCTGGTCGCGGGTCGCCCCGAACGCGCGGAGGCCCTCCTCCGCGAGTACTCCCGGTCGACCGACCCGCACGTCGCGAACCTCGGGAACCTCATGTCGGCCCAGGCGGCGGAGAACGACGGCGACCCCCGCGCCGCCGAAGCGGCCGCCCTGCGTGCGAACGACCTCTCGCTCACGCTCGGGGACGTCTGGGGTGCGGCCATGAGTGCACACATGCTCGCCCAACTGCACAGCCAGAACGACGAGCCGGAGGAGGCGCTCGTCTGGGCGGCCCGAGCTGCCGAGGGGCTGACCGCGATCGGTGCGGAGGCGGACCTCCGTCAACTCGAGTGGCTGATCGCGATCGGCGACATCGCCCGCGGTGACCACGCCGCCGCCACCACCGTGCTCGACCGGTTCCTCTCGGACGACGTCTCGTTCTCCGCGTTCCCCCCGCTCCCCGAACGGCGGTCGATCGGCTGGGCCGGTCTCGCCGAGATCGCGCGGGCACAGGGCGACGCCGCACGGGGAGCCGAGCTCTACGGGAAGGCGCTCGCGGCGTTCGCTCCGGGTGAGTCGAGACGATCGCCGTGGTTCACCCTCGTCGGTTCCGCCGCGATCGCCGCCGCCGTGCTGGACGGCGTCCCGGGCACCACCGAGGTCCAGCGTCTCGTGCGACGGGTCCGCACCCGCACCATCGCGCTGGGACGCCTCCTCCCGAACCGGTTCGACCGGCCCGTGCTGGGTTCCACGATCATCGCCCTCGGCGCCTGGTACGTCCGCTCGGACGACGACGAGGTGCGGTTGATCGGCGCCGAGCTCGTCGCGCTCGCCAGTACACTCGCCTCCCGTCAGGACATCCCGTCGCTCGTCCGCACACCACACGAGGCAGCAGCGGCGGCGCGTCTCACGGCGACCGAGCGCGACCGCCTCGCCGAGCTGACCCTCCCTCTGCAGGCGCACGAGAGCGCCGCCAGGGCGTTCGAACTGCTCGGCAGTCCTGCCCTGGCGGCGCGCTGATCGGTCGCTGCGGTCGTCTCGTCGTCAGGCGCGGCGCATGTACGCCCGCACGGTGAGCGGTGCGAAGACCGCGACGATGACGGCGGCACCGAGGAGCGCCAGCCAGGCGTCACCGCCGAAGACACCTGTGTTCGCGAGATCGCGTACCGCGGTCACGAGGTGCGAGACGGGGTTCACGTCCACGAAGCCCTGGAGGAAGCTCAGCATCGTCTCCGGGTTCACGAAGGCGTTCGAGAGGAACGTGAGCGGGAACAGGACGAGGAACGAGATGCCCTGCACGCTGCTCGCGCTCCGGGCGATGACCCCGAAGAACGCGAAGATCCAGCTGATGGCCCAGGCGCAGACGATCACGAGGAGGCCGGCGAGGGCCACGAAGCCGATACCGCCCTCCGGTCGGTACCCCATGACGAAGCCCATCGCGAAGGTGAGCGTCGTGGCGATCGTGTAGCGCACCGTGTCGGCGAGGAGGGCGCCGGCCAGCGGTGCGATGCGGGCGATGGGCATCGACTTGAAGCGGTCGAACACGCCCTTGTCCATGTCCTCGCGGAGCTGGATGCCGGTCACGACCGAGGTCGTGATGACGGTCTGGACCAGGATGCCCGGGATGATGATCGGCAGATAGCTCGCGACGTCGCCGGCGATCGCGCCGCCGAAGATGTACGTGAACATCAGGGTGAAGATGATCGGCTGGACCGTCACGTCGATCAGCTGTTCGGGCGTGCGCTTGATCTTGAGCAGTCCGCGGTACGCCATGGTGAAAGAGTTGCGGACCGTCTGCGAGAGGCTGACGTGGTTCCGGAGGGACCGGTCTGCGGCCGGGGTGATGGTGATCGTGCTCATGCGTGGACCTGCTCTGCGGTGTCGAGGGAATCGGTGTCGGATGTGGCGCCGGCGTCGTCCGCCTCGACACCGTGGCCGGTGAGGGTGAGGAAGACCTCGTCGAGGGTCGGCTTCTGGACACTCATCTCCGCGAGCCGGATCCCGGCTTCCCGGAGCGTGATGAAGAGGTCGGTCACGGCGTCGGGGTCGCGCATCGGGGCCGTGATGCGGGTGGCCTCCGGCGAGACGACGGTGTCGACGCCGAGGACGCTCGAGATGACCCGACGTGCATCCTCCAGGTCGGCGGGGTCCGCGAGCCGCAGCTGCAGCGACGACTCGCCGACGGAGGCCTTCAGCTCGTCGGAGGTGCCTTCGGCGACCACGAGACCGCGGTCGATGACGGCGATCCGGTCGGCGAGCTGGTCCGCCTCGTCGAGGTACTGGGTGGTCAGGAGGACGGTCGAGCCCGTCGCGACGAGGCGGCGGATCGTGTCCCACATCTGCGCACGGGTCCGCGGGTCGAGGCCTGTGGTCGGCTCGTCGAGGAAGATGAGGGGCGGCTGGGCGATGAGGCTCGCCGCGAGGTCGAGACGGCGACGCATACCGCCCGAGAACTTCTTCAGGGGTCGCGACGCCGCGTCGCTCAGGCCGAACTCCTCGAGGAGTTCGGCGCTCTTGCGCTTCGCCTCCGCGCGGCCGAGTCCGAGCAGTCGGGAGAAGATGACGAGGTTCTCGGTGGCCGAGAGGTTCTCGTCGACGGACGCGAACTGCGCGGTCACGCCGATGAGCTGGCGCACGACCTGCGACTCCCGCTGGATGTCGTGTCCGAAGACGGTGGCGGTGCCGGCGTCGGGACGCAGGAGCGTCGCCAGCATGCTGATGGTGGTGGTCTTGCCGGCGCCGTTCGGGCCGAGGACGCCGTAGACGGTGCCGGTGCGGACCGAGAGGTCGACGCCGTCGACCGCCCGGTTGTCGCCGAAGGTCTTCACGAGGCCGTGGGCTTCGATCGCCCAGTCGGAGCTGATGCTCATGCGGATGCCTTTCGAAATCAGGTGTGGGCCGCCGGTGGGCGACCCGGACAACAGTGTGGGCGGGGGCGCTCACGGATCGCTCACCTGCCGCTGACACCCGCTGACGGCCGCTGACACCGCACCCGGCGCCGAAGACGCTTAGAGTGAGAGGAGCCAGTCGCACCGAAGGGGGTCGTCCAGTGACCGCATACGTGTCCGCGTTCGACCTCTTCTCCATCGGGATCGGGCCGTCCAGCTCGCACACGGTCGGACCGATGCGGGCGGCCCTGGCGTTCGCCACCGGGCTCGCGGACGACGGACTGCTCGACCGGGTCGACCGCGTCACATGTTCGTTGTACGGATCGCTCGGCGCGACCGGCATCGGTCACGGCACCCCCGACGCCGTCGTCGCGGGCCTCCAGGGACTCACCCCGGAAGGGTGCGATCCAGCCGAGGTCCGCCGGGCCTGGAGCGACCACCTCGACGGCGCTCCGCTCACCCTCGCCGGGACGCGTGCCATCGCGTTCTCGAAGGACGACATCTCGTTCGTGCCCAGGACGAGGCTGCCGGGCCACCCGAACGCCATGACACTCCACGCCTGGGATCAGCGGAGCGACCTCCCCGTGCGCTCCGAGACGTACTACTCGGTCGGCGGCGGCTTCATCCGTCGTGACGGCGACGACCCGAGCACGGTGCTGCCGTCGACACCCGTACCGATGCCGTTCCGGACCGCTGAGACGCTCATCGGGCTCTGCGACGAGACAGGGCTCCCGATCGACGCGATCGCGAGACGCAACGAAGAGGCCCTACGGTCCGCGGTCGAGGTCGACGCCGGCCTCGACGCCATCTGGACGGCCATGCACGAGTGCGTGACCGCCGGGCTCGCCGACACCGGCACCCTCCCGGGCGGTCTCGGCGTCAAGCGCCGGGCACGTGCCGTCCGTGAGCGCCTCGACGTGGCCGAGGCCGAGAGCGGGCGCGAGCTCCCCACGGAATGGCTGCATGCATTCGCCCTGGCGGTCAACGAGCAGAACGCCTCCGGCGGGCGGGTCGTGACCGCACCCACGAACGGGGCCGCGGGGATCATCCCGGCGGTCGGGAGCTACTACCTGCGGTTCGTGCCGGGCGCCTCGCTCTACGGGATCCGTCGGTACCTGCTCACGGCGACCGCCATCGGCTCGCTCTTTAAGGCGAACGCGTCCATCTCCGGGGCCGAGGGCGGCTGCCAGGCCGAGGTCGGCTCGGCCTGCGCCATGGCCGCCGGTGCCCTGTGCGCCGTCCTCGGCGGCACACCGCGTCAGGTCGAGAACGCCGCGGAGATCGCGATGGAGCACCACCTCGGCCTCACGTGCGACCCGGTGGGCGGGCTCGTCCAGGTCCCGTGCATCGAACGCAACGCGATCGCCTCCTCGACTGCCGTCAGCGCCGCACGTCTGTCGCTGCACGGCGACGGGACGCACCTGGTGTCGCTCGACACCGTGATCGAGACCATGCGCCAGACCGGTGTCGACATGTCGACGAAGTACAAGGAGACGAGCGAGGGCGGTCTCGCGGTCAACGTCATCGAGTGCTGAACCGCGGCGTCGTGTGACCGCGTGTTGCCGACCACCGTGGTCATCCGGGCTGCGGCCTCCTACGGTGGGCGCATGACCTCCACGCACGCGCCGTTCCTGGTGGACCCGCTCGTCTCCACCCAGTGGCTCGCGGACCATCTCGGCAGCGAGAGCCTCATCGTCCTCGACGCGAGTGTCGTCGAGCTGCCTGCGCTGGACGGCGGCCCGGTGCGGCTGGCGAGCGGCTACGACCTGTACCTCTTCGACGGGCACGTACCCGGTGCTGTGTTCGTCGAGCTGCTGGACGCGCGCCAGGGGCTCGGAGCATCCTCAGCGGACGAGATCCGACGCGGTGCGGCCGCCATCGGCGTCACGGAGCAGCACACGATCGTGCTGTACGACCAGCTGGACGGGCGCTCCGCCGAGCGCCTTCGTGCGGCGCTGACCGGAGCCGGATACGAGCGCGTCGCGCTCCTCGACGGTGGACTCGGACGCTGGCGCTCCGAAGCCCGCGAGCTGCGCTTCGGTGGACCGGACGGCACGTTCGGAGCCTGACCCGTCGACGTGACGGGTCGGTCGGTGGGCTGGTTCAGCGGGCGTCGAGCTGCGCCGCGTCCGTCACCGGGAGGCGGCAGACGAAGTCCCGGCAGTGGTAGGCGGTCAACCGGCCGTCCCGACTGGTCCGTTCGGCGAAGACGTCGAACCCGCTCGTCGCCCAGGCCACCGCCTGCCGCTCGGAGACCACCGCCACGACGTCGTCCCGGCGCGTCCTGACCGCGTCGCGCATCGCCCGATCCGCCGTCGCGCGATCTTCGTCCTCGTCCGGGTCCACCCGATCCGGCCCGACGACGATGAGTTGCGACGCCGGCCCGGTGAGCGATGCCGCCAGGGCCAGACTCGCGCCGAACGCGGTCGGTGCCGACAGCGCAGCCGACGCGGCGAACCGGACCGCGCCCTCGGCGGCGTCCCGGAACCGGCCGTCGGCCGTCAGCTGGAACAGCAGCAGCGACGCGCGTCCGAGCGACGATATCCCCGAGGGATACGCGCCCTCCGACGGGTCGCCGTCGATCCGCATGCCCTGGGCCGACAGCACCGGGTCGCCGCCGCCCGGCAGGATGAAGCCGGCCACCGCGGCGGAGGAGGCGTCGGTCACGGTCTCGTCAGTCACGGTCTCGTCAGTCACGGTCTCGTCCGGCAAGCACCGGTCGACGAGGTCGCGGGCGACCTCCGCGTAGCGGACCTCGCCCGTCGCGAGGCCGAGGCGCAGGAGCGCCTCCGCGAGCATCCCGTAGTCCTCGAGGGCCGCCGCCGCACCCGCCCGCCGTTCGTCGAGCGAGGCCCGGGCGAGCGTGCCGTCCGAGCCGAGGTGGTTCTCGACCACCGCGTCCGCCGCCCACCTCGCTGATTCGAGCCACTCGGGGCGGTCGAAGACCGTCGAGGCCTCCGCCAGCGCGCCGATCGCGAGCCCGTTCCAACCGGTGAGCACCTTGCGGTCAACGGCCGGCGGGGTCAGCATCGCCCGGCCGTCCACATCGCGTCGGTAGTAGCCACCCTCCGATCCGACGCCGTCGACGACGCTCTCGGAGTCCTGCGCCGACCCGAAACCGCCGCTCGGCTGCTGCAGCGTGCCGATGAGGAACTCGGCGATCCCGGCGGCGACACTGGCCGCCCACGAGCTCGGGCGCTCGGTCCAAGCCCGCGTGTACGCGGTGAGGAGGAGCGCGTTGTCCGTCAGCATGCGTTCGTAGTGCGGCTCGGTCCAGTCCCGGTTGACCGCGTACCGGAAGAACCCGCCTTCGACCGGATCCCGGAGCGCCGAGGCCCCCATCGTCCTGAGGGTGCGTTGCGCGAGGTCGACACCGCGGCGGGCGACCTCCCCCTCGCGCGGCGTCAGCAGGAAGTCGAACAGCGGGGCCATCGGGAACTTCGGAGCCGTGCCGAAGCCGCCGAGCTCCCGGTCCTCGAGCGCCTCGACCGCCACGATCGCCGCGTCGAGGACGCCGGGCTCCGGCAGTGGGGCGTCATCCGTGGACGACATCGTCTCGGCGATCGCCCGCGCGAGTCCGTCGGCGCTCGCGACGACCTGCTCCCGTCGCTCGGTCCACGCGACACGGACGGCCTCGAGCACCTGCGGGAACGAGGGATGCCCGCGGAGCGGCACGGGAGGCGAGTAGGTCCCCGCGTGGAAGACGTGTCCGCGCGGCGTCACGAACACGTTCAGCGGCCAGCCCAGGTCACGGGTGAACGCGCCGGCGGCGGCGAGGTAACTGGCGTCGACGTCGGGATGCTCCTCGCGGTCGACCTTCACCGCCACGAAATCGCGTCGGAGGAGCTCGGCGATGTGCTCGTCCGAGAACGACTCGCGTGCCATGACGTGACACCAGTGACACGTCGAGTAGCCGATCGAGACGAGCAGGGGGACGTCACGACGGGCCGCTTCGGCGAAGGCCTCCGGCCCCCAGGGGTACCAGTCGACCGGCTGCTCGGCGTGCGAGCGGAGGTACGGGCTCATCGCCTCGGCGAGCCGGTTCGTCATGCGGGATCCGTTGCCCGGGACCTACTGGCCGAGCGGCAGTCGCTCGCCCGCCGTGATCCGGGTGCGGAGCCGGTTGTTCGGCGCAGGCAGCGGGCACACGTAGTGGTCGCTGAACGCGCACGGCGGCAGGTAGGCACGGTTGAAGTCGACGAGGACGTGGCCGTCCGCGGTCGGGGCCGGCATGCTGATGAACCGGAACCGGTAGCTCTCGTCGCCACTCGTGCCGTCGGAGAAGACCGCCCAGAGTCCGTTCGGGCCGCCCGTGACCGTCAGCGAGACCGCTTCGTCGCCGAGCTCGAACTCGACCCGGCCGACGGGGGTCTCGGTCGTGACGTGGCCGTCGATCGACTCGGTCTCGACCGTGACGTCCGGGGACGGCACGAACCGCGCCGGCCGGATCCAGGCGACGTCGGGGGCGAACGCGCTGATGCCCGCGAGCGAGGTCCGCGTCGGCGCCTCCGGGTCGAGCACGCGGAGTGCGTAGACGCCGTCGCGCTCCATGCCTCGGAGCAGCGCGTCGCCGAAGTGCAGTTCGTCGCCGTGGACCAGCTCGACGCGGTCGGTCATGATCTGCGCGCCACTCGGCGTGGTCAGTCCGGTGCCCGTGAGCCGCTCACCGACGATGCCGGTCGCGTCCGCACGCCAGGTGCCTGGCGCGCCCTCGAGAGCGGTCGCCTCCTCGGTCAGCCAGTGGGTGAACCGGAGGGCGGCGATACCGTGGGGTGCTCGGACGGAACGCTCGCGAGCGGTGTGCCAGGCGGTCCAGGACGCGATGAACTCTGCGGGGGTCTCGGAACTCATACCCTGACGCTACCAACTCCTCAGGTGTCGGAGACCCCCTGGACATCCGGCTGCAGCCGGATGCGCTCCCCGCGAACAGCGAGATGGCGCCGCCCGGAGAACCGGACGACGCCATCGACGTGTGGCTGCTGCTCAGCTGAAGAGCTTCTTGTCCTTCAGCCAGTCGGCCGCGAGGGTCTTCGGAGCGGCCTTCTCGTCGCCCTGGTTGCGGGCGTTGAGCTCGATGAGGTCCTCGGTGGTCAGCTCCGCGGACACGGCGTTCAAGACCTCCTTGACCTTGTCGCTGGCCTTGGCCGAGTTGATCAGCGGCAGGACGTTCTGCGGGAGGATCAGGTTCTCCGGGTCCTCGAGCGTGACGAAGTCGTTCTCGGTGATCGACGGGGTCGTGGTGTAGATGTCGGCGAGCTGGACCGTGCCGTCGAGCAGGGCCGCGGTGGTCTGTGCGCCGCCGCCGTCGCTGATCGGGACGAAGGTGAGCTTGTCGGCGGGGACGCCGTACACCTCGGTCAGGCCCTTCGGGCCGTACGGGCGCTCAGCCAACTCGGGTGCGCCGCCGATGGCCAGCGGGATGGTGAGGGCCGCGAGGTCGGCGAGGCTCGTGACGTTGTTCGCCTCGCTGAACTCCTTCGTGACGTTGTAGGAGTCCTTGTCCTCCGCCTTGGACTGGTCGAGGACCTCGTAGCCCTTCGGCGTGGCCTCCTGGAGGGCGGAGTAGACCTCGTCGCTCGACGTGGCCGTGGCGGAGTCGTCGAAGAACTGCAGCAGGTTGCCGCTGTAGTCGGGGACGAGGTCGATCGAGCCGTCTTCGAGCGCTGCGATGTAGACGTCGCGCGCGCCGATGTTGAGGGACTCGGCCGTCTTGATGTCGTTGGCCTCGAGCGCCTGGATGTAGATCTGGGCGATGATCTCCGACTCGGGGAATCCGGCGGAGCCGACCGTGATCGTGTCGGATGCCGCGGTCTCCCCGGCGGTCGGGTCGCCTGCGGAGCAGGCGCTGAGTGCGAGGGCCGCGACGGCGGTCGCGGCGATGCCGACGGCGAGGCGTCGACCCTGTCGAACTGTGAACATGGTGTTTCCTATCTGTGATGGGCGAGAACGGTGGTGCCGTTGTGGGTCTGGGAGCCGGGCGGTGCTGTCGCCCGGGATGGTGGAACGCGTCAGTTGTTGCGGTATGCCGCGGTCTGCATGTTCGCCTCCGCTTCTGCGACGACGGGGTCTGGTGCGGTGGACCGGTCGCCGCCGGTGGCGTGACCCCTGGTCTCGTCGACCCGCGTGTGGGTCGCCTGGACGCCGCGCGGCACGACGGCGCGCTGCAGCAGGGAGAAGACGCCCTCGAGGAGGAGGGCGAGCACGATGATGATGATCGAACCGGCGAGCATCTGCGCGTAGTCCCGCACCGGGAGGCCGTCGAGGATGTAGCGACCGAGGCCGGGGCCGTTGGTGAGGAACGCGACGACGGTGGCGGTCGCGATCGTCTGCAGGACCGCCGAGCGGACGCCGCCGATCATGAGCGGGAGGGCGAGCGGGATCTCCACCTTGCCGAGGATCTGCCACTCATTCATCCCGACGGCACGCGCGGCGTCGATGGTCTGGCGGTCGATCGACTCGACCCCGCCGTACGCGCCGGCCAGGACGGGCGGGACGGCGAGCACGACGAGGGCCGTGATCGCGGGGACGAGACTCGTGCTGGAGAAGCCCCACCCGAGCGTGATGAGCGCGAGGAGTGAGAGCAGACCGAGGGTCGGCAACGCCCGCAGCGCGCCGGTGATTGCGACCGCGACCTCCCGCCCCTTCCCGGTGTGCCCGATGAGGAGCCCCAGTGGGATCGCGATGACGCAGGCGATGAGGACGGTCAGGCCGGTCACGGCCAGGTGCTGGAGGACCCGCACCGGGATGCCGCCGGGGCCCTCCCAGTGCGCGGGGTCGAAGATCCAGGCGAAGGCGGCGAGGAAGTTGATCATGCGGCTCCTCCCCCGGCGGTCGCCAGCTCACGGGCTTCGGTGGCCGCACGACGACGACGGATCGCACCCTTCGAGCTGATCCGCGTCCACGGCATCAGGAGCCGGCCGAGGAGCACCAGCAGGACGTCGAACACGATCGCGATCACGACCGTCCCGACGATGCCGGTCAGGATCTCGATCGGGAACTGCCGGTTGTAGCCGTCGGTGAAGAGGTAGCCGAGGTTCGTCACGCCGATGAGGGCGCCGACGCTCAGCAGGCTGATCGTGCTCGCGGAGACCACCCGGATGCCGGCGAGCATGAGCGGACCCGCCAGCGGGAACTCGACCCGCCAGAACCGCTGGCCGGTGGAGAACCCCACGGCCTGTGCCGACTGCCGGACCCCGGCGTCGACGGCGTCGAGCGCGTCGGCGACCGTGCGGACGAGCAGGGCCACGGCGTAGATGGTGAGCGCGATCACGACGTTCGCCGGATCGAGGATCTTCGTGCCGATGAGGGACGGCATGAGGACGAACAGCGGCAGGGACGGGATCGCGTAGAGGATGCCGCTCAGTGTGAGCAGCACGCCACGCGACCACCGGTACCGGTGTGCCAGCCAGCCGAGGGGTAGGGAGATGAGGAACCCCAGGATGATCGGGGGCAGGCTCAGCTGGACATGGGTGAGGGTGAGGTCCCAGATCATGTCCCAGTTCGCGATGACCCAGCTCATGTGGATGCGCCGTCCTTCCGGACGTCGAGGCCCGGGCGGTCGCCTGCGCCAGGCCCGGCTCCGAGGACACCGGCGGGGCGGCCCGACTCGTCGACGACGACGTCGCGTCCGTCGACGCGCTCGACGTGCAGGGTCCGCTGGCCGCGATCGGCGCCGATGAACTGGGCGACGAAGTCATCGGCAGGGTTGGCGACGATCTCGGCCGGCGTGCCGACCTGGGCGATGTGGCCGCCCTTCTGCAGGATGACGACCTGGTCGCCGAGGAGGAAGGCCTCGTCGATGTCGTGGGTGACGAACACGATCGTCTTCGCGATGTCGCGCTGCAGTCGGAGCAGCTCCCGCTGGAGCTCGGCACGCACGAGGGGGTCGACGGCGCCGAACGGCTCGTCCATCAGCAGGATGTTCGGGTCGATCGCGAGGCCTCGTGCGACGCCGACGCGCTGCTGCTGGCCGCCGGAGAGCTGACTCGGGTACCGGTCGGCGAGCGCGCGGTCGAGTCCGACGGTGTCGAGGAGGGTGAGGGCGTCCGCCCGGGCCTGCTTCTTGTTGACGCCGGTGAGCATGGGCACCGTGGCCACATTGTCGATCACGGTGCGGTGCGGGAGGAGACCGGAGTTCTGCATGACGTAGCCGATGCGGCGACGGAGACGGACGGGGTCGACGGCGGAGACGACCTCGTCGTCGATGACGATGCGTCCCTCGCTCGGATCGACCATGCGGTTGATCATCCGCAGGAGCGTGGTCTTACCGCAGCCGGAGGACCCGACGAAGACCGTGGTGGACCGCGACGGGATCGTGAGGGAGAAGTCGTCGACCGCGAGGGTGCCGTCGTCGAAGCGCTTGGAGACGTGTTCGAAGGAGATCATGCTGGACCGATGCCTCTTCTCTGCACGGCTGTTCGTGACAGGTCGTCTTCCAAGGGTCGTCGCCGCCGCGGTCGGTGGCTCGCTGAACGTCTCTCGGTCGGTGGTCCGAACCTACCGGAGGGCACTGACATCGCCCACCCCCTCGACACGTGGCGAAATACATGGCATGCGGCGACGTGGGTGCGCCCGCGCACGACCACCGGCCGGCCGCCGTCGCTCAGGATCGGTCGACGCCCAATGCGGCGAGCGCCGCCGTGACGAGCTGCTGACCGTGCAGCTCCTGCTCGATCGCCGACCGGAGGCCGGCGTGAGCGACGGAGAGCCCGACCGACCACTCGTCGTGCTCCTCCGGGCCGAGCGCGTCCGCCGCGACGACCGCCTCGACCGCCAGCACGTCCGCGAGGAGGGCGGTCGAGCGTTCCAGCAGTCGCAGCGAGGTCCCGGCGAAGGAGGCCGGGTCGTCCGAGCCCTCGTCCGGCACGCCCGCGGCGACGACCGGGGTTGCGAGCACGCGCAGTTCGGCGACGAGGTCCGCTGCCGACTGACCGAGCCGACCCGGTAGGAGACCGTGCCCGGTCCCCCGGAGTCCGGCCCCGCCTCCGTCGATGCGTCCGAGCCGTCGCTCGGCGGCAGCGGCGGTGTGCGCGATGGCCGCGCGCAGCCCGTCGAAAGCGCGGGCGAGCCGGGCGCCATGCAGCAGCCCGCCGGTCCGCAGGACACCCGACGCCTGATCGACGAGTGGATCCTCCGAGGCCGTTCCGAGCGTCGCTTCCACGAGCTGGACGGCCGCCGTGACCTCGTCGGCGAGCGCACCGTTGATCTGCGGGGTCGCCCGGAGCCGCAGTCCGTCCAGGTCCCGTCCGCCGCGCGCACCTGTCGGGCCGACCGGCGTCGCCAACAACTCGGAGATCCGCTCGCCGCTTGCCCGGGTACCCGCCGACGGGCTGCCGGCGAGGACCCTCGCGTCGAACGCCGGTCCTCGCCCGCCGAGCCCGGACCGCGCAGCGACCCGCGACGAGAGTGCGCTCGTGGTGTCCGCCAGCCGACTGAGCGCGCCGAGCCGGTGGAGTGCGAGCGCACCGACGCCGAGGGAGTAGGCGTTGTGGTGGACGAACGCCAAGCCCTCGTGCACAGCGAGGTCGAGCGGTGCGAGCCCGACCCGCGACAGGGCGACCTGGGCGGAGAGCCGCTCACCCGCGAGGACCGCCTCCCCCTGTCCGATCACGAGCGTCGCGACGGACGCCAGGTGGGTCTCGTCGCCGTCGCCGAGGGAGCCGATGGACGGGATCACCGGGGTCACCCCACGGTTGAGGAGCTCCGCGACGAACACGGCGGTCTCGAGGCGGATCCCGGAGGCGCCACGGGTCCATCCGGCGAGCCGGGCGGCGACGACCGCCCGAGCGCGGTCCACCGAGAGCGGCAGTCCGATGCCGCCACGGCGGTCATGGACGACGCGCTCCTCCAGAGCCGAGGCATCGAGCGTCACGGTGCGCGGAGCCGCTCGTCCCCCGGCGGTCCCAGGGATCCGTGGACCCGGGGACCGAGGACCCGGCGCACCGACTCCGACCGGCGTCGTCTGCCGGTCGACGATGGCCCGGCCGGCGCCGATGCGGTCGAGCGCCGGGGTGTCGAGGACGACGATGGCGTCGTCGCGGGACACGGCCACGAGGTCGTCGACCGAGATCGGGCCGATGCCGAACACGACGGGCGCTCCCATCAGTGCGCGCCCGTCGATCGGTTGGCGGCGTTCGTCTGGTCTGTGCTGCTGGACACGGGTCGCTCCATCCGCTCGTCGAGGGGCCGTGGACCGGCCGGGATGGACGTCAGCGTACGAGCGCCTGGCGGCCGGTGCACGGTGTGTGTCGACGTGTGACAGAACACGGAAACGGCCGGTGCTCGGCGAGGTGTCCGTCGACCTCAGCGGTAGCGACGGCCCTCGTCGCGGCGGTAGAGAGCGAGGACCACGACGGTCAGGACGAGGGTCCAGGCCAGGACGCCGACCCACGACCACCACGGCAACTCGCCACCCTGGACCGCCCAGACGACGAGCTCCCGGGTCTGACGGCTCGGGAGGAACATCGACAGCCGGTCGAGCCACGGGGCGAAGAGGAACGGTGGGATGAACAGTCCGCCGGCGAAGGCCAGCGAGAACATGACCACCTGCACCACGGCGATCGCGGCCTTGCTCGGGAGGGCGTACCCGATCGCGGTGCCCAGGAGCATGAACGGCAGGGCACCCACCAGGAGCGCCACGATGCCGCCGAGCAATCCCATCGGAGTCGTGGTGGCTGCGGTCAGGAGCGCACCGAGCACGACGACCGGTATGACGGCCGCGAACCCGAGGAGGCCGACCGAGCACAGGTGCGAGAGGACCCGGGCGACACCCGTCACCGGAAGCGTGCGGAGGTACGGATCCCACGCCTGCTCCCTCGCCTGGGCGATGGTCAGGCCGAAGCCGAACAGGGAGTTGGCGAGCACCGCGAAGACGATGAGGGAGATGACGGCCTGGGTCGCGATGACCGGATCGCCGGCGACCTGCGCCTGCGGGACGACGAAGAACAGCAGCGAGAGCGCGGGGAAGACGAGCGAGCCGATCAGCGCGATCGGGACGCGTACGGTCTCGAGCAGGGAGTACCGCGCGTGCAGGGCGGTGAGCTGGAGTGTGGTGGCCATCAGGCGGCGCTCCGTTCGACGTCCGCCCGGGCATCCGCGGTGAGGGTCAGGAACGCCTCCTCGAGGGTCGCTCCGCGCACGGCGAGATCGGTGAACGGGGCCCCGGACCGGACGAGATCGCGCACGAACGCGTCGGCGTCACGGACGTCCAGTTCGACGGCGTCCCCGTCACGACTCGCCTGGACGACCCCGGCGAGCCGCTCCACCGCTCCGGGGTCGGTGGTCCGGAGCCGCACCCGGTGGATACCGACGAGCCCGAGCACGTCGCGCAGTGGGGCATCGGTGACGACCCGTCCGCCGCCCAGCACCACGACGCGCTCGGCGAGCGCTTCGATCTCCTCGAGGTAGTGACTGGTGAGGACGATCGTCGCCCCGAGCTCGTGTTGCCGGCGGATCGCGTCCCAGAGGGTCCGACGGGCGTCGACGTCGAGGCCCGTCGTCGGCTCGTCGAGGAGCACGAGACGCGGTCTGCCGACGAAGGCGAGTGCGACAGCGAGTCGGCGCTGCTGGCCGCCCGAGAGCGAGCCCGTCTGGCGTCGGAGGAGGTCGCCGAAACCGAACTGCTCCGCCAGGGCGGCCGTCGGCACGCGGTCCGCGAAGTGCCGTCCGACGAAGTCGACGACCTCTCCCACCCGGAGCGTGGGCGGCAGTGCCGTCTCCTGCGGTGTCGATCCGAGCCGCGTGCGGTTGACCGCTTGGGCGGGATCGCCGCCGAAGAGGGTCACCGTGCCGGTCGTCGGACGTCGGATGCCCTGCAGCAGGGACAGCACGGTGGACTTGCCGGCGCCGTTGGGGCCGAGGAGCCCGACGAGCGAGCCCGGCTCGATCCGGAGGTCGACGTCGTCCAGCGCGGTCACGTCGCCGTAGCGTCGTGTCACGCCCTTGAGGGTGGCCAGTGGTGTGATCGTCATGATGTCCCCGTTCCCGACGCGCCGCCGAGCATCGCTCGGAGCCCGGTCATGTAGTCCTCGAACGCGCGGCGCCCGAGCGTGGTGAGTTCCAGGTAGGTGACCGGAGTGCGTCCCCGGTGGGTCTTCGTGACGAGGACGTAGGCGCCGTCCTCGAGTTTCCGCAGGTGTGTGGACAGGTTCCCAGCGGTCATGTCGAGCATCTCCTGCAGGCGGGGGAACGACATGCTGCTGTCCGCGTCGATCGCCGCGAGCGTCGACATGATGCGCAGGCGGGCTTGAGCGTGGATGAGGGGGTCGAGTTCGTCCATCGGTCACGCCGCCGATCGGTGGGCACGCCGACGGCGGGTCGCCTCGAGGAAGGTCGCGTACACGAGGAACCCGCCTCCGCCGGCGATCGCCATGATGAGTGCGTTGCCCGGCGAGCCGAAGAACGGTGCGGCCATGCCGACCACGATGATCCAGATGCCCATGCCGTACATCACCCGGTCGCGCCAGACCGCGCCGCCCGCGAGGTAGAGCAGTCCGACCACGAGGCTGTAGATCGCCGGGTAGAAGATCGCGGAGAGTTCCGGCGCCATTCCGGCCGAGAAGAGCGCACCGCCGAACACCGCTGCGGCCGTGCAGCCGATCGCCCAGGCGATGCCGTACATGGTCCCTTGCACCTGCTGGGCACCCTGGATCCCGCGCGACACACGGGAGCCGATGATCGACGACGAGACGATGCCGCCAACCATCAGGATCCCGAAGAGCCATCCGGCGACTGTCGGCGGCGTGGTGAACCAAGGGTTCTCGTCGCTCGCGGACCAGAGCGCGAGGAACCCGACGGTCCACGCGACACCCCAGATGTACACGATCGCGATGGTGGGCCTCGTGAAGATGTCATCGACACGGCTCGCCTGTCGCTCCTGCAGAGCGAGCATGGCGGCCGGGTCGAGCGCGTCCGAGCCGTCGGTGGGTTCCATCGGTGAAGTCATACCTACTTTGTAACGCAAACCACTCTGCGAAGCAACCCTGTTTGCGATACAGCGCGCAGGGATGCCCGCTTCACGCCGAGGTGCCACAGCCCAACTGCCCTTCGACAGGCTCAGGGACCGGGTTCATCCGGCCGCCCCTCTCCCGCCGACCCTTCGACAAGCTCAGGGACCGGATCACCTCCGGCGCACCTCTCCCGGTCACTGAGCCTGTCGAAGTGCCCACGAGGACGCCTCATCGTCCCGGGCACACCCCTCCCGGTCACTGAGCTTGTCGAAGTGCCCACGAGGACGCCTCATCGTCCCGGGCACACCCCTCCCGGTCACTGAGCCTGTCGAAGTGCCCACGAGGACCCACCCCCTTCGACAGGCTCAGGGACCAAAACTGGTCAGAAGGGCGCGGGATCGGGTTCGGTCCGATGCTGCTTCCCGTCGGGTGTCGTCCACTCGAGGACGCCACCCGGTACGTGGTCGAGGTTCCACCCCGGCAGGTGCTTCATCCGGTGGTGATGTCGACACAGACAAGCGAGATTCCCGACATCCGTCGTCCCTCCGTCCTCCCACGCGACCGAATGGTCGAGATCGCAGGCCCTGGCGCGTCTGCCGCAGCCAGGTGCCCGACAGGTGCCGTCCCGCAGGCGAACTGCCCGTTGCAGATCGGCCGGAATGCGGTACTGATTCCGCCCGACGGAGAGCACCGCGCCGGTCTCGGGTTGGACGAGGATCCGGGTGAAGCTCGGCGCGTTCACCGCGATGCGCGCGGCGGTCTCGGGGTCGATCGGCCCGTATCCGTCGAGCGTGGCCGGGGCGTCGAGACGCCGGCCATGGTCAGCGCTGGGACCGTGATCTGCACGGTCGGCGTGATGTGCTCCTGCACCTCGATCGGGTGCGGGACCACCGGGCTCGACATGACGTCTTCCGGCGTGACACCGGTCAGTGCGAGTGCTGCAAGGGCGTCCGCCTGGAGCTGTCCGCAGGTGCGGGAGTCGCCGGCCTGGCGTGACTCTGCGGCGGCCGCTTCGACTCGCTCGGAGATGCCCTGCGCGATGGGTGCGGTGGTGAACGAGTGCACCCACGCCATGCCGTCGGCTGCGGGTTCGAACTCGACCCGGCGGTCTGCTTCCGAGCGGGTTGCGCGGGCGGTGATGGACTCGGGGTGAAGACCCTCGCGCAGGACGCGGGCGCGCCTGCGGAGGTTCGCATTGGTCAGCTGCTCCGCGGCCGGCAATACCGCCTCCAGGAACACAGCCCGCCCGGCAGTCGGGACGTCGCCGAGTTGGTCGATGATCGTCTGCGCGTGCCGCGCCGAGATGCGGCCTGCCTCGAGTGATTCGAGCACGGCCGGCGCTTCGTTCACGAGGCGTTCCGCGTCGTTCGTCGCACGCTGCACGGTCCGCTCGGGCGTGCGGGTCGCCATCGCGAGCGCCGCACACGTCGAGCGGCGTGAGAGCGCCTGGCGCTCCGCCGGCGGGAAGATCGCCGGGACCGTGGCGTCGGCGAAGGCGTCCGCGTAGGCGGCGGAGCGGGCCAGGAGCCGGGCCTCACGCGCGTCGAGGGCCGCCCGCAGCCGATGGATCTCTGCGTACTCGTCCGAGAACTCCGCGAGCTGCGCGGCGTACTCGTCGCCGACACGGGTCGCGGTGAGGGTGGTCTCGGTCATGGGACAAGTCCATCATGGGCCACTGACATTCCAGATGCCGAGTCGAGGCGTTTGTGGAAGTGTCCTCGTGTGCCCTTCGACAGGCTCAGGGACCGGGGGAACAGCGCCGGATTCGTGAGGTTCGTCGTATGCCCTCGACAGGCTCAGGGACCGGGGAAGGCGACTCAGGGACCGGGGGAATTGGCTCAGGGACCGGCGGAGGTGGCTCAGGGACCGGCGGAGGTGGCTCAGGGACCGGGGACGGGTTCGCGGATCAGGATGCCCGGAGCGGCAGCACAACGCGTGCAGCCCGATACGATGGAGGGCTGATGTCCGACCTCCGAATCTCCTACCCGCCCGAGCTGCCGGTCAGTGCCGCCCGCGCGGACATCGCGCGTGCCATCAGCGAGCACCAGGTCGTCATCGTCGCCGGGGCGACGGGTTCCGGCAAGACCACCCAGCTGCCGAAGATCTGCCTCGAGCTCGGTCGCGAATCCATCGGGCACACGCAGCCCCGACGACTGGCCGCGCGCACGATCGCCGAACGCATCTCGGAGGAGCTCGGCCAGGAGCTCGGTGGCATCGTCGGCTACCAGGTCCGCTTCACCGATCAGGCGTCGAAGGCGACGAAGATCAAGCTGATGACCGACGGCATCCTGCTGAACGAGATCCACCGCGACCGGATGCTGCGCAAGTACGACACGATCATCATCGACGAGGCGCACGAGCGCAGCCTCAACATCGACTTCCTGCTCGGCTACCTCAAGCAGCTCCTCCCCCAGCGCCCCGACCTCAAGGTCATCATCACGTCCGCGACGATCGACCCGGAGAGCTTCTCGAAGCACTTCGACGGAGCGCCCATCGTCGAGGTCTCCGGCCGCACGTACCCGGTCGAGATCCGCTACCGGCCGCTCGTGGCCGACGAGCCCACGGACGACGATGAGGACGCCCCCGAGTCCGAGGCCGCCGACCGCGACTACCTCGAAGGCATCAATGCGGCCCTCGACGAGCTGGCGCGGGAGTCGATGGGCGACGTCCTCGTCTTCCTGTCCGGTGAGACGGAGATCCGCGACGCCGCCGACGCCATCCGCGGGCGCAACCTGCCCGGCACCGAGGTGCTGCCGCTCTACGGCCGGCTCTCCTCCGCCGACCAGCACCGCGTGTTCCAGCCGTCGACCGTGGCAGGCCTCCGCCGGCGCATCATCCTCGCGACGAACGTGGCCGAGACGAGCCTCACGGTGCCCGGCATCAAGTACGTGATCGACGCCGGAACCGCCCGCATCTCGCGCTACAGCGTGCGATCCAAGGTGCAGCGGCTCCCCATCGAGGCGATCTCGCAGGCGTCGGCGAACCAGCGTTCGGGTCGCTCCGGCCGCACGAGCGACGGCATCGCCATCCGGCTCTACTCGGAGGACGACTTCGCGAAGCGCCCGGAGTTCACCGAACCGGAGATCCTCCGCACGAACCTCGCCGCGGTGATCCTCCAGATGATCTCCCTCGGCCTCGGCGACATCGCCGCCTTCCCCTTCCTCCAACCACCGGACGCCCGCGGCATCAAGGACGGCGTCGACCTGCTGTCCGAACTCGGCGCGATCGAGACGCGCACCTTCGCCGACGGCTCACCTCGCGGCGGCGGTCCACGCCTCACGCGGGTGGGGCGCGACCTCAGCCGCCTGCCGATCGATCCGCGGTTCGCGCGCATGGTCGTGGAGTCGAAGCGGCACGGGGTGTCGCGGGAGGTGCTCGCGATCGTCGCGGCGCTCACCATCCAGGACCCACGCGAACGACCGCTCGAGCACCGGCAGAAGGCGGACGAACTGCACCGCCGGTTCGTCGACCCCACGAGCGACTTCCTCGCCCTCCTGAACCTCTGGAACTACCTCGAGGAGAAACAGGACGAGCTGTCGTCGAGCGCGTTCCGCCGGCTCTGCAAGAACGAGTTCCTCAACTATCTCCGCGTCCGCGAGTGGCACGACGTCTACCGCCAGCTGCGCCAGCTCGCGAAGCCCCTCGGCCTGACGATCAACGAGCCGGCGGTGAACCCCGACGGCATCCACAAGTCGCTCCTCGCGGGGCTCCTCTCCCACATCGGGCTGAAGGACCAGACCGTCGCTCCGGTCGTGAAGGGCCGGAACGCTCCACCCGCGACGAAGACCGCGAAGAAGGGCGACTACATCGGCGCCCGCCAGACGCGCTTCGTCCTCTTCCCCGGGTCCGCGCTCGCGAAGAAGCAGCCGAACGCCGTGATGAGTGCGGAACTCGTGGAGACGAGTCGGCTGTTCGCCCGCACCAACGCCTCGATCGACCCGGCGTGGGCGGAACCGATCGCCGGCGACCTCTGCAAGCGCTCGTACAGCGAGCCGCACTGGGAGAAGAACCAGGGCTCCGCCGTCGCCTTCGAGAAGGTGACCCTCTTCGGCGTGCCGATCGTGCCGCGCCGCCGGGTGCAGTTCGGTCGCATCGACCAGGAGCAGGCCCGCGAACTGTTCCTGCGGCACGCGCTCGTCGACGGCGAGTGGACCCACGACATCGGTCGCGACAAACTGTTCGACTTCCACCGCGCGAACCGACGACTGCGCAAGGAGCTGAGTGAGCTCGAGGAGCGGACGCGACGCCGCGACATCCTCTTCGACGACGAAGCCGTCTTCGACTTCTACGACGCCCGCGTCCCTGCCGAGATCTCGACGACGCGGGGCTTCGAGTCCTGGTGGCGCAAGACGCGCGTCGACCAGCCCGAGCTGCTCACGATGCGCCAGGAGGATCTCCTCCCCGAGGACGCCCCGGCGGTGGATGAGGACCGCTTCCCCGCCGAGTGGGTGCAGGCCGACCAGCGGTTGAAGCTCAGCTATCGTTTCGAGCCCGGAAGCGACGACGACGGCGTGACGGTCATCGTCCCGCTCGCCCTGCTCGACCGGCTCTCGCCCGCCGGTTTCGACTGGCAGGTCCCCGGTCTCCGTCGGGACCTCATCACGGCGATGATCAAAGCGCTCCCGAAGGCCCTGCGTCGGAACATCGTGCCTGCGGCCGACTGGGCGGCGAAGCTGCTCGCCGAGCTCCCCGCCGACGTCCCGGCGGTCGCCCCCGGCAGTCCCGCCGCCGAGGACTCGTTCGCCACCCGTCTCGCGAACGCGATCAAGCGGCTCTCCTACATGGACATCACCGCCTCGGACTTCGAGATGGAACGCGTCCCCGAGCACCTGCTCGTGACCTTCCGGGTCATCGATGAGCGCGGCCGGACGCTCGCCAGCGGCAAGGACCTCGTCGAGCTGCAGCAGCGCCTCAAGCAGCGCACGCGGGCGAGCGTCGCCAAGGTCGCGGCCGCCAGAGTGCCCAACGCCATTGAGCGCTCCGGGTTCACCAGGTGGGACTTCGACGACCTCCCCCGCTTCATCGACATCCGCCAGGAGGACGGCGTGATCCGCGGCTACCCCGCGATCGTCGACGACGGCACGAGCGTGTCGATCCGGATCATGAGCACGGAGGCCGACCAGGCCCGCGCCATGCCCGCGGGGGTGCGCCGCCTCCTCCTGCTCGCGATCCCGTCCCCGACGGCGTATGTGCAGCAGCACCTCAAGGCCAACGAGAAGCTCGCGCTCGCGACGAGCCCCTACCGGTCGACGCCGGCGTTGTTCGAGGACTGCCTCGCCGCCTGCATCGACGACGTCCTGTTCCGTGTGGTGCCCGACGGACAGGTGTTCTCCCGACTGCAGTACGAGACGCTGCGCGACCGCGTGTCCGCCTCGGTCATGGACCGGATGTTCCAGACGGTCGCCATCGTCGCCCGCATCCTGCAGGCCGCGCGCGACACGGAGAAGGCCATGAAGGCGGCGACGAGCATGACGCTGCTCGCGGCCCTCACCGACATGCGGGGCCAGCTCGACGGACTGGTCTTCCCGGGCTTCGTCTCCCGGACGGGCTCCGCACGGCTCGAACATCTGCCCCGCTACCTCGCCGGCATCCGTTACCGCGCCGAGCGACTGACGGACAACCCGAACCGCGACCGCGTGTGGATGACGGAGGCGCAGACGGCGTTGGCGCGGTTCGAGGCCGCCGGCGGCACGATCCCGCTGCCCGCCGAGGCTCCGGAGCACCTCGTGAAGGCCCGGTGGATGCTCGAGGAGCTCCGGATCAGCCTGTTCGCCCAGCAGCTAGGCACGGCCGAGTCGGTGTCGTTGCAGCGCCTGCAGAAGGTCCTCGCGGGCTAGCGATCCCCGGTCCTTGAGGATGGACCCCGGTCCCTGAGCCTGTCGAAGGGCGCATCTCGACAAGCTCGATGACCGGACGCACGCACCACCCGAAACGACGGCTCAGGCTCCGGGACCCGTCGCCACCGGACGCTCCGGGTGGTTCGCCCACTCGCTCCACGATCCCGGGTACAGCACCGGTTCGAAGCCGGCCAGGGTGAGTGCGACCGCGTTGTGCGCCGCGGTCACCCCGCTGCCGCAGTAGGTCGCGACCGTCGCGTCCTCAGGCACGCCCGCGGCGAGGAACTGCTCGCGGAGGGTCTCAGGCGACAGGAATCGGCCGTCTGCGCCGACGTTGGCGGTCGTCGGTGTGCTGAGCGCTCCGGGGATGTGACCGGCCCGAGGGTCGATCGGTTCGACCTCGCCCCGGTACCGTTCGCCCGCACGCGCGTCGAGCAGCACCCGTCCCTCGCCCGCCCACGTCGCGGCGGTGTCGATGTCGATGGTCGGCAGGACACCCGTCGTCAACGTGACCGTCCCGGGTTCCGGGACGACCTCGCCGCGCTCCACGGGCAGTCCGGCGTCCGTCCACGCCCGGAACGCGCCGTCGAGGATGCGGACGTCCGCGATGCCGGCGTTCCGCAGCACCCACCAGGCTCGTGCCGCCGACAGGCTCTTGAGATCGTCGTAGACCACGACCACGTCGCCGTCGTCGACGCCCCACGATCGCGCGGACGCCTGGAGCGCCTCGCGATCGGGCAGGGGGTGACGGCCTCGGACGGCCGGTTCTCCGGTCGGCACGTGGTCGGCCAGCTCGTGGTCGAGGTCGACGTATACCGCGCCGGGCACGTGCCCCTCGAGGTAGGCGGGCCGTCCGTCCGGTGCGTCGAGTCGCCACCGCACGTCCAGGACGCGCACCGGCGTCTCGGAGGCGATCAGAGCGGCGAGGTCGTCCGGGGCGATGAGGATGGGCATGCGTCCAGCGTACGCACGCGAGGTCGACGCGACCCACGCCCGACCGCTCGGTCACCGTCACACCGGGTAACAGAGTTGCAGCTCCGGCCGGATGAGCGAAACGTAGCCTGTGCAGCGTCCACCGAATCGGCGTTGCAGCAGTCGTCCACAGCCGTTCGAAGGATCCCCCGTGAGCTCAGTCCACCCGGCAGCCGCCTCCGTGACCGCCTTGCCGTCCCCCGTCGATGGTGGCGAGGTCGCCCCCGGTTTCGCCTCCCTGTCCCCCGACGACTTCAAAGCGGCGTTCCGTCAGCACCCGGCCGGCGTCTCGGTCATCACCGCGGACGACGGCAGCGGGCCGGTGGGACTCACCGCCACCTCGGTCTTCTCCGTCAGTGCAGAACCGCCGCTCCTCGTCTTCTCCGTGTCGTCGCTGTCCTCGAGCGCGCCGACCATCACCGCGTCCGACACCGTCGTCGTCCACCTCCTGGGTTCCGAGCAACTGCACATCGCGAAGCTCTGCGCGACGAGTGGGATCGACCGTTTCGCCGACACCTCCATCTGGGACCGCCTGCCCACGGGCGAGCCGTACTTCACGGGCAACGGCGTCTGGATCCGCGGACGCATCGTCAACCGCATGGAGGCGGGCACCTCGACGGTCATCGCGGTGCACGCGCTGGAGTCGAGCGTCTCGCAGCTGCAAGCGGCCGAGGAGCCGGTCCGGGCCGAGCCTGCCGCCGAGGCGCCCGCTCCCGCCGCCCCGACGTTCAGCCCCAGCTTCGACGGCGCACCGCTCGTCTACCACAACCGCACCTGGCACCGTCTCGACGCGAACTCGCAGATCGACGGCTGAGCGGCCTGCTGCTGAACATCTGTGCACTCCAACCCGCCGTCGGTCCACCGATCTCCGGATAGCGTGGTGACATCACCATCGTCGAGAGGACCCTCATGGCTGGATCGAAAGCCCGCACCGCCGCACGTCTGCTGCTCGGAGGCGCACTCGTGTTCGCCGGCATCAGCCACCTGACCTTCGCTCGGAAGGACTTCCAGGCGCAGGTACCGGAATGGGTCCCGATCGACGAGGACACCACCGTGCTCGCCTCGGGCGTCGTCGAGATCGCCCTTGGTGCGGCACTCGCCTCAGGCGTGAAGCGGACAGCCGTCGGCAACCTCGCTGCGGCGTTCTTCACCGCGATCTTCCCGGGCAACCTCTCCCAGTGGCTCAACCGCCGCGACGCCTTCGGTCTCGACACCGACAGCCGCCGGTTCACCCGGCTCTTCTTCCAGCCCGTGCTCATCGCCTGGGCCCTCTGGTCCACCCGCCGCTGACCACCAGCCGTCGCTGAGTCGCCCGAATCTGCGCGTTTCCGCGTCGGATTCGAACATCCTCGGGCGAGTCAGCGGCGCACGGCGGATCGCCAGGTAGGGTCGAGGACACCAGAGCCACAGGGAGAACGATGCTGACGACCGAAGCGACCATGGACGAGCTGCTCGTCGCCGAATCCGTCGAGACGCCGAGCGCCGGACGCAACGGTGTCGTGAGTCTCGTCTCACTCGTCGTCATCCTCACGATCGTGGTCACCGCGATCGCGGCGCTCTTCCTCCCGGTCGTCCAGGGCGCGACGGCGTTCTTCTACTTCTTCCTGGCCGGCTTCGGTGGCCTCGGCGGCTGGCGCCGCTACACGCTGGACGCCTGAGGGCCGGATGGAATCGTGGATTCCATCCGGCCCTCAGGCGTTCAGCGCAGCGACTGCGCGGCGACTAGAAGTCCCAGTCCTCGTCTTCCGTGACCACGGCCTTGCCGATCACGTAGGAGGAGCCGGAGCCCGAGAAGAAGTCGTGGTTCTCGTCGGCGTTCGGGGAGAGCGCCGACAGGATCGCCGGGTTCACGTCCGTGACCGTCTTCGGGAACATGGCCTCGTAGCCGAGGTTCATGAGCGCCTTGTTGGCGTTGTAGTGCAGGAACTTCTTGACGTCCTCGGTGAGACCGACCTCGTCGTAGAGGTCCTGCGTGTACTGCACCTCGTTGTCGTAGAGCTCGTAGAGCAGCGAGAACGTGTAGTCCTTGACGTCGTCGCGCTCGGCCTGCGTGAGCTTCTCGAGTCCCTTCTGGAACTTGTAGCCGATGTAGTACCCGTGCACGGCCTCATCGCGGATGATCAGGCGGATCATGTCGGCCGTGTTGGTGAGCTTCGCGCGGCTCGACCAGTGCATGGGCAGGTAGAAGCCCGAGTAGAAGAGGAAGGACTCGAGGAGGGTCGAGGCGGCCTTCCGCTTCAGCGGGTCGTCACCGTGGTAGCGGTCGAGGACGATGGACGCCTTCTTCTGCAGGTTCGGGTTCTCGACCGACCAGCGGAACGCCTCGTCGATCTCCTTCGTGCTGCTGAGCGTGGAGAAGATCGAGGAGTAGCTCTTCGCGTGCACCGACTCCATGAACGCGATGTTCGTGTAGACGGCCTCCTCGTGCGGGGTGATCGCATCGGGGATGAGGGCGACGGCGCCGACGGTGCCCTGGATCGTGTCGAGGAGCGTGAGGCCCGTGAACACGCGCATGGTGAGCTGCTGCTCCTGCGGCGTCAGGGTGTTCCACGACTGGACATCGTTCGACAGCGGGATCTTCTCGGGCAGCCAGAAGTTGTTGACGAGGCGGTTCCAGACCTCGACGTCCTTCTCGTCCTCGATCTTGTTCCAGTTGATCGCCTGTACCCGGTCGACGAGCTTGAGCTTCTCTGACATGAATTGGTGTCTTCCTACTGATGCTTGCATGGTTGCCGGGACGGAGTGGTGGGGCGCTCACCCGAGCGACCCCACCCCTCCCGAGCGACTAGATCCGCTGGTTCCAAGTCCCCTTCGGATCGCTCTCGCCCGCAGACCTAGGCACAAACTGTCCCGTCACAGCATCTCGTGTGACCACGACTGCATTTCCGGTTCCTGGCCCAACCGTGTCTCGCGCGGTGTACTGCGGCCACCGGGCAGCAGTTGCGTTGGACACGAATTGACCGGTGTTCGTGCTTCGGTTTACTTGCCTTGCCATTTCATTACTCCAATGGAGTCATGCCCTGGCTGGGTTCCGCACGCTTGGCGAAACTTCGCGTGTAGAGTGGTGGTCCAATCTCTATTGGAACCGCCCCTCTTCACCAGGGGCTTCTGTGGTCGGGCGTTGGCGCGCCCGACCACATTTCTTTTGCTAGAGCATGCAGCTGACGCAGCCGTCGACTTCCGTGCCCTCGAGCGCGAGCTGGCGGAGACGGATGTAGTAGATGGTCTTGATGCCCTTCTTCCACGCGTAGATCTGCGCCTTGTTGATGTCGCGCGTGGTGGCGGTGTCCTTGAAGAACAGCGTCAACGACAGCCCCTGGTCGACGTGCTGCGTCGCGGCGGCGTACGTGTCGATGATCTTCTCGGCACCGATCTCGTAGGCGTCCTCGTAGTACTCCAGGTTGTCGTTCGTCATGAACGGAGCCGGGTAGTACACGCGACCGAGCTTGCCTTCCTTGCGGATCTCGATCTTCGACGCGATCGGGTGGATCGACGACGTGGAGTTGTTGATGTAGGAGATCGAACCGGTCGGCGGGACGGCCTGGAGGTTCTGGTTGTAGATGCCGTACTCCTGGATGGACGCCTTGAGGGCCGTCCAGTCCGCCTGCGTCGGGATCTGCACGCCGGCCTGCTCGAAGAGCTCGCGGCCACGAGCCGTCTCAGGCTCCCAGACCTGGTCGATGTACTTGTCGAAGAACTCACCCGACGCGTACTGCGAGTCGGCGAAACCGTCGAAGGTCTCCCCGCGCTCCTTGGCGATGAGGTTCGAGGCTCGCAGCGCGTGGAACACCACCGTGTAGAAGTAGATGTTCGTGAAGTCGATGCCCTCGGGGCTGCCGTAGTGCACGCGCTCGCGGGCGAGGTAGCCGTGGAGGTTCATCTGGCCGAGGCCGATGGCGTGCGACTTGTCGTTGCCGTCCTCGATCGAACGCACCGAGGAGATGTGGCTCTGGTCGGACACGGAGGTGAGGCCGCGGATGGCGGTCTCGACCGTGCGACCGAAGTCGGGCGAGTCCATCGTGAGCGCGATGTTCAGCGAGCCGAGGTTGCAGGAGATGTCCTTGCCGATCTCCTTGTACGAGAGGTCCTCGTTGTAGGTGGTCGGCGTGTTGACCTGGAGGATCTCCGAGCAGAGGTTCGACATGTTGATGCGGCCCTTGATGGGGTTCGCCTTGTTCACCGTGTCTTCGAACACGATGTACGGGTAGCCGGACTCGAACTGGATCTCCGCGATGGTCTGGAAGAACTCGCGGGCGTTGATCTTCGTCTTCTTGATGCGGGAGTCGTCGACCATCTCGTGGTACTTCTCGCTCACCGAGATGTCGCCGAACGGTACACCGTAGACGCGCTCGACGTCGTACGGGGAGAACAGGTACATGTCCTCGCCCTTCTTCGCGAGGTCGAAGGTGATGTCGGGGACGACGACGCCGAGGGACAGCGTCTTGATCCGGATCTTCTCGTCGGCGTTCTCACGCTTGGTGTCGAGGAATCGCAGGATGTCGGGGTGGTGTGCGTTGAGGTACACCGCGCCGGCGCCCTGACGCGCGCCGAGCTGGTTGGCGTAGCTGAAGGAGTCCTCGAGGAGCTTCATCACGGGGATGATGCCGCTCGACTGGTTCTCGATCTGCTTGATCGGTGCACCGGACTCACGGATGTTCGACAGCGAGAGCGCCACGCCACCGCCACGCTTCGAGAGCTGGAGCGCGGAGTTGATGCCACGGGCGATCGACTCCATGTTGTCCTCGATGCGGAGGAGGAAGCAGGAGACGAGCTCGCCTCGCTGGGCCTTGCCCGAGTTGAGGAAGGTGGGCGTCGCCGGCTGGAACCGACCCGCGATGATCTCCTCGACGAGCGCGACCGCGAGCTGCTGGTCGCCGTCGGCGAGACCGAGGGCGGTCATGACGACGCGGTCCTCGAACCGCTCGAGGTAGCGCTTGCCGTCGAAGGTCTTCAGCGTGTACGAGGTGTAGTACTTGAACGCGCCGAGGAAGGTCTGGAAGCGGAACTTCTTCGAGTAGGCCAGGTCGTTGAGCTCCTGGATGAAGTCGAACGAGTACTTGTCGAGCACTGCCTGCTCGTAGTACTCCTTCTCGACGAGGTAGTCGAGCCGTTCCTTCAGCGAGTGGAAGAAGACGGTGTTCTGGTTGACGTGCTGGAGGAAGTACTCCCGCGCGGCCTCACGGTCCTTGTCGAACTGGATCTCGCCGTTCGGGCCGTAGAGGTTGAGCATCGCGTTGAGCGAGTGGTAGTCCATCTGGCTCGTCGACGGTGCGTCGATCACTGAAACTGGCGCTGCTGCCAAAATGATTCCAATCCATTGTGGACGGTGGTGACATCGTCCTGGGTTCCGAAGAGTTCGAAGCGGTACAGGTGCGGGACCTTGCATTTGCTGGCGATCACGTCGCCGGCGAGGCCATAGGCCTCGCCGAAGTTCGTGTTGCCGGCGGCGATGACCCCGCGGATCAGGGAGCGGTTGGCCTCGACGTTGAGGAACCGGATCACCTGTTTGGGCACCGCTCCGTCGCCGTTGCCCCCGCCGTAGGTGGGGGTCACGAGGACGTAGGGTGCCGTGGCGTGCACGGCTTCGTCTTTCGCATACAGCGGGATCTGCAACGAGGGCAGGTCGAGCTTCTGCATGAAGCGATGCGTGTTGCCGGAAATGCTGGAGAAGTAGATCAGCCGTGGTTGCACGGGTGGCCTCCTCGTCGACGTCCGGACGGTCGGATGGTGCGGTGCTGCTGGAGCCGGCTCATGATGACGCCTGCGACCGTGGGCTCAAGCCAGACGTGCGGCGAGCTCTTCGATCTTGTCGGGACGGAAGCCCGACCAGTGGTCTTCCTCGGTGATGACGACCGGTGCCTGCAGGTAGCCGAGGGCCTTGACCTGCTCGAGCGCGTTCTCGTCGACCGAGAGGTCGAGGATGTTGTACTCGATGCCCTTGTTGTCGAGTGCGCGGTACGTCGCGGTGCACTGCACGCAACTGGGCTTCGTGTAGACCGTGATTGCCATAGCTCTTCGTGCCTTCCCCTCAAAATCTGGTGATTCCCACGGCGTCCTGCGCCGGGGTTCCAATACTACATATAGATGGCGGTCTTCAGGTCGACCACAAGGGCTAGTAGTTACAGCCCTGTAGTTTTCCACCGGGTTCTCCACCGTTTCGGGCGAGTTATCCACCGGTTCTCCACTGGGTACAACGCTCGTGGGCGACCCGAAAATCCCGGATTGACGGCCTTTTCTCCCCCGTCTGAGGGATATCTATCCACAGGTCAGATTCTCCTCCGCACCTCCGACATCCGTTGTCGGTTTGGGCGTGTCGCGGGCGTGTCGCGCGTGTCGGAACCGGTCCCTAGACTGGTGTCCTTGTGAGCAGCTACCGTGACCTTCTTCGTACCCCCGGCGTCGCCCGGATCATCGCGGCGCAGCTCACCGCACGCTTCCCGTTCGGGATGCTCTCGCTGGCCTTCCTGCTCCACATCGAGCAGGTCACCGGGTCCTACGGGGCCGCCGGGCTCGTCCTCGCCGCGACGAGCATCGGGCAGGCGATCGCCGGCCCCCTCACGAGTCGGTGGATGGGCGTCTGGGGCATCCGCAAGGTGCTCCTCCTCACCCTCGCGGTCTGTGCCGTCTCCGTCACGACCATCGCCCTCGTCACCATGACCGTCCCCGCGTACATGGCGGTCGGATTCGTCGCCGGGCTGAGCACGCCGCCCGTCCAGCCCGCGGTCCGCACCATCTACCCGAAGCTCGTCACCTCCCAGCAGCTCACCCCGTTGTTCTCCCTCGACGCCTCGGCCCAAGAGATCATCTGGGTGCTCGGGCCCGTCGTGACCACCTTCGTGTCCACCCAGGTCGGCACGGTCTGGGGCATCGCCCTGGCGGCGGTGATCATGGTCGTCGGCTGCCTGTGGTTCATCTCCTCACCGGAGGTCGGGCGCGTCCGCATCCCGAGGAGCCGTCGCAAGCTCGGGCAGGTGCTCAAGCGCCCGCCGGTCCTCCTCGCCACCGTCGTCGGCTTCCTCCTCATCGGCGCCTGTTCGGCCGTCGAGGCGGGCGTCGTCGCGACCTTCGGGCACGACGGCCTCGAAGCGGGCATCGTGCTCGCGATCTTCTCGGTCGGCTCGTTGGCCGGCGGCCTCGCCCTCGGACACACCCCCATCGGTCCCTACGCGCTGGCACGCCGCATCTTCATCGTCTTCGCCGGACTCGCCGTCGCGAGCCTCTTCCTCAACGCCTGGTGGCTGTCGGTCACCCTCTTCGTCGCCGGCATCGGCATCGCGCCGGCCCTCGCCGTGCTGTTCGCCATCGTCTCGGCGAGCGTGAAGTTCAGCGACACGGCCGAGGCCTACGGCTGGGTCGGCACCGGTCAGCTCATCGGTGCCGCGATGGGGTCGGCGGCGGCCGGCTTCCTCATCGACGGCTCCGGAGCGGTCGGCGCGTTCTGGGTGGCCGGCGTGTTCGCGCTGTTCGGCTTCGTCATCCCGTGGATCGGTCACCGGTGGCACCCCGACCTTCGCGGCCGCGATGCGAGCCCGATCCCCGACACCGAGCCGATCAACACCCACCCGTCCTGAGCCGCCCCGCTTCAGTCGGCGGCGCGCAGCGGCGCGAGGGCCCCGTCGAGTGCGGCCAGTTCGCCCAGCAGCATCGGGAGCATGGTCGTCTGGCGGTCGTTGGGCGTGAACACCCCGTCGGCGATCTGCCGTGAGACGTACGGGATCTCCACGTTCGCACCGGTACTGACGAGGCCGAGTGCCTGCAGGACAGGTCGAAGCGCGACGACGCCGCGGGTTCCGCCCGACAGCCCGCCGTAGCTGACGATCCCGACCGGCTTCCGCGCCCACTCGTGCATGAGGTAGTCGAGCGCGTTCTTGAGGGCGGGCGCGTAGCTGTAGTTGTACTCGGGCGTCACGAACACGAAGGCGTCCGTCCGGTCGACCCGCTCGCTCCAGGCGATCGTGTGCGGGTGGACGTAGGCGCGCTTCCGCGGGTGCGCGGGCTCGTCCATGAACGGCAACGCCAGCTCGCGGAGATCGACCGCGTCGACGGTGAACCGCTCGTCCGCCTCGGCCACGCCCGCGACCCAGTCGGCGACGGCACCGCCCACCCGCTCGGGACGGACGCTCCCGGTGACGATCATGAGTTGCGGCATGGGCTCCCTTTCGACGATGACGGTGGCCCTGTCGAGGATACTGGTGCCATGGCAGACAGCACCCCGACCGTCCTCCTCAACGACGGGCACACGATCCCCCAGCTCGGCTTCGGCGTCTACAAGGTCCCGGACCTCGCCAGCACCGAGATCGTGCGGACGGCGCTGGAGGTCGGGTACCGCCACATCGACACCGCCTCGCTGTACGGCAACGAGCGCGGCACCGGCGTCGCGATCCGCGAGTCGGACATCCCCCGCGACGAGCTCTTCGTCACGACGAAGGTCTGGAACACCGATCAGGGCTACGAGGAGACGCTGCGCGCGTTCGACACGAGCCTGGACCTCCTCGGCCTCGACCACGTCGACCTGTACCTCATCCACTGGCCGGCCCCGGGGCAGGACCGCTACCGCGAGACCTGGCGCGCGCTCGAGCGGTTGCGGGCCGAGGGACGTACGCGCTCCATCGGCGTCTCGAACTTCCACCGCAGCCATCTCGAACGACTCCTGGAGTCGGCGGAGGTCACCCCGGCCGTCAACCAGATCGAACTCCACCCGTTCCTCCCCCAGCGGGAGTTGCGCGCCGTCAACGCGGCACACGGCATCGCGACGGAGGCATGGTCGCCACTCGCCCGCGGCCGCTTCTTCACGCCCGCCGTGGACGGGTCCGACGCCACCTCCGACCTCGGGGCCATCGCACAGAAGCACGGGCGCACGGTCGCGCAGGTGGTGCTGCGCTGGCACCTGCAGCTCGGCAACATCGTCATCCCCAAGTCGGCCACACCGGCGCGGATCACGGAGAACTTCGCGGTGTTCGACTTCACCCTCGACGCCGACGACCTGGCCGCCATCTCGGCGCTCGAGAACGGCGAGCGCACCGGCACCGACCCGGACCGGCTCGACTGACGCGAGACCGTAGGCTGAACCCATGACCGAGCCCGTCGTCGACACCGCTTCCAGCCTCGCCGCCCGCACGATCACGCCCGTGGAGCTCCCGCGTCACCGCTGGGGTCGCCACGACGCGCCGGCTCGGGCGCTCGTGGTCCACGGACTCGGCAGCAACGGTCCGAGCACCTGGCGCATCTGTGCCGCCCTGGCCGATCGCGGTTGGCTCGTGGAGGCGGTCGACCTCCGCGGCCACGGCGTCGCCCCTCGTGCGTTGGACTACCGGGTCGAGGCCTACGCCGCCGATCTGCTGGCCACCAGGCCGACCCCCGCGCCCGGCGTCGGGCACGCCGCGTGGGACCTCGTCGTCGGACACTCGCTCGGAGGCGCCGCCACCGCGGTCGCCGCCGCAGCCGATCCCCGATGGGCGGCGGCGGTCGTGCTGCTCGACCCCGCCATCGCGCTCGACGACCACGACGCCGAGATTATCCGGGCCAGCCAGGAGGCCGCCTTCGCCGACAACACGATCGCATCCGTCCGCGCGAAGAACCCCGAGTGGCACCCGCTCGACGTGGAGATCAAGGTCCAGGCGGTGTCCGAGGCGAGCCGATGGGCGATCGAGCAGACGAGCGAACAGAACCATCCGTGGGACGTCCGCCACGCAGCGGCCGCTCTGCGCAACCCGACCTTCGTGATCGCCTCCGACCCGGAGGTGTACAGCATCTTCCGCGGCGCGCTCGCCGCCGAGGTCCTCGCCAACCGCCAGGTCAGCCTGACGATCGTCCAGGGCGCCGGTCACAACGTGCACCGGGACCGCCCGGCGGAGACCACGAAGGCCATCGGCGATTGGGCCGAGCTGCAACTCGAACAGCGGTCGCGTCGCGAGACCTGATCGCGACCCGCTTCCCACGGCCCCTGCACCTCCGCGGTGCAGCGGCTCCCTCGGGTGATGCGCGTCGCGAGACCTGATCGTGACCCGCTTCCCAGGGTCCCTGCACCTCCGCGGTGCGGTGGCTCCCTAGGGTGATGCCATGACGCGCTCCGCAGTGACCCGCACCACCACCGTGTTCGTCTCCGCCGTCCTCGTCGGGCTCGTCCTCTCGGGCTGCTCGGCCGGGTCGAGCACCGAGGCCGGCAGCGACTCGCGAGCCGCGATGCCCGCGCCCGGCCAGGTCGCCGGCGACGCGCAGGTCGGCGTCGACGGCGCCGTCTCCCCCGACCTCACGCAACAGCAGGTGGTCACGACCGGTTCGCTCACCGTCACCGCCGACGACCCGATCAGCACCGCGACGGACGCCACCCGGATCGTCACCGAGGCGGGCGGGCGCGTCGACAGCCGCGACGAGACTCCGGGCACCTCCGACCAGGCCGCGCAGGCGACTCTGACGGTCCGCATCCCCGCCGACGACTTCGACGAGGTGCTCGAGCAACTGCAGGCGCTCGGCACGGTGAACAACCTCTCCGTGTCCGCGGTGGACGTCACGGTACAGGCCGCCGACCTCGACGCGCGGGTCACCGCCCTCCAGGCCTCGGTCGACCGACTGCTCGGACTCATGGCGGCGTCTACCACGACGGCGGACCTCCTCGCCGCCGAGACCAGCCTGTCCCAGCGGCAGGCGGAACTGGACGGGCTCGTCGCCCAGCGTGATGCCCTCGCCGATCAGGTCGACTTCTCCTCCGTGTTCGTGAGCTTCGTGGGCCCCGGCTCGGTCGCGCCGGGTGTGCCCACCGACTTCTGGGGCGGCGTGGTCGCCGGGTGGAACGCGCTCGCCGCCGCCGCCGCGGGGCTCGTCGTCGTGGTCGGCGTCCTGGTGCCGTGGCTGCTCCCCCTCGCGGTCGTCGCCGCGGTCGTGGTCCTCCTCGTCAGGTCGGGCCGCCGGCGCGCTGCTCGCCGCTCGCAGACACCTGCCACCTCGGCCGGGCCCGATGCGACAATGGACCGGTGACCGCTCAAGCGCAGCACCACCCGTCCGATCGATCGTTCGACCCCGCCTCGATCCTCAGTGACCGGCTCGTCGAGCGCATTCGCGAACGTGCCGCCGTGGCGGACCGCGAGAACTCCTTCTTCGACGAGGACCTCGCCGAGCTGCGAGCGTGCGGCTACCTCCGGGCGTTCGTCCCCGAGGAGTTCGGCGGCCTCGGCCTCGGCCTGAGCGAGGTCACGCTGCTCCAATCCCGGCTCGCCACCGCCGCCCCGGCGACCGCCCTCGCGATCAACATGCACCTCGTGTGGACGGGTGTCGCCCGACTGCTCCACGCCCGAGGAGACGACTCGCTCCGCTTCGTCCTCGAGGGAGCGGCTGGGGACGAGCTCTACGCGTTCGGGGTGAGCGAGGCTGGCAACGACCTCGTGCTCTTCGGATCCGACACCGAAGCCCGTCCGGGCCCTGACGGTTCCTATCGGTTCCACGGCCGGAAGATCTTCACCTCGCTCTCACCCGCGTGGACCTGGCTGGGGACGACCGGGCTCGACACGACCTCGCCCGACGGTCCGAAGGTGGTCTACGGCTTCATCGAGCGCTCGCGCGGCGGGTTCGAGATCCTCGACGACTGGGACACCGTCGGGATGCGCGCCAGCCAGAGCAGGACGACCTTGCTCCAGGGGGCCGAGTCGACGGCGGAGCACATCGTCCGACGCCTCGACCCGGGGCCCAACCCGGACCCCATCGTCTTCGGGATCTTCGCCTGCTTCGAGACCCTCATCGCCGCCGTGTACACGGGCATCGGTGAGCGCGCCCTCCGACTGGCGGTCGAGACCGCCCACCGGAAGACGTCGAAGAAGGCCGGTGGCGCGAGCTACGCGGCCGACCCCGACATCCGCCGTCGGATCGCGGCGGCCGCCATCGCGTACGACGGCATGCTGCCACAGCTCGCCGGCATCGCCCGTGACCTCGACGACGGGGTCGACCATGGCGCGCTCTGGTTCCCGAAACTCGTCGGGCTCAAGGTCCGCGCGACGGAGACCGCCCGCGAGGTCGTCGATCAGGCGATCCGGGTTGCCGGCGGCGGCAGCTACTTCGCCGCGAGCGAATTGGGCCGGCTGTATCGCGACGTCCTCGCCGGGATGTTCCATCCCTCCGACGACGAGTCCGCCCACGCAACGGTCGCGAACGCCTGGCTCGGGCCCGCGTGACGGCTCTGCTCGGGCCCTTGCGACGGCTCGGGCCGGCCTGACGGCCCGGCTCAGCCGCGGTTGTTGCTGAGCTCGAAGATCCGCAGGAGCTCGCCGACCGCGGCGTCCTTGCTGTCCCCGCCCTCCTCGAACATCTGCGTGACGTGCGTCAGCAGGTGGTTCTCGACGAGCAGCTTGTTGAGGGACCCCAGCGACTTCTGGATGGCGAGCGACTGCGTGATGATGTCCATGCAGTAGTCCTCGTTCTCGATCATCTTCTCGAGGCCACGCATCTGGCCCTCGAGGATCTTCGTCCGGTGCAGGGCCCGCTTCTTGATGTCTTCGATCACCGGCTCAGGGTACCACCAGGGGGTACGGTGTCCTCCTGCTCCATCGGACCGGAGGACACGGGCGACGAGCCTAGGATGGGCGGATGACGAGCTCCCCCACACTCGAACTCACCGCTGCCGACGCGGACCGCGCGCGAGCCCTGCGCTCGATGAAGCGCCTCGCCACCGGACTGCTCCTCGTCATGGCGGTCATCTTCGCCGTCGCGTTCGCACTCGAGGGACGCTACCCGTGGTTGGCGTACGTCAGGGCCGCTGCGGAAGGCGGCATGGTCGGGGCGCTCGCGGACTGGTTCGCCGTCACCGCCCTCTTCCGGCACCCGCTCGGCATCCCGATCCCCCACACGGCGATCATCCCGAAGCGCAAGGACGAGATCGGCGTCAGCCTCGGCGAGTTCGTGGAGACCAACTTCCTCTCCGAGGAGGTCGTGCGGCAGAAGCTCGCGTCCGTCTCCGTCTCGGAGAAGCTCGGCGGATGGTTGTCCGAGCCCGCGAACGCCGAGCGGGTCACCGCCGAGGGGTCCATCGCGGTGCGGGGTCTGCTGGAGACGCTGTCCGACGACGACGTCCGCGAAGTCATCGAGGCGTTGGCGTCCAAACACCTCATCGACCCGCAGTGGGCCCCGAACATCGGCCGTTGGGTCGAGCACATCGTCGGCGTCGGCGCGCACCACGACGCGGTCGACCTCCTCCTCGACCGCACGGGTGAATGGCTGAGCACGAATCCGAAGGCGTTCGAACGCCTGGTCTCGAGCCGTCTGCCGACCTGGGTGCCGTCCTTCGTCGACCGGCTGGTGGACGACAAGCTCTACCGGGAGGCCGTGTCCTTCGTCCAGGCCGTCCGCGCGGACCCCGACCACCAGCTCCGTCATGCCCTCGACGGCTACCTCGGCGAGCTCGCGGAGCAACTGCAGCACGACGACGCGACCATCACCCGCTTCGAGAACGCCAAGCACGAGGTCATCGACAGTCCTCGTGTCCGGGAGGTCGCCGGTAAGACCTGGGCGGCCGCGAAGAACGCGTTCCTCGAGGCACTCGACGCCCCCGACAGCGACCTCCGCGTGCGGATCGCCGGCACCATCGCGGACTTCGGCCGGCGACTGTCGACCGACCGGGCGTTCTCCACCCGCGTCGACACCCGCGTCGCGGACGCCCTGTCCTACGTCGTCACCCGCTACCGGCACGACATCGCGAGCATCATCACCGAGACCGTCGAGCGTTGGGACGCCCGGGAGACGACCCAGAAGATCGAGCTGCTCGTGGGACGCGACCTGCAGTTCATCCGCTTGAACGGCACCATCGTCGGCGCGCTCGCCGGCCTCGCGATCTTCACGGTCGCGCAGGCGGTCCTCCGCGCGTTCTGACGACGGGACCGGTCAGCGCTTCGGCAGCAGCTCCACGGAGATGAGGTTCACGACGTCGTTCGCGAGCAGGTCGAGCGACGCCTGATCGCGGCAGGTGAAGGTGAAGACGACGAGGATCCCCATTTTCGTGAGCGACCGGACGCCCCAGTACGTGCGCTCCCCCGAGGGCTGGGTCCATGACAGGACCCGGAACTCGATGAGGCCTCCACCGCTGTTGTAGTTCAGTTGTTCCGTCGTGCCGTCCGCTTTGACGTAGTCGGCCCCGACGTACTTCGCCATGTAGGCGTCGCTCGACTTCTCGTCGTCTCCGACCGCGATCTCGTCAGGCGTCAACGCGATGTTGCCGAGTCCGACGTCGCAGGAGGTCGCCGCGTTCCGGTAGATCTCGACGCCGTTCCGGTCCGGACCGATCGCCGCCCAGGACGAGTCCAGGTCGTTCGTCAGGTAGGCCGTCCATTCGGTGGGGACGTCCTGCCCGGCCGCGAAGTCGAGGTCGGGCGGGATGGAGACGTAGGTCTTCGTCGGCTCCGGCGTCGAGTCCGTCTCCGTGGGCGTCGGAGAAGCGGTCTTCGTCGGGGTGGCCGAGCGGGTGGGGCTCGGGTCCGCGACCGGTGCGCCCCCCTGCGTGAGCACGAGGGCGACGACGGTGATGATCGCCGCCAACACGAGCGGGACACCGACGGCCAGGGCGATGATGAGCCCCGTCCGCTTACGCTTCGGGGCACCGGGAGGCGGCGGTTGCTGGCCGTACCCGGGAGGGCCTTGCGGCGGCTGCTGCTGGTACGGGTTCTGCTGCGGCTGATACGGCTGCTGCGGCTGGTATGGCTGTCCGCCGGAGAGGTTCCGCTGCCCGCCATACGGGTTCTGCTGGTACGGGTTCTGCTGCTGCGGTCCCTGTCCGTACGGCGGCTGCTGCTGTCCGTGCGGGTTCTGCTGCTGCGGTCCCTGTCCGTACGGCGCCTGCGGCTGCTGCTGACCGTACGGGTTCTGCTGCTGCGGTCCCTGCCCGTACGGCGCCTGCGGCTGCTGGCCGGAGGGGTGCTGCGGCTGCTGACCCGTCGGCCAGTGCGGCGGGCGGGCGTCAGGCTGCTGCGGGTCGGGAGGCGGTGCATCGGTCACGGGAGTGGCCTTTCGACGGAACGGCGGGCGGAGCGGGTGAACTGCCCGGCCGCACGCCTGCAGTTCGATGCCGTCAGCCTATCTGCGACGGACCGGCGCCGGTGGGCACATCCTGCACCAGAATGGTGACGTGTCCACCGCCCCCACCACACCCCGCACCCGCAGCGAGCGCCTCGACGCGCTCCCGTTCACCAAGGCACACGGGCGACTGCTCGTCGGTTCCGGCGTCGGCTGGGCCCTCGACGCCATGGACGTGGGACTCGTGTCCTTCGTGCTCGCCCAGCTCGCCGTGCAGTGGCAGCTCGGGAACACGGAGCTCTCCTGGATCGCCTCAGCCGGGTTCCTCGGCATGGCCATCGGTGCGACGCTCGGGGGCTTGCTCGCCGACCGGGTCGGACGGCGCCACGTCTTCGCGATCACCCTGCTCGTGTTCGGCATCGCGACGGGCGCGTCGGCCCTCGCCTGGGGACTCGGCGTGCTCATCGTGCTGCGATTCGTCGTCGGCCTCGGACTCGGCGCCGAGCTGCCCGTCGCCTCGACCCTCATGAGTGAGTTCGCCCCGCCACGGATCCGCGGGCGGATCATCGTGTTCCTGGAGGCGTTCTGGGCGATCGGGTGGATCGCCGCCGCCCTCATCGGCTATCTGGTCGTGCCGACGAGCGACGACGGGTGGCGCTGGGCGCTCGCCATCGGCGCGTTGCCCGCGGTCTACGCGGCCATCGTGCGGACGCGACTGCCGGAGTCGGTGCGCTTCCTCGAGTCGCGTGGGCGCCACCGCGAGGCGGAAACCGTCGTCCGCGAGTTCGAGGCCTCGGCGGGCGTCGCCCACCCGGAGCCAGCCGTCGACACCACCACCGACACCCCCGTGAGCGCCGGTCTCTCCGCCGGCGAGCGCCTCCGTGGGCTGTGGGTACCCACGCACCGCCGCGACACCGGTTCGCTCTGGATCGTGTGGTTCTGCGTCAACTTCTCCTACTACGGTGCGTTCATCTGGATCCCGACGATCCTCGTCGCCTCCGGGTTCTCCCTCGTCCGGTCCTTCGGTTTCACCCTGATCATCACCCTCGCCCAGATCCCGGGCTACGCCGTCTCGGCATGGTTGATCGAGGCCTGGGGCCGGAAGCAGACCCTCGCGACCTTCCTCGCGGGCTCCGCGGTGTCGGCGGTCCTGTTCGGCACGGCGACGACCGAACCGACGATCATCGTGTTCGGGATGTGCTTGTCCTTCTGCAACCTCGGCGCCTGGGGCGCCTTGTACGCGACCACCCCGGAGCTGTATCCGACAGCGCTCCGTGCGACGGGGGCGGGATGGGCCGCCGGCATCGGCCGCATCGCCTCGATCATCGCCCCGCTGTCGGTCCCGGTGCTCCTCCTCGCAGGACAGGCCCTGCTCTTCTCCGTGTTCGCCGCCTTCTTCGTCGTCGCCGCGGTCGCCGCACTGTTCCTCTCGGACATGCGCGGCCGCTCCCTCGACTGAGCCGCGTCCCACCGCCCGACCCGCACCGCCAGTCGGCCGGGTCGGTCGGCGTCGATGCGACAGAATGGGGCCGTGACCGAATCCACCAGCGCCGTGTCCCCGTCCGCCTCCGTCGACCGACGTCCGATCTCGGGACGTCGTGTCGATCTCGAGCACGGTGCGTACACCGCGTCGATCGCCTCGGTCGGTGCCTCATTGCGGTTCCTGCGGCACGACGGCCGAGACCTCGTGGTCCCGTTCGACGCCGAGGAGGTCCGTCCGGCGTTCCGCGGCGCCATGCTCGCCCCGTGGCCCAACCGCGTCGTCGACGGCCGATACACCTTCGCCGGCGTCGACCACCAGCTCGCACTCACGGAACCCGCTCGCGGTCACGCCCTCCACGGACTCGCCGCCTGGTCGGAGTGGGACCTCGTGTCGTCGAGCACGGCGTCGGCGGCGTTCCGCGTGGTCATCGAGGCGCAGGAGGGCTATCCGTTCCGCGTCCAGGTCACCGCGACCTACACGCTCGACGACGACGGACTCCGCACCGACGTCGAGGCGCTGAACCTCGGCGACGTCGACGCGCCCTACGGCACGGGACCGCACCCGTACCTCGTCGCGGGTGAGGGCCGTGTCGACGACTGGACGCTCGAACTGCCCGCTGCCGAGGTGCTCACCGTCACGCCGGACCGGCTCATCCCGGTCTCGCTGGAGCCGGTCGACACGGAGGCGACGGAGCACTTCGACTTCCGGTCACCCCGGGCCATCGGCGACACCTTCGTCGACCACGCGTACACGGCGCTCGATCGCGACGTCGACGGCCGGGTCACGGTGCGCGTGGCGACGCCATCCGGCAGCGGCGTCGCCATGCACTGGGGTGACGGTCTGCCCTGGGTCCAGGTGCACACGGCCGATCAGCCCGTCGCGGAGCTGAACCGACTGGGGCTCGCCGTCGAACCGATGACCTGCCCACCCGACGCCTTCTCGACCGGGACCGACCTCGTCGTCCTGGCTCCCAATACACCACACCGGGTGTCCTGGACCATCGCAGCACTCTGACAGTCGTCGGGGCTAGGCTGGCGACATGTCACAGACTCTTGCGAAACTCACCGGCGGCCCGCTCGACAGCGAGATCATCCCGCTCGAAGACGGTCAGGACGGCGAGCTCGTCCTACCCTACGGCGAAGGCCAGCTCATCTACCGTCCCGTCGGCGAAGCGACGAACACCGGCGACCACGACGGCCCGACGACGACCGACTACGAGTACGTCGAGTCGACGGAGGACATCTCCCCGACGAACCGCAACGGCAACGGCGACGACGACTCGATCGGCTGAACCGAGCCACACCGTTCCACCTGAACGCCGGTAGCTGAGCCTCAGCTGCCGGCGTTCGGCGTTCACTCCCGCTGGTCGTCGACCGTCACCGTGAAGGTCTGGACCCGGAGCGGAAGCACGGGTGTCATCCGGACCTCCAGGCGGAGGCGGCCCTCCGTCCCCTCGACGAACCAGACCAGGTGGTCCGGCGAATCGCAGATCGGCGTCGCGCGCCCCGAAGCCACCTCGGCGATGCCACCGACGGCGGTGACAGCGGCGTCGACCGCCTCGCGTCGCTCCTCCAGTGGCCGGTCGAGGGCGACGTTCTCGGCGAACAGCGACGCGGCGACGCGGTCGTCCCAATGCGACAGCAGCCCGGTCGCGGTCATCGACGCCACAAGGGTCTCCGGCCAGGGGCGGATCGCCGGTTCCGGCAGCTCACCGGTGGCCTGCGCGCCGGCGATCGCCAGCCGCAGGGCCTGTTCGGCGGGCTTCGCCACGGCCGCGTAGCCGGCGTTCTCGAAGGCGACGACGCCGAACCCGGATGTCGGGTGCCACCGCATGTGGGCGCTGTAGCCGGGGTAGCCGCCCGAGTGCGAGACGAGCGTCCCGAGGTCGGCGTCCTCCTCGACGAAGAGGCCGAAGCCGTAGCCGAGCGCGAGTCTCGGCGGCACGCCGTCGAGGGTGGGCCGCGACGGAGCCAGCCGGTGCAGCTGCTGCATCTCGCGGCGGCTGGCGCTCGACAGCGGTCCGGTCTCGTCCCCGGTCCAGGCGCCGTCGAGCCAGCGCACCCATCCGATCAGGGTGGAAGCCGAGGCGAAGAGCCCGCCGATCGAGGAGAAGACCCCGGGGCCGGAGAACGGGACCTCGACGAATCGACCGTCCTCGTCGGCGGCCCGTTCCCGGCGGACACGATGACCGGTCGCCGTGAGCGCACCGTCGCCCTCGGGTCGCTCGAACACGGCGCCGAGCCCGAGCGGCTCCAGCAGGAGCGAGGTCACCGCATCGATGTAGGAGCCACCGGTCACACGCTCGATGACCTGCCCGAGCAACGCGTAGCCGAGGTTCGAGTAGGAGAACGCCGTCCCGGGTGTCGTGACGCATCGGACGCCGCGCACGAGCAGCCGCCGGAACTCGTCCACGCTGATCGACTCCTGGCGGTCACCCCACGGATCGTCCGTTCCGAGCCCACCCGACATCGTCAGGAGCATCCGCACGGTCGGCCGGACGGCGATCCCGTCAGGGAGCACAGGCGCGAACTCCGGCACGAACCCGTCCACTGGCGCGTCCAGTTCGAGGCGGCCGGCATCGCGGAGGATGAGGAGCACGGCCGCGGTGAAGCTCTTCGTGCAGGAGGCGATGCGGAACAGCGTGTCGGCGTCGGGCACCGGACCGCCCACGGTGACTCCGCCGAACCCGTGCTCGAACCGGACCCGCTCGCGGTCGAACACGGCGACGTACGATCCCGGGGCGACGCCGGAGGTGATCCGGTCCTGGAAGACCCGCGTGATGTCCGTCTCGGTGCTGTCCTCGACCAGGTGCATGCCGCCTCCTCCTCGACGGCCCTCGGCAGCCGTCCGCGATCTCGTCGCGCTTCGAGCGTACGACCATTCCGCACCACCGGGCGCCATCGCACGGGGTGCCGGGCGTAGCGTGCTCCTCCGCCAGGACGAAGTCAAGGGGCACCGATCAGCGACGTCCGATGCCCTCCGCGGGAGTAGCGTCATCTCCCGGATCGACCGTCGACGGGACGGCCGTGGAAGGAGTCATTCCATGTCGAACACGTCGACCTCCGGGCAGCCGGCCCCGGTCCGGAGCCTCGTCCCAGCCAGGATGGACCGATTGCCGTGGACCCGGTTCCACTGGATGATCGTCGTCGGTCTCGGCTTCTCATGGGTGCTCGACGGCCTCGAGATCCAGATCGTGGCCTCCGCCGGATTCCAGAAGTCGCTGGGATTGTCGGCGGCGGAGGTCGGCCTTCTCGGGACGATCTACCTGCTCGGCCAGGTGACGGGTGCCCTCGTCTTCGGCCGCATGGCGGACCGCCTCGGCCGCAAGAAGCTCTTCATCCTGACCCTCGCGATCTACCTCGTCGCGAGCGGCATCGCGGGCTTGTCCCCCACGTTCTGGTTCCTCGCCATCTTCCGGTACTTCGCCGGCATGGGCATCGGCGGCGAGTACGCGGCGATCAACTCGGCCATCGACGAGCTCATCCCGTCGAAGTACCGCGGGCACGTCGACATCGCCATCAACGGCACCTACTGGGGCGGCGCCGCCCTCGGATCGGCGGCGAACCTGTTCCTGCTGAACACCGACTACTTCGCCGAGGACGTCGGCTGGCGCATCGGGTTCTTCATCGGGCCGGTCCTCGGTCTCGCCATCATCTTCCTGCGACGCCACATCCCCGAGAGTCCGCGGTGGCTCATGACGCACGGTCGGGAACAGGAGGCGGAGGCCACGGTCGACGACATCGAGGCGACCGTCCGCAAGCAGGGCGGGACGATCGAGCCGGTCGACGAGTCGAAGGCGCTCACGGTGCAGGCCCAGGGCCACATCCCGATCAGGACCATCTTCGGCGTCCTCTTCTCGAAGTACCCGAAGCGCACCTTCGTCGGCCTCGCGATGATGATCACGCAGTCGTTCCTGTACAACGCGATCTTCTTCACCTACGCGCTCGTGCTGCAGAACTTCTACGGCACGAGCCCCTCGTCGACGCAGTACTACTTCTTCCCCTTCGCGATCGGCAACCTGCTCGGCCCACTCCTCCTCGGCAGGCTGTTCGACACCTGGGGTCGTCGCCAGATGATCTTCCTCACCTACGGGGTCTCCGGGGCGGTCCTGGCGGTTTCGGCGGTGCTCTTCAACGCCGGTGCGCTCGACGCGACGACCCAGACGATCTTCTGGTGCGTCTCGTTCTTCTTCGCCTCCGCCGGTGCGTCCAGCGCCTACCTGACCGTGAGCGAGATCTTCCCGCTCGAGCTCCGCAGCCAGGTGATCGGCTACTTCTTCGCGATCGGACAGATCGCGGGTTCGGTCGCGCCCCTGCTCTACGGGATCCTGATCGGCGACGGCACCGACCGCGGGCCGCTCACCGTCGGCTACTTCGTCGGCGCCGGCGTGATGGTCCTCGGCGGGTTGATCGCCCTCATCTTCGGCGTCGACGCCGCGCGGAAGTCACTCGAGGACATCACGGAACCCTTGTCGATCGTGCGCGAGGGGAAGGGCTCGGGAAGCTGATCCCGGTCCGCGTTCAATCCTCGGCGGAGACGTAGACCCCGAGCGTCTCGGCGAGGCGCTCCCGCTCCACCGCCCGACGGCCGGCGCCCTTGGCGCTGGCCGTCGTGAGCGTGGCGAGGACGTGCAGGGTGAGCGCGATCCCGATCGAGGAACTCGGGTGTCCGTCCTCGGCACGGCCGAGCACGATCGTCTCGTCGGCGTACGGGGTCAGCGGGGCGTCCGGCGCGTCCGTGATGAGCACGAGGCTGCCTCCCGCCTCGGCGAACGGGACGACGGAGTCGATCGTGTACTTCCGATACCGCTGCAGCGACACCGCGATCATGACGTCGCTCGTACGCACGTCGCTCAGGACGTCGAGGGGACGCACGATGGTGCCGTCGATGAGCGTGACGTTCGCGAGGCCGTAGCTGAGGTCCGCGGCGAGGAGGGACGCGTAGGTGAACGACTTCGACGCCCCGATGAGGAAGCGCCGCCGGGCGGAGACGATGAGGGCCGCTGCGCGTTCGAGCGCGCCGTCCGCCTTGGCCGAGGCGAGGGACTCCTCGAACTGCTTGCGTTCCTGCTCGAGGAGTCGGTGCTTCAGGACGGACGCGGAGCGTCGTTCGAGACGCTGCTCCGGGCGTTCGCCGGGGACGGCGGTGTCCTCATCGGTGAGGAAGAGGGTGTCGTCGTTCACGCGCGGTCTCCTTCGCATGCCGTCGCCGGGGTTCGGGCCGGCGCCGTCCGTTCACATCGGCAGCAGCGCCGACGGCCCGCCGGCAGGTCACCCGGCGAGGTTCCCTTGATGGTAGCGACGGGAAGCGCATACAGGATCGACGGAACGACAACGATTCGGTGCACACGCGTCCGGTCGGGCGACGGTCAGCGTTCGGGCTCGTCGTCCAGGTCGGGCAGGGTGATCGAGGAGGTGAAGAGACTCGCGCGCTGCTCGGCCTCGGCACTGCCGCTGAACAGTCCGACGGGCTCGGTGACCGGCCCGCCGCGCTTCGGCACCGGACGAGGCTCCTGCTCGACCATCTGCACGCGGTTGCGCGGGATCGCCGACGGGTTCTGCGCGAGGATCCACTCGACCATCTGCTCGCGCACGAGGCACCGGAGGTCGAAGAGGGTCGGTGCGTCCACCGCGGTGACGAGGATGCGGATGCGCACGTAGCCGCCGACGGCGTCCGTGACCTGCAGGACCTGTGCCCGGCCGTCCCAGAGGTCGGTGCGGTCGAGGATGCGCTCCAGCTCGGTCCGCATGACCGCGGGGCTCACCCACCAGTCGAGGTCGAACTCGACGGACCCGAGCAGCTCGCTCGTGTTCCGCGTCCAGTTCTGGAAGGGCGTGGAGGTGAAGTAGGTGGACGGGAGCACCATGCGGCGATCGTCCCAGATGCCGACGACGACGTAGGTGAGGGTGATTTCCTCGATCCGGCCCCACTCCCCCTCGACGATGACGACGTCGTCGACCCGGATCGCATCACTGAAGGCGAGCTGGATCCCGGCGAACACGTTCCCGAGGACGGACTGCGCCGCGAGGCCGGCGACGATGCTCACGACACCGGCGGAGGCCAGCACGCTCGCCCCGACGCCCTGGACGCCGGGGAACGTCAGGAGGATCGACGCGACACCGACGATGACGACGACCGCGATCGCCAAGCGACGGACGAGCGCGAGCTGCGTCTGCATGCGCCGGGCGACCTTGTTGTTCGGGACGTCGATGCGGTACCGGGCCTGGCCGAGCCCGATGACGAAGGCGAGCAGCGCGGCGACCAGCCACGTGGCCGCGGCGATGACCGCGATCCGGAAGGTCTGGTCGACGAACCCGCGGGTGTTCTCATCGGGGAGCGTCGCCGCCACCGCCAGCCACACCGCCACGAGGATCACGAGCGCCCGGAACGGGTGACGCGCACTTCCGGCGAGCGCACCGGGCCACTCGCTCCGCCGCGCCGCCATCCGGAAGGAGACCGACACGATCACGATGACGACGAGCGCCGCGATCAGCGCTATCCCGGCCGCTGCGGCGACACCCCACCAGCTCTGCCAAACGAACATCCATGCCTCCTCGAGCCGGTCGTGCACCATGTGTTCCTCCGCCGACCGATGCCGTACGGCGCAAGCGTCCAGCGTAGGGGCGGGTGCATGCCGCGCTCGACCGCTTGCGCGGCCTGCCACGAACCTCTCAGGCCGTGTTCACGTGCCTGACGCGTCCCACGTGAACCGAGCGAACCTCCCCGTTCACCGAGGTAACGCGGCCCAGACTGCCCTTCGACAGGCTCAGGGACCGAGACATGGCGGGCAAACCGCTTCCGGTCACTGAGCCTGTCGAAGTGCCCACGAGGACGCCTCATCATTCCGGGCACACCTCCCCCGATCACTGAGCTTGTCGAAGTGCCCACGGGAAACCCTTCGACAAGCTCAGGGACCGGAAGATGCCGAATAAACCGCTCCCGGTCACTGAGCCTGTCGAAGTGCGGCACAGCTCGGAGACCGAGGCAGTGCGGACAGACGTTTCCCGGTCACTGAGCTTGTCGAAGTGCCCACGAAGAACCCTTCGACAGGCTCAGGGACCGGCGGAGGTCAGAACGGTGCGGGGTCCGGTTCGGTCCGGTGATGCTTCCCGTCGGGTGTCGTCCACTCGAGCGCGCCGCCTGGTCCGTGGTCGAGGTTCCATCCGGGGAGGTGCTTCATGCGGTGGTGATGTCGACACAGGCAAGCGAGGTTGCCGACATCTGTTGTGCCGCCGTCGTCCCAGGCGACGGAATGGTCGAGGTCACAGGCCCGGGCGCGCCTGCCGCAGCCCGGTGCGCGACAGGTGCCGTCCCGCAAGCACACCGCGCGCTGCAGATCAGCCGGAACGCGGTACTGGTTGCGACCGGCGGAGAGGATCGCACCGGTTTCGGGCTGGACCAGGATCCGAGTGAAGCTCGGCGCGTTCACCGCGATACGTGCCGCAGTCTCAGGATCGATCGGCCCGTAGCCGTCGAGGGTGGCCGGGGCGTCGCTGACGCCGGCCATGCTGAGCGCTGGGACCGTGATCTGCACGGTCGGCTTAATGTGTTCCTGGACCTCGATCGGATGCGGAAGGACCGGGCTCGACATCACGTCGTCCGGGGTCACCCCGGTGAGGGCGAGCGCCGCCAGGGCATCCGCCTGGAGCTGCGCGCAGGTGCGTGTGTCACCCGCCTTGCGCGACTCTGCGGCCGCTGCGTCGACCCGCTCGGCGATGCCCAGCGCGATGGGTGCCGTGGTGAACAGGTGCACCCAGGCCATGCCGTCGGCCGCGGGCTCGACCTCCACCCGGCGGTCCGCTTCGGAACGCTTCGAGCGGGACGTGATCGACTCCGGATGCAGGCGCTCGCGAAGGACACGAGCTCGCCTGCGGAGCTCCGCATCGGTGGCCTGCTCTGCGACCGGGAGCACCGTGGCGAGGAACACGGCCCGCCCGTCGGTGGGCACGTCGCAGAGCTGGTCGGTGATCGTCTTGGCGTGCCGAGCCGAGATACGGCCCGCCTCGAGCGACTCGAGCACGGCCGGGGCGTCGTTGACGAGCGCCTCGGCGTCATTCGTCGCCCGCTGCACAGTCTGCTCGGGTATGCGGGTCGCCATCGCGAGCGCCGCGCACGTGGAGCGACGGGACAAGGCACGGCGCTCGGCGGGCGGGAACGCGGCCGGGACGACCGTGTCCGCAAAGGCGTCGGCGTAGGCCGCTGACCGGGCCAGGAGCCGAGCCGTTCGGGCAGCCAGCACAGCCTGCTGCCGGCAGATCTCCGCGTACTCGTCCGAGAATTCCGCGAGCTGCGCGGCGTAGTCATCGCCAGCTCGAGCTGCGGAGGTGGTGCTCTCGGACATGACTCCAGTCCACCATGGACCACTGACATTCCAGATGCCGAGTCGGCCCGGTTGTGGAAGTTGCTCGTGCGCCCTTCGACAAGCTCAGGGACCGGAAGGAGTTACTCAGGGATCAGAGGAGCTGCCCACGGACCGGAGAGGTGCCGCCGGATTGAGAACCTTCCCCGTGGGCCCTTCGACAGGCTCAGGGAACGGAGGTCAGGGACCGCTGGACGTTCATCGGTTCCGTCAGGTCACCGGGCTACCCTCCGACGAGCCCGGAGACCGGAGGATTCCGGGTGGACCATCCCCGGTCACTGAGCCTGTCGGAGTGCTCGCGGGAGGCCTCCCGGGCGGGGTGCCTCCGTCAGCGGTACACCGAGAGGCCCGCCGCGGCCCCACTGCTTGAACGGTCCGCCGAGAACCGATCAGCCCGGCAGGACCTCGTGCGGATACTCGGCCGACCGGTGCTGGAACTCGGTGATCGCCGGGTTGAGGATGACGCCGTCCTGGATCTCGACGGCCCGCTGGACGGTCAGGCTGTCAACCCAGGCGGCCGGTCCGGCCAGGACGGTGGGCAGGAACGGCAGCAACGCCTCGCTGTTCTCCCAGCTGGACGAGTTCCACAGCAGCGAGGGGCTGTGGTCGACCGCGTAGTAGTTGATCTCCCCGGGCCCGACGGTGAACATCGGGTCGTCGAACCCGGTCGTGCGCGCCCACTCGAAGGCCATCCCCTCGTCGCAGGAGACGTCCACGATGAGGCTCCCGGGCCGGAACGCACCGAGGTCGTCCTCGCGGAGGTAGAGCAGTGGTGCGTTGGGGTCCTGCAGCGTGCAGTTGACGACGATGTCACTCTCGGCCAGGAAGGGCGCGAGTGGCACGCGACCCTCGTCGGTGATGACCTCGCTCAGGTACGGGCCGTCGTCGTGGTCGAACTGGATCATGCGGGCGGAGTGGATGGGCGCCGCGACCGCCGCGACCCGGCGGTTGGTGAGCACGCGCACGTCGTGGATCCCATGGGCGTTGAGCGCGGTCACGGCACCTCGGGCGGTCGCGCCGAAGCCGATGACCACGGCGGTCAGGCGACGGCCGTAGCTGCGGGTGGAGCCGCAGAGCTCCAACGCGTGGATCACCGAGCTGTAGCCGGCGAGTTCGTTGTTCTTGTGGAAGACGTGCAACCCGAAGCTGCCGTCGGCGGCCCAGTGGTTCATCGCCTCGAAGGCGATCAGCGTGAGCCGTTTGTCGATCGCGAGCTGCGTCAGCGCGGAGTCCTGGACGCAGTGCGGCCAACCCCAGAGCGTCTGCCCGTCGCGGAGCTCCTGGACGTCCTCGAGCTGCGGTTTCGGCAGGAGGACGACGTCGGCCTGCTCGATGACCTCGGCGCGCGTCGCGAACGAGCGGACGTAGGGGGCGATCTCTTCGTCGGAGACGCCGAACCGGGCACCGTAGCCGTGCTCCACGACGATCCGAGACCGGAACTCCTCCGGGATGCGCTCGAAGTGCGCCGGGTGGATCGGCACGCGTCGTTCGTCAGGTTTCAGCGAGGTGCCGATCACCCCGAGGACGGCGTCGTGCTGCACGGTCGGTTCGGATGCTGCTGGCATGACTGCTCGTCCCGTTCACGGGAACCGAAGCGGCGCCGTGCTCCCGACCGTACAGGACGCGGGGCGCCGCCGACACGGGACAGGGAGCTGCCGACACCCGGAAACACGACAACCCCACACCGTGAGGTGCGGGGTTGTCATTGCAGCTGGTGGACCCAAGGGGATTCGAACCCCTGACCCCCTCGATGCGAACGAGGTGCGCTACCGGACTGCGCCATGGGCCCAACTACTCGTCCAGGCTAGCAGAACCGGCGAGCCGTTTCGAACCGGCCGCGCTAGTCCTCGTAGGGGTTCGGGCCGTCGTCGACCGGCATGCTGCCGTCCTTCGGATTGGCGGCGATGAGGGCAGCGAGGTCGAGATCGCGGAACCAGCGGAGCCGCTGGCTCCGGGCACGCCGATAGTGCTCGTCGACGACCGGCTCGTCGAGGACCCGGTCGAGCTTCGCCTGGATGGCGCGCTCCAGGTCGCCCCACGCACGCTCACGAGCGGATTCCGCGATCGCCGCGACGAACTCCTCGTCCTTGCTCACCCGACGGAGTTCGGCGGCGAGCCCCGAGTACACCTCGCGGCGACGGGATAAGGCGCTCAGGTCACCCGCGCGGTAGTCGTGCTGGTGACGAGCACTCCCCCGCCGCTGGAACGCCGTCTGGCGCGCCTCCCGTGCGAGGTCCGCGTACTCCTCCTGCTCGTCAGCCATGCGACCCAGCTCGCGCCGGACCGCCGCCTGCGTCGCCTCGGCGTCGTAGGACGCGCCGTCGCGGAGTGCTCGCTCGATGATCCAGTTCGTGACCTCGACCACGGTCCAGGACCGCGCGATGAGGAGGCCCTCCTCGACCGCGTGCTCGACCGGCGGCGGAGCCACCTCAGGGGGCGCGACGTAGGGCTTCATCGGCTTCCGCCGGCTCTTCCGCCACACGCCCATGGTCACCTTTCGCGTTCCAGGGCGTCGACGAGAACCGAGCGACGAACCCCCTCCACGAGTCTATCCGTCGCCGGTGACCGGTTCATGAACGACCGGTCGGGCGCGTTCGGGGCTCAGCCCGCGGCGCGGCGACGCTGCAACAGGGTGGATCCGCCGGCGGCGATCTCGCCCTCGTCGATGACACCCATCGAGGCGAAACGGCTCGGGGCCGGCTGCGGTTCGACGCGCTCGGGCTGCGGAGCGGCGACGGGCTCTGGACGCACGATCGTCGGTACGACCGGCGCGAGACGCTCGGCGCGAGAGGCGATGGCCTCCTGCATGGCCGCCTGGCGCAGGCGATCGTAGGCGTCGGCCTTGGCCAGCTCGGCGGCAGCCGAGGAGCCCTCGGAGAGGTGGAGCGGCTTCGGGATGGACGTCGGGGTCCACGTCTGCGCCTGCGATGCCGCCTTGACGGGCTCGTTGTACTCGAAGAGCGCCGACTCGACACGCCTGGTCGTGACGGCGACCGCCGGTACCGGCGCGACGGCACGGTGGGCGATGCGCGACATGCGGGAGAGCGCAGAGAGAGCGAGCAGCCCGACGACCGTGGACGAGATACCGAGGACGAGACCGCCACCCGCGAGGAACGCGGTCACGCCGGAGCAGAGCCCGATGATGGAGGCGACCAACACGGTGGTCGCGAGCAGCCTGGAGCGACGACGACTCCGCGCGAGCTTCGCCGCTCGGGCGTTGCGCTGCACGGCACGGGCTGCGGCAGCGGCCGCACGACGAGCATCCTCCGCGGCACGGGCGGCGGCTTCGGCCTGCACGGCCCTGGCCTCCTCCTCGCGGCGGATGCGATCGGCTTCGGCGAGTTCGACGCGCGCCGCGGCCTCGGCCGTCGCCTTCGTCCTCGCCTCGAGCTGCTTGAGGAGCTTGCGCTGCGCTGCGACCTCACGCGACGTCGCCTCGAGCCGCACGGCCTCCGGGACCTCAGCCGTCTCGGCGAGCACACGGAGCGTCTGCTGCAACCGGATCGCGTTGCGCTCACTGGCGGAGAACTGACTGTCACGCACCCACGACGGCACCAGGTACACCAGCCACAGCATCGCTGCGACCAGAATGATCACCCCACCGCTCAGGAATCCGCCGTCCATGTCCCTGACCGTAGCGGGTGCAACGACCGGAGACGGGCAGTCGTCGGGTGTGTCCCCGGATGGAGGGGGAAAACGGCTTCGGCAGGTGTCTCCCTGCGAACGCTGCCCTTCGACAAGCTCAGGGACCGGTGGAGGTGGACTCAGGGACCGGCGGAGGTGGACGCAGGGACCGGGGAGCCGGCTCAGCGGGTGGGGAACGGCGACGCGGCCGCGAGACGGTCGGCCTCGGGGATCACGCACGCGTCCTTCGGGACCTGTCCGTCCAACCACCGGTTCAGGACGCCGCCCGGGACCTCTTCACGGACGAGACCGAAGCAGAAGTGGTCGCGCCAGTCGCCGTCGATGTGGATGAAGCGGCGCCGCAGTCCCTCGTACCGGAACCCGAGCTTCTCGACGACCCGCAGGCTCGGAGCGTTCTCGGGCCTGATGCAGATCTCCAGACGATGGAGCTGCAGGGCGGTGAAGCAGTGGTCGGTGGCCAGGGCGGTCGCGATCGGTGTGGCACCGAGACCCGCGAACCGCTGGGAGACCCAGTAGCCGATCGACGCCGAGGCCAGCGAACCGTAGGTGATGCCGGAGACGTTGAGCTGGCCGGCGAACTCACCATCGACCTCGATGACGAACGGGAGGCCGGCACCCGAGCGCGCGTGGTTCTGCAGCGACCGGATCGCCGCACGGCTGTCGGCCGGGACCGGGCCGTAGGGGCTCGTCGCCTCCCAGCGGCGCAACCAGGCACGGTTCTCCGCGAGCTCGCGCTCGAGCGGCCTCGCGTCACGGACCTTGATCGGCCGGATGCTCACTCGCCCACTGCTCAGAACGGGTACGACCTGCGCCACCGTGCCACCCCTCTCGCGTTCTGTGGTGAGCCTAGTGGAGCGCTCACCGATGCACCGACACGACCGCGCCCCGAGATCCGCTGCTGCGGAGCCGGGGCGCGTCGTGTGTCGTCGGGTGGACTCAGTCGAGGTCCCCGGCGAAGTCCTTGAGCCACGGACGCAGCTCGGGACCGAGGTCTTCGCGGTCGACGGCGAGCTGCACGATCGCCTTGATGTAGTCGAGGCGGTCGCCCGTGTCGTAGCGACGGCCACGGAAGATGACGCCGTAGACGCCGCCCGTGCCTTCGACGTCTGCGGCCATCTCCTGGAGTGCGTCGGTCAGCTGGATCTCGCCACCCTTGCCCGGCTCGGTGCGCTCGAGGATCTCGAACACCTCGGGCTTCAGCACGTAGCGGCCGATGATGGCGAGGTTGGACGGGGCGTCCTCCTTCGCAGGCTTCTCGACGAGGCCGGTCACCCGCACGACGTCGGCGTCGTCGGTGGCCTCGACGGCTGCTGCACCGTACATGTGGATCGAATCGGGGTCGACCTCCATGAGAGCGATGATCGTCGCGTTCCGCTTGTCCTGCTCGTCGAGCATGCGCTCGAGGAGGACGTCGCGGGCGTCGATCAGGTCGTCGCCGAGGAGCACGGCGAAGGGCTCGTGGCCGACGTGGCGCTTGGCCCGCAGGACGGCGTGGCCGAGGCCCTTCGGGTCTCCCTGGCGCAGGAAGTGGATGTCGGCGAGCTCACTCGACTCGTTGACCTTCTCGAGGCGCTGGGTGTCGCCCTTCTTCGCGAGGTTGAGCTCGAGCTCGGTCACGCGGTCGAAGTGGTTGGCGAGGGCGTTCTTGTTGCGGCCGATGATCATGAGCACATCGGCGAGCCCGGCGCTGACGGCCTCCTCGACGACGTACTGGATGGCCGGCTTGTCGACGACGGGGAGCATCTCCTTCGGCAGGGCCTTCGTCGCCGGAAGGAACCGGGTGCCGAGACCTGCTGCGGGGATGACTGCTTTGGTAACACGAGTGGTCATGAGGGAAAACCTATCGTGTGGAGTCGGGGAAGTCGCCGAATACCCCCTCGATCGAGGGTGAAATCCCCTGAACCCCTAGACGAGGCGACGGATGTCGGCTATGACGTCGGGCAACGAGCCGGGCGCGACGACGAGCCGTTTAGAATGGGTCGCATGACGAGCCCCGCCGAACACGAGAAACGAGCGCTGCGCGCCGAGCTCCGTGAGCGGCGGGAGCTGCTCACCTCCCTGGAGAAGGAGCGGTCGACCACCGGCCTGACGGACAACCTCCGAGCCCTCGTCTCCCGCTTCGGCGCGACCTCCATCGCCTGCTACCTCTCCTCCCCGAGCGAGCCCGACACCCGTCCCTTCCTCCAGTGGGCGCAGGAGGCGGGCATCCGCATCCTGTTCCCCATCACCCGCACCGACGGGCTGCTCGACTGGACGATCGGCGAAGAGGGCATCGAGACGGTGGGATTCGCCGGCACCCCCGAGGTCGTGGGTACCACCCTCGGTCCCATCGCGATCAACGACGTCGACCTCATCCTCGTCCCCGCGGCCGCCGTCGACGCCCACGGCATGCGCATGGGCTGGGGTCGCGGGTACTTCGACAAGACGCTCGGCTCGATGGAGCGCTGCCCACCCGTCTACGCCGTGCTGTACGACACCGAGATCCTCGACGAGGTCCCGAGCGAGATCCACGACGAACCCGTCGGCGGTGCCGTGACCCCGAGCCGCATCCTCGACTTCGACCAGGTCCGACCGCGCCGCTGAGCGCGCCGACCCACCACATCCCAGGAGACCCCGTGCCCACCTACGCCTACCGCTGCACCGAGTGCGGCAACGCCTTCGACGTCCAGCAGTCCTTCACCGACGACTCCCTCACCGAGTGCCCGGCATGCTCCGGCAAGCTGCGCAAGCTGTTCAGCGCGGTCGGTGTCACGTTCAACGGCTCCGGCTTCTACCGCACGGACTCCCGCGCCGGTGCCGGCAAGGGCTCGAGCTCCATCCCGGCCTCCTCGAAGTCCTCGGAGGGGTCGTCGAGCTCGTCCTCCTCGGACACCAAGGGCGGATCCTCCTCCTCGGGCGGCTCCTCCAGCTCCGGCTCCAGCGCCACACCGGCCTCCGCCGGGAGCGCCACGTCCTGAGCCGGTAGCGTAGCCAGGGTCCTGCCCATCCCCGATCCTCAGGGAGACCCCATGCTCAAAGGCTTCAAGGAGTTCATCCTCCGCGGCAACGTGATCGACCTGGCCGTGGCCGTCGTGATCGGGGCCGCGTTCACCGCCATCGTCAACTCGCTCGTCGAGAACATCTTCAACCCGCTGCTCGGGGCACTCTTCAAGGCGGAAAGCTTGAAGGACGCCTTCATCGTCGAGATCCCGACGCTCGCCGGCGCGACTGCGAAGCTCCAGTTCGGTGCGTTCCTCGGCGCGGCGATCCAGTTCGTGCTCGTCGCCGCCGTCGTCTACTTCGTCATCGTCCTGCCGATGAACCACTTCAAGCGCATCACGACGAAGCCGACCGTCGCCGACGAGCCGGCAGCACCGAGCGAGCTGTCGCTCCTCACCGAGATCCGCGACGTCCTGAAGACGGGCACGAGCGCTCCGCTGCCGCCCGCACGCGACGACACGACCGACGGCCGCTAGTCCGGCTCGTCCAGCAGCACCAACGTCCCGTCCCGCTCACCAGTGGGGCGGGACGTTGCGTTGCAGCTCGTCGTCGTTGCCACCGCCGCCCGCGGGCTTGGCGGTGCCACCCCAGGCGGCATCGGTGTCCTCCGCCGCCTTGACCGGACCGGCGGGCAGCTGCGGTGCGGGATCCGTCCCGGGAGCACCGGGGCGGATCGCCCGCCTCGATCCTCGGGGACGGACGATCCGTGGCTCCTGATCGTCCTGCATGATCAGCGTCCGACCATCAGTGGCGTGGGACCTGCACGGCGATCGGCGCGGTGTCGAGGTGCTCGGTGGTGTTCAGCCCGAGCACACCGGCCACGCGCTGCGCGACCGCCTCGGCGTCGGCGAAGAGGTCGAAGCTGTGGACACGGACGTAGTGCCAGCCGAGGCGGCGCAGGACGTCGGGCCGGAGCCGCAGCGACTCCCGGAGGCTCGCGTCGCCCAGCTCCTCGTCGCACTCGACGACGACGGCTCGGCCACCCCACGAGGCGACCAGGGCGAGCTTGCCGCGGTAGCCCATGTCAACCCGCATCCCGAGCGTCTCCAGGCGCGTCGCGAGGTCGACGAGCATCGGCTCGGCCTCGTGCGTCGCCTGATCCTCGGAGGCGCGTCGCGACGTGTCCGTGAGGATGCGTGCGAGAGCGAGGATGCCGTGCTGGATCCGGTTCTGGTCGAGGTCCTCGGGGCGGACACACGAGACGATCACCATGGACCGCCGTGCGCGCGTCATGCCGACCGCGAGCAGTCGGTCGCCGCCGGGCTGACCCAGCGCGCCGAAGTCGGACAGGACCCGTCCGTGCGGCGTGAGGCCGTACCCGATCGAGAAGATGACGCGGTCGCGGCTCTCGGCCACGGACTGCTCGAGCGTCAGGACGGTGAACGGTTCAGCCCGCTCGCGCAGGAGGAAGTCGGAGAGGTCGGCACGACGGGAGAACGCTGCGAGGACCGCCTGCTGGACCCGGACCGCGTGCTTGTCGCTCGCGGTCACGACCATCAGGGATTCCTTCGGGCGGTTCGAGGCGTGCTCGAGGACGAGTTCCACGACCCGTTCGACCTCGACGTCGACACTCTCCACCGCTCCGGTGACCGGGTCGGGCATGCCGAGCCCGCCGGGCACGTAGTCGAGGCTCAGGCTGCCGTGGCCCAGGAACGAACCCGCCCACGGCAGGGAGTCGATCTGGCCGCCGTAGAACCGCTCGTTGACGAGTTCTGCGAGGTCCTCGCCTCCCGCGCGGTAGGAGCGCGTGAGCATGAGGGTCGGCAGGACGGAGCTCAGCTGTTCGAGCGCCGACTCACGGTGCAGTTCGGCGATGTCGGCGTGCTGCTCGGGGGTCGCCTCCTGATCCGTCAGACGGATCTCGAAGGGCGACGGACTCTGCGTGACGGGGTCACCGAAGGCGACGACCTGACGCGCACGACGGATGGCGTCCACGTTCTCGGCGAGGAGCGTCGCCCCCGCGTCGACGAGGAAGACGGCGTCGAAGGACGCGCTCTCGGGGATGCGCGGCACCTCGTACGGCGAGACGAGCCAGACCGGCGCGAGGACACGGGACAACGTGGGGGCCGCCTGCTCGAGCTCAGCCGCTCGGAGCGGTCGATCGCGCTTGAGGAGCGAACGGAGCGCCATGCCCTCGGTGGCGTGGTCGACGAGACCGATCTTCCAGGTGTCGGCCAGCAGCGAGGCGAGGAGCTGCCCGGAGGCGGAGGCGTGCGCCTCGTCCACCAGCCGGAAGTCGGACTCGAGACGTTCGACGACGCTCGTGTTCGCGCCGAGCAGGCCGCGATCCTCGGTGAGCACGAGTTCGAGCATCGACTGCCACCAGGCGAGTTCGAGCTCGTCGGCGAGGCGCGTCCGCGGCACGTGCCGCTGTGAGAGGTCGATGATGAGCTCGCCGAGACCCTGCTCGCGCAGGCCGGCGAGGATCGCGGTGCGCTCCTGGAGGTTGTGGAGGACCTCGGACTCGGCGGCGAGCTCGGAGATCGTGCGGACGAGACTCGGGATCGCGAGGCGTCCGAGGCGGTCCGGGGTGTCGGCGATGCCGAGCGGCTGGTCGACCAGCTCGAGCTTCGCGGCGACCGTCTGGTACGCCTGCTCGACGTCCGCGATGCCGAGCGGCACCTCGGGCGGCGCGCCGGTCGTCACGTAACGCTGCCACAGGGTGCGCTGCTGCTGGATCCGACGGAGGGCGGCGTTCATGTCGGGCACGTGTGCGCCGGGCCGCAGGTACTCCTTCGCCAGGGCTTTCAGTCGCCGACGGCTCGCCGACGACATCGCGGCGGAGTCCTTCCGCGGGCTCGTCGCGACGATCAGGTCGGCGAGCGACCGGTCGAAGACGTCGGGCTGGAAGCGGTCGAGCGTCTCCCGGATGTCCGCGAGGAGTCGCAGGTAGATGCCCAGCTCGTCGATGGACTCGAACGGCCGCATCTGCGTCTGCCCGATGAGCCCGTACGCGCGCTCCAGGAGCTGCGGCAGGTCCTTACGGTGCAGGCGCTTGGCGAGGTCGTGGGTCTCCTGGGCTTCCGCGGTCGTGTCGAACGACGCGCCGTACCAGGGCGAGTCGCCCGGTCCGTAGCGGAATTCACCGAGGGCGGCCGCGCCTTCGAGCGCCTCCGCCGCGCGGGAGCGGCCCGCTGCGAGTCCGACGAGCGTCTGGCGGTCGAGTCGGACCAGGGTTCCCGGAGGGTGCGGCAGCTTGGAGAGCTTCGAGAGCGCTTCGAGTGCGTCGATGACCGAGACCCGCAGATCGGGGTCCTTCGCCTGCAGCGAGGTGCGGTAGTCGATGAGGACCCGACGCAGCCGGACGAGCGCGTCGTCGACCTCGCCGACCTGCGGCGGGATCGCCCGCTCGTTACGCGTGATCGCCTGGATGAGGTCGCGGCGGAGGGTCGACGGCGAGGCGCACAGCCCGGGCAGACCGACCTTGGTCAGGCGGTGGCGGATGCCCTCGAGCGTGGAGCGGCGCGGGCTGACGACGAGGACGCGCTTGTGCTGCGACGCGAGCACGCCGATCGCGTTCACGATGGTCTGCGTGCCGCCCGTGCCCGGAAGCGTCGTGACGACGAGCGAGTTGCCGGCACCGATCTGCGCGATGACGTTCTCCTGCTCGACGTCCGCGTCGAGCAGCAGGGTGTCGGTCGACGGCGGGCGGTCGTCCTGGCCCGGCGCGTCGACGGGCGTGAAGCTGCTGCGGACGAGGCCGACCGCACCCTCGTCGCCGGCGACGGCGTCGAGGATCGGGTGGTCGAGCTTGGCGGCGTCGTCGAGCAGGGAGTGACCGACGGCGGCGAACGAGGAGACGAGCAGACGCGGCTGGACGGTGAACCACTCGAGCCCGGCGGCGAGCGAGCGGAGGCGGTCGATGACGGGCTGCGGCTTGAAGACCCCGCCCGATTCGCTCAGCGCGACGAACTCGTCAGGATCGAGGACGATGCCGAACTGCTCGCGGAGGGCGCGGACGAGTTCCGGGTTCGCGGTCGTGGCGCCGCGCAGCTTGACCTCGTAGTCGCGACCGTACCGGCGGATGGCCAGCGGCCGGAGCAGGACCGGCGCGCTGAAGTCCTCACCCTGATGCGTCCACTGGGCGAGACCGACGGCGAGGTGGACGGCGTCGATGCCGCGGACGGTGGAGAGCTCGATGCCCTTCGTCGTGATGCGGTCGGCGGCGCGCTTCGCACCGCGGAGCGCGATCTCGTCGCGGATGAGGTTCGACAGCAGCGTCGACTTGCCCGAGATGAACTGCGGCAGACCACCGGGATGCGTCGAGCTGAGCTCCACCCGGGTCGTCGGGGCGTCCACGAAATGGAGCAGCGGCGAGGGGCCGCCGACCGTGCTGAGCTGCTGACGCCAGGCGTGCAGCGCCGTGTCGACCACGCCTGCCGATGCCGCCACGGGACCCTCGCGGAGTTGCGCCTCCGCTGCTTCCCGTTCGACTCCGGACGTCACGTCGCCGTCATCCCGTCTCTTCTCTAGCCGCCACACACTTGCACCATACGTGCCCGGTAGGGGAAACACCGGGAAGCGGTGCGGTTTTTCGCCGAGTCCGCCGAGGAAATGTGCGACGCGCGCGTCGTCCGAGGGTCAGGAGACGCCGAGGAGGCCGGAGAGCACCATCACCGCGGTGCCGCGCAGGACGATGTCGGCGCCCTGCTCGCTCATCCGGATCTGCACGCCGCCGTGGAACTCGGTCATCGTGCGCGCCCGCACGGTCTCGATCGCCGCGTCGAGGAGCACGCCGGCGAGCAGCTCCTCCGGGCCGCTCACGACGATCTCCGACAGGTTCAGCGCACCGACGATCGCGGCGAGCGAGACACCGAGGCGCTCCCCCGCGGCGCGCAGGATCTCCTCGCGACGCTGCTCGACCTCCGCGGTCGAAAGATCGCTCGCCTCGGCCGCCGCGAGGAGCTCGCGCAGGTGCGGCACGGCGAGCCAGGCCTCGAGACACCCCCGCTTCCCGCAGGCGCACAGCGGCCCGCCGTCGGTGCCGACGACCACGTGGCCGATCTCGCCGGCGGCGAACCGGCTCCCGAAGAGCGGATGTCCGCCCACGAGCAGCCCCGCCCCGACGCCGTTCCCGACGCTCACGAGCATGAGGTCGCCGTCCGCACCGCCGAAGCTGTACTCCGCGAGCACCGCGGCATTGGCGTCGTTCGCGACGAGGACCGGCACCTGGGCGACCTGCTCGATCGCCCCCTGGAGGTCGACGTCGGTCCAGCCGAGGTTCGGGGCGCTGCGGACCGTGCCGGTCATGTCGACGACGCCGGGCGAACCGACCCCGATGCCCAGCACCTCGACCGTCGCCTCCTCGACGAGGTCTGCGGCGAGCGCGACGGCCTTCGCGATCGCGTCAGCCCCAGTGGCACCGTCGAGCGGCACCTCGAGCATCGTCACGACCTCGCCGTCGAGGGTCAGCACAGCACCTCTGAACACCTCGGTGTCGGAGAGGTCGAGGCCGACGATCTGGAACTCGTCGCGGTTGATGTCGATGAGCGTGGCGGGCTTGCCCGGGCGAGAGGTCTCGCGGAGGCCGACCTCGACGATGAGGTTGTCCGCGATGAGCGAGGCGACGAGGTCGGAGATGCTCACCCGGGTCAGGCCGGTGGCTCGGGCGATGTCGGCGCGACTCATGGCCCCGCTGGCGAAGAGGGTCTGGAGGACGAGCGCCCGGTTGTGACCACGGGCGTGCTCCGGCAGGACCTTCGCATTCGGCCGCAGCCGCCGCGCCGGGGTGTACGAGAAGGATTCGATCCGCTCCGACGCGATCCCGCCGCCGCTTCCGAATCCACCAGCACTCATGCGATAAGTAAAGCAGGCTGCGCCTCATCGTGCGGCACCGCGATGTCACCCGATGGTCACCGACACGTCGCCCGCCGGGCACCGCTGCGACCCGTACGACGCGGAGCATCATGGGTGTGAGGATCGCAATCGTGACCGAGTCGTTCCTGCCGCAGATGAACGGCGTCACCCACTCCCTGCTCCGCATCATGGAGCACTTCGCGGACCGAGGGGACGAGGTGCTCGTCATCGCCCCCGGCGCCGGAGCCTCGACGCCGCGACTCCACGAGGGCTTCCGGGTGGACGGCGTCCCGTCGATCCCGCTCCCCCGCTACCGGAACGTGCGGGTCGCCGCCGGCGGGGTCGGCCGGATCACGGAGCTCCTCCGCGGCTTCCGCCCCGACGTGGTGCACCTGGCCTCGCCGTTCGTCCTCGGCTGGCGCGGTGTCCAAGCCGCCGAGCGCCTAGGCGTCCCGACCGTCGCCGTGTACCAGACCGACATCCCGGCCTACGCCGGACGGTACGGATTCCCGGTCGCCGAAGCGTTGCTGTGGCAGCACGTCGAGCGCCTCCACGGCCGGTCGACGCTCACGCTCGCGCCGTCACGGCAGTCGATCGCTCAGCTGGAGGCGCACGCCATCCCGCGGGTCCGCCTGTGGGTGCGCGGCGTCGACGCCGTGCGGTTCTCCCCGGAGCGGCGCAGCGAGGCCTGGCGTCGTTCCGTCGCTCCCGGCGGCGAACGGATCGTGGGCTACGTCGGTCGGCTCGCGGCCGAGAAGCAGGTCGAGGACCTCGCTGTGCTCGGTGGGCTCCCGGGCGTCAAGCTCGTCATCGTCGGCGAGGGGCCGCTGCGTGCCTCGCTCGAACAGCGGCTCCCGAACGCGGTCTTCACCGGATTCCTGGGCGGCGAGGAGCTGGCGGTCGCGATGGCGGGACTGGACGTGTTCGTCCACCCCGGCGAGTCGGAGACCTTCTGCCAGACCATCCAGGAGGCGATGGCCTCTGGCGTACCCGTCGTCGCGACCGGTCGAGGTGGGCCGGTCGACCTCGTCGACTCCAGCCGCACCGGGTGGCTGTACGAACCCGGCAGGCTCGAACAGCTGCGCGGGTTCGTCCAGGACCTCGTGGGCGACGAGGTGAAGCGGGCGGCGTTCGGTGCCGCAGCTCGGGCAGGCGTCCTGCCGCGCAGCTGGAAGAGCGTCAGCAGCGCCCTGATCGGGCACTACAGTGACGCCATCGAGCTGCACGAGGGCGCTCGGGCACGGCGGAGTGGTCTCGACCCGCGTGTTCAGGTGCCTCGGGTCACTCGCCCGGGTACCGGACGCCGATCTGGCGCCTGACCTCGTCGAGGGTCTCCATGATCGCGACCGTCTCGGCGAGCGGCATGATGTCACCGGAGAGGCGGCCCTCGGAGGCGAGCCGTTCGAGCTCCCACGCCTGGAAGTGCATCCCACGGCCGTCCACCTCGGAACGGTAGGTCTCCACGACCTCGCCGTCGGTGCCGAACACCCGGAAGGTCGTCGCCGTGTACCAGACGCGGTCGAACTCGATCCAGCCGTCGGTCCCGACGATGGCCGCGCGGTTCGGGCCGACGGTGTTGCTCGCCGACAGGGTGTTCGCCACCTGGCCGTCCGCGTAGCCGAAGAGGGTCGCGACCTGCATGTCCGCCCCCGTGTCGCGGAGCGCGGCCGTGGCCTGGATCGTCGTCGGGGTCCCGAAGACGGACGACGCGAAGGAGACCGGGTACACGCCGAGGTCGAGCAGCGCGCCGCCGCCCAGCTCGAGGTTGTTCATGCGGTGCTCCGGGTCGTCCGAGAGCAGTTGGGTGTGATCGGCGACGAGGCTGCGAGGCTGCCCGATGACGCCGTCGGCGAGCAGCTCGCGGAGCCGGACCATGTGCGGGAGGAACCGGGTCCACATCGCCTCGAGGACGACCAGGCCACGCTCCGCGGCGAGCGCCACGACCGCCTGCGCCTCGGCGGCGTTGAGGGTGAAGGGCTTCTCGATGAGGACGTGCTTCCCGGCGTCGAGCGCCAACACCGCCTGCTCGGCGTGGAACGGGTGCGGGGTCGCGATGTAGATCACGTCGACCTCGGGGTCGGCGGCGAGTGCCTCGTACCCCACGTGGACGTTCGGGATGTCGAACTCGGCGGCGAACGAGGCGGCGGTCTCGGCGGATCGCGAGGCGACGGCTCGGACGTCGAATCCGTGCCGTCGGAGGTCGGCGGTGAAGCTCTTCGCGACGCCGGCGGGGCCGAGGATGCCCCATCGCAAGCCGGTGGACGGTTCTGCCGCGGGGGTTCCCGTTCCGGTCCGGTCGATGTCCTGCTCCGTCATGGCTCTCCTTCGATGCGCGTTCCAGCAGCCTACTGGAGGGCCTCCGGCGCTCGGGATTTCGGGGCTAGCCCTGCTCGGGCTCGCGGCGCCTCGCCGTAGGCTGAGGGTTCGACCGAGCCCCGCCGACCGCGCTGAGGCCCGGTCCATCCTGGGGGGATGCGTTGTGGGGCCGAAGGAATCGACCGGACGTCGACGTGCGCTGTCGCACGCCCGGAACCTCGCGATCGGCGTCGTCGGTCTCCTCGCCCTGAGCGGCTGCGTCTCGGAGCCGGCCCCGCCTCCGGTGACGGTCGTCGTCACCCAGCAGCCCGACCCGTCGCCCTCGGTCGCCCCGGTCCCCACCTCGACCGCGCGCGACGCCCTGCCTCCTGAACCGGCGCCGATCGTGCCGAACGCGCCGGCGGAACCGGCGGAACCCCTTCCGGAGGGCCCCGCGTTCGACCTCGGGCCGCGGGACGGCGCGCTCGGTCCGGTCGTCTCGGACGCCGATGGCAACCCGCTCACCTACACGGTGGTCGCCGGCGACGTGTTCTTCGACATCGCGCAGCGCTTCGACCTGCCGCAGCAGCAGCTGCTCCGCATGAACCCGTCGATCCCCGGCCTCGGACTCGACATCTACATCGGCGACATCGTCAACCTCGACTGGACGACCACGCGTTGAGCCTCGGCGCCCGCCGGTGTCAGCCGAACGGGATGGTGCCGACGAGCACGCCGACGACGAGCATCACGAGCGAGACGATCGCGGCGCGCCACAGGACCTTCTTGTGGTGGTCGCCGAGGTTCACGCTGGCGAGCGAGACGAGCAGGAGGATGGCCGGCACGAGCGGGCTCTGCAGGTGGACCGGCTGACCGGTGATCGACGCACGCGCCATCTCGACCGGTTCGATGCCGAAGGTCGAGGCGCTCTCGGCCAGCACCGGCAGGATGCCGAAGTAGAACGCGTCGTTGCTCATGAAGAACGTCATCGGGATGCTGAGCACCCCGGTGATGACCGCGAGGAACGGACCGAGCTCCGTCGGGATGATGTCGACGATCCAGTCGGCCATGGCGGTGACCATGCCGGTCCCGTTGAGGACACCGATCAGCACACCGGCCGCGAGCACCATCGATACCACGCCGACGATGCTCGGGGCGTGTGCGACGATCTCCTTGGACTGCTGCGCGAGCCTCGGGAAGTTCACCAGGAGGGCGATGGCGGTGCCGACCATGAACACGTAGGGCAACGGGACGAGGTCGAGCACGAGCAACGTCATGACCGCGACCGTGAGCACGAGGTTGACCCAGATGAGTCGCGGGCGCAGGGTGTCGCGCTCGGGGTCGAGCATCGTGTCGGCCATGGCCGTGTCGTCGGGGCGGACGAGGGTCGCGAGGCGCCCACGGGCACTGGTCGAGAAGGTCGTCGACATGCCACCGGTGAGCGGGTGGTCGGCGGGCCCGGAACCCGAAGCCGGTGCTGCGACGCCGGAGGCACCGTCGCCGAGGAGGTCGACGCCCGCGAGGCGCTTGCGCTCCCCCAGCCCCAGGAACCAGGCGAAGGCGAACACGAGGACGAGGCCGGCGGCGAGCGACGGCAGCATCGGGACGAAGATCTCGGTGGGCGAGACGCCCAGGGCCGAGGCGGCGCGGACGGTCGGCCCACCCCACGGGACGATGTTGAGCGTGCCGTTCGCGAGCCCGGCGACGCAGGTGAGGACGACCGGGTTCATGCCGAGCCGCAGGTAGATCGGCAGCATCGCGGCGGTCGTCACGATGAAGGTCGTCGACCCGTCGCCGTCGAGTGACACCGCGCCCGCCAGGAGGGCCGTACCGACGACGATCTTCGCCGGGTCGTTGCCCAGCGCACGGACGATGAACCGGACGAGCGGGTCGAAGAGCCCGACGTCGATCATGATCCCGAAGTACATGATCGCGAACATCAACAGGGCGGCGGTCGGAGCGAGGCTGCCGATCGCCTCGATGACCATGTCGCCGAGCCCGAGTCCGGCGCCGGCGAACAGCCCGAAGACCGTGGGGACGATGATGAGCGCCACCATCGGGGTGAGGCGCTTCGTCATGATCAGCACCATGAAGGTGAGGATCATCGCGAATCCGAGAATGACCAGCATGTCGACTCCTTCGTCTGCGTGCACCGCGGTGTGCACGACGGGACGCCGCGCGGCGACACGGGCGATGGACCGAGCGCGGCGGGCGTTCCCGGAACCGTACGGGAGCGGCACGGAGCTGTCTCGCTTGTGGGCGTTCGGCTCGGATCTGCGGGTTACACCGCCTTCTGCGCATTCTGCTCATCACGCGGTCGACGCCGCCCATCGCCCCGGCGACGTACGATCGGAGCCATGATCGGCGAGGAAGCGGAGCGGCCAGGTCGGCGACGGGGCGGGCGCTCCAGCTTCGCGGCGCAGGTACTCGTACTGCAGCTGGTCGTCGTCATCGCGGTCGTCGCCGTGTGCACGGGCGTGTTCGCCTGGATGAGCAGCGAGCGCCTCGTGCACGAGGCCCAGTCCACCGCCCTCGCGATCGCTCAGAGTGTCGCGAGCGATCCCGACGTCCGCACCGCCGTGACGCTCGAGGCACGTACCCCGGGGACGCCGACGGCGGCCGACCTCCGGACCGGCCCCCTGCAGGAGCTCGGCCGTGAGGTCGGCGCACGGACCGGGGCGCTCTTCGTGGTCATCACCGACGAGCGCGGGATCCGTCTGGCGCACCCCGACCCCGACCAGCTCGGGCTCCGGGTGAGCACCAGTGCGGAAGCGGCCCTGGCCGGGACGGAGTCGGTCTCGTGGGAGACCGGCACCCTCGGGCCGTCCGCCCGCGCCAAGGTGCCCGTCTTCGCGGCCGAATCGTCCGACACCGGTGGGGCCGTGGTCTCGTCCGGCGCCGGCGAGGTCGTCGGCGAGATCAGCGTCGGGTTCGCGCCACAGCGCGTGTTCGCCGACGTCGTGGGCGAGACCATGCTGGTCGCGGGCGCTGCGCTGCTCGCACTGACGATCGGTTTGATCGCATCGATGCTCATCCGGCGTCGGCTGCGGCGGCTGACCCTCGGCCTCGGACCGGAGGAACTCGCCGCGCTCGTGCAGAACCAGGCTGCCGTCCTCGGCGGGGTCGGCGAAGGCGTCCTCGGTGTCTCGCCGGACGGCGTCGTGACGGTGTGCACCGATCAGGCGGCCAGGCTCCTCGGCATCGGGTCGGTCATCGGGCGCCGATTCGACGACCTCGACTTGCCCGAGCGACTGGTGGACCTCGTCGCGGACGACGCCGCGACCCCGACCTCGGCCCAGCTCGTCGTCGGGTCCCGCGTCCTCTTCGTCGACGTCCGGCCCGTGTCCCGGGACGGCGTCGACCTCGGTCGGGTGGTCGTCGTCCGAGACCGCACCGACGTCGAGGCGCTCACCCGGCGGCTCGACGCGGTCGCGACGATGACGACCGCACTCCGCGCGCAGCGGCACGAGTTCGCGAACCGGTTGCACGCGATCTCCGGCCTCCTCGAGACCGGGCAGGACGCCGAGGCCCGCGAGTATCTCGCCAACGTGCTCGATCACGGACCACTCAAGTACCCCGTCCAACACGCGGACCGCCTCACCGAGCCCTACCTCCAGGCCTTCCTCGGCGCGAAGGGCGTCGAAGCCGCGGAACGCGGGGTGCTCGTCACCATCGGCTCCGAGACCCTCGTCACCGGGTCCCTGTGCGATCCTGAGGACGTGACCACCGTCCTCGGCAACCTGCTCGACAATGCGGTGAACGCGGCCGTCGCCGGCAGGGTCCGACCGGCCTGGGTGGAGGTCGAGGTCCTCGACCACGGCACCGAGCTGCACTGCTCCGTGATGGACTCAGGTGACGGCGTCGCGGCGACCGGCCAGGACGACGCTCCACCCGCCGCCCCGACCAGCGACCAGGGCGACCCGGACGACGTCCACGGCCACGGGTTCGGTCTGCCCCTCTCACGCGACATCGCCCGTCGTCGAGGTGGGGACGTCTGGTTGGCCTCCCCCGGCGTCCGTGGCGAACACGGTGCGGTCTTCTGCGCGCGGCTCCCCGGGACGGTCGAGCCGGCGCCGTCCATGGCGGGAGACCGATGATGGCGGCCGATCTCACCGTGCTCGTCGTCGACGACGACTTCCACGTCGCCCGCCTGCACTGCCGGATCGTCGACGAGGTCGACGGGTTCCGTGCGCTCAGTCCTGCCGGGTCGGCAGCCGAGGCCGCACGGAGCATCGCCGCCGAGCCACCCGACCTCGTGCTCCTCGACGGCTACCTTCCCGATCGGAACGGGCTCGAGCTCCTCGTGGACCTCCCGATCGACACCATCGTCGTCTCCGCAGCGTCGGACGGTGCGTCCGTGCGCCGAGCGCTTCGTGCAGGAGCCCTCGGGTACCTGGTGAAACCGTTCCCGCCTCAGGTACTCCAGGACCGGCTCGCCGCCTACGCCCGGTTCCGGAACGTCCTCGACGAGGCGGTGAACGCCGATCAGGAGACGATCGAGCGCGCCCTGCGCATCCTGCACTCCGGCGACGCCGGGGCGACGACCCGGTCGAGATCCGCGACGGAGACGGCCGTCCTCGAAGCGGTGTCGGAGGCGGACGGCGAGCGCTCGGCCGCCGAAGTGGCCGAGCTGGTCGGCGTCTCACGCGCGACGGCGCAACGGTATCTCTCCGCGCTGGCCGCCCGAGGTCTCTTGACGACGCAGCTGCGGTACGGGACCACGGGGCGTCCAGAGCACCGGTACGCGCCGTCAGCCATCGGCCGCTGAGCCGTCCACACGCCGTCGGCTGGGCGATCCCCCCACGACATCGCCCAGCCCGGCACGTGAACCAACTCTTCGCCGATGGAACGCGGAATGCCCCCGCACACCGTGATCCATCCGTCGTCGCACGACGATCAGCAAAGTGAGTTAATCACCCGATTCAGTTTAGGGTGACCTCACGGCGCATGCGTCAGGGCTACCCCCTAACGTGCACCCGACCGCTCAGGCGTCCTGCGCGTCGAAGGCGGCGTCGAGGACGGCGAGCACCTCGGCCTGGCGGTCCGCGACGATGACCGCCGCGATGAGGATCCGCCACATGGTGTCGACCGCGTTGAGGAGGTCGGTCCGGCCGGCCAACAGGTTCGAGATGAGCTGCGTCCCGGTGAAGAACGCGACGAAGGACCTCGCCAGTTCCGCCGGCTCGAGCGGAGACTGCAGCTCACCGAGCTCGATCGAGGCCTGCACCCGCTCCTCGACGCTCGCGATCCACTGCTCGTGGAACGCGGTCGTCGGAGCCTGGATGACGCCCTGCTCGAGGGACAGCCGCAGGCCGGCGCGGGTGATCGGGTCGGTGAGCAGCTGCTCGGTGATGAGGCGGGAGGCCTGGACCAGCCCGCCGAACGGCGAGGGCGCGGTGGTCGGCGCGGTCAGCGCAGCGATCGAGCGTGTGCTCTGCTCGTTGATGACGGCGATCGCCAGTTCCTCTTTCGAGGGGAAGTAGAAGTAGAGCGAGCCCTGCGTCGTCCCCGCCTCGCGGGCGATGTCCGACAGGCTCGCCTGTCCGTAGCCGACCCGGTCGAACATGCGGGCGGCACCTTCGACGACGGTCTGGCGTCGTTCATGACCTCGTTGCTGCTGTGGTCGTCGTTCGGGCATGTGCGTTTCCTGCTTCTGTCATCCCCCGATACAGGGATAAGCGTACCCACTCCGAGCTGAGAAGACGGTGTCGAACGCGGCAGAAATTCGGAACAAGTCGACCGACTTGATCGCGAGAAGATCCCGGTCGGGTCGCAAAAGGGCGCATCGAGGGTGTCATCACCGACCGAGACCGAGCGGACTCACTCGCGCCGGGTGACCAGGGCGAACCGCTCGCGGAGCTCAGGCGCGTCGGCGAACGGCCGCCAGCACAGGCCGTCGCCTTCCCGCATCGCGGCCACCGGACGGAGGGCGACGAGTCGATCACCGAAGCGCAGGGCGTCGAGGAACAGGGTGTCGTTCCCGGCATCGATCGTCAGCGAGCGCGGGTACCAGCCGCGCGCCGCGAGCGCGCCGGCCAGCCAGGCCGAGTACGCCGGGTCCTTGCCGGGCTCGGGTCGGAGCAGCTCCTGGTCGGCGAGGTCGGACCATTCGATGACGTCCTTCGCCGACAGCGGGTGCGCCGAGCGCATGACGACGCCGAGCGGTAGCGCAGCGATCTCCTCGGCGGCGAGCTCGGCCGGCAGCTCGATCGGCAGACGCACGATGGTTGCGTCGAGACGCCCCGTGGTGACGAGGTGCAGCTGCTCGACCGGTTCGATCGCGACGGCGACCGCCGGGACGTCGATGCGGCGACCGGCCTCGGAGACGACCGCGTCCCACGTCGTCGGCGGACGGCCGACCCGGATATGCCGCGCCGGTGACGCGGGATCCATGTCGGCGACGACGTCGATGAAGGTACGGACCTTCAACAGAAAACGCTGCCCCTCACGCGTCGGGCGGTACTCCTCCCCCAGGACGCTGAACAGCTCGACCCCGAGCGCGGCCTCGAGCCGCCGCAGCTGCTGCGCGAGACTCGGCTGCGCGACCCCGAGCAGGTTCGCCGCGGCGCCGAGCGTCCGAGCATCCGCGACGACCACAGCCGACCGCAGCTGACGAAGGGTGATGGCGTCGCGTTCGAGTTGGCGGTGGAGGTCGTGCGTCATGCTTCGAGCCTACGGCGTGCTCGCAGCCCTACCCGACATGCGAAGCCGTGCTCGCATGGACGACCGTACCTCCGATAGTGCCCCTGGAGGGACTCGAACCCCCAACCCTTTCCTTAGGACGGAACTGCTCTTCCATTGAGCTACAGAGGCTGACCCGTCGAGTTTAGCCGGTCGCTCAGGCGGCAGGCGCCAGGTACTGCTCCCAGTCGGGCTCCGAGCGCTCGACGCCCCGCACCATCCACTGCGAGCCGTACGGCGTCCCCGGTGAGACCCGCAGGCTCCAGTTCATCTCCATCGGCGTGCGGTCGCCCTTCACGTTGTTGCAGCGCAGGCAGCAGGCCACGAGGTTCTCCCAACTGTCCACACCCCCGCGCGAGCGCGGCTGCACGTGGTCGATCGTCGTCGCAGCCTTCCCGCAATAGGCGCAGCGGTGGCCGTCACGGCGCAGCACCCCGCGGCGGGTCACGGGCACCCTGCGCGCGTTCGGGATCCGGACGTATCTGGTGAGCAGGATGACCGACGGCCGATCGAACGATCCGCTCGTCGCCACCACGGGATGCGAGGAGTCGATCTCGACGACGGTCGCCTTGTGATGCATCACGAGCACGAGGGCCCGCTTGAACGAGACGATCGCGAGCGGCTCATAGCCCGCGTTCAACACCAGTGTGCGCATGCACGTTCCCTTCCGAAGGGCCACGACGGCTGCCGCGACCGGTCGACGATCACCACCTGCAGCGTCCCTGACGCGCCGGATCGAGTCGTTTCCGGGGAACAAAAAAGGGCACTGTCATGACGACAGCACCCTCTTGACCCACGGCGGAGCCGCGGCACGCTTGGCTGGAATGCCGCAGCACGTAGAGGCCGCGACCATTCGCGACCACGTGGCGACGTATAGCGTGCATCAGCTCCTGAACCTCTCCGAGTTGCAGAGCACCAGATTAACCCACACCGACCGGATTTCCGCACGTTGCAGGAGAATTCCCCTCCGCGCCATCTCGGCTTCGGACGACGGACATCGCATGGTCGCGAACGGTCACGGCGCATCGACGACGAATCGCCTCCCTCCGATGGAGGGACGCGATCCAGGTCGAGCGGGTCGGATCAGCCGACGCCCGGCGGGTAGAGGTAGAGCGCCACGGCGCTGGCGGCGATGGTGCGCGTGTTGTAGCTGTGACGCGCGGATCCCCAGTTGTACTCCTCCAGCGTGACCGTCCCGTCGGCGTTGACCGACTGTACGTAGGCCACGTGGTTGTAGTTGAACCACGCGACGGAGCCGGCGATGGCGTTCGTCCCCTTGTTGTACTGCCACGAGTCGGCCCAGCCGTAGGCACTGCTCGGCGGCAGGCCGTTGCCCCAGGTGAAGGCCCAGTTCCCGCTCGGCGTGCCCGCGTCGCGGTTGAGTCGCCAGGCGACGAAGTCCACGCACTCGCGGTAGTAGTAGCGCAGGGGCGAGAGCCCGCCACCCTCGTCGTCGGAAGCCTGATCGAACCAGGGGTAGTCGTCGCCCGCCTGGCGTGCACCGACCGTGATCGAGTAGGTGGCGTTGCTGGCAGCTGCAGCGGCATCGAGCTGCCGCTGGCGCTCGGCGAGCTCGTCCGGCGTCGTCGCGGAGTAGAGATCGCGCGAGATCGGAGCGTCGGCGACCTTGTCGGAAGCGACGACGCTCTGGGCACCTGAGGTCTTCAACTGCTCCGAGGCGGAGGTCCCGTACTCGGTCTGCGCGCTGCTGCTCGCCGCGTACGCGGGGAGGGCGACGGTGGCGACCAGGGCCGGCACGAGGAAGGCCATGGTGGCGACGCCACGGACGGAGCCGGGTCGGGCTCCGGACGGCTTCGGCTTGCGCACGGCGACCGTCGACGCGGTCGGCTTGACCGGGGGCTTACTGCGGGCGACGCGATCCGCGCCGGTGCGGAGCGGGGCGACGGTCGCGAACGAGGTGTCGGTGGCGGACGTCACGGTGAAGGATTGCGGGGCCGTCGGCTCCGGCGCGGCGGGCTTCGTCAGCGGCCGCTCGTCCAGACGGACCTCACCGGTCGTGACGGCCGCGTCGGCCTCCTCGACCACGGCATCGTCGAGGACGATCTCGGGGTGCTCGACGGGTGCGTCCGGTGCGACGTCGGCGACGAGCGCGTCGTCGGTTGCCGACTGGGACGGGGTGGTCGCCTCCGCCTGCGTCGCGGCCTGCTCCTGGAGTCGGAGCTGCTTCCGGGTGAGGGGGACGTTCGGGGTTGTCTCGGCCTGGTCGGGGCCGCTCTCGCCAGCTGCAGTCAAGTGGATTCCTCCGGCACCCCGCATGAGCGACGACGATCGCGGTGTGGCGATCGGCATAGCGCAGCCCCATCCGACGATTGATGTCGGTTCGTGTGGCCGAGGGACGGGCTAGGGGGTGCCTCGGTCGTCTTCCTTGAGCCAGATCATGGCCTTCAGGACGAGTGACAGCCTACGGGTTACCCCTCAGAAAGTCACGTTTCGATCACGGGAAAACGGGCACATGAGGGAATCCTCATGCGCGTCTCATGCTCACGCGGCAGGGGTCTCCACGAAGATGTGCGTCGCGAGCTCATTGGGCAGCTCGAGGCCGCCCTCGACACCGTCGATGGTGACGAGCACGTAGCCGCCCGCTGCCGCGAAGGTTCCGGCGCGACCCGGCATGACGCCGGCCTGCTTGAGCTGCAGGAGCAGTTCGGGGTCGACCTGCGCCGGTTCGCCGAGACGTCGGACCGTCGCCGTGACCGGCTCGGAGCGTCCTTCGACGAGGCCGACGATGTTGATGACGCCCTGCGAGAAGGCGACGGCGGGGCTGTCGCCGAACTCGTCGAGTCCGGGGATCGGGGTGCCGTACGGCGACTCGGTGGGGTGGTTGAGCATGTCGAGCAGTTTGCGCTCGACCTGCTCACTCATGACGTGTTCCCAGCGACAGGCTTCCTCGTGGACGAACTCCCACTCGAGCCCGATGACGTCGCTCAGGAGGCGCTCAGCCAGGCGGTGCTTCCGCATGACGTGGACCGCCTTGCGTCGGCCCGGTTCGGTGAGCTCGAGGTGTCGGTCGCCCGACACGACGACGAGCCCGTCGCGCTCCATCCGACCGACCGTCTGCGAGACCGTCGGTCCGGAGTGCCCGAGGCGCTCGGAGATCCGCGCACGAAGCGGGATGATGTTCTCCTCCTCGAGCTCCAGAATGGTGCGGAGATACATCTCTGTGGTGTCAATCAAATCGGTCATCGACGCCCTCCCTGCCCGATTGCACGTTCCCGGTAAGCCTAGTGCGCGGCGGCGACGTTCCCGCGCCAAGCCACTCCGCCCCGCGTGGACGCATCCGGGCGCCGTGGCACGACGCCATGAGGCCCTCGCCTCTAGAATCGCCGTATGCCGGAGATCACGATTCCCACGTCCCTTCTGCCCGCCGATGGTCGATTCGGCTGCGGCCCCTCCAAGATCCGACCTGAGCAGATCGCAGCGCTCTCCGAGGCCGGCCTGTCCCTCCTCGGCACCTCCCACCGTCAGGCTCCCGTCAAGCAGCTCGTCGGCCGCGTGCGCGCCGGCCTGGCCGACTTGTTCCGCGCCCCCGAGGGCTACGAGATCATCGTCGGCAACGGCGGCTCGACCGCGTTCTGGGACGCGGCCGCCTTCGGCCTCATCGAGCAGCGCAGCCAGCACCTCGTCTTCGGCGAGTTCGGCGGCAAGTTCGCCAAGGCGGCGGGTGCCCCGTGGCTCACCGCTCCGGATGTCCGTGAGGTGCCGGGTGGATCCCGCATCGATCCCGAGGTGGTCGAGGGCGTCGACGTGTACGCCTGGCCGCACAACGAGACCTCGACCGGCGTCATGGCCCCGGTGCGACGCGTGTCCGGCGACGCCGGCGCCCTCACGGTGATCGACGCGACGAGCGCCGCGGGTGGTGTGGACTTCGACGCGAGCCAGGCGGACGTCTACTACTTCGCACCGCAGAAGAACTTCGCATCCGACGGCGGCCTGTGGTTCGCGCTCTGCTCCCCCGCGGCGATCGAGCGCATCGAACGGATCGCGGCGAGCGGCCGCTACATCCCGGAGTTCCTGAGCCTGAAGAACGCGGTCGACAACTCCCGACTCGAGCAGACGCTCAACACTCCCGCGTTGTCGACGCTCGTACTCCTCGAGGAGCAGATCTCGTGGATCAACGGCAACGGCGGCCTCGCCTGGGCATCGGCACGGACGGCCGAGTCCTCCGGCGCCCTGTACGAGTGGGCCGAGCGCACCTCCTACACGACGCCGTTCGTGACGAACCCCGACCACCGCTCGCAGGTCGTCGTCACGATCGACTTCGACGACGCCATCGACGCCGCGCTGGTCGCGAAGACCCTGCGGGCGAACGGCATCGTCGACACCGAGCCCTACCGCAAGCTCGGCCGCAACCAGCTGCGCGTCGCGACCTTCACGGCGATCGACCCCGCAGACGTCCGTCAGCTCATCGCGAGCATCGAACACGTCGTCGGGGCGCTCTGATCCGTCTCCCCCGCTGAACGCCGAACGGGCGGTCGAACCCTCTCGAGGTTCGGCCGCCCGTTCGTCTGTCGCGTGGTGCGCGAGTGCTACTCGTCCTCGAACCGGTCGTCGTCCTCGTCGGAGTCTTCGTCCTCGTCCTCGTCCGAGTCGTCCTCCTCGGATTCGTTCTCATCCTCATCCGAGTCGTCGTCATCCGAGTCGTCGTCGGAATCGTCCGACGCCGCATCGACGTCGTCCTCGTCGTACTCGAGTTCGATGCCGTCGCGGTCGCGGTCGCGGGGATCCCCGGACAGCGCGACATCGTCGTCGTCGAACTCGTCGGTGTCATCCGCGTCGTCGAGCGCGTCGTCAGCCGCAGCCGCAGCCGCTGCCTCCTGCGCGGCGCGGTAGTCCGCGAGGCGTTCCGACCACGGCACCCACTGCGGAGCCAGCAACGCGCCGTCGCCGGGCATCAGCTCCGTCTCGAGCACGTTGGGCGCGGCGTCGTCGGCGGTCCGCGAGAGCGTCACCGTCCAGAACCATCCGGGGTAGCCCGCCATCGTGTTCGCGAACAGCAGCGAGACGACGTGATCATCGACCACGACGTGCCCGGCCGGCTCACCGACCGTGCTCGCGGGCGTGATCTCCTGCAGCGCTTCGCGCGCGAGCTCCACGGCCGCGATCAGGGTCTCGTCCGGCACGGGTGCCGGCGTCGACTCGCCATCGGTGCCGGCGTCCGAGCGATGCTCGTCCGACTCGGCTCGTGTGTCCGTGTCGGCCGTGACGTCGCGATCCTCGACGGGGGTCTCCTGATCGGCGTCAGGCATCCAGCTCGTCCGCGACCTTGCGCAGCACAGCAGCGATCTTCGTGCTGTGACTGCTGTTCGGGTACTTGCCGCGGCGCAGGTCGCCACCGATGCCGTCGAGAAGCTTCACGAGGTCCTCGACGATGATCGCCATGTCGTCGGCCGGCTTGCGCTTCAGCTTGACGAGGCTGTGCGGTGCCTCGAGGACGCGCACGGACAGCGCCTGGGCGCCGCGCTTGCCGTCGGCGATGCCGAACTCGAGCCGCGTCCCCGGCTTCACGCCGGCCGTGCCCGCGGGCAGTGCGGAAGCGTGCAAGAAGACCTCCTGGCCGTCATCAGAGCTGATGAAGCCGAAGCCCTTCTCCTCGTCGTAGAACTTGACCTTGCCGGTGGGCATGGGAACCTCGCTGTGTGTCGTGCGCAGAAATGCAGCGCCGTGCGGTGATCGCGCAGGAAGCGCGATCGAGAGGACCATCGGTCCTCGGCCCCCAGCCTATTCGGTGCAGCAGCCGCGTGCCTCTATCCTGGGAGCGTGACTGATGAGCAGACGCCGAGCATCTCGCGGCCCGAACGGATCCTGGCCTACATGGTCGTGACGATCGTCGCCGTGTCGATCGCCGCGTTCGTCGCGGTGATGGTCGGCACCGCCACCGGCCTCGAGCAGGGCGACTTCGCCGTCGGCGTCTGGCCGGTCGTGACGATCCTGCCGCTCGTCGGACTCCCGATCGCCTTCCTGATGCTGATCACGCTCATCATCGTGGGTGCCGTACGACGGTCCCGCGAGTCCCGCGGTCAGTCGCCACGCTGACGACCATGGGCGAGGCCTTCGCGATCGCGCGCCGCCTCCGGGAGCTCCCGGACGACGCGCTCCGCCGGCTGACGCCCGACCGCAGGGCCTCCTCCGCCCGCATCGCGGACTTCTTCGACTTCGCCGAGGCCCTGTTGGACGATGCGAGCGTCGCCCGCCGGATGGCACTGCTCGACCGGGACACCCTCGCCGTGCTCGCCGCCGCGCTGGACGGGACCGAGCGCCAGGCGCTCGCGACCACGCTCGGACGCGAGCAGTCGGAGGTGGACGCCGCCCTGGAGCGGCTGGAGCACGACATCCTCGTGCTGGACGACGGAGCCGGTCCGATCAGACCGGTGAGCGCGGTGGCCGCGGTGTTCGAGGAGTGGGCGGCGAGCGGCAGACCAGGCCGTGCCGAACTCCAACTTCCGGCGGCGGCGCCGACGTCCCACGCGACCCGCCCCTCGCCCGACACGGACGCCCTCGCGAGCGAGCGAGCGGCCGGCGCGGTCGGCATCGTCGGCGAGAGCCTCCATGAACTCGACCGCGAGCCCGCACGCCTGCTCGGCCGTGGGGCCCCGTCCATGCCGGACCTCAAACGGCTCGCAGCCGCGGCGGCGAGCACGCCCGAGCAGATCGAGCTCGCCCTGTCCGCGGCGTCGTCGGCCGGGCTCACCGACGCGATCGGCTCGAGCATCCGCCTGAGCGAGGTCGGCGAGGCCTGGCTGGCGTCGGCCACCGCGGAACGCTGGCTCCGCCTCGCGACGGCCTGGCGCGACGCGATCCCGGCCACGGTCCGCGATCACATCCTGACGGCGTACCGGCGCGGTTCCGTCGACCTGGTCGAGGAGCTCAGCTGGTGGTACCCGTTGGCGGAGGACGCTGTCGTGGCACCGACGCGGGCGGTCGACGCGGTCGCCGAGCTGCTCGGGATCACCGTCGACGGGGTGACCAGCGGGTTCGGACGACTCCTCGTCGACGGCCACGCGGCCGACGCGGCCTCGGCGCTCGCGTCGATGCTCCCCGCCGAGGTGTCGCAGGTCGTCCTCCAGGACGACCTGACCGTCATCGCGCTCGGTCCCCCGACGGCGGAACTCGACGTCCGCCTCCGGGCCCTCGCGGAGCCGGAGGGGCGCGCCCAGGCGTCGAGGTACCGCATCACGACCGCGAGCGTCACCCGAGCCCTCGCCGACGGAGACACGGCAGAGGACCTGCTCGCCTACCTCGAGTCCATCTCCCTGACCGGCGTCCCTCAGCCTCTGCGGTATCTCGTGTCCGAGGCCGCATCCCGATTCGGCCTCGTCCGCGTCGGGACGATCCGCGCGTCGGCCGACGCCTCGGCCGACCCTGGACGCAGCAGCTACATCCGCTCCGACGACGCCGGCCTGATCGCGGCGATCTCAGTCGACCAGAGCCTCGTGGCGCTCGGTCTCCGTCCGAGCGACGAGCACCGGCTCACCAGCCGGATCGAGGCGGCGACGGTCTACTGGGCCCTCCACGACGCGCGCTACGCGGTGGTCGCGGAGGACGACGACGGCGCCCCGCTCCGGATCCGTCGGCAGCCGGTCATGCGCACCGCGCTCGCCGCTCCGGCCGCCTCGACGGAACCGGATCTGGTGTCGCGGCTCCGCGCCGACGACCGCGGCGACACGAGCAGCGCATGGTTGGCCAAGCAGCTGGAGATCGCCGTCCGCGACCACACGCCGGTCACCGTGCAGCTGCAGCACGGCGAGCGCCGATCCACGTTCACGATCGAACCGGTGAGCCTCGCCGGCGGCCGCCTGCGCGGTCTGGACCGGTCGGCCGACGTCGAACGCACCCTGCCGCTCGCGATGATCACCGAGGTCCGGATCGCCGGCTGAGCGCTCGCTCAGGGGGTTGCGCACCGGATCCGCCGGTAGACTCGACCGTTATGTCTGATGGACCACTGATCGTCCAAAGCGACCGCACCGTGCTGCTCGAGGTCGCCCACCCGCTCGCCGAGGACGCCCGCCACGATCTCTCGGTGTTCGCCGAGCTCGAGCGCGCGCCGGAGCACATCCACACCTACCGGATCACCCGTCTCGGACTGTGGAATGCACGGGCCGCCGGGCACGATGCCGACCAGATGATCGAGACGCTGGAGCGGCATTCGAAGTTCTCCATCCCCGCGTCCGTGACGATCGACATGCGCGAGACCGTCAACCGCTACGGCCGGCTCGTGATCGAACGCTCCGAGGAGGGCGAGCTCGTCCTCCGCTCCACGGACCTCCCGATCCTGACCGAGGTGGCCGGCGCCAAGCGGATCGCGCCCCTCCTCATCGGGCACCCGACGCCGGACACCTTCCTCGTCGAGCCCTGGGCACGCGGCGCGCTCAAGCAGGAACTCGTGAAGCTGGGCTGGCCCGCCGAGGACCTCGCCGGGTACACCGCCGGCACGCCGCACCAGATCGACCTGGTCGAGGACGGCTGGCACCTCCGCGACTATCAGCAGCAGGCGGTCGACAACTTCTTCTCCGGCGGTTCCGGTGTCGTGGTGCTGCCCTGTGGTGCGGGCAAGACCCTGGTCGGCGCCGGAGCGATGGCGACGGCGTCCACCAACACGCTCATCCTCGTCACGAACACGGTGTCGGCACGGCAGTGGCGCGACGAGCTGTTGAAGCGCACCTCCCTCACGGCCGAGGAGATCGGCGAGTACTCGGGGCAGGTGAAGGAGGTCAAGCCGGTCACGATCGCGACCTACCAGATCCTCACGGCCAAGCGGAAGGGCGAGTACGCCCACCTCGCCCTGCTCGACGCCATGGACTGGGGCCTCGTGGTCTACGACGAGGTGCACCTGCTCCCGGCCCCCGTCTTCAAGCTCACCGCCGAGCTGCAGGCACGACGTCGCCTCGGCCTGACGGCGACGCTCATCCGCGAGGACGGCCGCGAGGGCGACGTCTTCTCGCTCATCGGCCCGAAGCGGTTCGACGCCCCGTGGAAGGAGATCGAGGCGCAGGGCTTCATCTCCCCCGCCGCGTGCTTCGAGGTGCGCGTCGACCTGCCGCAGGCCGACCGCCTCACGTACGCCGCGTCCGCCGACGACGAGCGGTACCGCCTCGCGGCGACCGCTCCGGCGAAGCTCGACGTCGTCCGCCAGCTCGTCGAACGGCACCGCGGTGAGCAGATCCTCGTCATCGGGCAGTACCTCGATCAGATACAGGAGCTGGCCGAGACGCTGGGTGCCCCACAGCTGACGGGCGCCACCCCGGTCGACGAGCGCGAACGGCTCTATCAGGCCTTCCGCGACGGTACCGAACAGGTGCTCGTCGTCTCGAAGGTCGCGAACTTCTCGGTCGACCTGCCCGAAGCGACCGTCGCCATCCAGGTGTCGGGGTCGTTCGGTTCACGACAGGAGGAGGCGCAGCGTCTCGGCCGCCTGTTGCGCCCGAAGTCCACGGGACTCACCGCGAGCTTCTACACGCTGGTGTCGCGCGACACGGTCGATCAGGAGTTCGCTCAGAACCGCCAACGCTTCCTCGCGGAACAGGGCTACAGCTACACGATCCTCGACGCCCACGCCCTGCAGAACGCGTGAAACAGGCTCTCAGAAAAGTCTCAAGAAACGTGCAGATAATGGTGTCATGACCGGACCCCGCATCCTCATCGTCGACGACGAACCGAACATCCGCGACCTCCTCACCACAAGCCTGCGATTCGCCGGCTTCGCCGTCCGTGCCGTGGGCAACGGCGCAGCCGCCATCTCGGCGGTCCTCGAGGAGGAGCCCGACCTCATCATCCTCGACGTGATGCTGCCGGACATGAACGGCTTCGGCGTCACCAAGCGTCTGCGCAGCGCCGGCTACACGGCGCCCATCCTCTTCCTCACCGCGAAGGACGACACCGAGGACAAGATCACCGGCCTCACGGTCGGCGGCGACGACTACGTCACCAAGCCATTCAGCCTCGACGAGATCGTGGCCCGCATCAAGGCGATCCTCCGCCGGACGATGCAGGCCGACGAAGATGCGGTGATCCGCACCGGCGAGCTGACGATGGACCAGGACACCCACGAGGTCCTCGTCGGCGACACCCCCATCGACCTCAGCCCGACCGAGTTCAAGCTCCTCCGCTACCTCATGCTCAACCCGAACCGTGTCCTGTCGAAGGCCCAGATCCTCGACCACGTCTGGGAGTACGACTTCAACGGCGATGCCGGCATCGTCGAGAGCTACATCTCCTACCTGCGCCGGAAGCTCGACCAGTTCTCCAGCGAGCCGCTCATCCAGACCAAGCGCGGATTCGGCTACATGCTCAAGGCCGGAAAGGCGTAGCCCCCACCCGATGGCCGATTCCCTGTCCACCTGGTGGAGCAGCGTCTCACTCCGGACGAAGATCACCGGGGTGACGGTGCTGGTCCTCGCCTTCGGTCTGCTCGTCGCGGGCATGGGGACGACCCCGCTCCTCAAAGAGGTCCTCACCCAGCAGGCGAACGACAGTCTGGTCACTGCCGCCAAGGGCAAGATCGTCGGTGAGATCTCCGAGGACGGACAACTCCAGCTCGACGCCCCCTCGACGCTGTTCGTCGCCGTGTACGACACGAACGGCGAACTCCGGGCCTCGTCCGGGTGGGACGACAGCATCGCTCCCGAACACCCGGCGCACCTCAGCGCGAACGACGTCGCCGCGAGCGGGACCCAAATCTACACGACCACCAACGCGAGCGGCACGATCGTGTACCACGCGGTCTCCGTCCCGGTCACCCTCGACGGGTTCCGCACGGGAGCGGCGTGGGTCGCCATCTCGATGCAGGGCACCGACAACACGATCGCGACCTACCTCACGATCTTCTTCGTCCTCGGTGTGCTCATCATCGTGGTCGGAGCGCTCCTCACCCGGTGGCTGGTGACAGGCACCTTCGAACCGCTCCGCCAGGTGGAACGGACGGCCGCCGCGTTCGCCGACGGCGACTTCAGCCAGCGACTCGCGGGGTCGACGCCGAACACCGAGGTGGGGCGACTCAGCCGATCGCTCAACACGATGCTGGCCCGCATCGACCGCGCGTACTCGGACCGCGGGAAGACCATCGAGCAGATGCGGAACTTCGTCGGCGACGCGAGCCACGAGCTGCGCACCCCGCTCGTCTCCGTGCGCGGCTACGCCGAGCTCTACCGGATGGGTGCCCTCCAGACGCCGCAGGACGTGGCACAGGCCATGGAGCGCATCGAGAAGGAGGCCATCCGCATGGGTGCGCTCGTCGAGGACCTCCTCCAGCTCGCCCGCCTCGATGAGACGCGACCTCTGAACGTCGCCCCCGTCGACCTGCTCCCGATCGCGCGCGACGCCGCGCTCGACACCACGGCCCAGGCCCCCGGGCGCACGGTCCAGGTCGTCCGCGACGAACGCATGGCGCGAGCCGTCGACGACGATGCCTCCGAGACCACCGGCGAGTCCCCGGCCGCTGCCGAAGCACCACCCCAGACGGGCTCGACCGGGCCGATCTTCGGCGCGACGTTCAACCGCTTCCGGCGTCGGCCGAAGCCGTCCGGTGACGCCACCACGCCCGACACGAAGCCCATCGCAGAACCACTGACCCTGGCCGTGCCGCCGATCGTCCTCGGCGAGGAGAACAAGATCCGGCAGGTCGTCACGAACCTCATCGGAAACGCCCTGCGCTTCACGCCCGCCGACAGTCCGATCGAGCTCGCGGTCGGCACGGACGCCCGCGCCGGGACCGCCAGCATCGCCATCGTCGACCACGGCGAGGGCATCCCGCCGCAGATCCGCGAGAAGATCTTCCAGCGCTTCTGGCGTGCCGACAGTTCGCGGACCCGCGAGACGGGCGGCAGCGGCCTCGGACTGGCGATCGTCGCCTCCATCGTCGCGGCGCACGGTGGCACGGTCGACGTGACCGAGACCACCGGCGGCGGTGCGACGTTCCGCGTCATCCTGCCGCTCGCCCCGTCGGCGGCCACGAGCCCCATCGTCATCGCGGGCCCTCCGGCCTGACCCGGCGGCGGGCCGCCTCGACCCTCCTCCACAGGCTCCGGCCTGCTCCGGACTGCGCGCCCGAGGCCTTTCTCGCCGGTTCCGGCCGGTGACGAGCACCTACCGTCTCGGTAGCGGCGATGACAGGCATCGCCCGGACGAACGGAGTTCCCGATGGCCACTTTCCAGGTCGACAGCGACGCGGTCGAGCGCGCTTCCACGGCGGCACGCGTCACGATCGAGCAGATCCAGAATGAGGTGGCCCGCCTGCACACGCAGCTGGCGGCACTCGACGGCCAATGGACCGGCGCGGCGGCGGCCGCATTCCACGGTGTCGTCGAGCGCTGGAGGGGCACCCAGCGTCAGGTCGAGGAGAACCTCGGCGAGATCAGCCGAGCGCTCGCCGTCGCGGGCACACAGTACGCCGAGATCGAGCGGGCGAACGCGAGCATGTTCAGCGGGTGACGCTCCGGCGGCGGCTGGAACGACTCGATCGACGTCAGGCCGCCGCCATGGCCGTCGCCAGCGCGATGACCCGCTCCGTGGCCGTGAGCGACCCGTCTCCCAGCATCGACGCTCCACCGACCGTGATCGTGACCCAGGTTCCGCGGAGGTTCATCTCGAGCTCAGCCCGATCGGTGATCGTCGGACTGACGCGCACGAACGCGCTATCGCCCGTCGATCTCGACGACCGAGACGCCGGGGGCAGTTCGCGCGAGCGTCAGCGAGTCCGCAAACGCGGGTCCAGCGCCGCGGAGCGTGTCGATCGATCCGGTTCGTCCGGACTCCGCGCCGGCGAAGCCGCACGTCTGGCCCCCAGCGACGAGCACCGCACCGTAGGAGACGTTGCTGGACCGATAGCTGAAGCCCGGTTCCCAGCTGGGCGAAGTGAGATCAAGGGTGGACTCGAGCGTTTCGGCGGATACGACTTCGGCACACGTACTCGGCCAGTCAGAACGTTCCGGCGAGAGCGAGTCGTGTCATGGTTCGGGCTGAGAGACGCACTGGCCCCGTCCTGCGGGCGTCCAGTCACGGCTTCACAACGTTTCGTCCGAACATGCCGCGAGGCACATACACGCTCCAGAGCCACCTCCCCCCTCACAGCGATGCAGGCGAAACGACGCAGGGCGCCTCCCGAAGGAGACGCCCTGCGCAGGTGTTGCTGCGGACTTAGAAGTCCATGCCACCGGTCGGGTCGCCGGCCGGAGCCGGGTTCTTCTCCGGCTTGTCGGCGACGACGGCCTCGGTGGTGAGGAACAGACCGGCGATCGACGCTGCGTTGAGCAGCGCGGAGCGCGTGACCTTCACCGGGTCGTTGATGCCGGCAGCGAGCATGTCGACGTACTCACCGGTAGCGGCGTTGAGGCCGTGTCCGACGGGCAGGTTGCGGACCTTGTCGGCGACGACGCCAGGCTCGAGGCCTGCGTTGAGCGCAATCTGCTTGAGCGGAGCGTCGATGGCGACCTTGACGATGTTCGCACCGGTCGCCTCGTCACCGACGAGCTCGAGCTTCTCGAACGCGGTCTTGCCAGCCTGGATCAGGGCGACGCCACCACCGGCGACGATGCCCTCTTCGACGGCAGCCTTCGCGTTGCGAACGGCGTCCTCGATGCGGTGCTTCCGCTCCTTGAGCTCGACCTCGGTCGCTGCACCGGCCTTGATGACCGCCACACCGCCCGCGAGCTTGGCGAGACGCTCCTGGAGCTTCTCGCGGTCGTAGTCGCTGTCGGTGTTGTCGATCTCCTTGCGGATCTGCGAGACACGACCGGCGATGGCGTCGGCGTCGCCGGCACCCTCGACGATGGTGGTCTCATCCTTGGTGATGACGACCTTGCGGGCACGGCCGAGCAGGTCGAGGGTGACGGTCTCGAGCTTGAGGCCGACCTCCTCGGAGATGACCTGGCCACCGGTGAGGATGGCGATGTCCTGCAGCTGAGCCTTGCGGCGGTCGCCGAAGCCCGGAGCCTTGACGGCGACGGACTTGAAGATGCCACGGATCTTGTTGACGACGAGCGTCGCGAGAGCCTCGCCGTCGACGTCCTCAGCGATGATGAGGAGCTGCTTGCCCGACTGGATGACCTGGTCGACGATCGGCAGGAGGTCCTTGATCGCGGAGATCTTCTGGTTGGCGATGAGGATGTAGGGGTCCTCGAACACCGCTTCCTGGCGGTCGGGGTCGGTCACGAAGTACTGCGACAGGTAGCCCTTGTCGAAGCGCATGCCCTCGGTGAGCTCGAGCTCGGTGCCGAAGGTGTTCGACTCCTCGACGGTGACGACACCCTCCTTGCCGACCTTGTCGATCGCCTCGGCGATGATCTCGCCGATGGTGGTGTCGCCGGCGGAGATGGAAGCGGTCGCAGCGATCTCCTCCTTGGTCTCCACCTCCTTGGCGTTGGCGATGAGCTCGACCGTGACGGCCTCGACGGCCTTCTCGATGCCGCGCTTGAGGCTGATGGGGTCGGCGCCTGCGGCGACGTTGCGGAGGCCCTCGCGGACGAGCGCCTGTGCCAGCACGGTCGCCGTGGTGGTGCCGTCGCCGGCGACGTCGTCGGTCTTCTTGGCGACCTCCTTGACGAGCTCCGCGCCGATCTTCTCGTACGGGTCGTCGAGTTCGATCTCCTTGGCGATGGACACGCCGTCGTTGGTGATCGTGGGGGCGCCCCACTTCTTCTCGAGGACAACGTTGCGACCGCGCGGCCCAAGGGTGACCTTGACCGTGTCAGCAAGAATGTTCAGTCCACGCTCGAGGCCGCGACGGGCCTCCTCGTCGAAAGCAATGATCTTAGCCATGTGTGTTTTTCGTCCCTCCCGGACGTCATGAACGTTGTTAGCACTCAATGAGTACGAGTGCTAAGTCGATTCTGGCACTCAGGGGGTGGGAGTGCAAGTGAGCACCGGCGCCCTGAGCGAACTCCCGGGAACAGCCCCGGAACGACGAACGACGCCGCCCACCGAAGTGGACGGCGTCGCAGGAATCGCGTACCTGATCAGCGGCTACGCCAGGCGCACACCCTCGGCCTGAGGCCCCTTTGCTCCAGTGCCGACCTCGAAGACGACCGCCTGGCCCTCTTCCAAGGACTTGTAGCCGCTCATGTCGATCGCCGAGTAGTGGACGAAGACATCCTGTCCACCGTCGTCGACCGTGATGAAGCCGAAGCCCTTCTCAGCGTTGAACCACTTAACGGTTCCGTTCGCCATTTCATACTCCCATTGCTGCGTGCTCGCAGGCATCGACTGTTGCCGAACCCGGACCTGCCATCCGGGATCGGGACCCCGGTGACCACCCTGCGCCGAAGTGGACCCGGGGGCGAGTCGAGACGGGACGGGATGAGCGGCCAGTTCCAGATACTAATCCGGAGCACCGCGCGGATTCACCCCGAAATCGACAAACGGGGCGGAGTGATACGACAACTCAACATGGAGGAAACACTCCGGAAACACGGCGTGCCGGCGACCCGAGCGATCGACCCGCTCCACCCGCGCTCAGGCGGCAGGCTGGTAGTCCGCGCCGACCACGACGACGATGCGGAGGACCGGCGCCTCGCCCTCCTCGACGGGGATCGCGTACGTGTCCGTGATCTGGATCGGGATGCCGCCGAGCGCGTTCGCGATGGCGCGGGCGACGCCCTCCTGCGACGGATCCTGGTAGTAGACGCCGCTCGTCGTGACGTCCTCCGTGCTGGCGTCGCTCGTCCCGATCTGCTGCGTGAAGCCGGCAGCCGCGATCGCTGCCGCCGCCGATGCGGCGAGGCCGGCGGTGGGTGTGCCGTTCAGGACGAGGATGCTGGCCGCGGGGTCGACGACGGGGGCAGCCTCGGTCGGGGTGGGGGTCGGCGTGGGCGTGGCGCTCGGGCTCTGCGAGCCGCCGAAGAAGTCGATCCGGTCGTTCAACCCGAACAGGGCGAAGGTGCCGACCCCCACGAGTACGAGCGTGGCGACCACGGCGACGAGGAAGGCGATCCAGCCGCGTCCCTTGGGAGCAGGGGCACGGTGCGCGCCGACGCGCTTGAGGTCGGGGACCTCGTCGAAGCGGTCGGGCGGGAAGGATTCAGCCATGGTGTGGTCTCCGAGAGCTGCTCAGCCGTCGGTGCGGGGAGCCGAGGCTCCTCGCGCCGAGAGTCGGGCGTCGCGGGTGCGCTGCAGCCGCTTGATCAGCATGGGGTCGTGGGCGAGGGCGGACGGCGAGTCGATGAGCGCGCCGAGCAGTTGATAGTACCGGGCCGGGGACAGGGCGAAGCGGTCGCGGATGGCGGCCTCCTTGGCCCCGACGTGCTGCATCCAGTGGGACTCGAACTCGAGGATCTCGAGCTCGCGCTGGTCGAGGCCTCCCGTCGGCGTCGACGCGTCGTCATCGGCAGGCGTGCGCGACGCTGGCTGCATGCTCATCTCCTGCCGATCGGTGCCGATGCGGCGACCGTGGAGTCATGCTCCGGTCCGCCGTCGTCCAAGTCTATTCAGCCGATGCCCGCCGGGCCGCATCCACCCCGGCGATGGCCGACGTTCACCGGGAAGGATCAGGCTCGGTGCAGTGTTATGGAATACGTCGGGAGCCGCATGCACGAGGCAGCCCCGCACGTAGGATGACCGAGACGAATGGAGCAGCATGACGTACGACGTGTCGAAGACCGATGAGCAGTGGCGCGAGGAACTCACGCCGGAGCAGTATCAGGTCCTCCGCGGAGCGGCGACCGAACGGGCCTGGACCGGTGAGCTCCTCGACGAGTCGCGCGCGGGCCTCTACACCTGTGCCGCCTGCAACGCCGAACTCTTCAAGAGCGGTACCAAGTTCGATTCCGGCTGTGGATGGCCGAGCTTCTACGAGTCCGTGAACCCCGAGGCGGTGCAGCTCATCGAGGACCGCACCCTCGGCATGGTGCGTACCGAGGTCCGGTGCGCCAACTGCGGCTCGCACCTCGGCCACGTGTTCGACGACGGCTTCGGGACGCCCACCGGCGACCGCTACTGCATGAACTCGATCGCGCTCAACTTCGCCGCGGCCGACACCGCCGAGCCGACGGAGTGACCGAACCGGTCGAGCGTCCAGTCCTCGCCGCCGTCGCCGGGCGCCGTTCGTGGTCCAAGGTCACCGACGTCGCTCCGAGTGACGCGGAACTCCTCGAGGTCCTCGGGGCGGCCGGTCGAGTGGCCGACCACAGTGCCCTGCGTCCGTGGCGGGTCATCACCCTCCGCGGCGACGACCGGGTGAAGCTCGGCCGGGCGCTCGCGAAGGCGGAGGGCGACTCGAAGCCCTCGACGAAGCCGCTCCGCGCGCCCCTGTTGCTCGCGGTCGTCGTCAGCGTGAAGAAGTCGAAGGTGCCCGCCTGGGAGCAGGAGGCGGTCGCGGCCGGAGTGGCCCACATGGTCAGCCTCCTGCTCGACGACGCCGGGTGGGGCGTGTTCTGGCGCACGGGCGGCGCCACTCGCGCCAAAGCGGTCCGGAAGGCACACGGTCTGAAGAAGGGCGAGGAGCTCCTCGGCTGGTTGTACGTCGGAGGGAAGCCGGGTAACGCTCGCACAGGGCGCCGCAAGACGATCAACGCGAAGGCGCACCTCAGCTCCATGCCCTGAGGACGGAGTCGCTCACGGCATCCGACGGCTCGACTCAGTCGGCGGTTGACGATGCCGTGGGACGACGCCTGAACCGCGCCGATGCGATCGCCACGGCGGCGAACGCGAGGAGTGTCCCGATGACCGTCGCGACATGCACGCCGCCGTCGTCGGTGGGCAGGAGCACGTCGAGGGCGAGCGCACTCAGGGTCTGACCGGCCACCGTGCCGAGGCCGAGGATGAGCACGCCCGTGTGCTGCACGAGGAACGCCGCCACGGCGATGAACACGCATCCGATCGGGCCGCCGAGGTAGAGCCACCACTCCCCCGGGAGCGGTCCGGGCGGCGCCACGATGACCGCGTGGAGCACGGCGGCGATGACCAGCACGACCGTTCCCACGATGAAGTTGATGAACGTGGCGGCGAGCGTGCTCTGCGCCCGCATCTTGACCCGTCCGTTGACCGCCTGCTGCCAGCCGATTCCGATGCCGGCGAGGAGCGGGAGGACGAGCAGTCCGAGTGGGATGCTCCCGCCGAGCTCGCCCGAGACCGCGACGCCGACTGCGACGAGGGCGACGACCGCCCCGAGGACGCGCTGGACGCTGAACCCGACGACACCTCCCGGGCCGAAACCGATCCGGTCGAGCACGAGTCCGCTCGCCGTCTGGCCGGCGACGACCGCGACCGTGAAGAGGGCGACGCCGAGCGTGGCGGCGGTGAGCCCCTGCGAGAGCACGAGGAACGCGCCGGCACACCCACCGAGCACCGTCCACCAGGGCATCTCCCTGCGTCGGACGGCACCGGCCACCGTGGAGAGACCGCGACGACCGGTACGGGACAGCGCCAGTCCGACGGTGAGGATGATCAACCCGCCGCCGAACGAGATCGCAGCTGCGGTGAACCCATCGCCGAGTCGCGCGCCGAGCTCGCCGTTCAACCGGGCCTGCACCGCGATGAAGGCACCGCTGACGACGGCGATGAGGAGCGCGAGCGGCGCTGGGACACGGGTCACGGGAGGGTTCCTTCCAATGAGGAACCGCCCACTCAGCAGGCTGAGCGGGCGGTTCTCGGCTGGAGCCGACGACGGGACTTGAACCCGTAACCTACGCTTTACAAGAGCGTTGCGCTACCAATTGCGCCACGTCGGCCGACAGGGGCTGGCCCCGGTCCCGTCCATCCTACGATGACGGCGGATCAGCCGTTGGTCACGGGCGACTCGCTGGCACCCGGCGTCGGCGTTCCGGTGGAGTAGCTCTCGCTCGAGACGGCGAGGACGAAGGCCGCGAACTGCTCGGCATCGGTGAGCGAACCCGTGTACTGCTTGCCGTTCACCAGGATGGTCGGCGTCCCCTCGACCTTGGCGACGTCGGTGCCGGGCAGCGGGCCGCTGCGCGCACGGTCGGTCGAGTCCTTCACCCACGACTTGTAGGTGCCGTCGTCGATGCAGGCGTTGATCTTCTTCTCGCCGCCGGAGATGACGCCCTTGGCGATCGACTTCAGCTCGGCGTCGGTCAGGCCCTCGGTGTTCTCCTTGGGCTGGTTCTCGAACAGTGCGGTATTGAAGGAGAAGAAGTCGTTCGGCGAGTACTCCGCGACACAGGCCGCCGCGTTCGAGGCGCGCAGCGAGTACTGCGTCCCGAGCGAGAGGTTGCTCAGCGTTGCGAGGGGGTGGACCGTGTAGGTCGCGGCGCCGGCCTCGAGCCAGCCCTTGACCTGCTCGGCGTTCGTGGTCTCGAACTGACCGCAGTAGGGGCAGAGGAAGTCCTGGTAGACGGAGATCTCGACGCCGTCGGCGGCCGGGGTCTCGGTGGCTGCCGGAGTCTCGGCCGGGGCAGGCTCCGCGGGCGCGGCCGGATTGGTCGCGCTCGGCGTCGGTGTAGACGCACCGGCCGGGGCTCCGACCAGCTGCAAGCCGGCGGAGACGGTGAAGCCGTCGTTCTTCGCCGCGGTCGGGACCGGTCCGGCGGGCTTGATCGACGTCACGATGATGACCGCCACCACCGCCACGATCGCGAGCGCGCCGAGCACGATGCCGCCCTGGAGCAGCACCCGGTTGCGGCGGTCGCGGCGCTTCTGCTGCTCGCGCAGCACCCGCGCCTTCTCGCGAGCCGCGTCGCGGCGTTCGTTCTTGGTCGGTCGGTTCTGCGATCCAGCGCCAGACATTGATCCTCGTTTCGGGGGGCTCGCGCTGCGGAGACGAGGCAGCGCCAAACAGAGTAATCGTAGACCTGCCGCCTGGGAGAGGCCCAAACCAGGCCGAGAGCCGGCTGTGCGTCCACCGAGAGATCCGCTGTCCTCTGGACCTTCCATTCACAGGTGGTCGTGGCATACTGGAACGGCGAACCGGCCATCGATGACGGGTTCGCGTCCATTCACAACGGATCGTCCGGCACGTACCTGCCGGTGAAGGAGAACAACCATGGCGTCTGTGACGTTCGACAACGCAACCCGTTTCTACCCGGGTGGCACCCGCCCCGCGGTCGACAAGCTGAACCTCGAGGTCGCCGACGGCGAATTCCTCGTCCTCGTCGGCCCGTCCGGCTGCGGCAAGTCCACCTCCCTCCGCATGCTCGCCGGCCTCGAAGAGGTCAACGACGGCCACATCTTCATCGGCGACCGCGACGTCACCGACGTGCCGCCGAAGGACCGCGACATCGCGATGGTGTTCCAGAACTACGCGCTCTACCCGCACATGACCGTCGCCGAGAACATGGGCTTCGCGCTCAAGATCGCCGGTGTCGGCAAGGAAGAGCGTGCCACCCGCGTGCTCGAGGCCGCCAAGCTCCTCGACCTCGAGGACTACCTGACCCGCAAGCCGAAGGCGCTCTCCGGTGGTCAGCGTCAGCGCGTCGCGATGGGCCGAGCCATCGTCCGTCAGCCTCAGGTGTTCCTCATGGACGAGCCGCTGTCGAACCTCGACGCCAAGCTCCGCGTCCAGACCCGCACCCAGATCGCGTCGCTGCAGCGTCGTCTCGGCGTCACCACCGTCTACGTCACCCACGACCAGACCGAGGCGCTCACCATGGGCGACCGCATCGCGGTCCTCAAGGACGGCATCCTGCAGCAGGTCGGCACCCCGCGCGACCTTTACGAGAAGCCGAACAACGTCTTCGTCGCCGGCTTCATCGGCAGCCCGGCCATGAACCTGTTCGAGGGTGAGATCGCCGACGGCGGCATCAAGCTCGGCGGCTTCATCATCCCGGTCGAGCGCGAGATCACCGACGCCGCTCCGTCGAAGAACGTCACGGTCGGCGTGCGCCCCGAGGACATCACCGTGTCCAGCAACTCGGGCTCCGGCATCGAGGTGACCGTCGACCTCGTCGAGGAGCTCGGCGCCGACGGCTACCTCTACGGCCACACCGAGGTCTCCGGCAAGCGCACCGACATCGTCGCCCGCGTCGACGGTCGCAACCACGCGCACATCGGCGACACGGTGTTCCTCGCTCCGACGCCGCACCACGTGCACGCGTTCGACTCGGCATCGGGTGAGCGTCTGGGCAACAAGCCGGTCGTGTCCTCCTCGATCTAGTTTCCCGCCGACGATGGTCGAGCGGTCGGTCTCCGATCGCTCGGCCATCGTCGTTTTCGCTTGTCCAGTCTCAGCACGACGATCACCGAGGAGCGCTCCGCACCATGTCCGGCGCATTGAACATCACCGCTGCCACCGTCGACCCGGCGCTGCTCGACCTCCCCTGGGAGCTCCCCCTCGAGAACTGGCCGAATGAGGCCATCGCCTCGCTCCCGAAGGGTATCTCGCGCCACCTGGTCCGGTTCGCGAACCTGTCCGGCTATGTCATCGCCGTCAAGGAGACGACCGCGGAGATGGCGAAGGGCGAGTACGACATGCTGCGCACCCTGCAGCGGCTCGACATCCCCTGCGTCGACCCGCTCGCGGTCATCACGAACCGGAGCGACCGCAAGGGCCGTGAGCTGCCGAGCGTGCTCGTGACACGGCACCTGAAGTTCTCACTCCCCTACCGCGCGCTCTTCCAGGGCACCCTCCGGCCCGATACGGCGACCCGCCTCGTCGACGCCCTCGCCGTCCTCCTCGTCCGCCTGCACATCGTCGGCTTCTTCTGGGGCGACGTGTCGCTGTCGAACACGCTCTTCCGGCGCGACGCCGGCGCCTTCGCGGCCTACCTCGTCGACGCCGAGACGGGCAAGCTCTACGAGGGCGGCCTGTCGAACGGGCAGCGGGAGAACGACCTCGAGATCGCCCGGGTGAACATCGCCGGCGAGCTCCTCGATCTCGAGGCCGGCGGACGCGCCGACGCCGAACTCGACCCCGTCACCGTGAGCAACGGCATCGTCGCCGCCTACCGGTCCCTCTGGAAGGAGCTCACGGGCTCCGAGTCCTTCGACGCGTCTGAGCGCTGGCGCATCACCGAGCGCGTCCACCGTCTAAACGAACTCGGCTTCGACATCGAGGAACTCGCGATCAAGACGACCGACGAGGGCTCGACCGTGCGGATCCAGCCGAAGGTCGTCGACGCCGGGCATCACCAGCGCCGCCTCCTGCGGCTCACCGGCCTCGACGCCGGCGAGAACCAGGCGAGGCGCCTGCTCAACGACCTCGACGCCTACTCAGCCTCGTTCGGGAAGGACGGGTTCGACGAGGAGATGGCGGCGCACGAGTGGCTCATCCGCGTGTTCGAACCGGTGGTGAAGGCGATCCCCCGCGAACTCCGCGGCAAGCTCGAGCCCGCCGAGATCTTCCACCAGCTCCTGGAGCACCGCTGGTTCCTCGCGCAGAACGAGGGTCGCGACATCCCTCTGGCGGAAGCCGTCGGTTCCTACGTGAACACCGTCCTGCGCCACCGCCGCGACGAGGCGACCATGATCGTGCCACCGACCGAGGCGATCAGCATCCCCGCCGCCATGACCGGACCGGTCGACTGGCGAGACCTCGTCTGATCGGGTCCGTCACCTCGCCTGACGACAGACAGGCCCTCGGAACGGAGATCCGTTCCGAGGGCCTGTCCTCGTTCGTGCGCCGCGAGCGCCGGTCGCCTATTCGGCGTTCCGGCGACGCGCGATCTCGTACAGCGTCACGCTGGCCGCGATCCCGGCGTTGAGCGATTCGGTCGAGGCCGAGATCGGGATCGACACGACCGCGTCGCAGGTCTCGGTGACGAGGCGGGACAGGCCCTTGCCCTCGCTGCCGACGACCACGAGGATCGGCTGGTCGGCGAGTTCGAGCCCGGGAAGGGAGACGTCGCCGTCGCCGTCGAGACCGATCACGAAGACGCCGCGCTCCTTGAACGCCTTGAGCGTCTGAGTGAGGTTGGCGGCCATCGCGACCGGCGTCCGAGCCGCCGCGCCTGCCGAGGTCTTCCACGCGGAGGCGGTGAGGCCCACGCTCCGGCGCTGCGGCAGGATCACGCCGTGACCACCGAAGGCTGCGGTCGATCGGATGATCGCACCCAGGTTCCGGGGGTCGGTGATGCCGTCGAGGGCGATGAACAGCGGGTTCTCGCCACGGGCGATGACCTGGTCGAGCAACTCCATGGGGTGCGCGTACTCGTAGGGCGGCACCTTGATGGCGAGGCCCTGGTGCACGCCGTCGAACCCGGCCATCCGGTCGAGCTCCGGACGCATGACCTCGAGCACCGGGATCCCGCGCCGGGTGGCGATGCTGAGCGCCTCCTTCACCCGGTCGTCCATCTCGATGCGGGTCGCGACGTACAGCGTGGTGGCGGGGATCTTCGCGCGGAGCGCTTCGAGGACGGAGTTGCGGCCGGTGACGACCTCGGACTCGTCGCTCGACTTCTGCTTGGTCCGGCCGTTCGTGGACGGGCGTCCGTTCTGGCCGGCCGCCTGCTTCGGCTTACCGGTGCCACCGGAGGCCGCGTAGCGCTCCTGCGCAGCCTTCCGCTTGCCGGCCGGGTGCCAGGCGCGGTCCTCGGCCTTGGGGGTCGGTCCACGACCCTCGAGCGCCTTGCGGCCGAGGCCACCGGTGCCCTTGGTGGGACCCTTCTTCGCTTTCTTCGGCCCGGTCGGGCGGGAAGGCTTACTTGCCACTGATACTCCAATGTGCTCCGGACGGGGTGTCTTCGATGGTGATCCCAGCCGCTGTGAGTTCGTCGCGGATCCGGTCGGCCGCTGCGAAGTCCTTGGCGACCCTGGCGTCCGCGCGATCGACGAGCAGACGCTCGACGAGTGCGGACAGGGATCGGTGAGTGACGGGGTCGGTGCCCGACGACCACGAGGGGTCGGTCGGGTCGATGCCGAGCACCCGGGTCATGTCGAGGACGGCGACCGCACGCTCGCGGGCTGTCGCCAGGTCGTCGCCGCCATCGAGGGCGGCGTTGCCGACGCGCACGGCGTCATGCAACACGGCGAGCGCGCGGGGGATGTTCAGGTCGTCGTCCATCGCCTCGACGAAGGCGGCCGGAAGCGTCGCTCGACTGGCGGCCGTGCCCGTCTCGGTGAGCAGGTCGGCGCGGGCGGCGCGATCGAGGAAGCCCTCGATTCGTCCGAGTGCGGCTTCGGCCTCGGCGAGTGCGCCCGGATGGAATTCAAGCGTCGATCGGTACTGCGCTGCACCGAGGTAGTACCGGACGACGAGCGGCCGGGCTGCTGCCAGGAGGTCGGCGGCGTAGACGGAGTTGCCGAGGGACTTCGACATCTTCTGCCCGCCCGTGACGGCGACCAGCCCGTTGTGCAGCCAGTACCGCGCGAAGGGGTCGCCGGCTGCGCTCGACTGGGCGAGCTCGTTCTCGTGGTGGGGGAACCGGAGGTCGAGTCCGCCGCCGTGGATGTCGAACTCCTCACCGAGGTACTTGGTCGACATCGCCGAGCACTCGATGTGCCAGCCGGGCCGTCCCTCGCCCCACGGAGACATCCAACTCGCCGAGCGCGGCTCCCCAGGCTTGGTGCCCTTCCAGAGCGCGAAGTCGCGGGGATCCCGCTTGCCGCGCGGGTCGGCGTCGGTCGCGGCCTCCATGTGCTCGGCGCTCTGCCGGGTGAGTTCGCCGTAGCGGCTCCATGAGGCGGTGTCGAAGTAGACGTCGCCGGAGTCGTCGGGAGCCGGGTACGCGTGCCCGGCGTCGATGAGCCGCTCGATGAGCTCTTGCATCTCGGGGATGCTCGCCGTCGCGCGGGGCTCGTAGCTCGGGGGCAGGATACCCAGGGCACCGTAGGCGGCGGTGAACTCGAGTTCGTACCGGTAGGCGAGCGCCCACCACTCCTCGCCGGGCTGGGCGAACCCGCCCTCGACGCCGGCGGCGGCGTTCGCGAGGATCTTGTCGTCGATGTCGGTGACATTGCGGACGAGTGTGACGCGGACCCCGGAGGCCGTCAGCCAGCGACGCAGCTGGTCGTAGACGAGCGCGCTGCGCAGGTGTCCGATGTGCGGAGAGGACTGCACGGTCGGTCCGCAGACGTACAGCCCCGCCTCGGCTTCGCGGAGCGGCACGAAGTCCCGGAGGGACTGCGTTTTCGAATCGTAGAGTCGGAGGGCCACGAGACCAGACTAGCCGCCGTCGTCCGGGCATGATGGTCCCATGACCACGGGACGCGACGACCAGCAGGTTCTCCGCGCGCGACTCGCGGCCCAGCTCCTCGACGGAGCCGATCACCGCTCCCCCACGGGTGTCGTCTCGCGGCTGCTCGCGATCCAGGCCCAAGACCTCGCTTCGTCGCTGTGGGCGGTCGGCGTCAGGTCGACCGGCACCACGATGGACGAGGTGCTCGCGGCGCTCGAGGACGGCTCGATCGTCCGGTCCTGGCCGATGCGCGGCACCCTGCATCTCGTCGCCGCAGAGGACCTCGGGTGGCTGCTCGGACTCGGTGTCCCGCGGGTCCGCTCGACGATCGCGGCCAGACACCGTCAACTCGAGCTCGACGCTGAGACCTTCTCGCGCTCCCGCGCGCTCACCGAGGGACTGCTCAGCGGGCATCGGCGCGTGACGAGGGATGAGCTGTTGACGGCCCACACCGACGCCGGGATCCCGATCGACGGTCAACGAGGCTCACACCTCATCATGGAACTCGCGATGTCGGGTGTGGTCTGCTGGGGACCTCCCGCCGGGAGACAGCAGGCACTCGTCCTGACTGAGGAGTGGATCCGTGCACCGCGGGTGCTCGAGGCGGACGAGGCGCTCGGCGAGTTCATCGTCCGCTATCTCACCGGCCACGGCCCGTCGACGATCGCCGACCTCACGTGGTGGTCGAAGCTCACCGTCGCCCAGGCGAAACGCGGCGTCGAGGTGGCCGCCGGTCGGCTGTTCTCCGAATCGCGCGACGGGGTCACGCGCTGGTCGACCGCCGAGGGCATCGAACCGCCATCTGCTCCACGACCACCGCGGGTGCTCGCGCTTCCCGGATTCGACGAGCTGCTCCTCGGCTACCGCGACCGCGAGCTGACGCTCCCGGCGGCGTTCGCGGACCGCATCGTGCCCGGCGCGAACGGCATCTTCCTCCCGATGATCGCCGTCGACGGGCGCGTCGTCGGCACCTGGCGCCGACGGACAAGTGCGACCGGCGTCGTCGTCACCCCGACGCCGTTCCAACCGCTGTCGCAGCGGGTGCAGGCCAGGTTCCGACGAGCCGCTGGTGAATACGGCCGGTTCCTCGGACTCAATGCGTCGGTCGACGAGGCGACGTCCACCGACTGAGGGTCGAACCGTCAGCGGCGCTCGATCAGGGCGGTGGCGATGGCTGTGACACCCTCGCCACGGCCGGTGAACCCGAGCGCATCGGTGGTCGTCGCCGCGATGCTGACCGGCCCGTGGACCAGTGCGCTCAGCACGCCCTCCGCCTCCGTCCGACGCGGCGCGAACCGAGGGCGGTTGCCGACGAGCTGCACCGCGACGTTGACGACGACGAAGCCCGCGGCGTGCAGTCGGTCAACAGCTGCCCGCAGGAAGACCTCGCCGCTCGCCCCCGCGAACCGGGGGTCGTCCGTGCCGAACATGGAGCCGATGTCGCCGAGGCCGGCAGCGGACAGCAGGGCGTCGACGATGGCATGGGCGACCGCATCCCCGTCGCTGTGTCCGGCCAGCGGCCGTTCCCCCGGCCACCTGAGGCCGGCGAGGCTCAGCTCGCCGTCGTCGGCGAAGGCGTGGACGTCGATGCCGATGCCGGTCCTGATCGAGGAGGTCGGCCGTGCGCCCACCTCCTGCTGCTGATCCCGGTCCCGGTCCGCCAGGAGTCGCTCCGCACGCTGGGCGTCCCACGGGGTCGTGATCTTGAACGCCGCCTCCGACCCGTCGACGGTGAGGACGGGGTGTCCGGCGTCCGCGTAGAGTGCCGCGTCGTCGGTGGCCGCCGCGAGGCGGTCCTCGGCGACGCGAAAGGCCGCGACGAGGGCATCACGCGGGAACGCCTGCGGTGTCTGGACGGCTCTGAGGGCGGCCCGATCCACGGTCTGCTCGACGAGGGCGCTCGCATCGACCCGTTTGATCGTGTCGGTCACCGGAAGCCCCGGTACGACCCCCCACCCCGTCCGCGCGGCGGCGTCGATCACCCGTTCGAACTGTTCGGTCGGGGTGAGTGCCCGTGCGGCGTCGTGGACGAGTACCGTCCGCACTCCCGGCCACAGGGCGGCGAGTCCGGCGAGGACGGAGGACTGTCTCGTGTCGCCTCCGACGACGACGCGGAGGTGGTCGGCCGCCTTCCCCGCGGCGCGACGACCGATCGTCTCCGCCTCACCGACGCGATCGGCGGGGACGACGACGACGACCTGGACCGCGTCCCGCAGGCGGAAGACCGGGGCGAGCGCGTGTTCGAGCACGGTACTGCCGTCGAGCGACACGAACGCCTTGGGGATCCCGGCACCGAGGCGCGTCCCACTACCCGCCGCCACGATGATCACGCCGACCGCCGGGCCGTCCAGGGATGGATCGGCGATAGCACCCGGTTCGTCGATGGCAGTCATGCCACGAGCCTACTTCTCGGGCGACACGTCCGAACGAACGCTCGGCTCAGGAGGCGAGGACCTCGTCGAGGACCGACGACGCCCGCTCCTCGTCGGTCTGCTCCGCCAGCGCCAGTTCGGAGACCAGGATCTGGCGAGCCTTCGCGAGCATCCGCTTCTCTCCAGCGGAGAGGCCTCGGTCCTGGTCGCGACGCCACAGGTCGCGGACCACCTCGGAGACCTTGATGACGTCGCCCGAGGCCAGCTTCTCGAGGTTCGCCTTGTAGCGGCGGGACCAGTTCGTCGGCTCCTCGGTGAACGGCGCACGGAGCACGTCGAACACGCGGTCGACGCCCTCGCGCCCGATGACGTCGCGTACCCCGACCAGGTCGACGTTCTCAGCCGGGACCTCGATCACGAGGTCGCCCTGGGTGACGCGGAGCTTCAGGTAGAGCTTCTCCTCGCCCTTGATGATCCGGGTCTTCACCTCGGTGATGGTCGCGGCGCCATGGTGCGGGTAGACGACGGTCTCGCCAACTTCGAAGATCATGGGTCTCGGTCCCTTCAGCGTCTCCCAGAATACCACGGCACCCCTGATCAGAGCCGGGTACCGGGTGCCCAGCGAACCGGGTGGTGCACCGGCCGATCACGGGTCCACGACCCGGCCACACCCCTTCGCAGCCGTGGGCTAGACTCGAATCCGGATCCCGGGACACCTGTCACTCGTCTGCGCCCGGGGCCACCACATCTTGGAGGGTTCTGTGAAGGCGCGTCTCATCGCTTCCATCGTCGTCGCGGGTGCTGTCGCACTCGGCATGAGCGGTTGCAACCTCATCGCGCCGCAGGCGACCCTGAAGCAGTACGACGCCTCGGACGGCGTCGGTGTCACCGTCGGCTCGGTGGCTGTCCGGAACGCCATCGTCGTCTCCGACGACGGCGAGACCGGCAACCTCGTCTTCAGCGTCGCGAACCGCGACGATCGCGCCCACACGGTGCTGATCGAGATCGAGGGCAAGGACGAGCAGTTCCAGGTCCTCGCGGAGCCCGGCCTGACGACGTTCGACGGCTCGGGAGCGAACGACCCGCTGCGCATCGAGTCCCTCGGTGTCCAGCCTGGAGCCATCCTGGACGTCTTCTTCCAGTACGGCGACGAGACGGGCGCCACGGCGAGCGTCCCGGTCCTCACCGGCCAGCTGCTCGAGTACTCCACGCTCGTCCCGACGCCGCTGCCGACGGATGAGCCCACCGAGACGCCGACGCCGCTCGCGACGCCCACCACGGAGCCGACCGAATAGCGCTCCGTCGCCCCACACGACCGAACGCCCCGCACCTCTTCGGAGGTGCGGGGCGTTCGTCCGTCTGGACCTGCGTCAGGCCTCGAAGCGGTAGCCGAGCCCACGCACGGTGACGAGCATCACCGGTTCCGAGGGGTTCGCCTCGATCCGGGAACGGATGCGTTTGATGTGGACGTCGAGCGTCTTGGTGTCGCCGTAGTAGTCGCTCCCCCACACCCGGTCGATCAGCTGACCACGGGTCAGAACCCGTCCGGCGTTCCGCAGGAGCAGCTCGAGCAGCTCGTACTCCTTGAGCGGCATCGGGATCGGCGCCCCGTTGACTTCGACGACATGGCGCTCGGTGTCCATCCGGACCGTGCCGGCCTCGAGCAGCACCTCCTCCTGCGCCTGGTCCGCCTCGACACGGCGTCGCAGCACCGCCCTGATCCGCGCGAGGAGCTCGCGGGTCGAGTAGGGCTTCGTGACGTAGTCGTCGGCGCCCAGCTCGAGCCCGACGACGATGTCGACCTCGGAGTCCTTCGCGGTGAGCATGATGATCGGTGTGCTCGAGACCGCGCGGATCTGACGGCAGACCTCCGTCCCGGGGATGCCGGGGAGCATGAGGTCGAGCAACACGAGGTCCGCGCCGCGAGCCGTGAAGGCCTGAACCGCCGAGGGACCGTCCTCCGCCACCTCGACCTCGTACCCCTCCCGTTCGAGCAGATAGCTCAATGGTTCGCTGAGGGACGCTTCGTCTTCGACGAGCAGGATGCGGGTCACGGGGTACTCCTTGCCGTGCCGGTGGAGAGGTCCTCCGGCGGGGTCGTTGCTCTGGGGAGGCGGATGGTGAACGTCGAGCCACGGCCCAGCTGCGACCAGACCTTCACTTCGCCGCCGTGGTTCTGGACGGTGTGCTTGACGATGCTGAGGCCGAGTCCGGTGCCGCCCGTGTGGCGGGACCGCGCCTGGTCGACGCGGAAGAACCGTTCGAAGACCCGGTCGCGGTCCTCTTCGGCGATCCCGACGCCCTGATCGGTGACGGCGATCTCGACGACGTCGTCGACCGCCCGGACGCCGACACCCACGTGCGCGCCGGTGGGCGAGTAGTGGATGGCGTTCGAGATGAGGTTGTGCACGGCGACGACGAGCATCGCCTCGTCACCGTACACCTCGAGGTTCTTGCCGCCTTTGAGGGAGAGCCCCACCCCGGTCGCCTCGGCCGGCACGCGGTTCTGATCCACCGCCGCGGCGATGACCCGATCGAGGCGGACGAGTTCCGGCTGGTGGAGGGCGTCGGCCGCCTGCAACCGCGAGAGGTCGATGATCTCGGCGGTCATCCGGGTGAGTCGCTGTGACTCGGTCGCGAGCCGGCTGGCGAACCGCTTCACCCGTTCCGGGTCGTCGGCCGCCGTGTCGAGTGCTTCCGAGAGGAGCCCGATGGCGCCGATCGGCGTCTTCAACTCGTGGCTGATGTTCGCGATGAAGTCCCTGCGGACCTCGTCGAGGCGACGCGCCTCGGTGTGGTCCTCGGCCAGGAGGAGGATGAAGCGAGAGCCGAGCGGCGCTGCCCGCACGCGCAGATGCCGGGTGGCCTCACCGAAGCGCCCGAGCGCGAGTTCCAGATCGCTCGTGACGGCCTCGCCGGTGCGTCGGACCTCGAGCGCGAGGTCGATGAACTCCTGGTTGTCGAGCACGCGGTCGCGCACCAGCCCGAGCGCGAACGCCCCCGGGGAGGCCTTCAGCACGTTGTTGGACGGGTCGACGACGATGCCCGCGCTGTCGAGGGCTTCGAGCACCTGGTCGACCCCGTCGGGCACGACCGGGTTGACGACCGTCGCGGCGCGCTCTCCGCGGCGGAAGGCGAGCGAGGTGAGGGCGACGAAACCGCCCCCGACGATGAGGCCGAGTGCCAGGGCGATCAGCACCAACCACATGGTGTCCATGGGTACTACGTTACTCAGTCCGCCGAACGCCGAACTCGCGAATACCCCGCCACTTCGACGACTGTTCACGCTTGGGGCCCCAACTGTTAACCTTGGTTCGGCATCATCGGCGGAGCGGGCATCTGCCTGCCCACCGCCAGGTCACGGAAGGACGGCACCCAGAGCCATGCGCGAGGTATTCCAGCAGTCATTGCGAGAGGTCCAGGATCGCCTGGTCGAGATCGCCGAACTCGTCACGATCTCCATCGAGAAGGCGACGCAGTCCTTCGGCAACTCGGACGTCGCGGTCGCTGAAGAGGTCATCGCCAACGACAACCGCATCGACCAGCTCGCGATCGAACTCGACGAGCTCGCCATCGACATCCTCGCCCGTCAGCAGCCGGTCGCGCGCGACCTGCGCATCGTTGTGAGCGCGCTGCGGATCAGCGCGTCGCTCGAGCGCATGGGCGACATGGCCGAGCACATCGCCCAGCTGTCGCGGTACCGCTTCCCCGACAAGGCCGTGCCGAAGGGCCTGCGGACCACCTTCGCCGAGATGGGTCGACTCGACGTCTCGATCGCCCGCAAACTGACGGAACTGCTGCGCACCCAGGACCCGCGCATCGCCGACGAGATCCGCAATGACGACGACGACGTCGACGAGCTGCACGCCAGCGTCTTCGAGAAGGTCCTCGGCGACACCTGGAAGGGTGAGCCCGTCGCGACCGTCGACGCCACCCTCGCTTCCCGGTATCACGAGCGCTTCGCCGACCACGCCGTCTCCATCGCCAAGAAGGTCCAGTACCTCGCGACCGGCGACTGGATCCCCGAGGCGACCACGCCGGTGCACCACTGACCAGCTGATCCCGGACACCCCGACGAGCGGTGTCGACCCGAGACCGGGTCGGCACCGCTCGTCCGTTCGTGCGGGACTAGCTCATCCGACGACGGGTGATCGCGCCGCCTGCCAGGAGCAGGAGGCCGAGGACTGTTGCGAGGCCGGCGAGCGGCAGGAGCTGACCCGCGACGCTGCCGGTGTCGGCGAGCGTCGGCTCAGCTGAACGCGCGGCCGAGGCCGTCGTGTTCGAGCCGGTCGAGGACGCCGCCGTCGCGGTGGTGATCACCGTGGCGGGGACCGTCGGCACGACGGGGGTCACCGGGGTGGTGGGGTCCGTCGGGTCGGTCGGGTCCGTCGGGTCGACCGGGGTGGTGGGATCGGTCGTCCCGGGACCACCGGTCTCGCTGTCCCCGATCACGGAGATCGCGTTGCCGCCGATCGTGACCGGCAGCTCCAGGCCGAGGTCGATCTGGTTCCCACCGCCGAGGCTGTCGTCACCGCCGGTGGTCGACGTGCCGCCGCCGGACGATGCCGGAGCCGAGGCCGAGGTGCCCGTCGACTCGGAGTCGCCGATCACGCTGACGGCGTTGCCGACCACGGAGATCGGGAGCCCGACGTCGCCGAGGACCTGGTTGCCACCGGCGACACTGTCGTCACCGGTCGTCGTCGACGGCGCTGCCGGAACAGCCGCACCACCCGACGTGGCAGGTGCACTCGCCTGCTCACTGCTCGAATCACCGAACAGCGAGATGGCGTTCCCACCGACCGTGACCGGAACGGTCACCACCGGCGACACCTGGTTCCCACCGGCGACACTGTCGTCACCGGTCGTCGTCGCCGACGCCGCCGGAACAGCCGCACCACCCGACGTGGCAGACGCACCCGCCTGCTCACTGCTCGAATCACCGAACAGCGAGATGGCGTTCCCACCGACCGTGACCGGAACGGTCCCCACCGGCGACACCTGGTTCCCACCGGCGACACTGTCGTCACCGGACGTCGTCGCCTCGTCGGCGACCGGCGAGGCGGACTCCCCCGCCACCGGTCCGGACGTCGAACCCGACTGCTCGGCATCGCCGATGATCGAGATCGCGTTGTCCTCGACCGTCACCGGGATGGAGACGGGCAACTGGACCTGGTTCCCACCCGCGACACTGTCGTCACCACTGGTGGTGGCGGCCGGCGCGGGCTCGGGTACCGGTGCGGGCTCCGGCGCAGGTGCCGGCTCCGGTGCTGGTGCCGGCTCAGGCGCGGGTGCCGGCTCAGGTGCGGGTGCCGGCTCAGGCGCCGGTACCGCCTCCGGTGCGGACGTCGCCGTTGAATCGCCGACGACGCTCACCGCGGTGTCGACGATCTCGACGGGGGCCTCGAGGACCACGTCGACGAGGGTTCCGCCGAGGATGCTGTCGTCCCCGGACGTGTCGGCGTTGGCCGCCGTAGCGCCGAGGAACGTGAGTCCCGCGACGAACAGGCCACAGTAGAGGCCTTTCTTGACATACGAATTCATGATTCCTGCTCCTTGCAGAGTGACTGATGTGCTCCCGTGGTCGGGAGGCTTCGGACCGTTGAACCGCCCAGGGGGCGGGTCTCCGCCGCGAACGGCAGAGTGGTCCGGGGTCAGTCAGGAGAGGTATCGGAGGGGAACGTGGGTGAAGCCGGGAGGTCTTCGTCTCGCGCGGGTCCGCGACGGTCGTCACCGGGCGCAGGGAGGATGACGGAGATCGACTGTTCGGCCGCTGCGGGACCGCCGACGGCACCACCGGAGCCGGAGGACCCGGAGCCGCTCGGCGTGACGGCCCAGCGACCGTCGGCGTCCGGCAGCAGCGGAAGGTTCGCAGGGGTGGCGGGGAGGCTGGACGATCCGACGACGGCGGCGGGCACGGCCGTGGTGAACGACGTGTCCTCGCGATCCTGGCCGCCCGACACGATCGTCGAGTCACCCTGCTGGACGGACGGCGGTCCGAGGACCGTCGTCGGGAGGATCGCGCCGACGGCGGTCGGGTCAGTGGCCGACACGTCCTCTGCCGGGCCCTGCGGAAGCGCTGGGACGACCGGATCGATGATCGGCGTACTGGGGACCGGGACCGCGGCGACGACGTCGGCGACGCCGGTCAACGTCTGGTCGACCGTTTGCACGACCGGATCGACGATCGCGGCGACGGGTGCTGCGCCGACGGTCTCCTCGACCACGTCGTTCACCACCGGTACCGCAGCGACGGTCTCGTCGACGACGTCGACCACCGGTTCGAGCACGGTGGTGTCGACGACGTCGACGACCTCGGCGACAGCATTGACGGGCTGTTCGAGCGAGCCGACGACCTCGGTCACCGCGCCCAAGAGCGACGGATCGGTGGCACCGTCGTCGGCATGCGCGGAGGAAGGCGACCCGAAGAGGGCTATCGCCGTGAACGCCGCGGCGGCGAAGCCACCGAGCGCCAGGGCGCGCCACAGGGGGAAACGGGTGCCGTCGGTCGACTGCTCCATGCGTATCCCCCCAATCGGGTTACAGTGCAGTCACTGTACGCCCAACCCCGAGGCGGTTCAACCCCTTTTTTGCAACATGGAAAACCCCGGCCAGGAGCACTTTCGGCGACGATGTCGCCAAGCCGCACTCCCGACCGGGGTGGTGGTTTGGTGGGGTTTCCGCTACTTCTTCCCCTGCGCCGCAACGGCGGCGGCGCCTGCTGCTGCGGCCTCGGGATCGAGGTACCGAGCCGGTGCGATCGGGCGGAAGTCCGCGTCGAGCTCGTAGACGAGCGGGATGCCGGTGGGGATGTTCAGCTCGGCGATCTCGTCGTCCGAGATGTCGTCGAGGTGCTTCACGAGTGCGCGGAGCGAGTTGCCGTGCGCCGTCACGAGGACGGTCTTGCCGGCAGCCAGGTCGACCGTGATGTCGGACTCCCAGTAGGGCAGCATCCGGTCGATGACATCCTTCAGGCACTCGGTGCGGGGCAGTTCGCCGTCGATCCCGACATACCGGGGGTCATCGGCCTGCGACCACTCGTCGTCATCGGCGATCGGCGGCGGCGGCACGTCGAAGGAACGACGCCAGGTCTGGAACTGCTCCGGACCGTACTCGGCGAGCGTCTGCGCCTTGTCCTTGCCCTGCAGCGCGCCGTAGTGACGCTCGTTGAGGCGCCAGCTGCGCTTGACCGGGATCCACATGCGGTCGGCGGTCTCGAGGGCGAGGTTCGCCGTCTGGATCGCGCGGGAGAGCACCGAAGTGTACAGCACGTCCGGGGTGATGCCGGAGTCGGCGAGCAGCTCGCCCGCACGCTTGGCCTCGGTGACGCCGAGTTCGCTGAGTCGGACGTCGACCCAACCGGTGAACAGGTTCTTCTGATTCCAGTCGCTGTTGCCGTGGCGCAGCAGGACGAGGGTGTAAGTCTCAGGCATGTCCCCAGCATACCGACGGCGCATGACCGCGAGGTGGACGATGACCCCGCACCGTGAGGGAGAATAGGTCCATGCCCGTCGGATCGATCACCCGCGGGACGACGGGTACGAACCGGCTCCGGCGGGTGGACCGCTGGATCGCGACCCACCCCTCGCTCAGACGGACGACGAACCCGCTGGTGGTGGACCTCGGCTACGGCGCGAGCGGCGTCACAGCGTTGGAACTGCACGACCGGCTGCTCGCCGTCCGACCCGACGTACGGGTCATCGGATTCGAGATCGAGCCGGGGCGCGTCCGCACCGCTCACGCGCAGCTGCAGCAGGTGCGAGCGGGCACGACCCAGTTCACGCCGACGGCCGCCGTCTCCTTCGCGCGCGGCGGGTTCGAGGTGCCGACCGGTGACGACCGTCCCGCGGTGATCCGGGCGTTCAACGTGCTCCGGCAGTACGACGAAGCCGAGGTCACGGGGGCCTGGCGTCTCATGGCGTCGCGGCTGCAGCCCGGCGGTGTGCTCGTCGAAGGGACGTGCGACGAGATCGGACGGGTGTCCAGCTGGATCGCCGTCGACGACCAGGGGCGTGCGGAGTCGTTCTCGATCAGTCTGCGGCTCGCCGACCTCGAGCTGCCGTCCATCGTGGCCGAACGACTGCCGAAGGCGCTGATCCACCACAACGTGCCGGGCGAACGTGTCCACGCGCTCATGACGGACCTCGACCGCGCGTGGCGGGTGCATGCACCCCTGGCGGTCTACAGCCCGGTCCAGCGCTGGTCGGCGACCGTCCGGACACTTCGCGACAACGGGTGGCCTGTGCTGGCCGGTCGCAGCCGCTGGCGCCTCGGCGAGCTGACGCTGCCGTGGTCGGCTGTCGCCCCAAATCCCTCCTCGACGGACTGAGTGTCGGGGATCGCTCCCGTCAGAGCGAGGGCAGCGCCGCCTGCGCCTCCGGCGTCGGCAGACCCGTGGCCGTGAGCAGGTCGACGAGGTACGGCCGGAGCACGAGCACGAGCGCCTGCTCGGAGACCGAGGCGTCGGGGAGGACGGCCACCGGCTCGAGGTGCTTCGCGATCTCCAGCAGGGACTGCCTCGCGACCGGCTGCTGGGCGATGTCGCCGATCGACTGCGACAGGATGCCGAGTGCGACGGAGGTCCGCGCGAGCAGGTCCGCGAGCTCGGGGCGGCTCGTGGCATCGCGCGACACGTAGTCGATGCGCCGGGCGATCACCCGGAGGTTGCGGGTCGCGAGGTCCATGCCGTCGAGCATGGTCCGCTGCCGTTCGAGGTCGAACACCGCCTTGCGGAGGAACGGCGAGATGCGCGCGATGGCGAGCCCTGAGTCGAGGGTTCCGCGCCACGCGTCCAGGGCCGGCTGGGTGGCCCTCGCCCGTGCGAGCGCGCGGTCCGCCTCCTCGAGGTCGCCGAGACGGAGGGCGGCGACGAGCGAGGCGAGGGTCCGGACGTGTTCGTCGATGAGCCGCTGGCCGTCCCGGCGAGCGCTCCGGCGCGGGTCGCGCGGGATGAGCGCGGTCGCGAGCAGGGCGAAGACCCCGCCGATCAGTCCGTCGAACGTACGCACGAACGGGCCGCCGTCAGGCACCGGCAGGAGCATGACGAGGACGGACTGCACCGCCGCCGCGATCGCGAACGACGCCGCCGGCGACAGGAACCGGGCGACGAGCAATGTGAGCACGAGCGCGACCGCGAGTTGCCACGTCCCCTGACCGAAGCCGAGGAGCAGGATCTCGGCCAGCGCGATTCCGACGCTCATCCCGACGGCCGTCTCGAGGACCCGGATCGGGCGGGCGTCGCGAACGAACCCGAGACTCGAGATCGTCACGGTCAAGGCGAGGAGTGGCACGGCGTGCCCGAGCACGTAGTGGGAGAACGCGTACGCGCCGATCGCCGTGGCGCTGACCTGCAGCACCGCCGGCACGGATCCGACGAGACGATGCCAGGCGTCGCCGAGTGCGATGCGGCGACGAACCGCGGCGGTCCATCGGTCGACCCGTACGCCCGGGTCCGAGGCGTCGTCCTTCCCCACCGGGGTCAGCGCCGGACGGCGCCGAGTCGCGGCAGCCGCGGCACGTTCGCCGTGGCCCCGGCATCCGCCGGCACGACGATCTCCTGCGACGCCGCGACATCGATGCCGTCGGCCTCCACCGTCAGCACGGCCGCCGGATCCGCGGAGCGCTTGACGATCGCCAACGCCACCGGGCCCAACTCGTGGTGGATCGCGCTCGAGGTGATGCGTCCGACGGGTTTCCGGGTCGTGTCGTCGCCGTCGCCGACGAGCACCACGTTCGAACCGGCCGGCGGCAGGACCGCGTCGGAGCCGTCGAGGAGGAGCATGACGAGGCGACGCGGCGGGTGCCCGAGGTTGTGCACCTTGGCGACCGTCTCCTGACCGCGATAGCAGCCCTTGTTCAAGTGGACTGCCGAGCGCAGCCAGTCGAGCTCGTGCGGGATGCTCCGCTCGTCGACCTCGGACTGCAACCGCGGGCGCCAGGCGGCGATCCGCAGGGCCTCGGCGGCCAGCGAACCCGCGGCGGAGAACGTCCCCGCACGGACCTGCTGCACGAGCGACCCGAGCTGCTCGCGCGCGACGATCGTCTCGGTCCATGTCCACGCTGCACCCGGGTGCTCACCCGTCGCGTACTGATGCCCGCCGACCGCGACCTCGGACCACGGATCGTGCCAGACGAGCGGCATGCCGTTCGGCGCTGCAGCCTGAACCCCGAGACCCGCCGCCGCACCGATCACGGCGTATTGCCCGGTCGCGATGGCCACCTCGACGCGAAGCATGAAGCGCATCCGGTCGAGCCAGGCGTGGAGGGGCTCAGCATCGTCGGCCTCGGTGACGAGCCACGTGGTCGTGCCGTCGTCGAGCAGCTTGACCGCGTGCTCGATCCGGCCGCTCTGGTCGAGGAAGAGGGTCTCCGTCGAGGTGCCGGCGGACAGCGAGCGCAGCTCCTGGCTCGTGATGGAGTTGAGCCAGCTCAGCCGATCGGGGCCGGTGACCGTCACGATGCCACGGTTCGACAGGTCGACGATCGCCTTGCCGCTGGCGATGAGGCGCTGCTCGATGTTCGGGCTGCCGTAATGGGAGGGTACGCCATGGTCGACGGCGTCCGCCTGTTCGACGGCACCCGGCAGCGTGAGGAAGGGCGAGCCCGGAATCGCGTCCGGCATGACCGCTCCGTTGGGAATGGTCACGTCAGTCGGCTTTGGCCAGGCGCGCCGAGGCGTGCGTCCGGAGGTCCTGTCCCAGGGCGGCGATGTCCCAGGCCCAGAGCAGGTGGTTCTCGACGAGACCGTACAGGCGGGTCGCGGCGGCGTACTCCTTGGCTCCAGCGGTCCGGACGACGGCGTCGGTCGCGAGGTCGATCCGCGGGCCGTCGATCTGGCCGAGGTAGAGCTCGCTCACACCGTTCGGGTGGACGATCGAGACCTGCAGGGGGAAAGCGCCGGTCGACGTACGCAGGGTCTCGACCGATTGCGCGGTGCCGAACGGGCGGGGGCCTTGCCCTGGGAGCATGCCCGGGCCGGGGTCGCCCTCGATCAGCGGGCGTTCGAGGCGCCAGTAGCCCGTCTCGGTGACGAGCGGCTCGGGCACACCGGACTCGTCCGCCGAGGCTCCGTCAGGCGCGACGTCCGCAGCGGCGTCGTCCGACAGTGCGTCCTCGTCCGTAGACGAGGCCCCCTCGGCGTCGCGCGGGGGCTGCTCGGGCAGGAGCCAGGTGTAGGAGTTGTAGTTCAGGTAGGGCAGGCCGTCGTGGCTGAAGCTCACGCGCTGACCGAACTCGCGGGTCACGGTCTCGTCGCCGACCCGGTAGTCGATGACGCCGGTGCCCTCCCAGACGCCGATGAGCCACGACAGCGGGACCAGTTCGCTCGGCAGGCCGCTCGGGATCTCGATCATCGAGGGACCCGGACTAGCGCTGACCGCGGTACAGGTTCTTCAGCACGACCACCGCGGTGAACGCGATGGCGAGGCTGGCGAGGACGAGCAAGCCGATGAAGAAGATTTCGAGAGCGAGCAGCATGGGGAAAGTCTACCCCGAGGCCAGGGCGATGAGGCCATACACGGCACCGCCGATGGCGAGGATGAGGACGGCGCCGGTGACGCTCGTCGACATCCGATCGACGAATCCCACCTTCTGTCGCGCCAACAGCTGTGCCGAGAACGCGGCCAGCGTGCAGAGGCCGAGCGTGGCCGACAGCCCGAAGAAGGTCTCCCCTGGGCTCCAGAGCAGGCCGGACACGACGACGCCGACGAGCGCGAGCGCCCAGATGGAGACGACGCTGATCCAGCGCAGCCGGGGGGAGAGAGTGGTTTCGCTCACGGACCCATTGTCACAGAGCAGACGCCATCGGACCACCAGGCGGAGCCCGGTGCGACGTGGGGTGCGGTCGTTCGCCTAATATGGTTCCAAACTCAGTCGGGAGGATGCGCGTGGCGCAAATTTTGGTCTTGACCTCCATGGTCGGCACCGAGGTCCTCCCATCCCTCGGGCTCTTGAGCCACCGCACCCGGCAGATCCCCGCCGACCCCGCACAACTCGTGAACGCTCCGAGTTCGGACCTCGTCCTCGTCGACGCCCGCCAGGATCTCGCGAGTGCCAAGTCGCTCTGCAAGATCCTCGGTGCGTCCGGGCTGTCGGTCCCGCTCCTCCTCATCCTGACCGAGGGCGGCCTCACGGCCGTCAGCGCCGACTGGGGCGTGAACGACGTCATCCTCGAATCCGCCGGGCCGGCCGAGGTCGACGCGCGGATCCGGCTCGCGATCGGCCGCGCCTCGCAGGAGCACTCGGCGAGCAAGATCCAGGCGTCGGGTGTCGTCATCGACGAGGCCAGCTACTCCGCGAAGGTCCACGGCAAGCCGCTCGACCTCACCTTCAAGGAGTTCGAACTGCTCCGCTTCTTCGCGACCCACCCCTCCCGGGTGTTCACGCGCGAGCAGTTGCTGAGCGAGGTGTGGGGCTACGACTACTTCGGTGGCACGCGAACCGTCGACGTCCACGTCCGCCGGTTGCGCGCCAAGCTCGGCGACCTCGAGCAGCTCATCGGCACCGTGCGCAACGTCGGCTACCGCTTCAACGTCTACGAGGACGATCATGCCCCGGCTGACGCTGTCGGTTCGTAACGTCGACGACGCCCGCACCCGGGATGCGCTCGAGCGCGTCGTGCGCACGGCGTCGCTCGTCGACGGCCAGCCGCCGTTCAGCGACCAGTCGCTCATCGACGTCGCCTCCGGCGCCCGGACGCTGATCCTCGCCGTCGAACCACAGGACCCGCCGGTCGACCCCGACGACTTCGCCGTCGTGGGTGCGGCCATCCTCGGCCATGGCGAGCTCGAGTTCGTCGTCGAGCCCGAGTGGCGGGGTCACGGCTACGGTCGCGCCGCACTGCGCGGCGTCCTCGCCAACTGTCCCCCACAGGTGCGCATCTGGGCACACGGCGACCACCCCGCCTCCCGGGTGCTCGCACAGGAGTTCGGCTTCTCGCCGATCAGGACGCTGCTGCAGCTCCGCCTGACCAAGGCACCGGCGAGCCGCACGCGACCGGCCACCGCCGGGCACGCTGATGTCACGGTCGGCACGTTCCGGCCGGGAGTCGACGAGCAGGAGTGGCTCGAGGTCAACGCGCTCGCCTTCGCCGACCACCCCGAGCAGGGACGCATGACCCTCGACGATCTCCGCGCTCGAGAGGCCGAGTCCTGGTTCGACGCCGACGACTTCCTGCTCGCACGAGGCTCCGACGGCGACCTCCTCGGGTTCATCTGGTTGAAGGTCGAGGACACGGTCGGCGAGGTGTACGCGGTCGGCGTGCACCCTGCGGCCAGCGGCCGAGGGCTCGGGCGACTCCTGATGGAGGCCGGCCTGGCCCGCCTGCGGGATCGACGGGTGGAGGCGGTCACGCTCTACGTCGAAGCCGACAACCTCCCCGCGGTGTCGCTGTACCGCTCGCTCGGATTCACCGACCACACCATCGACGTGCAGTACGCGAGAACCGACGCCTGATCCCCTCCACAGCGGTGTGGCGCTGCGGCATTTACACAGTGTTCACCGCAGTCGTCGCGACCACCCCCACCACGGTGTCATGATGAAGGCATGCCAGCAGACCCAACCGTGCTCGATGTCGGCCTCGATGGAGACGAAGAGGACTTCGACCCCGCGTTCGAACGGAACGATCCCGCGCTGCCCGAACACCGCTACCTCGACCGCGAACTCAGCTGGCTCGCCTTCAACCAGCGTGTGCTCGAGCTCGCCGAAGACCCGGCGCTGCCCGTCCTCGAACGCGCCAACTTCCTCGCGATCTTCGCCTCGAACCTCGACGAGTTCTTCATGGTGCGGGTCGCCGGCCTGAAGCGCCGCATCCTCACGGGCCTGGCGGTCCCGACGAACGTCGGCAACGCGCCGGCCGACGTCCTGTCCGAGATCTCGCAGCAGGCGCACGTCCTGCAGGAACGGCACGCCCGCGCCTGGCACGACCTCGTCCGTCCCGACCTCGCCGAACGCGGCGTCACGGTCGTCACCTGGGACTCACTCGACGCAGCCGACCGCGAGTACCTCAGCGAGTACTTCAGCAACCAGGTCTTCCCGGTGCTCATGCCGCTCGCGGTGGACCCGGCCCACCCGTTCCCCTACATCTCCGGCCTGTCGTTGAACCTGGCGGTCCGAGTGCGGAACACCCGCACCGGGCGCGAGGAGTTCGCCCGGCTCAAGGTTCCGCAGATGATGCCGCGCTTCGTCCGCGTCGGTCCGGCGGAGCGCCGTTCCGCGTCGCTGGACACCGCTCCAAGCGTGCGCTACATCGCCCTCGAGGAGGTCATCGCCAACCACCTCGGCCACCTCTTCCCCGGCATGGAGATCGTCGACCACCACGTCTTCCGCGTCACGCGCAACGAGGACATGGTGATCGAGGAGGACGAGACCGAGAACCTCATCCAGGCCCTCGAGAAGGAGCTGCTGCGCCGCCGGTTCGGGCCGCCGATCCGGCTCGAGATCACCGACGACATGGACGATGTCACCCTCGGACTCCTCGTCCGCGAACTCGACATCACCGAGCAGGAGGTCTACCGTCTGCCCTCGCCGCTCGACCTCGGCGGACTCTTCAGCCTCGCCGGTATCGACCGCCCGGACCTCCAGTACCCGAAGCGCGTCCCGACCACGGCGCTGCAGTTCCAGCCGGACGAGCCCAACGGCAAGCCCGACCTCTTCCGGTCGATCGCCCGTGAGGACGTCCTGGTCCACCACCCGTACGAGTCCTTCGCCACGAGCGTGCAGGCGTTCATCGAGCAGGCCGCCGCCGACCCGCACGTGCTCGCGATCAAGCAGACCCTGTACCGGACCTCGGGCGACAGCCCCATCGTCGAAGCACTCATCGACGCGGCGGAGGCCGGCAAGCAGGTCCTCGCGCTGGTCGAGATCAAGGCCCGGTTCGACGAGCAGAACAACATCTCCTGGGCCAGGAAGCTCGAGAAGGCCGGCGTCCACGTCGTCTACGGGCTCGTCGGGCTGAAGACGCACTGCAAGCTCGCGCTCGTCGTGCGGCAGGAGCGCGGCGTCCTGCGCCACTACAGCCACATCGGCACGGGCAACTACAACCCGAAGACGAGCCGCATCTACGAGGACCTCGGTCTGTTCACGGCCGACGACCAGGTCGGCAAAGACCTCACCCGCCTCTTCAACGAGCTGTCCGGGTACGCGATCGAGAAGAAGTTCAAGCGACTCCTGGTCGCGCCGCGCCACCTGCGCAAGGGCCTCCTCAAGCACATCGAGCAGGAGCGCACGAACGCCGAAGAGGGCAAGCCCTCGGGGATCCGCATCAAGGTCAACTCGATGGTGGACGAGTCGATCATCGACGCGCTCTACCGGGCCAGCCAGGCGGGGGTCCCGGTCGACCTGTGGGTTCGCGGGATCTGCGCGCTGAAGCCCGGCCAGCCGGGGATGAGCGAGACGATCCGCGTGCGCTCCATCCTCGGGCGGTACCTCGAACACTCGCGCATCTTCTCGTTCCACAACGACGGGGACCCGCACGTGTTCATCGGCAGCGCCGACATGATGCACCGCAACCTCGACCGCCGCGTCGAGGCGCTCGTCAGGCTCACCGACCCGAAGCACCTCGAGGCGACCGCCGCGATGTTCGAGCAGGCACTCGACGAGCAGACGTCGTCGTGGTGGCTCGACGCCGACGGCGTCTGGACGCGCCACGCGGTCGACGCTGACGGACGACCGCTCACGGATCTGCAAGACTCCCTCATGCTCGAGACCGCGGCCCGCCGCCGGCCGAGGAACCGTCGCTGACGACTTCGCACCGCGACCCACCCGAGCACCACGACACGACGAGGCACTGACTATGACGACGACGGCAATCTATGCAGCCGGTGCCGTGTGCTGGCGCCTCATCGACGGCAAGGTCCACCTCCTCGTCATCCACCGGACGGTGTACGGCGACGTCACCATCCCCAAGGGCAAGGTCGATCCCGGGGAGACGCTCGCGCAGACGGCCGTGCGGGAGATCAAGGAGGAGACCGGCCTGAGCGTCCACCTCGGCGTGCCGCTCGGCGTCTCCACGTACCCCCTGTCGAGCGGTCGCGAGAAGATCGTCCACTACTGGTCCGCTGAGGTCACCGACCAGGCCGTCCGCGAGAGCACGTTCATCCCGAACGGCGAGGTCGCCGCCCTGGAGTGGGTCACCATCAAGCGGGCACGGAGCTACCTCAGCTACGAGCGCGACGTGGAGATCCTCGACGCCTTCGCCGCGCTGGTCGACGAAGGCGTCACAGCCACCTTCGCCCTCATCGCGATGCGCCATGGGAAAGCCATGTCCCCCTCCGAATGGTCGGGCGAGGACGCGACCAGGCCGCTGGCGCCGCGCGGCGTCAAGCAGGCCGCGGGGAACGTCCCGACTCTGCTGGCCTTCGGCCCTCGCAAGATCGTGACGAGCACGGCCGTGCGCTGCGTCAGCACCGTCAGTCCGATCGCCGCGGCCGCGGGCATCGAGCCGAAACGCTCCGACCTCATCAGCCAGGACGCCTACGAGCGGGGCGAATCGGATGTCCGCCGGGTCGTCGGCCGCCGCGTCCGGGCGCTCAAGACGGCCATCCTCTGCAGCCACGGACCGGTCCTCCCCGAGATCCTGCACGAGATCGCGCTCGCCACCGGGTCCACCCGAGGCTCCTACCTCGGGAGCGCCGCCGCACTCGAGACCGGGGCGTTCTCCATCGTGCACCTCTCCCGGACGAACCCGAGCTCCGGCATCATCGCCATCGAGACGCACGAACCCCGCATCTGACCCGTCCGCGCGAACCCCCTGAACAGGGGGCGTTCGCGGTGCATTCGCGGCGTCGCCACGTCGGCCGCCATGAAGCCGTCGATATCCGTTCACCCGTTGTTTACCATCACGGGGGATGCTCGTCATGCCGCGTGGTTAGCGTCACTGACGAGCCAGCACCGGCTCGCACCCACACCAATGAATGGACACCCCTGTGAAGTTCTCACGTTTCGGCCGCGTCGCGGTCGTAGCAGCAGTCGCAGCCGTCGCACTGACCTCCTGCGCGGCCAACGAAGGCGGCGCCACCGCCACGAGCGCAGCCGCCAGCGACCTCAAGGGCAGCCTCGCCGGTAGCGGCGCGTCGTCGCAGGGCAGCGCCCAGGAAGCCTGGGTCGCCGCCTTCCAGACGTCGAACCCGGACGTCACCATCAACTACTCCCCCGACGGCTCCGGCGCCGGCCGCAAGGCGTTCATCGCTGGCGGTGTGCAGTTCGCCGGTTCCGACTCGGCGCTGTCCGACGAGGAGCTCACGAGCACCTTCGCCGCATGCGCAGCGGACACCAAGGCGATCGACCTCCCGGTCTACATCTCCCCCATCGCGGTCATCTTCAACATCGAGGGCGTCGACGAGCTCAACCTCGACGCCTCGACCATCGCGAAGATCTTCGCGGGTCAGATCACCAGCTGGGACGACCCGGCGATCGTCGCACTGAACCCCGACGCGAAGCTCCCCTCCACGGCCATCACCGCCGTCCACCGGTCCGACGACTCGGGTACGACGAAGAACTTCGCCGACTACCTGGGCAAGAACGCACCCGACGTGTGGACCGCTGAGCCGGCCGACACCTTCCCGTTCCAGTCGGGTGAGGGCGCCAAGGGCACCTCCGGTGTCGTCGACACCGTCAAGGGCGGCACCGGCACCATCGGCTACGCCGACGCGTCGAAGGCCGGCGACCTCGGTGTCGCGAAGATCAAGGTCGGCGAGGAGTTCGTCGAGTACAGCGCCGAGGGTGCTGCCGCCGTCGTCGAGGGCTCGCCGCTCGTCGAAGGCCGCGAGGCGAACGACATCGCCATCAAGCTCGACCGCGAGACCACGGACGCGACCCACTACCCGATCGTGCTCGTGAGCTACCTCATCGCCTGCCAGGAGTACGCCGACCCGAAGGTCGCCGACCTCGTCAAGGCCTACGCCGGCTACATCGCCAGCGACGCCGGCCAGGAAGAGGCTGCGAAGTCGGCCGGTGCTGCGCCGCTCTCCGCCGACCTCGCCAAGAAGGTCCAGGACGCGATCGCGACCATCAAGTAGTCCAACGGTCGAGCGTGCCGGGTCCTGCCCGGCACGCTCGACCTGCGTCACCAGCATCCGCAGTACCCGCAGTACCCGCTCCCCGAGCCTGTCGAGGGGCACCACCATCGCATCGAGAGAACGGGAACCAATGGCTGTCGAGGCCCTAGCTGCGAGACCCAAAGCCAAGCAACGAGTCGGCGACCGCGTCTTCTCGACGCTCTCCCTCGTCTCGGGATCACTCATCCTCGTCATTCTGGCGGCGGTCGCGATCTTCCTCATCGTCCAGGCGTTCCCCGCCCTCACGGCCGACTCGTCGTCGTTCACGGGTGCCCCGACGAGCTTCTGGGCCTACGTCGGCCCCTTCGTCTTCGGAACCATCTGGGCGGCCATCCTCGCCCTCGCGATCGCCGTGCCGCTCTCGCTCGGGATCGCCCTCTTCATCACGCACTACGCGCCGCGTCGCCTCGCGGTCGCCCTCGGCTACGTCATCGACCTCCTGGCCGCCGTGCCGTCGGTGGTCTACGGCCTCTGGGGCGCGCTCGTGCTCGCGCCGTTCGTCCAGCCCTTCTTCGCCTGGCTGTCCGAGAACCTCGGATGGATCCCGCTCTTCGGTGGCACGGTGTCCGGCACCGGTCGCACGATCCTCACCGTCGCCCTCGTGCTCGCGGTCATGATCATCCCGATCATCACCGCCATCTCCCGGGAGATCTTCCTCCAGACTCCGAAGCTCCACGAGGAGGCCGCACTCGCGCTCGGCGCGACGCGCTGGGAGATGATCCAGATGGCGGTCCTGCCGTTCGGCCGTCCCGGCATCGTGTCCGCCTCCATGCTTGGCCTCGGACGAGCACTCGGCGAGACGATGGCTGTGGCCCTCGTCCTCTCCCCCGCCGCCGTCTACTCGTTCTTCCTGCTCACCTCGAGCAACCCGAACACCATCGCGGCGAACATCGCCCTGAACTTCCCCGAGTCCTTCGGCATCGACGTGAACAAGCTCATCGCCACCGGCCTGATCCTGTTCATCATCACCTTCGTGGTGAACTTCATCGCCAGACTCATCGTCAACCGTCGTAAAGAATTCTCGGGAGCGAACTGATGACCGCCACGACCGACCGCCGTCAGGCGTCCATCGCCACGCCGTTCTCCAACTCGCTCACCGCGGGCAAGCTGCCGAAGTTCGCACCGCTCACGATCCTCGCGGGCAGCCTCATCGTCAGCGGTGTCATCTTCCTGCTGCTGCAGCAGTCGACCGCCGACAAGAGCTACAACGTCCCCGGGGCCGTCGTGCTCGGCGCCGCACTCTACGCGGTCACCGTGTACGTCGCGTCACTCATGGTCGAGGGTCGCCGGAAGGCCAAGGACCGCCTGCTCACCACCCTGGTGACCGCGGCCTTCGTCATCGCGCTCCTGCCGCTCGTCTCGGTCGCCATCACGGTGATCTCGGCCGGCGCCGCCCGGTTCGACCTCAACTACTTCTCGCTGTCGATGCGGAACGTCGTCGGTGAGGGCGGTGGCGCACTGCACGCCATCACCGGCACGCTGCTCATCACACTGGCCACGTCGGTCATCTCGATCCCGATCGGCATCCTGACCGCCATCTACCTCGTCGAGTACGGCCGTGGGCGGCTGGCACAGGGCATCACCTTCCTGGTCGACGTCATGACCGGCATCCCGTCGATCGTCGCCGGCCTGTTCGCGTTCGCCCTCCTCGCGATCTTCTTCGGCCCGGGCGTCCGGCTCGGCATCGGCGGTGCCATCGCGCTGTCGCTGCTCATGATCCCCGTCGTCGTGCGGTCGAGCGAGGAGATGCTGAAGCTCGTTCCGAACGAACTGCGCGAGGCCTCGTACGCGCTCGGTGTGCCGAAGTGGCTGACCATCCTCAAGATCGTCCTCCCGACCTCGATCGCCGGCATCATCACCGGCGTGACGCTCGCCGTCGCCCGCGTCATCGGTGAGACCGCGCCCCTCCTGATCATCGCCGGCTTCACCCAGAGCATGAACTACAACCTCTTCGACGGCCCGATGATGACCCTCCCGGTCTTCGTGTACACCCAGTACGCGAACCAGGGCACCGACGGGGCCTCCTACGTGGACCGCGCCTGGACCGGCGCGCTCGTCCTCATCCTCATCGTCATGGCGCTGAACCTCATCGCCCGACTCATCGCCAAGATCTTCGCCCCCAAGTTCGGCCGCTAGGCCGCGAGCAAAGGAACCCCGTGTCCAAGAGCATCGAAGTCAACGACCTCAACGTCTTCTACGGCAGCTTCATGGCTGTCGAGGGCGTCTCCCTCCAGATCCAGCCCCGCACGGTCACCGCGTTCATCGGCCCCTCCGGCTGCGGGAAGTCGACCTTCCTCCGCACCCTGAACCGCATGCACGAGGTCATCCCCGGCGCACGCGTCGAGGGTGAGGTCCTGATCGACGGCAACAACCTCTACGGCCCGGGCGTCGACCCGGTCCTCGTCCGCCGTCAGGTCGGCATGGTCTTCCAGCGCCCGAACCCGTTCCCGACGATGAGCATCAAGGAGAACGTGCTCGCGGGCGTCAAGCTCAACAACCGGAAGATGTCGAAGTCCGACCAGGACGCGCTCGTCGAGCGCTCGCTGCAGGGCGCCAACCTGTGGAACGAGGTGAAGGACCGCCTCGACAAGCCGGGTTCCGGGCTCTCCGGTGGTCAGCAGCAGCGTCTCTGCATCGCCCGCGCCATCGCCGTCTCCCCCGACGTCGTGCTGATGGACGAGCCGTGCTCGGCCCTCGACCCGATCTCCACGCTCGCGATCGAAGACCTCATCGAAGAGCTCAAGCAGGAGTACACGATCGTGATCGTGACGCACAACATGCAGCAGGCGAGCCGCGTCAGCGACAAGACCGCGTTCTTCAACATCGCGGGCACCGGCAAGCCGGGCAAGCTCATCGAGTACGACGACACGACCACGATGTTCTCGAAGCCGTCCGTCCAGGCGACCGAGGACTACGTCTCGGGTCGCTTCGGTTGATCTGACGCCGGCATCACGACAGCCCCACCCGGGATTCCCGGGCGGGGCTGTCGTCGTCTGCAGCAGGTCGGTGAGTCTGTCGAAGTCCGCGCTTCGACAGGCTCAGGACGGAGGGAACGGACTACGCCGTCTCGATGACCATGATCGGGTCGGTGGTGGGCTGCTTGGAGCCGCCCTGCGGCTCGACCGTCACGCCGACCTTGTCGCCTGCGCTCATGGCGCCGTCGAGGACCCGCCAGGTGGTGCCGTTCGCTGCGGAGAAGGTGCCGGCCGAGACCGGGCCTCCCTCGCCGATGTACCAGAGTTCGTAGACCTTGTCTGACGGCAGTGAGCCGAGTCCGTCGACGAGCAGGGCGGACTTGCCGAGCTCGCCCGACCAGACGAGGGTCGCCGTCGCATCGTCCATGGACACCTTGGCGCGCTGGACGTCGGATGCCGCGTTGATCTCCGCGAGCGCGACCGTCTGCGTGAGGGATCCGCCACCGAAGGTGTTCGCGAGTCCGACACCGCCGAAGATGAGGCCGACCGCTGCTGCGGCGCCGACGACCATGCCGACGGCACTGCGACGCCACCGTGAGGCGGCCTTGCGCTCCGCCGCACCGACCACCGGGGTGGTGGCTGCTGCGGGGGCCGGCGTGGCGATCGGTGTCGACACCGGCGCCTCATCGACGTCTGGAACCGCGGTCGGAAGCGCCTGCACCTCGGCGACAGGAGCGTCGACGGGGGCGTCAGCGGGCAGCTGCGGCAAGTTCTGGATCGCAGCCATGAGCGAGTTCTTGAGCGCTGCCGACGGCTGCACGGGAGGTGCTGCGAGGTCGAGCATGGCGACGGTCTCCTCGAATTCCGCCGCTTCCTCGCGGACGGACTCGTGTTCGGCGCGCAGGCGGTTGAACCGCTCCTGCTCGCGCGGGGTCAGGGTGTGCAGCGCGTTTCCGGCTGCCAGGTCTGTTGCATCGTCTCGCTCGGTCATGTACGCACCCCCAACTCGTCTCGAAGTCTGATCATTCCGTCTCGCAACCTGGTCTTCACCGTACCGATGGGCACGCCGAGCAGGTTCGAGATCTCGCTGTGACTGTAGCCGCCGTAGTAAGCGAGCGAAACAGCTTCGCGTTGCAGCTCGCTCAACCGGACGAAGGCCCGCTTGACGCGTTCGTGCTCGATCCGGATCTCGACCGTCTCCTGCACGTTGTCGACACGCTCGTCGAAGTCGCGGATGCCGATCTTGAGATCGCGGTCACGTCCGGCCTGTGAGGCCCGCACGCGGTCGATCGCACGACGGTGGGCCATGGTGAGCACCCAGGTCGTGGCCGTACCCTTGCCCGCCTCGAACTTCTGGGCGTTCTGCCAGACCTCGAGGAACACCTCCTGGGTGACCTCTTCGGACTGCGCGTGGTCGACGAGCACCCGCTTGACGAGTCCGAGGACCCGCGGCGCGATGTGGTCGTACAGCTCGCTGAATGCGACCTGGTCGCCGCCGGCCACGCGGATGAGGAGCGCGTCGAGCACGTTCGCCAAAGATACCTGCGGTGCAGCGTCGGCTTCCGGTCCCGTGGTCACAAGTCTTAGCTTCTCACGGACACCGGCCGTTTGCGCGACGCCCACCCGAGGTCGGGTCTGCGTGTACAGTGCGGCGGTCATACACGGAGTTCGGTGCCGACCCGGGATCCGATTGGAGGAATCGACCGGATTCGCCACCCCAGTTCCGGTGTCATCACGGAACAGGCGGCAGGAGGGCGAAGACCTCCGGAGAAAATAAGTGCCAGGCCGCAGAAACGCCTCTCGGCGCAAGGCCGCTCGAAGCGGCGATTTTTGGAGCCCGGGGTTACTGCGGCCCGGCTTGAACAGTGTAGCAAGGGAACACCTGTGGACATTCCCAGGTCGAGGGCCTTGACCAGCGCGCCCGGATCAGTCGAGGGAGTCGGTGCGCCACAATCGGGCGCAGCCGGCGAGCTCCTCGGCGATGGTGCTGAACCGTGCGGCCTTCGTGGTGAGTCTCGCGGCGTCTGCGGGGTCGACCGCATCCCGGTCGTCCGCGAGGGAGGTGCAGCCGACCGCGTTGATCCGGCAGAAGGACGCCGCCCGCTCGAGGGCGATCGCGAAGTCGCCGGTGTACAGCCCACGGAGGATCTGGTCGGCGAGGACGATGATCTCCTCCGGCCCGGTCGGCTCGGCCGCGCCGGCGATCACGGGATCGACGGTGGTGATGAGCTCGGTGCCCCGCTGGAAGCTGAAGCTCGTCCCCACCGGGTCCTGCCGGATGAGCAGGCGCAGCAGGTAGATGCGCCAGAGGGCTCCTGGGAGACTCCGCGGGCTGGCGTGCGACCAGAGTTCGGCGATGGCGTCGATCCCGTGCTCGTCCGTGTACGTCACGAGGCGGTCGACCACGGCAGGGTCCGGGTCCGCCCGCACCCGGGTGAGGAGTGCGACGGCCGTCTCGTGCGTGATCCTCGACACGGCCTCGGGGTCGAGACCGCCCTGGATCGCTTCGAGCATCGACGGCGGCAGCTTCGTCGGACGATGGAATCCCTCGGTCATGCCTGCTCCTCCCTGCGACGCGCTTCGCGCACCCGACAACGGTACTCGCCCCGTTGGGCGATACTCCCCCTGTGGCCCCGACCTGCGCGTCAACGGGTGCCGTCGAAATCTCGTAGAGTAGAGCGCGTATGGGCCTGTAGCTCAGTTGGCAGAGCATCGGACTTTTAATCCGCGGGTCGTGGGTTCGAGCCCCACCGGGCCCACCACAGACGCGGTACTCGAACGCGTCACATCGGGATAGACGGTCGTCGCCCGCCCATCCCCCGGCGTGGGTCGCTACATCGACGTGGCAGGTCGTGTCGGGCGCACATCGCCCGCAGCGCCGAATGCGTCCTCCCGGACCCGCGTCGCCTCGGCCCACTGCGCCGCGGGGACGATGGCGTCGATCGCGAGCCGCCACATGCGGTCCACCGACGCCGCGATGTCCGAGCGCCCGACCGTCGCCTGGGCGGTGAGCTGGACACCGGTGAAGAATCCGATCAGCGTGCGGGCCAGCTCCGGTGCCGACATCGAACTCTCCAGGTCCCCGGCCTGCAGCGCCACGTCGAGCTGAGCGGCCGTCCCCGAGATCCAGTCCTCGTAGAACGCGCCGGCCGGTTGGCTCAGCGAACCCTCATCGAGCGTGAGTCTGATCCCGGCACGGACCACCGGGTCGTTCTCGAGTTGATCGACGATGGCGCGCGAAACCCGGATGAGCCGCTCGAGGACCCCGTCATACTGTTCCGACACCCGTTCCATCAGGGGCATCGACCGTTCGTGCTGCTCGTGGATGACCGCGAGGGCGATCTGCTCCTTCGACTTGAAGTGGAAGTACATGGACCCCTGCGAGATCCCAGACGCTTCCGCGATCATCGACAGACTCGCGTTCCCGTAGCCGATGCGGTCGAAGACGGTCGCGGCACCCTCGACGATCGCGTCCTGCGTCACCTGTCCGCGTTCCTGCGTGGGCGTTCGTCGCGTCCCCGGCATCCTGGCCTCCTCGGGCAGCCTGTGTTCCGGCTCCGATCCATCGGCGCCGTATCCGTCGACCGTGGCCGGTCGGGGCCTCAGCCTAGAGGCTCGGAGCTCGCACAGCCGACCTCTTTTTGATAACTGGTACGAACGACTTATTCGTGACACACTGGTGGAGGTGATGCCGCCGCAGTCCACGCCTCAGTGGACTGTGTATTCGCGACGGGGGTTTGCGACGCTCACCGCCTCGACCGGTGGGTCACGCAGGGATCGGGGGATCCAGCACTGCGTGATCCACCCGGTCACACACGCGCCGTGATCAGCGCGCGAGCAGCTCCGGGAGGCCGGCCACCGTCGCTTCGTCCGCAAGGCTCGCGTCGACCGAGACGAACGACAGGACCGTGACGGGGACGCCGAGACGCGCGGCTGCCTCCAGTTTGTGGTGGCCGTCGAGCACGAAGTGCACGAGACCCGTGTGGGCGTCAGCGCTGTCGAACGGCTGCGTCCGGTCCAGCACGGAGACCGCGAGCACGGTCGCCGCTCCCCCGGCCCGAAGCCGCTCCTCGTACGAGGCCACGCGCTCGCGGTCGTTCCAACCGGGCGGCACCATCGGCACCAGGAACTCGAAGAGGGTCTCGTGCTCGCCGGTCGTCCGGGTCGGGCCGCGGTAGTAGCCGGTCGCCGGGTCCTCCGGCGCACCAAGCGTGGGGTCTATGCCGCGGTGCGCGACCTGTTCCCGCGAGAAGTAGTCGTGATCGTCACCCGGAGCAACCAGGACGGGCTCGATGGACAGCAGGAGCGGCAGATAGGTCCCCTCAGGCAGGATCGTCGACACGAGGTCGCGTAACGACGGATCGTCGATCGCGGGCACCCCCTCGTCCAGATGATCGTGCAGTGCGTCTGCGGCGAGCGCCCGAGCACCCTCGTCCAGACGACGGAACAGCAGCGCGCAGGTTCCGCACGGGAAGCTCAACTCGAACGCCTCCGCGCCATCGACGATGAGGTGGCGCCCGCCCGGCTCACGGAAGCCGGAGAAGCGCAGTGCGGCGTCGGGCGTCCCGAGGTGGACCGGCGCCGCGTGATCGAGCAGCCCGGTTCGAGATCGGGCGGATCCGTCGGTCATCGAGCTACTTCCGGACGGCCGGGATGATGACGCCGTCGATCACCGACACGAGGAAGTCACGCGTCACCGGCTCCCGCAGCATGAGCACGCGATAGCTCACCATCGCTTGGCTGATCAGCGCAAGGGTCTCCACATCGGCGTCCGCGCGGATCTCTCCGCGGTCGATCGCGCGCTGCAACAGGAAGCGGTTGACGGCCATGCGCGGCTCCACGATCGCCGCATGGATGGACTCGGTGAGCTCCGGGGCATCCGAGATCATCGACATCACGCCGGCGAACACGCGCATCTTGCGCTCGCCCTCGGCGATGGACGGCGCCTTGATCATCGCGACGAGGTCGCCGCGGAGTGAGCCGGTGTCGGGCAGCTTCGAGAAGTCGGGATCGATCTGCTTCATGCAGGCGACCGCGTCGATCACGAGTTCGGACTTCGACGCCCATCGGCGGTAGAGCGTCGCCTTGCCGGCCTTCGCCCGCGCGGCGACCATGTCGACCGTCATCCCGGCGTAGCCCGTGTCAGCGAGGACGTCGAGCGCCGCCTCCAGAATCTCCGCGTCGCGGGAGTGGTCACGCTTGCGTCCGAGCTTCGGGGCGTCGATCGGAGTCTCGAGCTGCGTCATCGCGGCCCACCTCCCTTTCGTCTCCCGGAACAGCATAGTTCAGGAACTTCATAGTTCTGGAACTGTTTGGTTTCGAAACTCTTCGGTTCCGTATATGCTCCTGCTCATGACCTCGAACAGTACTGCCGGAACCCCGGCCGTCTCCTCACGCCGCTGGTGGACGCTCGTCACCGTCGGCCTCGCCCAGCTCATGGTCGTGCTCGACGCCACCGTCGTGAACATCGCGATGCCCGCCGCCCAGGCAGACCTCGGATTCTCCGACGGCGACCGCCAGTGGATCGTCACCGCCTACTCCCTCGCCTTCGGCAGCCTGCTGCTCCTCGGCGGACGCCTGTCCGACCTCATGGGCCGGAAGCGGGCGTTCATCATCGGGCTCGTCGGGTTCGCGATCGCCTCGGCCCTCGGAGGCGCCGCGGACTCGTTCGGCACCCTCGTCGCCGCGCGGGCACTCCAGGGCGTCTTCGCCGCCCTCCTCGCACCGACCGCGCTCGCGATGCTCACGACCACCTTCACGATCCCGAAGGAGCGCGCCCGCGCGTTCGGCGTCTTCGGTGCGATCGCCGGCGCAGGTGGCGCGGTCGGACTCCTCCTCGGCGGATTCCTCACCGAGCAGTTCGACTGGCGTTGGAACCTGTACATCAACGTCGTGATCGCCGTGGTCGCCATCGTCGGGGCGGTCCTCTTCATCACCACCCCGAAGACGACCGGCCCCCGCCCCAAGCTCGACGTTCCGGGCACCGTCCTCGTCTCAGGTGCGTTGTTCAGCCTCGTCTACGGCTTCGCCAATGCCGAGACCGACGGCTGGGACTCGCCGCTCAGCTGGGCCTTCCTGGCTGCGGCAGCCGTGCTCCTCGTCGTGTTCGTCCTCTGGCAGCGTCGGGCCGCACATCCGCTCCTGCCCTTGTCGATCATCCTCGACCGCAACCGCGGTGCCGCGTTCATCTCGGTCATGATCGCCGGAGCCGGGATGTTCGGCATCTTCCTCTTCGTGACCTACTACCTGCAGGCCTCGCTCGGCTACTCACCGCAGCAGACGGGCTTCGCCTTCCTCCCGATGATCGCGATGCTCGTACTCGCCGCACAGCTGGGGACCAACCTCCTCGTCCCGCGGTTCGGGCCGAAGGTCATGGTGCCGTTCGGCATGACGCTCGGGGCGATCGGCATGCTCCTCCTCACCCGACTCGACCTCGACAGTTCCTATGTCGGCAACGTCATGCCGGCGCTCATGGTGCTCGGCTTCGCGATGGGATCGATCATGCCCGCCTCGATGCAGACCGCGACGCTCGGTGTCGACCGGGCGTTCGCCGGGGTCGCCTCGGCGACGGTCAACACGAGCCAGCAGGTCGGCGGGTCGATCGGTGTGGCGCTGCTCAACACCCTCGCGGCGAGCGCCGCCACGGCCTACGTGACCGACAACGCGCCGCCCACCCCCGAGGTGCTGGCGCAGGCTGCGATCCAGAGCTACCAGACCGCCTACTTCTGGGGTGCCGGGTTCTTCGCGGTGGGCGCCGTGACGGCGGCACTGCTGTTCCGCCGACGCAATCAGGGACTCGCCCTGCACCACGCCCCGGAGGCGTCCGCAGAGCCGGTGCTCGCGCGCTGATCCCACCGGGTTCCGAGCACAAGGGCGTCGCGCACTCGCGCGGCGGCCGTCTGCGTCATGGGAGGGCCACGCGGTCGGCGGTCAGACGGAGACGCGGAGGATCGACGTCATCTTCTTCCCCTTCGCGACCTCGTCCACGAGCTTGTCGAGCTGACGGACGCGCTGCATCAGGGGGTCCTCGATCTCCTCGACGCGGATGCCGCAGATGAGGCCCGTGATGAGCGACGCGTTGGGGTGCATCGCCGGCGCTTCGGCGAAGAAGGTCTCGAAATCCGTACCGTCGGCGAGCACCCGTTCGATCGCGGCGTCGTCGTAGCCCGTGAGCCAGGTGATGACCTGGTCCACCTCGCCCTTCGTGTGGCCCTTCCGCTCCGCCTTCGCGACGTAGAGCGGGTACACACTGGCGAAGCTCGTCGTGAAGATGCGATGTCCGGCCATACCGGTCAGTCTCCCACCGTCGCGCGTTCGGGACCAGGCCGATCACCGGCTATCCGTCGCTCGTCGTCCATCGCTCGGGGGACGCGTCCTGCGGCGACGGCTGCCTACCCTGGCAGCATGACGAATCCCGGACAGCACCCGCAGACGCCTTCGCCATCACCCTCGACGACACCGGCGTCGATGCCGGCCTCGACGCCGGCCTCGACGCCCGTCGATCCGGCCGTGCCCCAGCCGCAGCTCGCGACGTACGACCACGCCCTCCGCGCCGCACCGGCCTGGTGGCGTGGCGCACTCGCGCTCCTCCTGCTCGTCGTCGGGTTCCTGATCCTCTCGATCGTGCTCGGCGGCATCGCGCTCATCGTGGACGTGGCCACCGGGGCGTACACGCTCGACGACGTCGCGAACGGTCTCATGACGCTGACGCCGGTGACGATGCTCGCGAACAACCTGTCGCTCGCCGCGCTCATCCCGGTGTCGATGCTCATCCAGTGGGCGATCTTCGGCGTCCGTCCACGGTGGCTGTCCTCGGTGGAGGGGCGCTTCCGTTGGCGCTGGCTCGGGCGCCTTGCGCTCATCATCGTCCCGGTGTGGATCGTGTACGTCGGAGCGTCCGTCCTGCTCTCCCCGCTCGAGCCCATCGTGGTCGACGGCACCATGATCGCAATGCTCGCCGTCGTGATCCTCACGACGCCGCTGCAGTCGGCCGGCGAGGAGTACGGGGCGCGCGGCCTCATCCAGCGCTCCGTCGGATCGTGGTTCAGTCGACCGATCACCGCGTTCCTCGTCGGCACGGTCGTCTCCGGGGCGCTCTTCGCCTCGGTCCACTTCGCGGGCGACCCCTGGCTCATCGCCTACTACTTCGTGTTCGGCGCCTCGATGTCCTTCGCCGCCCGCGGCACCGGTGGCCTCGAGGCTCCGGTGCTCATCCACGCGACGAACAACGTCCTCCTCCTCGTCCCCACGGCCCTCATGTCGCAGACCGACCAGGTCTTCGAACGGGGCGAGGGCGCCGGCGGACCGTTCATGCTCATCCCGATGGCGCTCTGCGTCGCCGCAGCCGTCGTGAGCACCTGGTGGGGGCGCAGGAACGGCGTGACCGCGACGGCTCCGCTGCCGCCGAGCCGGGTGACGAAGCAGCAGGGGACGCCGCCGGCCGCCATGGCCGCTCCGGTGGCTACACCGACGCAGCTGCCGACGACCCCGCAGGATCCGTCGGCGGCTCCACCGCGATGACCTGCCCGCCGGTCACTCGCACGAGCTCCTCGAAGGTCGTCGGGAACACCGTGTGCGCATGGCCGGCTGCAGCCCAGACCTCCGGGTAGGCGGCGAGCGCCTCGTCCACGTAGGTGCGGATCTGTTCGGGGTGACCGACGGGCGCGACGCCGCCGATGACCTGCCCCGTCGCCGCCTTGACGACCTCGGCGTCAGCACGCTTCAGCCGTCCACCGAGCCGCTCGCCGACCCATGCGGTGTCGACACGGTGGGCGCCGCTCGTGAGGATCAGCGTCGGCTCGCCGTCGAGCGTGAACACGAGGGAGTTCGCGATCGCCCCGACCTCGATCCCCAAGGCCTCCGCTGCGAGCGCTGCCGTTCGTGCAGCATCGTCGAGCCAGGTGACCTCGCCCTGAGCCCCGCGATCGCGCAGCGTCTGCTCGACGATGGACACGGCAGGATGCGCTCGATCACTCATGCGACCATGCTGCCGCATCGGGCCGTCGGCGCGCGAGTGCCGGGACGCCGCGGGACGCGGCGCGAGGTCAGTCGCCGAGTGGGACCAGCGTCACCGCGAGTCCCGCTTCCCGGAGGAGTGCGATGGTCTCGGGTGCGGCCTCGTCGTCGGTCAGGAGGGCGTCGAAGGCCTCGAGCCCGGCGATCCGGCCGAGCTGCCGCACACCGAGCTTCGAGGCATCGGCGACCACGACCACCCGCTCGGCCGCGCGAACCATCCTGGCTTTCACCTCGGCCTCGGGCAGGTTGACGTTGGTCACGCCATGGCCTGCGTCGACACCGTTGCACCCGATGAAGGCGAGATCGGCGTGGACCTGGCCGAGTAGCGAACCGGCGAGCGGATCGACGAGCGAATGCTGGAGCGGCCGAAGCGATCCACCAGTGACGATCACCGAGAACCTCGGGATCTCCGACTCGAGCTCGAGCGCGATGGTCAGGCCGTTCGTGATGACCACGACGTCGGCGAGGTCGCGGCGAGCCTTGAGCGCGCGGGCGAGGGCGAGGCCGGTGCTGCCGACGTCGACGATCACGCTCTGACCGGAGCGCACCATCGCGGCCGCCGCCTCACCGATCCGCTGCTTCGCGTGGGCCGAGGTCGCGGTCGCGAGTTCGATCGGCGACTCCACGGCGCCGCGTCCCTGCACGGGCATCGCACCTCCGTGCACGCGGACGGCCTCGCCCTGGTCGACGAGGGTGTCGAGGTCCGTCCGGGCGGTCACCCGGGAGACGCCGAAGTCGTCGGAGATGTCGGCCACGCGCACGAAGCCGCGCTCGTCGAGGAGCTCGCGGATGCGGTCGCGTCGCAGTGGGGCGGGCAACTGCATCGGCTCGTCGTCGGACATGCATGAATCTTCGCTGACTTGCCTATACTTTTCAAGGCGAAACGTTGTACGTTTCCTTTCGACAACCCGTTCTGAGGATCCCCATGCCCCCACTCGACGACACCTTCGTCATCGACCCGGCGATCGCGAGCTCGACCCAGCGCCTCGCCGACGGTCGCGAACTCATCTACTTCGACGACGTCGACACGACGCTGCCCGCGGAGCGCCTGCCCGACGCACGCGAGCTCGCGCCACGACCACCGACCGCGTCCATGCGCCAGGACCCGCTGACCGGTGAGTGGATCTCTATCGCCGCCGCCCGCCAGAACCGGGTGATGCTGCCACCCGCGAACCTCGACCCGCTCGCGCCCGCGAGCCCCTCGAACCCCTCCGAGATCCCCGACCAGTACGACGTCGCGGTCTTCGAGAACAAGTCGCCGTCCTTCGGACCGCTGCTCGAAGACGAGAACGCACCGGTCGACCTCGCCGACCTCGAGACGGTCGGAATCGGCCGGACGCGCACCTCGGTCGGCCGATGCGAGGTCGTGAGCTTCAGCCCGTCGAGCACCGGTTCCTTCGGCTCGCTGTCCCGCACCCGGGCGCGCACGGTGATCGAAGCGTGGGCCCGCCGGACGCACGCACTGTCGCAGATCGACTCGATCCAGCAGGTGTTCCCCTTCGAGAACCGTGGCGAGCAGATCGGTGTCACCCTCCACCACCCGCACGGACAGATCTACTCCTACCCCTACGTGACCCCGCGCACGCAGCGGCTCATCGCCGCGAGCGAGGCCTACGGTCCCGGACTCTTCGCCGACATCCTCGCCGCGGAGCAGGCTGACGAGCGCGTCGTCCTCGCCGGCGAGCACTGGACGGCGTTCGTCCCGTTCGCCGCGCGCTGGCCCCTCGAGGTACACCTGCTCCCCCACCGGCACGTGCCCGACTTCGCCGCGACCTCGCTCGAAGAACGGGATGAGCTCGCCGGTCTCTACCTGCGGTTGCTGCGGGGAGTCGACGCCCTGTACGACACCCCGACCCCGTACATCGCCGCCTGGCACCAGGCGCCGACCCGCGTCCACCGCGACGAGCTCCGACTCCACCTGCAGCTCACCTCCCCACGTCGTGGAGCCGACCGCCTGAAGTACCTGGCCGGCTCCGAGGCCGCCATGGGCGCCTGGATCGGCGACGTCCCGCCCGAGACCACCGCCACCGCCCTGCGCGCCGCGATCGCCGCAGCCGACGAGGAGAACCCCGTATGACCGACCTGCAGCGCACCGCCACGAGCGGATTCGAGAACGCCTTCGGTAGCGAACCGCACGGCCTCTGGACCGCGCCCGGCCGCGTGAACATCATCGGCGAGCACACCGACTACAACGACGGCTTCGTGTTCCCGATGGCGATCGACCGCCGCACCGTCGCAGCCGTCCGGCGTCGCGACGACGACCGCATCCGGGTCTCGAGCAGCTTCTCGCCCGAGATCGTCGAGGTCTCGGTGCGCGCGCTCGATCCCGACGCCCTGCACGGCTGGTCCGCCTACCCGCTCGGCGTCGCGTGGGCGCTCGGCCAGTTCGGGGCGCCCTTGCAGGAGGTGCCCGGGGTCGACATCTACATCGACTCCGACGTCCCGGTCGGGGCCGGACTCTCCTCCTCCGCGGCCATCGAGGCCTCGGTCGCCGTCGCACTGAACGAGATCTGGCACCTCGACCACGACCGCCGGACGCTCGCGAAGATCTGCCAGCTCGCCGAGAACCGGGCGGTCGGCGCACCGACCGGCATCATGGACCAGTCGGCGTCGCTCCTCGGCCGGCGTGACTGCGGCGTCTTCCTCGACTGCCGCTCGCTCGAGACCGACGTCATCCCCCTCGGCTTCGAGGAGCACGACCTCGAGCTGCTCGTCATCGACACGCGCGTCGAGCACGCCCACGTGTCGGGCGGGTACGCCGCACGTCGGGCGTCCTGCGAGGCGGGTGCCGCAGCGCTCGGCGCCGACTCACTCCGCGACGTCACGGTCGGCGACCTCGACCGCGCTCGTGAGCTGCTCGACGACGAGACCTTCCGCCGTGTTCGTCACGTCGTGACCGAGAACCAGCGGGTCCTCGACACCGTCCGGACCCTGCGCGAGCACGGCCCGACGTCGATCGGCGAGCTGCTCGTGGCCTCGCACGCGTCGATGCGTGACGATTTCGAGATCTCCGTGCCGGAACTCGACCTGGCCGTCGAGACGTCGATGGCCGCGGGTGCGATCGGTTCGCGCATGACCGGTGGTGGCTTCGGGGGTGCGGCGATCGCCCTGGTCCCCGTCGCCCTGGCGTCGGCCGTGGCGGAGGCGGTCACGGCGGCGTTCGCCGAGGCGTCCTTCACCGCCCCGACCATCTTCCCCGTCCGCCCCGCCGCCGGAGCCACCCGAGAATCCTGACCTTCCCCTCCCCTGCCCGCGAACTGTCAATTCCGGTTAGTCCCGGCCGCCCGGACTAGCGTCGAGTGACAGTTCGCGGGCAGGGTGTGGAGAACTTCCGACGCCGAGACGCCGCAGTCGGCACCGTGGTGAGATGGTCCGCCGACGTCCCCTCCCCCTCGAACTCAGCAAGCAGCCGTTCTCCATGGCCGACGCCGACGAACTCGGTGTGCCTCGATCGCGGCTACGAGCGCGCGACCTCGCCACGCCGCACCGAGGCGTCCGGGCACCGCTCGACCAGCCCACGGACATCCCCGGACGCTGTCATGCCTATGCCCCGCTCCTGCACGATGGGCAGTTCTTCAGCCACGTGAGCGCGGCGGCCTTACACGGCCTCCCCGTGCCCACCTGGGAACACGAGGCACCACTCGATGTCGCGTCCATCGCTCCGGCACGCGCGCCTCGAGGATCGGGCGTGCGCGGGCATCAACTCGACGGGGACCACTGGGAGGTGGTCGCCGTCGAAGGGCTGCCGGTGCTGACCGCCGTCGACGCCTGGTGTCAGCTCGGAACCCGGCTCCCCTTGGACGACCTGGTGATCGCCGGCGACGTGCTGCTCCGCCGCAAGCGACCGCTGGCCTCGGAGCAACAGATCGTCCGTGGGCTGGCACGGATGAACGGCCGTCGCGGCGCGAAACGGCTGCGGCTCGCGTTCTCGATGATGCGGCCGCGGACGGATTCGCCGATGGAGACCGCATTGCGCCTGCTGATCGTCCGCGCGGGCCTTCCGGAACCGCTCGTCAACGAGGTGATCTCGGACGCCCACGGACGGTTTCTGGCTTTGGGCGACCTGGTGTATCCCGAACAGCGGGTCCTCGTCGAATACGACGGCGGCACCCACTTCACGGATGAACGGCAGATCTTCCACGACATCGATCGACTCGACCGAGTCATGGCAGCGGGCTGGCGGGTCATCCGGGTGAATCGCTCGCACCTGACGGACCCGTCGCCCATCCTCACCGCCCTGGCTCTGGAACTGTCACTTCCGGCTAGTCCCGGCCGCTCGGACTAGCGTCGAGTGACAGTTCGCGGGCTGGGTTAGGGGGTGGCCATGCGGACGACGTTGGCGAGGAGACCGACGCGGGTCATGGGGCCGACACCACCGGGGTTCGGGCTGATCCACGAGGCGACCTCGGCCACGTCAGGGGCGACGTCGCCGACGACCCGGGACTTGCCGGTCTCGGGGTCGGTCTCGCGGCTCACACCGACGTCGAGGACGATCACGCCGGGCTTCACGGCATCGCGCGTGACGATCCCGGGGACGCCCGCCGCGGCGACGATCACGTCGGCGGTGCGGAGGATGTCGTCGAGTCCGACCGTTCCGGTGTGCGTCAGCGTGACCGTCGCGTTGTATTCACGACGGGTGAGCAGCGGGCCGATCGCGCGACCGACGGTGACCCCGCGGCCCACGACGACGACGTGCTTGCCCGCCCAGCTGATCCCATGGCGTTCCACCAGCTCGATGACGCCCTTCGGCGTGCACGGCAGCGGCGTGTGGATCGGGCGGTTCACGTTGAGCACGAGACGACCGAGGTTGGTCGGGTGGAGCCCGTCGGCGTCCTTCTCGGGATCGATGCGCTCGAGGATCGCGTCGGTGTCGATGTGCTTCGGCAACGGCAGCTGCACGATGTAGCCGGTGCAGCTCTCGTCGGCGTTGAGCTCGTCGAGGACGGCCTCGAGCTCCTCCTGCGAGACCGTCTCGGGCAGGTCGCGTCGGATCGACTCCATGCCGACCTCGGCGCAGTCGCGGTGCTTCCCGGCGACGTACCACTGCGAACCCGGGTCGGACCCGACGAGGACGGTGCCCAGCCCGACCGAGATGCCACGCTCCTTGAGCGCGGCCACCTCGATCGCGAGTTCGGACTTGATGGCGGTGGCCGTGGCCTTACCGTCGAGGATCTGTGCGGTCATGCGCCCGCGCCCTACTGCTGGAGGCCGGGGTAGAGCGGGAAGCGCTCGGCGAGCGCGGTGACGCGCTCCCGGAGGGCTCCGGCCTCGGCACCGTTGCGCAGCGCGAGGGCGATGATGTCGGCGACCTCGGCGAACTCGGTGTCGCCGAAGCCACGCGTCGCGAGCGCCGGCGTACCGATCCGCAGACCGGAGGTGACCATCGGCGGGCGCGGGTCGAACGGCACCGAGTTGCGGTTGACCGTGATGCCGACCTCGTGGAGGAGGTCTTCGGCCTGCTGGCCGTCGAGCTCGGAGGTGCGGAGGTCGGCGAGCACGAGGTGCACGTCGGTGCCGCCGGTGAGGACGTCGATGCCGGCGGCCTTCGACGCCTCGGAGGTGAGCGCCTCGGCGAGGAGCTTGGCACCGCGGAGCGTCCGCTCCTGACGGTCCTTGAACTCAGCCGTGGCGGCGAGCTTGAACGCCGTCGCCTTGGCGGCGATGACGTGCATGAGTGGTCCGCCCTGCTGGCCGGGGAACACGTTCGAGTTGAGCTTCTTGGCGAGCTCCATGTCGCGGCTCACGATGAAGCCGGAGCGCGGGCCGCCGATGGTCTTGTGCACGGTGGAGGACACGACGTCGGCGAACGGCACGGGCGACGGGTGGACACCTGCGGCGACGAGGCCGGCGAAGTGCGCCATGTCGACCCAGAGCTTCGCGCCGACCTCGTCGGCGATCGCGCGGAACGCGGCGAAGTCGAGCTGGCGCGGGTAGGCGGACCAACCGGCGATGATGACCTGCGGCTTGTGCTCGAGGGCCTTGTCGCGGACGACGTCCATGTCGACGAGGAAGGTCTCGGGGTCGACGCCGTAGGAGACGGCGTTGTAGAGCTTGCCGGAGAAGTTGAGCTTCATGCCGTGGGTGAGGTGACCGCCGTGGGCGAGCTCGAGACCGAGGATGGTGTCGCCGGGGGTGGCGATCGCCGACAGGACCGCGGCGTTGGCCGTGGCGCCCGAGTGCGGCTGGACGTTCGCGTACGCGGCGCCGAAGAGGCTCTTGGCCCGCTCGATCGCGAGGGACTCGGCGATGTCGACGAACTCGCAGCCGCCGTAGTAGCGACGACCCGGGTAGCCCTCGGCGTACTTGTTGGTGAGGACACTGCCCTGCGACTGCAGGACGGAGACGGGCACGAAGTTCTCGCTCGCGATCATCTCGAGGGTGTTGCGCTGGCGACCGAGCTCCTGCTCGAGGACCGCTGCGATCTCGGGATCGACCTCGGAGAGTGGCGCGTTGAAGGTGTCGGACAAGACTGGCTCCCTTTTGTGACAGAACGGATGTCGGTGATGTGCCGTTTCGGCCCAGGCGTGCGGCCGAATCCGCCCTTGTCTTCAAGGTGCAGGGTCGCTCCCCGATGGTGAACCATCTGAGGCGGAGCGGAACTCCGTCTATACGCCAGTTGCGACTGCTAGCAGCATAGCAACGGGACGCCCGACGCGCACCGTCCTGTGGAGAGGCCGGGCAGCGGTGGGGGCCGGTGTGTCAGGATGGCCCGACGCTTGTTCACCCTCCGAACAAAACCCGTTCCAGCCCCCCACGATCCCGCGTCGCCGACGCCGAAGGAACCGCCCATGAGCCTGCTGCCCCGACCCGTCTCGCAGACCACCGACGCCTCCGCTCCCCCGTTCCGGTTGTCGGCGGAGTCGATGATCCGTACCGACCCGTCGGCGGCGACCACGGCCCGGATCCTCGCCGACGCCCTGCGCACCTCGACGGGGTTCGCCCTCCCGGTCGAGACAAACGGCACGGAGGAGGTCGTGGACTCCGCGGGTACGGACATCACGCTGTCGATCGACCCCAGCCTGTCGACGACGAGCGGGGCCTACCGATTGACCGCCGCGGTCTCCGGTGTCGAGATCGTCGGCGCGGACGCCGACGGGGTCCACCACGGCACGCAGACGCTCAGGCAGCTCCTCCCGCCGGCCAACTGGGCACCGACGGCCGGCGCACAGGACTGGATCGTCTCCGCGACCGTCATCTACGACGCTCCGCGCTTCGCCTACCGCGGCGCGATGCTCGACGTCGCGAGGCACTTCTTCACGGTCGCGCAGGTGCAGCGGTTCATCGACCAGATCGCCGCACTCAAGCTCAACCACCTGCATCTGCATCTCACCGACGACCAGGGGTGGCGCCTCGAGATCGCCGGGTGGCCGGAGCTCACCGGGATCGGTGCGGCGACCGCGGTCGGTGGAGGCACGGGCGGCTCGTACAGCGCCGACGACTACCGGGCGATCATCGAGTACGCCGCCGACCGCCGCGTCACGATCGTCCCCGAGATCGACGTCCCCGGACACACGAACGCGGTCCTCTCGGCGTATCCCGAACTCAACCCGGACGGCGTCGCCCGCGAGCCGTACACCGGCACGGAGGTCGGCTTCTCGAGCCTCGACATCCATGCCGAGTCCACCTACACGTTCCTCGAGGACGTGTTCACCCAGCTCGCCGCGATGACCCCGGGCCCCTATCTCCACCTGGGCGGCGATGAAGCGCTCGCCACCACTGAGGAGGACTTCCTCCACTTCGCCCGTCGGGTCTCCGAGTTGGTCGCCACGACGGGGAAGACCGCCATCGCCTGGCACGAGTTCGGCGCGTCACGCGACCTCGACCCCGGCACCATCGGCCAGTACTGGAACTACGTCTCCCCCGAGGACGGTCACGCCGACAAGCTGCGCTCGTTCGTGGATCAGGGCGGGCAGGTCATCATGTCTCCGGCGGACGCCGCCTACCTCGACATGCAGTACCCCGACGTCGCGACGGCAGGCCTCACCTGGGCGGACGGCCCCACGAGTGTCGAACGCTCCGCCGTCTGGGAGCCGACCGAGATCGTCGAAGGCGTCGGTGAGCAGGACATCCTCGGCGTCGAGGCCCCGCTCTGGACGGAGACCGTGGCCGACGTGCAGACGCTCGAGTTCCTCGTCTTCCCTCGTGTCGCGTCCATCGCGGAGATCGGATGGTCGGAGCGACGCGCGCCGGACTGGAGCGACTTCCGGGTCCGGCTGGCCGAACTTGCTCAGGGATGGTCGGCAGCGGGCATCGCCTTCCACCGCTCCCCCGAGGTCAGCTGGCTCGACTGATCCGAGCGACGGTCGGAAAGGCGGCCGGGAGTGATGCTCGCCCCCGAGCACCACTCCCGGCCTGTCGACGGGTACGCACGAAGGCGCCCCCTCCCGTCGAGATCTGCAACGTTTCGGGTCCGTTGCCCGATGCACACCGGCCGTGGCGCGCATCGTGGCCGTCCGAGGACGACCCAGCCGGGTCCCCGTCGCCGGGAATCCTGCTGTTCATCCTGAGAGAGTGCATCCCGAGCAGGTCATGACGCGGTTTCCCAGAACAATCGAAACGGATCTTCCTCGTCGCCAGCGGCTGTCCGCGAGGCACCTCGTGCCAAGATGAGGAATCGGCGTCATGATCCCGCTCCACCCGACTCTCTTGAGCGGGCACGGTGCCCGGTAGTGCGCAGCTCGCAGACGGAGGCATCATGAGCCTGGACACATCCCCGGCTTCATCGCTCACCGAGCGATCGGATGCCGAGCTCATCGAGCACACCCGCACGGGCTCGCAGGACGCCTACGCGGAGCTGTGGCGACGGCACTCGAACGCCGGACGGACCGTCGCCCGGTCCGTCACCTCGAGCCTCGATCCCGACGACCTCGTCTCGGAATCCTTCGCCCGCATCTATCAGGCGGTCCGCCGCGGGAAGGGACCCACCGGCGCCTTCCGCCCGTACCTGTTCACCACCATCCGGAACACGGCGGCCGCATGGGGCCGGTCGCGTCGGGAGACCTCACTCGACACCCTGGACTCCTTCGAGGACCCGGACACGAACGAGGCGTCCTCGATCGAGGCCCTCGACCGCAGCCTGAGTGCCCGAGCGTTCCGAAGCCTGCCGACCCGGTGGCAGGAGGTGCTCTGGTACACGGAGATCGAGGCGATGACACCTGCGGAGGTCGCGCCGCTCCTCGGGATGAAGGCCAACTCGGTGGCCGCGCTCGCCTACCGAGCACGCGAGGGGCTGCGCGAAGCGTGGATCCAGGCGCACCTGCAGGCCGTCGACGACGACTCGGAGCACGCCTTCACGATCAGCAGGCTCGGGTCGTACGCGCGCGGGAACCTCTCCGCCCGGGACACGGCCAAGGTCGAGTCGCACCTGGACGCCTGTCAGCGGTGCACCATCGTGGCCGCTGAGGCGAAGGAGGTCGGCTCGCGCATGGCGCTCGTCCTCCTCCCCCTCGTCGCAGGCGCCGCCGGTGCGGCCGGCTACACCGCGTGGTTGCAGACGAACGGTGCGTCGACGACCGCGGTCGCCGCGATGCCGGCCGGCGTCACCGGCGGGGTCGCACTGACGGCGCACCTGAGCACCTCGGTGGCGGCCTCCGGCGGAGCAGCGGCTTCCGGAGCAGCCGGTTCCAGCGGTGCCGCGTCGGGTGCCGGCGTCGCGTCGGGTGCGGGCGTCGCGGGTGCTGCGACGGCAGGTCTCTCCGGTGGGATCATCGCCGCGATCGGCGTCGGCGTCGTCGCGGTGGTGACCGCCGCCGCGCTCGTCCTGGGTCCGGTGGTGTTCCCGCCCGGAGCAGACTCGGCGACCTCCGTCTCCGCCGACGAGACCAGCGACCCCGTCGCCGTGCCGACGCCGGGCGCGACTCCGACCACGGGTCCGACGACGTCGCCGTCCGCGCCGACGACCCCGACACCCTCGGCACCGGTGCCCACTCCCCGGCCGACGCCCGGCCCGGGTGCGACGCCGCCTCCGGTCGCCGAGCCGCAGGTCCCGTCGCCGACGGCTCCGCCCATCGCCCCTCCCGTCGATCCGGTGGACCCCGTCGATCCGACGGACCCCGAGGAGCTCCCGGCGCCGACGATGGCCGCCGACACCGGTGGCGGCTTCCTGTGGCCTGCCTTCAGCGGTACCGCAGCGGCCGGCGCCACCGTCGACATCCTCGACGGAGAGGTGGTCGTCGCGTCGACGGTCGTGCCGGCCTCCGCTCGGCGGGCGTCCGCCACAGCCCCTCCCGAGACCGGGACCTGGTCGACCGGCCCGGTCGACCTCGGCCGCACGGGCACCTTCGTCCTGACCGTCCGCCAGACCCTGGGCGACGAGGTCTCCGTGTCCGCCGAACCGGCCACCATGTCGATCAGCGGGCCGGCCGTCACCGGGCTCCGGACGGTCCTGTCGGTGCAGTTCCTCGATCCGACCGGCCCGCTCGTGGTCGTCGGTGCTCCGAACGGCGCGGTCGGATACACGGTCGACGGTGGTGACGAGCAACGCGTCGCGCTCGACGCCGACGGTCGAGCGACGCTCACCGGCGCCGCCGTTGCCGTCGGGTTCCACGAGCTCAGCGTCTGGAGCGTCGACCCGTCCGACCCATCGCGCGTGGGACCTGCGACCTCCGTCGAGTACCTCTCGCTGACCGGACTCCTGAGTACCGACGCCGCCGTCGATCCGGCGACGGCCCCGCTCCCGGAAGCGGTTCTGGACACCGCACCGGAGGCGGTTCCCGCTCCGGTCCCGGTTCAGGCCATCGTCGACCCGATCGCGGATCAGACCCCGGTGGAAGCGGCTCCCGCGACGGAGCCGGACGTGCCGAGTACGACCGAGCCGGATCCCGCGACGGAGATGCCGGTGGCGACCGCGCCCGACGTCACCGCGCCGACCGATGGTGCAGACGCCTCACCGGCGCCGACGACGGACGAACCGGTTGTACCGTAAGCGGTCCCGCTCAGCGCGTCCGCAACGGCTCGTGCTCGATCAGACGGACTCGCGCTTGCGGGTGCGCAGCACGTCCGCCGCGAGGAGTGAGGTCGCGACCACGGCGAGGCACACGTACACCCACGGCAGCACGCCGAGACCGATCTCGGCGAGGAGCAACGCGCCGAGCGCCGAGCCGCCACCGATACCCGTGTTGAACGCCGTCGTGTAGAACGCGTTCGCGGTGTCGCGGATGCGCGGGCTCGCCGCGTGCAGGAGGCGCGTCTGCATGAGCGGCGGCAGCATGCCGAAGGCCGTCCCCCAGAGGAAGAACGCGACGAGCGCGCCCGGAAGCCAGCCTGCCGAGAGGGCGAGCACGCTCACCATGGCGGCAGACACGGTCAGGGCGACGAACAGCCCCGTGGTCGCACGCCTCGCGAAGACGCTGCCGGTGAGGATGAGGCCGATCGCGCCCGCGACGCCGTAGACGAGGAGGAGGATGCTGAGCTGGCCGGCCGGGACACCGACCTCGCCGATGAGGAACGGTGCGATGTAGGTGTAGAACGCGTAATGGCCCGCCATGATGACGCCGACCGCGATGCAGACGATCGCGACCGGGACGATGCTCGGATCACGGCCCGTGGCACCCGAGGCTGCCGCGTGCGACTCCTCCCGACCGACGGGCGGCAGCTTCCACCACACGACGACGGCGCCGAGGAGCATCGCCGCGGCGAGGACGCCGAACGCGAGTCGCCAGCCGAGCGCGTGCCCGAGCGCGGTGCTGAGCGGGACGCCGAGGACGAAGGCGAGCGTGCCTCCCGCGATCGTCACGGACACGGCGCGCGCGAGCTGCTCCTTCGGGACCAGGTGACCGGCGTACGCGCCGACGACCGCCCAGAAGACGCCATGGGCGAGCCCGCCGAGCACCCGGGTGGCGACGAGGAGCTCGTAGTTCGGGGCGAGCGCGCCGAGACCGGTGCTCACGCCGAGGACCACGATGACGGCCACGAGCAACGCGTGTCGCGGGACACGCCTGGTGAGGTGGATGAGCGCGGTGCTCGACAGCACCACCGTGAACGCGAACACGCTGACAAGGAGCCCGATCTGCGACTCGGTGACGCCGAGCGAGGTGCTCATCTCCGGGAGGAGGCCGGTCGGGATCATCTCGCCGGTGACGGAGAGGAAGGTGCCCGCCGCGAGCGCGATCAGGCCGACCCAGGGGAACGGCGGTGACGTCGGCTTGGAGGGTTCGGCGGCGCGCGCCGAGGAGGGCGAAGAGGAGGTCATCGGATTGCTCCAACGATGGCGTTCACTCGTCGGCTGACGTGGCGGACGAGTTCGTCTACGCGCTGATGTGCGCGCCCAGGGTCAACCGACATCCGGCGACCGCGGACGAGTCTACCCGAGGGCGGGAATGCGGAGGGCTCGATCCGACGTTGCAGCTGACGTGAAGGTGACAGAGAGGCCGCTCATGCGCATTGCAGAACTCGCTGAACGAACGGGTGTCCCGGCCACCCGGCTCCGCTCCTACGAGGAGGAGGGACTCCTGGCGCCCGTGCGCGCGTCGCACGCGCCCGAGGAGTACGAACCGTCCGCGATCGACCACGTCGTCACGGTCGACAACCTGTTCGACGCGGGGCTCACGACCCGTCTCGTGCGCGTGGTCCTCGATCTCGACGACGCACGCACCTCGCGTGCCGTGCCCGACTGCTCCCGCGCGACGGCCGAGTCGCTCCACGCGCAGATCGCCTCGATCGACGCCCGCATCGACTGCCTGCGACAGAGCCGCGAGACGGTGCGGTCGTACCTGCGGCAGTCCTCCCACGCCGACCTCGTCGACGAGCGGTCCGTCCCTGCGGCTTGAGCCGTCGGGTCCCGGTAACCTGAGTCGGTGACGAACTCGACCGATCCCTCCGCTGTGCCATCGACCACGCACGAGCGCTCCGTCCACTGGGTGCTCTCGATCATCTGCGAGGACCGGCCCGGCATCGTGCACGCGATCAGCGGTGCGATCGTCGAGGCCGACGGCAACATCACCGAGAGCCAGCAGTTCTCGAGCGATGACACCGGGCGGTTCTTCATGCGGCTCCAGGTCGAGGCGGCGGTCTCGCGCGAGCGCTTCGAGGCGGCCATCGCACCGGTCGTCGAGCGGTACGCCCTCCAGTGGCGGCTCGACGTCGTCGGTCGTCCGCTCCGGACGCTCGTCCTGGCCTCGACGGCGGCACACTGCGTCAACGACCTCCTCTTCCGTCAACGGGCCGGCCAGCTCCCGGTCGAGATCCCCCTCGTGCTCAGCAACCACGGTTCACTCCGCGATCTCGCCTCCTTCTACGGCGTGCCCTTCGAGGCGCTGCCCGTGACGGACGCCGCCTCGAAGGCGGCGTTCGAGGCCAGGGTCGTCGAGGCCGTCGAGGAGCACGACATCGAGCTCGTCGTCCTCGCCAGGTACATGCAGATCCTCTCCCCCGAGCTCTGCGAGCGCCTCGCCGGTCGCGCCATCAACATCCACCACTCCTTCCTGCCCGGTTTCAAGGGCGCGAACCCCTACAAGCAGGCGCATGCGCGCGGCGTCAAGCTCATCGGTGCGACGGCGCACTTCGTGACGAGCGACCTCGACGAGGGACCGATCATCGAGCAGAACGTCGTCCGCGTGGACCACTCCCGCTCCCCCGCGGAGCTCGTCGCCATCGGCCAGGACGAGGAGAGCCGCACCCTCACCCAGGCGGTGAAGTGGTTCGCCGAGGACCGCGTCCTCCTCGACGGTGCGCGCACGATCATCTTCCGCTGACCCGGAGCGGGCTCGCTGCCACGCGCCGTAGAATCGTGTGGTGTCTGAACGAACTCCCGCCGACGTGAAGATCGGCCCCAACGAGATCCTGCGGTTCTTCCTCGAACTCTTCGCCTTCTTCTCGCTCGGCTTCTGGGGCGTCGCGGTGTGGCCGTTCCCCCTGAACGTGGTCGTCGGGATCGCCGCGCCGGTCGTGGCGATCATCCTCTGGGCGCTGTTCCTCTCGCCGCGCGCCGTGATCCGCATCGACCTCTACGGCCAGGCGGTCGTCGAGCTCCTCATCTTCGCGGCGGCGGCGCTCGCCTGGTTGCACCTCGGGCAGCCGATCATCGCGACCGTCTTCGCCGTGGTCGCCGTCGCCAGTGGTGTCGTCCGCGGCCGGAAGCAGCTCGCATGACCGAGCTCCTGATCCACTCCGCCACCAAGGTCGACGTCGACGGCCACCAGGACGCCTTCTGGCTGCACGCGGTCGACGGGGTCATCCGCTCCACCGGCACCGGCGACGACTGGCGCTCCATCCCCGTCGGCGACGGCGCATCCGTCCACAACGCACACGGCGGCCACCTCACGCCGGGGTTCATCGACCTCCACGTCCACGGTGGCGGCGGGTCGTCCTTCGACGACGGACGCGACGCCATCGGACGCGCACTCGCGGTGCACCGGGCACACGGGACCACGAGGACACTCATCAGCCTCGTGTCGAACCCGGTCGACGCCCTCGTCGCGAGCCTCGAGGGGATCGCCGACCTCGTCGCCGAGGATCCGCTGGTCCTCGGAGCCCACCTCGAAGGTCCGTTCCTCTCACCGGTCAAGAAGGGCGCGCACGACCCCGGTGCGCTCATCGACCCGAGCCCGGCGGTCGTCGAACGCCTCATCGACGCGAGCCGAGGCACGCTGCGGCAGATCACGATCGCCCCTGAGCTGCCGAACGCCCTCGAGGCGATCCAGGTCCTCGTCGAGGCCGGCGTCATCGTCGCCGTGGGTCACACCGACGCCGACGAGGCACTGACGAAGACGGCGTTCGATCTCGGCGCCCGGCTCGTCACCCACGTGTTCAACGCGATGAACGGGATCCACCACCGCGCGCCCGGACCGATCATCGCCTCCTTCGCCGACGAGCGGGTCACGGTCGAGCTCATCCTCGACGGCGAACACGTGCACCCCGACGTCGCCAAGCTCGCCTTCGAGCAGGCACCGGGCCGTGTCGCACTCATCACCGACGCGATGGCCGCAGCAGGGTCCTCCGACGGCCGGTACCTCCTGGGAGCCCTCGAGGTCCAGGTGACGGACGGTTTGGCGCGGCTCGTGGAAGGCGACTCGATCGCCGGCTCCACGCTGACGCTCGACCGGGCGCTCCGACTCGCCGTCGCGAGCGGTGTCGCGGCGGACGCCGCGGTCGGTGCCCTCACGAGCACCCCGGCCCGCGTCCTCGGCATGGCCGACCGCTTCGGACGGCTGGCCCCGGGATACGCCGCGGACGCCGTCCTCCTCGACCACCAGTGGAACGTCCAGGCGGTCTGGGCCGACGGATCAGCCCTGCCGCGATGACGACGCCTCCCGTCCTCGACGCCCTCCGTGACGCCCTCGGCGACGCAGTCTCGACGACGGACGCCGTCCTCGCGGACGCACGGTCCGACAAGTCCGGACACATGTCGGACGCCCCGCCCCTCGCCGTGGTCTCCGCGCGTTCCATCGAGGACGTCCAGACGGTCATGCGCATCGCCACCGCGACCGGGACGCCGGTCGTGACGCGCGGAGCCGGTACCGGACTGGCCGGCGGCGCGCTCGGCGGCGCGGGCGAGATCGTCCTGTCGACGCTCGAGATGCAGCGCGTCCTGGAGATCAACGAACCCGACCTCCTCGCGGTGGTCGAACCGGGCATCATCAACGGCGCCTTCAACGACCTCCTGCTCGCCAGGGGGCTCTGGTTTGCGCCCGACCCGGCGAGCCGCGCGATCTCGACCGTCGGTGGGAACATCGCGACCGGTGCCGGCGGCCTGCTCTGCGCCAAGTACGGCGTGACGCGCGACGCAGTGCTCGCGCTCAAGGTCGTCCTGGCCGACGGTCGGCTCATCAGCGTCGGGCACCGGAGCGTGAAGGGGGTCACCGGCCTCGACCTCACGAGTCTCATGGTCGGCTCCGAGGGCGTCCTCGGCGTCATCGTCGAGGCGACCGTCCGCATCCGGCGCGTGACGCCGGGCACCGTCGCGACCATCGCCGGCTACTTCCCGAGCGTGGTCTCGGCAGCGGAGGCCACCGCCGCCGTCACCGCGTCCGGTGTCCAGCCGTCGATCATGGAACTGCTCGACCCCGTCGCGCTCGTCGCCGTGCATCGCTACCTGCAGCTGCCGACCCCGACCAGCGGCGAGGCGCACGTCGTGATCCAGACCGACGGCCCGAACGCCGAGGCGGAGGCCGCCGCGATCCTCGATGTGCTCCACGCCGGCGGCGGGCGTGCCGAGATGTCCACCGACCACGCGACGGGTGAGCATCTGTTGGCCGTCCGCCGTGCCCTGCACCCCTCGCTCGAGCAGTTCGGCACCCCGCTCATCGAGGACGTGTCGGTCCCCCGCAGTCAGTTGGCGGCGATGTTCACGGCGATCGGCGAGATCGAGCGCCGGTACGGCATCTCCATCCCGACGGTCGCGCATGCGGGCGACGGCAACCTCCACCCGAACTTCGTCTTCGAGGGTGTCGAGGTACCAGACCTCATCTGGCAGGCCGCCGACGACCTCTTCACCACCGCACTGCGGCTCGGCGGCACCCTCACCGGCGAGCACGGCATCGGCCTGCTCAAGAAGCGCTGGCTCGGCGACGAGCTCGGCGAAGATCAGCTCGCGCTCCAGCACGGGATCAAGCGGCTCTTCGACCCGGAGAACCTCCTCAACCCGGGCAAGATGTTCTGAGACCCTTCGACAGGCTCAGGGACCGGAATGGGGCGCGTTCAGGGACCGGAATGGGGCGCGCTCAGGGACCGACGACGGGCGGCCGGAGGCGTGCCCAGGGGCCGGAACAGGCTCCGGGAACGGGGAAAGGCCCAGGGTCCGGACGGATCCGGTCCCTGAGCCTGTCGACGGGCGTTACGCGAGCGATGCCTGTCGGGCGACGACCTGCGCGAGCACCGCGGGAGCCAGCGGGTGCTCGGGAGCGAGGCCGGTGACCTCCTCGACGAAGGTGCCCGGCGCGAGCTCGTGGAGCTTCGCCTGCAGGTGGACACTCTGCTCGTCGTCGGCGACGTCGAACTCGAGCGCGGCACCGATGGCCGAGACGAGGGCGTCGTGGGCCATGCCGCGCTCCGCCAGCTCCGCGGCGGGTCCGATGAACCGCTCGGTCCGGCTCAGCTTGCGCAGCGGCTGCCGGCCGACGCGCTCCACGGTGTCGGGCAGGTGCACGTTCGCGAAGCGACGGAGGATCGTCTCGCGGTACTCGCGTTGCGCGTCGACGTCGAGCCCGTGCTTGGCGACGAGCAGCGCGGAGGTCTCCTCCAGCACCGCACCGACGGCTACGGCGATGGACGGCTCGGCGAGTGCTTCGGCGATGGTCCCGATACCGGCGCGCGCACCGAAGTAGGCGACGGAGGCGTGGCCGGTGTTCACGGTGAAGAGCTTCCGCTCGATGTACGGCGCGAGCTCCTCGACGAAGTGGGCACCGGGGATCGACGGCAGCGAGCCGTTGAACGCCGGGGTCTCGATGGCCCATTCATAGAAGGTCTCGACGGTCACGTCGATGCCCTGCCCGGCGGGCTGGCCCGGGACGATGCGGTCCACGGCCGTGTTCGCGAACACTGCCCGGGTCGACAGCGACGCCCAGGCCTCGTCGCCGACCGCCTGGCGCACCTCGGTGGCGAGGAGGTCGGTGGCGTTGATCGCGTTCTCGCAGGCCATGACGGCGAGCGGAGCGGCGTCGGCCGGACGGGCGGCGATCCCCCGAGCGATGACCGGAGCGACGAAGCGCAGGATGGTCGGCCCGACGGCGGTGGTCACCACCTCGGCGGTGGCGATCTCCTGGACCAGGGCCTCCTCGTCGGTGGCACTGTTGATCGCGCGGAACCCGGTGACGACCGTGTCCTTCGCGCCGTCGCCCACCTCGTGCACCGTGTAGCTGTCGGCCGCGGCGATCGCATCGATGAGCTCGGCGTTGACGTCCGCGAAGACGACCTCGTAGCCGCCCTCGTGGAGGAGCAGGCCGACGAAGCCGCGCCCGATGTTGCCGGCGCCGAAATGGACGGCTCGCATCACTCGTTGACCTCGCTCAGGAGCGCGTAGAGCTCCTCAGGCGTCTCGGCTGCGAGCAGCTTGGCGACCTCGTCGTCCTCGGAGAAGATGATGGCGATCTTGGAGAGGATCTCCATGTGCCCGCCGTCCTTGCCGGCGATGCCGACGACGAAGCGGACCTCGTCGCCGTCCCAGTCGATGGGGGTCTCGTAGCGGGTGAACGACAGGGCGGAATCGCGGACCGCCTCCTTCGCGTCGTTCGTCCCGTGCGGGATGGCGAGGAGGTTCCCCATGTAGGTCGACACGGACTGCTCGCGGGCGAGCATGGCCTCGAAGTACTCGTCGGTCACGGCTCCGGCTGCTTCGAGGGCGTCGGCAGCGCGGCGGATGGCCTCCTCCTGCGTCACCGTCCCGGTGACGATGGTGATCCGATCCTGGGTCAGTACCTGCGACATGTCTTCCTCTGCATTCGTCGTGCGGGGCTCCGCCGGTGCGGTCCGGAGCCGGGTGAAGGGCGGTGGATGGAGCCCCGGGGCGCACGCCCTTCGCGTGCGCCCCGGGATCGTTCCGTTGCTAGTGTGCTCCCTCTCCGCGCAGCAACTCCACCACTTCGTCGTACTTCGGAGAGTTCATGAAGTTGTCGACCGACATGTGCACGGCACTCGGGGTCTTCTCCTTCGCACGCTCCGTCAGCTCGCGCTGGGTGATGACGAGGTCGACGTCGTCGGCGAGGTTCGCGATCGCCTTGTTGGTGACGGTGATCTCGTCGATGCCGGCCTTCTTGATCTTGTTGCGGAGCACCGAGGCGCCCATCGCACTCGAACCCATACCGGCGTCGCACGCGAAGACGATGTTGCGGATCGGGCCGCGCTCGAGCGTCGTGACGACGCCCTCATCGACGACGTCGGCACCGGCTGCGGCGCTTCCGGCGGAGAGGTTGCCGAGCACGCTCGACTTCTTCCCCTTGGCGGCTTCGGTCGCGGCGACGGCGGCCGAGAGGTCACCGGCGTTCTCGTTCTCGAGGTCGCGCTTCCGGCTGGCCCGCAGGATGATCGCGGAGATCCCGAACGAGACGGCTGCGGCGACGATGACCGACAGGATCACGCCGAAGTAGCTGTCGGGTGCGGTCTGGATGAGCACGGCGATGATGCTGCCGGGCGAGGCAGGGGCGCGGAGACCCGTGTTGAACGCGACGTTCGTCGCCACACCGGCCATGCCGCCACCGATCGCGGCCAGGACCAGCATCGGCTTCATGAGCACGTACGGGAAGTAGATCTCGTGGATGCCACCGAAGAACTGGATGATGACCGCGCCGGGGGCCGACGCCTTCGCGAGACCGATTCCGAAGAAGCAGAACGCGAGCAGGATGCCGAGGCCCGGGCCGGGGTTCGCCTCGAGGAGGAACAGGATCGACTTGCCGGTCTCCTCGGACTGCTGGACACCGAGCGGGGTCAGCACACCGTGGTTGATGGCGTTGTTGAGGAAGAGGATCTTGCCGGGCTCGATGAAGATGCTCGCGATCGGCAGGAGCGAGTTGGCGACGAGCCAGTCGACGATGCCCTCGAGGAAGCTGCTGAGCGCGGTGACGATCGGTGCGATACCGAAGAAGCCGCCGATGGCGAGGATGGCTCCGAGGATACCCGCGGAGAAGTTGTTGACCAGCATCTCGAAGCCGGCCTTGATCTTGCCGTCCCAGATCCGGTCCACCTGCTTCATGAGCCATGCGGCGAGCGGGCCCATGATCATCGCACCGATGAACATCGGGATCGCGCTGCCGACGATGACACCCATGGTCGCGATGGACGCGACGACGCCGCCACGCTCACCGTAGATCATGCGGCCACCGGTGTTCGCGATGAGCAGCGGGAGCAGGTACGTGATCATCGGGCCGACGAGGCCGACGTACTGCGGGAAGGTCGTGCCGTCGTCGGCCTGCGCGAGCGCCGTCGCGGCACCCTGCCAACCGATGAGGTCGGCGTTGCCGAAGCCGCCGAGGATCCCGTTCGGGAACCAGCCGGTCGCGATGAAGAACGCGGTGATGAGGCCCCAGGCGATGAAGGCCGCGATGTTCGGCATGACCATGCCGGAGAGGAAGGTGCCGAATCGCTGAACGCCGACTCGTGCACCTCCCGGCTTCTTAGGAGTAGACGTCGTTGTCATGATGATGTTGCCTCTTTCATTTCGGGAGTCGTTGCAGCGGTGGCCGCTGCCCTGGCTTCGGCCGCACCGTCGGCGGACAGTGCTGCTGCCGCGATGCGCCGTGCATCGTCGAGCGTGTACTGCTGGAGGGAGTGACGGACGTCGGCGAGCGCCGACGGTGACATGGACAGGGTGGTGGCGCCGAGTCCGACGAGGACGACGGCGAGGAGCGGGTCGGCGGCTGCTTCGCCGCAGATGCCGACCGGCTTGCCGTGGTGCTGGCCGGCTTCGCCGACGAGCTGCACGAGACGGAGGACCGCCGGGTGCCACGGGTCCTGGAACGCCCCGACGGAACCGAGCAGGCGGTCCGCGGCGAGCGTGTACTGCGTGAGGTCGTTGGTCCCGATCGACGCGAATCCGGCGTGGGCGAGGACGCGGTCGGCGAGGAGGGCGCTCGACGGCACCTCCACCATGACGCCGGGCGTCTTCAGACCGTACTCGGCGGCGATCGCCATGAAGTACTTCGTCTCCTCGACGGTCGACACCATCGGGGCCATGACCCACAGGTCGGCGTTCGTCGCCGCGTCGGCTTGGGCGAGCGCCGTGAGCTGCTCGCGCAGGATGTCCTCGCTCGCCCGCAGCGCACGGAGGCCGCGGAGTCCGAGCGCCGGGTTGTCCTCGTGCGCGTCGTTCAGGAACGCCAACGGCTTGTCGGCACCGGCGTCGAGGACGCGCACGACGACCTTCTGGCCGGGGAAGGCGTTCAGCAGCTTCTCGTAGTGCGCCCGCTGCTGCTCGACCGTCGGTGCGAGCGCCTGGTCGAGGAAGAGGAACTCGGTGCGGAAGAGGCCGACGCCCTCGGCGCCGAGCTCTGCGGCGGCGTCGGCGTGCTCGGCCGAGCCCAGGTTCGCGAGCAGCGGCACGGGGGTGCCGTCGGCCAGCGCACCGGGGACGACCGGTGCGTTCACGAGCGCGAGTCGGTCGGCGATGCGCTGCTCCGTGGCGGCGACGAGCTCGGGGGTCGGATCGACCGTGACCTCACCGGCTGCCGCGTCGACGACGAGGGTCGTGCCGTCGGTCAGTTCGGCTGCTCCGACGACGCCGACGATCGCGACGATCGACTTCTCGCGGGCGAGGATCGCCGTGTGCGAGGTCGGGCCGCCGTCGCTCGTGACGAGGCCCAGGACCAGGTCGAGGTCGAGGAGAGCGGTGTCGGCCGGCGCGAGGTCGCGGGCGACGAGGATGAACGGGTGGCCGGGCGAGGGGACGCCGGGGGCCGGCACGCCCATGAGGTCGGCGATGACCCGCTGCGACACGTCGTCGAGGTCGGCGGCGCGCTCCCCGAGGTAGCCGCCCATCGCGGCGAGCTGGTCGCGGAACGAGGCGAAGGCCGCGTGGACGGCCCACTCGGCGGTCTTGCCGTCCGCGAGCCGCGTGGCGATCTCCTCGGCGAGGGTCGGGTCCTCCGCCATCATCGCCTGGGCCTCGAGGACGTCACGAGCGGCACCACCGGCGGCGGCGCCTCGGGCCTCGAGCTCGCGGGCGACCGCGGCGAGGGAGGTGTTCGCGCGCTCGGTCTCGGTCGCGAGGTCGAGGGTGCTGGCGACGTCGGCGGGCGCGGGGAGCGGGTCGGCCATGCGGGCCACCGGGCCGACGGCGACGCCCTGGCCGATACCGATGCCCTGGAACGCGGTCATCGGACTACTGCTCGTCATGGTCGGTCACCAGGAGCTCGGAGAGCGTGTCGAGGGTGCCCTCGGCTGCGGCGCCCTCGCCGTCGACGGACAGGGTCACGTAGTCGCCGTGCTCGACGGCGAGCGCGATCACGCCGAGGATGCTCGCCGCGTTGACGGGCTTGCCGCTGCCCTTCGCGATCGTCACCGGGACCCCGGCGTCCTTCGCAGCCTGCGTGAACAGCTTCGCGGGCCTGGCATGCAGGCCGTGCGACGAGCCGATGCGGACGGTTCGAGTTGCCATGGGGTTACCTCCTGGTTGGTGATTGGATCGAGAGGACGAGTTCGAGGGCTCGCGCGCCGCCCTCGACGCCGAAGACGTCGCCAGGCAGGACGGCGACCGCGGTGCCGGTGGGCTCGGCCGCTGCGCGCAGCGCAGCCTCGTGGTCGGCGAGGTGGGCGCCGACGAGCAGGACGTCGACACCGTCGAGGGCGATCGTGCCGCCGAGGACCTGCGATTCGGCACCGGCCGCGACGGAGACGTCGACCGATCGGTCGGCTGCTGCGCGACGCAGGCGTTGGGCCATGAACGTGCTCGACGCACCCGCGCCGCAAATCACCAGGATCTTCATCGAACCTTCTCCAGAACCGCCGATTGCCTACCAACCCATCATTCCGTCGCGCCACTCGCTGCTCCACCAGAAGCTCTTCCGCCGGGGCGGAAAGGTCGTCGAACGCGCGGAAGCAGCCGGGAAGGTGGTTGACTCGGTGGAGCGGTTCGCCCGGACCGCGCGACGGCCGACCGACGGAGAGGGCATCGTGGCACGCGAGAAACACGACCGCATGCTCGGCTACCTCGCGGGACGGGACGGCTGGACGACGGCCACGGAGGTCGCGGAGGTGCTCGGCGTCACACCGCGCAGCGTCCGCAGCTACGTCACGGCGGTCAACACCCGCACGGCACCGCACGACGTCGTCGAGTCCGGGCCGAACGGGTATCGGCTGAACGCCGACGGCTATGCGGTCTACCGGCGACGAGCCGCATCGGCGTTCGAATCGGAGACACCCCGGGATCGGCTGTACGGGCTCGTCCGGCTGCTCATCAGCGCCCCCTCGGGAATCGACGTGCACGAGACGGCACAGCGGCTCCACGTCAGCGAGTCGACCGTCGAGGGCGACCTGGGCCGGGTCCGCGCCATGCTCGCCGACACCGCCCTCACGCTCGACCGTTCCGGATCGACGGTGACGATGGCGGGCGGTGAGACCGAGCGGAGACGGCTCCTCAGCCGGATGTTCCGCGACGAGACCGATCGCGGCATCGTCGAACTCGAGGCGCTCCAACGCGCGTTCGCGCCGAACGAGTTCAGCCCGTTCAAGGGCGAGCTGCTCGAGGCGTTGACCGCGCGCGGGTACTACGTCAACGAGTACGGCATCGCGAACGTCCTGCTGCACATCGCGATCGCCATCGACCGGGTCACGAAGGACCGTCCGGCGGAGCCCGCAGACCATGCACCGCGCACCCCGGAGGTCGAGGCGGTCGCGGAGGATCTGGCGCGGCTCGTCGACGCCCACTTCCACGTCGCGCTCGGCGAGGGCGACCTCGTGTACCTCAGCTACCTGCTCGTGACACGGGTGGTGACGCCGGGCAGTGGGGCTCCCGTCGAAGTCCTCGTCGACGACTACGTCAACCAGGACGACCTCGCCGCCGTCCGTCAGGCCGTCGACCGTGCCGGCCGCGAGTACCTCGTCGACCTCTCCGACGAGGACTTCATCGTCCGGCTCACCCTCCACGTCCAGAACCTCATCCGTCGTGCACAGGACCAGTCCTACTCCCGCAATCCGCTGACCCGCTCGATCAAGACCTCGTACCCGATGATCTACGAGCTCGCGGTCTTCATCGCCAGCCAGCTGCAGCGGCACGGCTCCATCATCATCAACGACGACGAGATCGCCTACATCGCGATGCACGTCGGCGCCCAGCTCGAGCAGAAGGCCCGTAAGGAGGCCCTGCTCGGCTCCACGATCGTGTCCGCCGGCTACTACGACATGCACGAGGTGCTGCGCCGACGCGTCGAATCGCAGCTGGGCGACGTCCTCGACGTCCGATCCGTCATCACCCGCACCGATGTCGACTGGGCCGCCATCGACACCGACCTCGTGCTCACGACGATCGAGCCACCGGCCCCTGCCGACGGCATCGTCGTCATCCAACCGTTCCTCACCGCGGCCGACGTGGAGCGAGTCCGCACCGCGGTCAGCCGCGTCCGTCGTTCGTCCCGCTTGTCGGAGATCACCGACGAACTGCTGCAGTACTTCCACCCGGACCTCTTCCTCCGGAACGCGCATGCCGAGGACGAGGAGGGCATGATCCGCCTGCTCGGCGAGCGTATGATCGCCCGGGGGATCATCGACGAGAGCTACCTCACCGCGGCGATCGAGCGGGAGCGCATGTCGTCGACGGCGTTCACCGACACCCTGGCCGTGCCGCACGCCATGGCGATGACCGCGCACTCGACGGCCATCGCGATCGCCGTGAACGAGACGCCGATGGAGTGGGGCGGCGCCCGCGTGAGCGTCGTCGCACTCGTGGCGTTCAGTGAATCGGGTCGTGCCGCGTTCCAGACGGTGTTCGACCAGTTCGTCGAGGTGTTCTCGGAGCGCTCGAGCGTCGCTCGGATCATCCGCCGTTCCGAGGACTTCGCCGGCTTCATCGACGAGCTCGTGCACGTCATCGACGGCTGAGCACCCGTCGCGCGGTCCCGGTCACCGAGCGGTCCCGGTCACCGAGCTTGTCGAGGTGCTCAGACGTGCTCGGTGACCACCACCGCGGTCGTACCCGGCTCGAGTGCCTCGAAGACGTGCGGCACGTCCCCGGCGTGGGCGAGGTAGTCCCCCGGTCCGAGCTCGACCTCCTCGCCGACGGGTCCGACGGACGCGCGACCGGTGCTGAGGATCCAGTGCTCGACGACGCCCGGCATGTGCGGCTCCGAACGCCTCGGCTCCCCCGGTTCGACGACGATGCGGTAGATGTCGCGTCGGGCGTTCGGCGGGCACGCGGACAGCACCGTCGCGACGTAATCCGCCCCGGACGCGGCGAGGGTCGGCCCCTCACCGGCACGGATCACCTGGACCGGTCGCCGCACCGGCTCGACCAGGCGGGCGAACGGGACGTCGAGGGTGACGCTGAGCGCCCAGAGGGTCTCGAGACTCGGGTTCCCGAGCCCCGCCTCCAGCTGCGAGAGGGTCGACTTCGCGATCCCGGCTCGACGGGCCACCTCCGCGAGTGACAGGCCGGTGCGCTGCCGCTCGCGGGTCAGCGCCGCCGCGACCGCAGCGTGCGGTGCTCCGTCGTCGGATGGTTCGAGCTGCGTCATGCGTTCGCTCCAGAGTGTTACGCGTTCGATTTGACGAACGCTTGATCGACGTTCAATATAGTGTACGTGCGTTCGATATGGGGTCACCTCGGCCGGCCGACCAGGCGGGCCATCGCGCTGGTCTGCATCGCCGACGGGCTGGTCGGCATCTCCTACGGAGCCGTCGCCGTGCACTCGGGCATCCAGCCCTGGGTCGCGCTGGCGCTCGCCTTGCTCGTCCTCGCCGGCGCATCGGAGATCCTGTTCGTCGGAATCGTCGCGGCCGGCGGGAGTCCGCTCACCGCGGCCCTGGCAGGGTTGCTCGTGAACGCCCGTCACCTGCCGTTCGGCCTCGCGATCCACGAGGTCGTCGGTACGGGCTGGCGTCGCGTGCTCGGGACGCACCTCCTCAACGACGAGTCCGTCGTCTTCGCGCTCGACCAGGACACCCTGGAGCGAAAGCGCGCCGCGTTCTGGGCGTGTGGCCTCGGCATCCTCCTCTGCTGGCCGGCGGGCGCGGCACTCGGAGCCTTCGCCGGCACGGTGATCGAGGACACGGACACCTTCGGACTCGACGTCATGTTCCCCGCCGTCCTGCTCGCCCTCATCTTCCCCGCCCTCCGCGAGCGCCGGACGCGCCGAGCCGCACTCGTCGGCGCGGTCGTCGCCGTCGCCGCGACGCCGTTCCTCCCTGCGGGGATTCCCGTCCTGTTGTCCCTCGTCGGTCTCCTCTTCGGCTTCGGCCGGAAGCAGCCCAAGCCGGAGGTCACCGCATGAACCAGTCGATGCTCGTGCTGGTCGGGATCGTGATCCTCGCGGTGGGCACCTACACGTTCCGTCTGGCCGGGCCACTCCTGCGGACCCGCACCGAGGTCTCGGAACGGGTCGAGACACTGCTCGCGGACGCCGCCATCGTCCTGCTCATGGCGGTGCTCACGACCACGGCGCTGACCCAGGACCAGCAGTTCGCGGGATTCGCGCGATTCTCGGGCGTCCTGGTGGCCGGCGTCCTCGCCTGGAGGAACGCGCCGTTCGTCGTCATCGTCCTCGCGGCAGCCCTCACCACGGCGCTCCTCCGCCTGGCGGGCGTCGCCTGAGACGTCAGATGCCCTGCCAGGCGGGCTTGTTGGCGTACGCGTAGCGGTAGTAGTCGGCGTGCTGCAGCTCGGACGCCGCCGCTTCGTCGAGGACCACCGTGGCGCGCGGGTGCAGCTGCACCGCCGAACCGGGGAGGTTCGCGGAGAGCGGCCCCTCGAGCGCGGCGGCGATCGCAGCGGCCTTCCCCGCACCGAAGGCGAGGAGGACGAGGTGCCTCGCGCGGAGGATGGTGCCGAGCCCCTGGGTGATGCAGTGCATGGGTACGTCGTCGATCGAGTCGAAGAACCGTGCGTTGTCCCGGCGGGTCTGCTCTGTCAGGGTCTTCACGCGGGTGAGCGAGGCGAACGACGAGCCCGGCTCGTTGAACCCGATGTGGCCGTCGGTGCCGATGCCGAGGATCTGCAGGTCGACGCCGCCGGCGGCCTGGATCGCCGCTTCGTAGTCGGCGCCGGCGTGCTGGATGGTCTCGGCCGCACCGTTCGGCACCTGGATGCGCTCGGGCGCGAGGCCGAGCGGCTCGACGACCTCACGCGTGATGACGGAACGGTACGACTCGGGATGCCCGGCCGGCAGGCCGACGTACTCGTCGAGGGCGAACCCGCGCACCTGCGAGAGGTCGAGGCCCTGCGAGCGTGCGGCGAGCGCCTCATAGACGGGGAGCGGTGTCGAACCCGTCGCCAGTCCGAGGACGGCGTCTGGACGCTCCTCGATCAGGGCGACGATCGCCTCCGCGACGAGGGCGCCTGCGGCACCGCTGTCCCCCACGATCACGACTTCAGCCATGCGACGGTTCTCCTCTTCCCACGAGTGCTGCGCCGATCGCCGCGACGGGGGATCCCGTCGGCACGAGGCGCACGCGCTGTTCCAGTTGCAATGATGCGACGAATCGAGACCCGGCGGCGGATTCGGCCAGAGCCTCGCGGATGACGGCGAGTAGTCGCTCGCCGAGAGCGGTGAGTCCTCCTCCGAGGACGATGTCGTCGGCGTCGACGGTGAGGGTCAGGATGCGGACGGCCGCGGCCGCTCCGTGACCGAGGCGTGCGCGGAGCGCGATGGCCCGCGGGTCACCGGCGTCGGCATGGTCGAAGAGGTCGAGCACCGGCAGCGCCACGTCGGCTCCCCAGGCGGCGGAGACAGCACCACCGGCGGCCATGGTCTCGACGCACCCGCGCTGTCCGCACCCGCAGCGGTCACCGAGCGGATCGACCGACAGATGCCCGACCTCGCCGGCGACCCCGCTCGAGCCCTGCCAGAGCCGGCCGTCCGTGACGATGCCGGCGGCGACGCCCGTGCCCAGATTGAGGTAGGCCATCGTGCCGGAACCGTCGAGCAGCTGCCAGGCGCCGAGGGCCGCCGCCTTCACATCGTTCTCCACGGCGACGGGGACCCCGAGGCGCTGGGCGAGGATCGCACCGAGCTCGAGTTCCTCCACGTCGAGGTTGACGGCGTGGGTCACGCGGCCGGTGCCCGGGACGATGAGGCCGGGGATACCGACGCCGACCGACGTGAACGCGTCGATCGGACGCGCGACGGCGTCGGAGAGCCGGCTGACGGCCTCGACGGCGGTTTCGACGACCGCTTCCGGACCGCGTCCGGTGACCAGTCTGAGCCGGTGCAGGAGCGCGCCGTCATCCGTCACGAGGACGGCATCGGTCTTCGTGCCGCCGATGTCGAGTCCCACCCTCACGCGGTTCGTCTCCGGAGGGCGTCGTGGCGCGTCTGCATGCTGTGGTTCCTTCGATCCGTGATGCGACCCGCTCGCACCACCGGTTTGTTCGCCAAGCTTACAAATAAACGGGGCTCGCGTCCATGCCGACGACGACCGCACACGACGATCGGGCCGCGCACGCCTGCGGGTGGCGGGCTCCACCGGGTAGCCTGGAGGCCGACCCGCAGCGCGCGGGCGGGCCCGCCACGGGCACCGAACACGGGGGAATCACACCACCATGAAGAAGAACGCAGCAGCATTCCTCGGCGCGATCGCCGTCTCGGGCCTGCTCCTCACCGGCTGTGCCGGCGGCGCCCAGAGCAAAGAGGATGCGTGCAAGCTCATCCAGTCCGAGGTGACGGAGTCGGCTTCGCAGCTGCAGTCGGGCCTGAGCTCGCTGTCCTCCGACCCCGAGGCGGCCGTCACCCAGCTCGACGACTTCTCCGGAACGTTCAAGGCGGCGGCCGACAAGGTCACGAACGAGGAGGTCAAGACCGCGGCGAACGACTCGGTGAAGGCGCTCAACGACTTCATCGACGTCGCGAAGACGGCTGTCGACGACCCGCAGAACGTCGACCAGACCGGGCTCACCGATTCGCTCACGAAGCTCCAGGACGAGTTCACCACGCTCGGCAACACCTGCAGCCTCTAGCTCGACACGACTGACGACGGGCCCCGGATCGACTGATCCGGGGCCCGTCGCCGTCTCCGGGCCGACGGCTACTTCACGGATCCCTCGGTGAGCCCGCCACGCCAGAAGCGTTGCAGCACGATCATCGCGATCGCCAACGGGATGATCGACAACAGCGCGCCGCCGGTCGTCAGCTCGTAGAACTCCGGCAGGCGGTCGACCTGGCTCCGCCAGTTGTTGAGGCCCAGGGTGATCGGGTACAGCGTGCTGTCGGACAGCATGACGAGCGGCAGGAAGTAGTTGTTCCAGATGCCGACCAGCTGGAAGAGGAAGACGGTCACGAGCGCGGGCGTGAGGATCTTCAGCCCCACGGTGTGGAAGATCCGCAGCTCGCTCGCGCCGTCGATCCGGGCCGCCTCGATGAGCGAGTCGTCGATCGTCGCGTCGGCGTAGATCCGGCAGAGGAACAACCCGAACGGCGAGACGAGCGACGGCAGGAGCACCGACCAGTACGTGTTCGCGAGCCCCATCTGGCTGAAGAGCAGGAACAGCGGGAGCGCGGTGGCCGTCCCCGGCACGAGGACCCCGCCGAGGATGGTGCCGAAGACGAGGTTGCGCCCGCGGAACCGGTACTTCGCGAGCGCGTACCCACCTGCGGCGGCGAGGTACGTCGCGATGAGTGCTCCCACGCCCGCATAGAGCACCGAGTTGCCGAACCAGCGGACGAAGATGCCGCCGTCGTAGGTGAGCACCTCGTGGAGGTTCGACCACAACGAGAACTCGGAGCCGAGGAGGAAGCCGTTGCTGCCGAACAGGTCCTCGGTGCTCTTGGTCGCAGCGATCACCACCCAGTACACCGGCACCAGGAAGTAGACCGCGACGACGACGAGGACGCCCGTCACGAGCACCCGCATCGCCCTGGACCCACCGGGTCGTCCCGGCTGATCGCTCAGCCGCCGGGCTCGCTTCGACGAGGTCGCGGTCGTGATGCTCCGGGTCTCGCTCATGATGCCCTCCTCGACGTCAGACGCAGGAAGATGAACGACAGCGCGAACGCGACCACGGCGATGAGCACCGCCTGCGCTGCGGCGACGTTGTAGTCGTTGTAGGCGAACGCGGTCGTGTAGGCGCTGAGGTTCGGCGTGTACTCGTTGTCGATCGCGGGCGACACGGTCTGCAGCACCTGGGGCTCGGCGAAGAGCTGGAGCGTGCCGATGATGGAGAACACGGTCGTGAGGATGAGCGCCGGCCGGATGAGCGGGAGCTGGATGCTCATCGCGACGCGGAACGGCCCGGCGCCGTCGACCTTCGCGGCTTCGTACACCTCGCCGGGGATGGCCTTCAACTGGGCGACGATGATCATCATGTTGTAGCCGGTGTAGGTCCACGTCACGATGTTGGCGATGGACCAGAGCACGGTGCCTGCGCCGAGGAAGTCGAGTTCGATCCCCATCGCCCCGGCGAGGTCGATGATCGGGCTGAGTCCCGGGACGTAGAGGAACGACCAGAGGATCGTCGCGATCACGCCGGGGATGCCGTAGGGCAAGAAGTACACGGCCCGGAAGAACCCCGGCCATTTCGCGGAGGCGGACTCGAGGAGGAGCGCCAGCAGGGTGCACAGGGCGATCATGACCGTGACCTGCACGACCCCGAAGAGGAGCATCCGGCCGATCGAGGCGATGAAGTTGCCGTTCTCCAGGGCCTGGGCGTAGTTGGAGAACCACGCGAACTCGGTCGTGACACCCTCCTCGCCGAAGACGCCCTTCCGTGAGACCCGGAGGAAGCTGCTGCCGATCGCGACGATGATCGGCAGGATGAAGGTGAGGACGAAGAGCGCCAGGAACGGTCCGAGGAGCACCCACGGAGCCGCGACCGAGGTCCGGCGTCGGCGCTGCGCCCCCGACCGCGACGGGTCGTCCGCCACACCGCGCGCCGGGCGTTCCGTGACGGCGCTCACGACGCCGCCTCGATCCGGAGGCCCTTGTTGCGGAACGCGGTGATGACGTCGCGCTGACCCTGGACCACGGCGTCCACGAGGGTGCCGCCCGAGGCCTTGGCACGGAACCCGTCGGCGAGGATGTTGAAGGTCTGCTGGGTCAGTGGCCACCACTGCCACTCGTTGTTCTGTTCCTTGGCCGCCGGCACGAAGACCTCCTCGTTGTAGTTCTGGCCACCGAAGAACTCGCTCGGCTGTTGTCGGCGGGCACCGATGTAGGCGTCGTTCGGCGACCACCCGATGCCGGAGTGCTCGATCATGGCGTCGATGCCGGCGTCGCTCGTGGTCATCCACACGGCGAACTCGAGCGCCTCCCTCGGGTGGGCGCTGTTCGCCAGGACGGCAGCCGTAGACCCACCCTGGAAGGTCGAGCCGTACCCCTCGCTCCCCCACCGGGGCAACGGCGCGACCCGCCACTTGCCCTCGGCCCCCGAGACGCCCTGCAGGAGGGCGTCTCCCCAGCTGGCTCCGGCGAGCGACGCGATCGAGTCCTTCGCCGCAGCGGCGAACCAGGCCGGTGAGAACTGGCTGTAGGAGGTGGTCATGACGCCCTCGTCGATGGCCCGGTCGAAGAATCTGGCCGTCTCCAAGGTCGCATCGTCCGTCATGTCCACGATCCACCGGTCGCCGTCGACACGGAACCAGGACGCGCCGGCCTGGGTCGCCATGGCCGCGAACCACGACGCGTCGTCGAGGGCGAAGCAATCCAGGTACATGTCGGCCTCGCGCACCGCACCCGCAACCTGGAACCACTCGTCCCAGGTGGCCGGGGGCTTCGCGCCCACCCGGTCGAGCAGGTCCGGTCGGTAGTAGAGCGCCATCGGACCGGAGTCCTGCGGGATGCCGTAGACCCCGTCGACGTAGGAGACCTGGTTCCAGAGGGTCTCGTTGTACCGCGACGCGACCTCGTCCGCGCCGTAGCGCCGGAGATCGACCAACCCGTTCACGAGCAGGAACTCGGGAAGCGTCCGCATCTCGACCTGCGCGAGGTCCGGACCACCGCCCGCGGCGAGCGCCGAGTAGAGCTTCTGATACCCGCCGTCGTTGCCTCCGGGGATCCACACGGCCTCGACCTGCACGTTCGGGTGGTCGGCGTTCCAGACGTCGGCGACCTTCTGGAGGTCTTTCAACCAGGCCCAGTACGTGAGCGTGATCCGTTCGCCGGCGGCGGCCGGGGCGATCGTCGGACCGGTGTTCGGCGACACCGTCCCCGGGGTGGAACAGCCCGCCAGGAGTGCGGTCGCACCACCCGCTGCAGCCCAGGCGAGCAACTGTCTTCTCGTCATCGGTGACATCGATGGTCCTCACTTCGTCGTCGAGGTGGTCCATCGACGCTAACACGACCGTTCGCACCGGCGTCGAGACCCGAACGACGGACGGGGCCCGGGAGCGTGTGCTCCCGGACCCCGTCCGTGTGGTGCTGGTGTCGGTCAGGCCGACGTCATCAGGCCAGGCGCGCCTTGAGGTTCGCCGAGATGGTCTCGAGGAACTCTTCGGTCGTCTGGTAGGCCTGGTCGGGGCCGACGAGGAGCGCGAGGTCCTTCGTCATGGCACCGGACTCGACCGTCTTGATGACGACGTCCTCGAGGGTCGCCGCGAACTCGATGAGCTCCTGGTTGCCGTCGAGCACACCTCGGTGCTGCAGGCCACGGGTCCACGCGAAGATCGAGGCGATCGGGTTCGTCGACGTGGGCTTGCCCTGCTGGTGCTGGCGGTAGTGGCGCGTGACGGTGCCGTGTGCGGCCTCAGCCTCGACGATCTTGCCGTCGGGCGTGGCCAGCACGCTCGTCATGAGGCCGAGCGAGCCGAAGCCCTGCGCCACGGTGTCGGACTGCACGTCGCCGTCGTAGTTCTTGCAGGCCCAGACGTAGCCGCCCTCCCACTTCATGGCCGAGGCGACCATGTCGTCGATGAGGCGGTGCTCGTAGGTGATGCCGGCAGCCTCGAACCGCTCCTTGAACTCCGCGTCGAAGATCTCCTGGAAGATGTCCTTGAACCGGCCGTCGTAGGCCTTGAGGATGGTGTTCTTCGTGGAGAGGTACACCGGGTAGTTGCGGTTCAGGCCGTAGTTGAGGCTGGCACGCGCGAAGTCGCGGATCGAGGCGTCGAGGTTGTACTGCACCTGTGCGATGCCGTCGCCGGGCGACTGGAAGACCTCGAACTTCTGCGGCTCCGAGCCGTCGTCGGGCGTGAACTCGACCGTGAGCTTGCCCTCGCCCTTGAACAGGAAGTCGGTCGCGCGGTACTGGTCGCCGAAGGCGTGGCGGCCGATGATGATCGGCTTGTTCCATCCGGGCACGAGACGCGGGATGTTCGAGATGATGATGGGCTCGCGGAAGATGACGCCGCCGAGGATGTTGCGGATGGTGCCGTTCGGGCTCCGCCACATCTTCTTGAGACCGAACTCCTCGACACGTGCCTCGTCGGGGGTGATGGTCGCGCACTTGACGCCGACGCCGTGCTTCTGGATGGCGTGCGCGGCGTCGATCGTGATCTGGTCGTCCGTCTCGTCACGCTTCTCGATGCCGAGGTCGTAGTACTCGAGGTTCACATCGAGGTAGGGGTGGATGAGCGAGTCCTTGATGAACTGCCAGATGATGCGAGTCATCTCATCGCCGTCGAGTTCGACGACGGTGCCTTCGACCTTGATCTTCGACACTGGTTGTCCTTTCTGATGCCGCCCTGAGCCGAGCGGCCTACGGAGGTGCGCACGCGGTGGAGTGCTCCGCATGGCATGGAGGAGACCGCATCCGAAAGGTGGACGGCACGGCCACGCCCTAGCTTACAAGACCTGCCAGGTCTCTTGACATCGAGACAGTTGCGGATGGCCAGGTTCCGTCCCCGACTCCAGCTGTGGGTCGGCCGTGGAAGTCGGCGGTCACCGCGTGTCGCCCAGGGGCCGGACTATCCGCGGTCGGCTCGACCGGTTAGCCTAAGGACATGGCTGAGCTGCGTCTGGAAGAACTGTCCGCATCGACGATCGTGGCGGTCAACGCGCTCACCATGAAACCCGGGCAGGAGCAGTTCATCGCCCCGGTGTCCTACGCGGTGGCGGCTGCGGTCGTGAACCCCGCCACCTCCTGGCAGCGCGTCGTCCTCGACGGCGACGAGGTCGTCGGCTTCGTCTCCGCCAACTTCGACCACGAGTCGACGCAGGAGGAGTTCCGCTCCGCCCTGTGGCGCATCAACGTCGACGCAGACGACCAGGGTCGCGGCGTCGGCCGGTTCGCGGTCGCCTCGCTCATCGAAGAGGCCAAGCAGCGCGGCTTCGACCACGTCAACGTCATCTACGAGCCCGGCGACCTCGGTCCCGAGGCGTTCTTCCTCCGCGTCGGGTTCTCCCCGGTCGGCGAGACCCAGTATGGCGAGACCATCGGCAGCATCAGCCTCTGAGGCCGTGAGCGGGTCGTCACCGACGGACTCGGCTGAGGCGTTCGCCGAGGCCGTGCTGGCCGTGGTCGCCGACATCCCCGAGGGTTGCGCCCTGAGCTACGGCCAGGTCGCCTCGATCATCGGGTCGAAGTCCGCGCGTGGCGTCGGTCGCGTGATGGCGCAGTACGGGCACGCCGTGCCCTGGTGGCGGGTCGTCCGGTCGGGCGGTCTCCCTCCGACGGGGCACGAGGATCGCGCGCTCGAGCACTACGAGGCCGAGGGCACACCGATCGTCCGGATGAGCGGCGGGCGGTACCGCCTGGGCCGCGAGGCACTGCTGCACTGACCGGCTTCGCGCCGGATCAGCAGGGAAGGTGGATCGAGACGACCGTCCCGGCACCGACCGGGCTCTCGACGCGCATCGTCCCGCCGACGGCGTCCACCCGGTCCGCGAGACCGCGCAACCCGCTCCCCCGCGCAGGATCGGCGCCGCCGACCCCGTCGTCCGCAACGACGACCCGGAGCCCGCCGTCGGGGTCGTCGGAGACGACCACCTCGCAGCTGGACGCCCCGGAGTACTTCGTGACGTTGGCCAGGCACTCCGACACGACGTAGTAGACGGTCGCCTCGATGAGCTGCCCGGGCCGCTCGCGCAGCTCGACGGTGACCTTGGTGACGACGGTGCACCGGCGCCCGAGTTCGGCGATCGCCGGCACCAGTCCGCCCTCTGCCAGGAGCGCCGGATGCAGCCCTCGGGCGAGTTCGCGGAGCTCCTTGATGGCGCTCGCGAGTTGATCGATGGTGGTCTCGAGGCCGTCGGCCAGGGCGAGTTGACCGTCGGCGCGTGCCGCGTCGCTCGCCATCCGGAGCCGCAGCGCGACGGAGAACAGCTGCTGCTGCGAGCCGTCGTGCAGGTCTCGCTCCGCCCGCCGTCGCGCTTCGTCGGCCGCCTGCACGATGCGCAACCGCGACCGACTCACCTCGCGCAACGAGTGACGGAGTTCAGCGGTGAGTCGTTCGTTGTCGATCATGATGCGCAACGACGCCGACACCGACCGGAGCAACTGCGGATTGTCGAGCAGAGCCGCGTCGTGCTCGATGTACACGAGCGGCGCGTCCGCATCGCCGACGCTCGACATCGCCCGCCCGCGTGGGTCCCGGTCGGTGGTCCGCTGCGATCCCGGCCAGACGAGCCGGGCAGTGCGGTCCCCGAGGACGGTCTTCACCGCACCGTCCCAGCGGTCGTGGCCGGTCTCGCTCAGTTGTCCGGTCTGCACCAGGTCGACGGCCCTGGCGCGGATCGTCCGCATCCGGATGAGACCCGTCGCGTACGCCGCGGGAACGAGCACCACCGAGAACGCGTTGAGGTCCTCGACGACGAGCCGGAGGTGCTCCGGCCATCCCCCGAGGCGGACGAGGGACCACGCCACCCCGATGACGAGCCACAACACGAACGCGACCGGCATGATGAAGGCCACCTGTCTGGCCGCTCCGCTGCTCCGCGCCCATCGCAGGAGCACGACACCCGCGACCACGACCGCGAAGGCCCCCATGACACCCGCATGGACCCGACCGAGCACGTCGGCCACGTCTCCGGTGGCGAGGACGGCGTACCGACTCCGCTCGTGGCTCGCGTCGAGCACGTGGTTCGGCGTCACCAGGAGTGTCACGATCGCATAGGTGACGAGGTAGACCGAGGCGGTGATGACGAGCCGCCGATCGAAGCCGCGCCGCAGCCGCCCGGCGGGGAAGGCCAACGCGAGCCACACCAGCGCGACCCCCGGGAGCACGGAGATCGACATGAGGAGCGGCCAGAGCCAGCCTGCGTCGACGCCGTACGCCCACATGTAGGCCGTCTCGGCCAGCGCGTACCCGACGATCACCCAGCCCGGAGTGGCCGTCGGAGCCAGCCACCAGATCAGCCCCGCCGCCACCAGCGCCGCGAGGTGGCCCACCAACCAGGGCAGACCGTTGCCGTCGGCGACGCCCGGCTGGACGACGCCGAACACGACCGACAGGACGCACACGAGCGCGGCGGCGAGCAGGATGCCGAGTCGCAGCGGCCACGGCAGTCGACCGCGGCCGGCCGGTGCCGGGATCGGCAGCGATGTCGCCCGTCCGTGTGGGCGACCGTCAGCCATCCGTGTGTTCCAGCCATCGCACGACCGCGAGGACGCGGCGGTGGTCCGCCGGAGAGTCCTCGAGTCCGAGCTTGGCCAGGATGCGGCTGATGTGCGCTTCGACGGTCTTCAGACTGACGACCAGCGCCTTCGCGATGCCGGAGTTCGACCGCCCCTCGGCCATGAGGGTGAGGACTTCACGTTCCCGCTCCGTGAGGTGGTCGAGTCCGTCGGATCGGGTCCGCTCCGCGACGAGGAGGGAGACGACCTCCGGATCCACGACGGACTCACCTGCCGCCACGCGCTCCACGGCGTCGACGAGCGTCCCGGAGTCGGCGACGCGATCCTTCAGCAGGTACCCGGTGCCACCACCGGAGCCGAGCGCGCGGACCGCGTAGGACGGCACGGCGTAGGTGCTCAGCAGGAGCACCCCGGCGGCGAAGCCCGACGCCCGCAACTGCTCGAGGGCGACGATGCCCTCGTCGGTGTGGGTGGGCGGCATCCGGATGTCGAGCACGACGGCGTCGAGCTGCAGCCCCGCGTCGATGCGATCGACCAGGTCGACCGCCGAGCCGAACGAGCCGACCACGTCGTGACCGCCCGCCTTGAGGATCTGCGCGACACCCTCACGGAGGAGCACCGCGTCGTCCGCGACGGCGACACGCAGCGAACGCGGTTCCAGACTGGTCATCCGCTCATTGTGGCAGGTCGACGAGACGAGGTGTAGTGCCCACGGGGTCACTCCGTCACCGGAGGACCCCGTGGACACGCCTGCGCGGTCCGGATCAGCCGACCGAGGACCGCCAGGCCGCGTGCATCGCGGCGAACCGCCCCGTCCCGCCGATGAGCTCCGCGGGCGCACCGTCCTCGATCACCCGGCCGTGCTCCATCACGAGCACCCGGTCGGCGATCGCGACGGTCGACAACCGGTGCGCGATGATGATCGCGGTGCGGTCCGCGAGCAGGGTCTGCAACGCCTCCTGGACGAGTCGCTCGCTCGGGATGTCGAGCGAGGCGGTCGCCTCGTCGAGGATCAGCACGGCCGGATCCGCGAGGAACGCCCGCGCGAACGACAGGAGTTGCCGCTGGCCGGCCGAGACCCGACCACCGCGCTTGTTCACGTCGGTGTCGTAGCCGTTCGGCAACGCCTCGATGAAGGCGTGTGCGCCGACGGCCTTCGCGGCGGCGGTGATCTCCTCGATCGTCGCGTCGGGCTTGCCCAACGCGATGTTCTCGGCGACCGAGCCGGAGAACAGGTAGGCCTCCTGCGTCACCATGACGATCGCCCGACGGAGGTCCTTCGGGTGCAGGTCGCGCAGGTCGATGCCGTCGAGGCGCACCGCACCGTCGGTCGGGTCGTAGAACCGACTGATGAGCTTCGCGAGCGTCGACTTGCCCGCACCGGTCGTGCCGACGAGTGCGATGGTCTGCCCTGCCGGGATCTCGAGGTCGAACTTCGGGAGCACCACACGGTCGGCGGCGTACGCGAACGTCACGTCGTCGAAGGTGATCCGTCCCTGCGACGTCCACAGGTCGACCGGCGCGACCGGGTCGGGCACGCCGGGACGCTCCTCGAGCACGCCGGAGATCTTCTCGAGCGCCGCAGCGGCCGACTGGTAGGAGTTGTAGAACATCGCCATCTCCTCCATCGGGTCGAAGAACCGACGCGTGTAGAGGAGCGCCGCGAGCAGCGCTCCGATCGCGAGCTGTCCGTCCGCGACCCGGAACCCGCCGACGAGCAGCACCACGGCGACGGAGACGTTGCCGATGAACACCAGTCCGGGATCGAACACCCCGAACAGCTGGATGACCCGGGCGTTGGTGTCGCGGTACTGCTCCACGAGCTCGCCGAACGCGCGCTCGTTCCGCCGCTCCTTCCGGAACGCCTTCACGGCACGGATGCCGGTCATCGCCTCCACGAAGAACACGATGAGCTTCGCCGACCGGACCCGCGACTCGCGGAACATCCGCTGCGAGCGGAGCTGGAACCAGCGGGTGAGCACGAACAGCGGGATGAGTGATCCGAGGAGCACCAGACCGCTGACCCAGTCGACGAGGACGAGGGCCGCCGCGGTGAACCCCATGTACAGCACGCCGGACACGAGCTGGTTGATGCCGGAGTCGAGCAGCTCGCGGATGGAGTCGAGGTCGCTCGTCTGCCGGGAGATGATGCGACCCGAGGTGTAGCTCTCGTGGAAGTCGAGGCTGAGCCGCTGCGTCTGCAGGAACACGCGCTTCCGGAGGTCGATCAGGATCGCCTGGCTGATCCGTGCGGCGAGCACGGTGTACCAGGAGATGAGCGTCGCTCCGGCGGCGCCGGTCAGCAGGTACGCGCCGACCACGAGGAAGGCCGGCATCCAGTCGGCGCGTTCCAGGACGGCCGGGAGGGCGCGGTCGATGCCGAGGGCGATCAGCGCGGGCCCGGCGACCTGGGCGGCGGTCGACACCACGACGATGGTCATGGCGGCGATGACGCGCAGCCGCAGGGGCGCGAGCAGCGATCCGAGCAGTCGCAGCGAACGGCGCCGGATGTGCGCGGACTCGTCACGGGTGAGGTCGTCGCGCTCCTCACCCTCCACTCCGTGGACGATCGTCGGCGGGGTCACAGGTTCACCTCCTGGCGGTTGGACTCTCGTTCGTCGTCTTCCAGACTCGAGATCACGTAGCGGTAATGGGCGTTGTGCTGCAGCAGCTCGGTATGGCGTCCCACTGCGGTGATGCGACCGTCCTCGAGGAGGGCGACGCGGTCGGCGAGGGTGACGGTGCTCGGTCGGTGCGCGACGATCAGGGCCGTGGTCGAGGCGAGCACTCTGCGGAGCGCAGCCTCGACGAGCGCCTCGGTGTCGACGTCGAGCGCCGACAACGGGTCGTCCAGTACCAGCACCTCCGGCCGCGCGGCCACCGCGCGCGCGAGTGCGAGCCGCTGACGCTGCCCGCCGGACAGGCTGAGCCCCTCTTCACCGACCATCGTCTCCACGCCGTTCGGCAGTTCGTCGACGAACCCGGCCTGGGCGATGTCGAGCGCCTCGCGCAGGATCCGATCGGCCTCCGCGGAGTCGAGGTCGATGTCGTCCCGCCCGAGGAGGACGTTCTCCTTGACGCTCGCCGAGAAGAGGGTCGCATCCTCGAACGCCATCGCGATGTGGCGGCGCAGGTCCTCCCGGGTGAGCGCGCGGATGTCGACCCCGTCGAGCAGGATCCGCCCGCCCGTGACGTCGTACAGGCGGGTGGTCAGTGCCGTGATAGTCGACTTCCCGGAGCCCGTCAGACCGACGAGTGCCATGGTCTCCCCCGGCTCGAGCCGGAGGTCGACGCCGTTCACCACGTCCGCGTAGCGGTCGGGTGCGTCCTGGTAGCGGAAGTGCACGTCCTCGAACACGAGCTCCCCGCGCGGCTCGCGGATGCGCTCAGGGTGCTCGGGGTCGGTGATCGTGTTCACCGAGTCGATGACCTCGAAATACCGGTCGGTCGCCGTACGGGTGTCGAAGGTCATCGCGAGCAGGAAGCCGATCGACTCGATCGGGAACCGCAGGATCGTGGCCGTCGCGAAGAAGGCGAACAGCTGACCGACGGTGAGTTCGCCGATCGACGCGAGCCAGACCCCCGCCAACAGGCAGAGCGCGAAGGCGACGTCGGGCAACAGGACCAGCCAGAACCAGATCCCCGCGATGGCCTTCGCCTTCTCGATCTCGGTGCCCCGCAGGTCCTCGGCGCGGGACGCGAAGCTCCGCAGGGCGTGCTTGCCTCGACCGAACGCCTTGAGCACCCGGATGCCGTGGACGGACTCCTCGACGGCCGTCGCCAGGTCACCGGCCTGGTCCTGGCTGCGCCGGGCGATCACCGAATACCGCCCCTCGAAGGTGAACCCGAACACCCACACGGGGATGGCGAGCGCGATGAAGATGAGTCCGAGCAGCCAGTTCCAGGTGAACAGGATGACCGCACCGATGACGATCGTGACGCCGTTGACGATCAGGAGCACGAAGCCGAACGAGATCCACCGGCGGATGAGTCCGAGGTCGCTGACGGCGCGGGAGAGCAGCTGCCCGCTCTGCCAGCGGTCGTGGAAGGTCACGGGCAGGTCCTGCAGCTTGGCGAACAGCGCATTGCGCATCCGCGCCTCGACGTGCGTCCCGGGGGTCAGGACGAACCAGCGGCGCAGCGCGATCATGACCGCCTCGAGGACACCGAGGGCGAGGACCACGAGCACCGCCGGCCAGATCTGCGAGGAGTCGCCGGTCGAGAGCGGACCGTCGACGAGGGCTTGCAGCACGAGCGGGATCGCGAGGGCCACGAGGCCGGCGACGAGCGCGGCGACCATGCCGAGCACGATGCGCGGCATGGCCGTCTTCGCGAACGGGTAGATCCGCATCAGGGCACGGAAGGTGCTCTGACGCGGTTGGACAGGACGGCGTTCATCGCCGAGCGGAGTCATTGCGGGGATTCCTTGCGAGAGCGTCGGTGACGTCGATCACCGACGGGATGATGGTCGTGGAACGGCCGGACGGCGAGGTCGCTGTGCGAGGTCGCAGCATCCGGTGACGGGCCCGGACGAGGCCGGACGGATGGTGAGGTGGACTGCCTGGCGCTCGTGCTAAGCGTCGGCGTCCGCTGCGGCGGCGCGTCCGGCCGGCGCCGGGACGGCCGCAGTGCGGCGGCTCGAGGCGGAGCGGGCACGATCGACCGTCGGCGCGAGCGCGGTGTGGTTCGAGAGCGTCATGGCATCCTCCTCATCCTGTGGGGCGAGAGCCGCGGGCCGGGTGCACAGGTCGCACTCGAACGCGGACGGCGACCGATCACGGTGAACGAGGTTCGGCGCAGCAGACCAGACTATGGGAGTCGGCCGTCAAGCTGCAAGGGATCCATGCGGTTGCACGCACCGCACCGGGTGGGCTCGTCCTCAGGAGGTCGGTTCGTCGACGATGCCGACGAAGGCTCCGATGCCGTCGACCTCGCGCCGACGCGCTCCCTCGGGCACTGGAGGCAGCTCGTCGGCGCCGTGCCAGGAGCAGCTCACCATCGAGAATTCCGGCCACCACTTCTTCGGGCGGAGCGTCTCGCTCGTGCCACAGATGGTGCAGCGCAGCTCGACCCAGACCGGCCGCTTCCCGGTCCGGTTCGCGCGGGACTGCACGTACCAGGCGGGCGGCTCGGCCAGGAACGCCGCCAACTGGTCCGCCGACCAGAACGGCGGGATCCCGTGGTGTCTGGCCATCTCGAGCGGGATGTCCAGTCGCTGCGCGACGGTCCTCCGGCTCAGATCCCGACCGCCGCGCGCTCCAGCCTGCTGCTCCATGATCGACTCAGCTGACCCGCACGGACAGGCAGGTCACGCAGCCCTCGAGCTTCTCGAACTCGCTGATGTCCACCTGGACCACGGTGTAGCCGCGGTCCTCGAGCAGCGCAGCCGTCTTGGGAGCGGCTGCGGAGATGAGCACGGTGTCCTCCGCGAGTTCGACCACAGCGACGCCCTCGCGCTCGGGCACGACGAGGTGGCGACCGAAGAAGGACGGGTCCTCGACGAGGTCGGGGTGGACGAGTACGGTCCCGTCGGGGAGCGCGGTGACCGTCGACTTCAGGTGGAGGGCGGTCGTGACGGGGACCGCGACGACGTCGAACCCGAGCGGTGCGAGGATGGCTCGGAGCTGCCGGACGCCTTCGGCGTTGGTGCGGCCGCTGCGACCGACGTAGACGGTCGAGCCGACCCGGAGGACGTCGCCGCCCTCGAGGGTGCCGTCACCCTCGATCCGGTGGATCCGGAGACCGAGCTCACGGGCGGTGGTCTCGGCTGCGACGACCTCTGGACGACGGCTCTCGGCGCCCGGTCGGGTCACCACGGCGACGTCGCCGATCACGACGACGGCGTCCTCGATGAAGACGGAGTCGGCGAGCTGGTCGGCCCAGGAGACCTCGGTGGTGTCCCAGCCGGCGGCGTCGAACGCTGCGACGTACGCGTCCCACTGCTTGTCGGCGAGCTCGGTGTCGATCGGCGTACGCTCCAGGTGCGTCACGAGGCCTTCAGCGAGGTTGGAGGCGGGCATCCGCACGAGTGCGATGCGGCGTCCGGCGTCGAGCACGGCGTCCTGCGTGCGGACGACCATCCAGTACACGGGGTATCCGATGAAGGCCGCGGAGAGCGCGACGACGACCACGAAGACGAGGTTGAGGCTGATGAGCGTCGCGACGATGCTGCCGAGCACGGTGCTGTCGATGGGCTGCCCCGTCGTCGCCACCTGGACGATGAGTCCGAGGAGCGCTCCGATGACGGCGAGGGCGGCGCCGCCCAGCAGGGCGAGGAGTCGGTACCGGTAGAGGCCGACGACGCCCACGATCAGCAGCAGCACGAAGGTGATGATCGTGCTCTCGAAGAAGTACGGGCTCGCCTGGGCGAAGATCGTCCCGGCGAACTGGTAGCCGACGAACGTGACGAACATGACCCCCAGGAAGCCCACGACGATGGTCGCGACGGCGGCGGCGGCGGATGCGATGAGCTTGCGGCTCCAGGTGGCAGTCATCCGACAACCGTAGCCCNCCAGAACCCCCGCAGGGCGGGCGACGCGGCCTAGTGGAAGAAGTGACGCTCCCCCGTGAAGTACATGGTCACGCCGGCGGCTTCAGCCGCAGCGATGACCTCTTCGTCGCGGACGGAACCACCGGGCTGCACGACCGCGCGCACACCGGCGTCGAGCAGGACCTGCAGGCCGTCGGCGAACGGGAAGAAGGCGTCCGAGGCCGCCACGGAACCTGCGGCGCGGTCACCGGCTCGGCTCACGGCGAGGTGGCAGGAGTCGACGCGGTTGACCTGGCCCATGCCGACGCCCACGCTCGCGCTGCCCTTGGCGAGCAGGATGCCGTTGGACTTCACCGAGCGGCACGCCTTCCACGCGAAGATGAGGTCGAGCAGGGTGTCGTCGTCGGCCGGTTCGCCCGTGACGAGCGTCCAGCCCTTGGCGGTGTCCTGCGGGTCGTCGGCGAAGCGGTCCGCGTCCTGGTAGAGCAGGCCGCCGGAGATCTGCCGGACCTCGCGGTCCTCGCGCACGAAGTCCTCCGGCAGCTGCAGGAGCCGCAGGTTCTTCTTCGTCTTGAGCACCTCGAGCGCGGCGTCCTCGAAGCCCGGGGCGACGAGCACCTCGGTGAAGATCTCCTTGACCGTCTCGGCCATGCCGAGGGTCACGACGCGGTTGGCGGCGATCACCCCGCCGAAGGCGGAGACCGGGTCGCACTCGTGCGCGCGACGGTGGGCCGAGGCGATCGGGTCGGGTGCCTTCGGGTTCGCGAAGGCGATGCCGCACGGGTTCGCGTGCTTGATGATCGCGACGGCGGGGTTGGCGAAGTCGTAGGCCGCGCGGACTGCCGCGTCGGCGTCGACGTAGTTGTTGTACGACATCTCCTTGCCGTGCAACTGCGTCGCCTGGGCGATCCCGGTACCGCCGGGACGGACGTACAGCGCCGCGGCCTGGTGCGAGTTCTCGCCGTAGCGCAGCACCGCCTCGCGACGACCGGTGACGGTCAGCGTGCTGGGGAAGGCCTCCGCCTCGGTCGCCTCCGTGCTCGCGAACCACGCGGACACCGCGGCGTCGTACGAAGCGGTGTGGTCGAAGGCCTGCGCGGCGAGCGAGCGGCGCTGAGCGAGCGTGGTGCCGCCGGCGGCGACGGCCTCGGTGATCAGCCCGTAGCGTTCCGGAGAGACGACGATCGCGACGTTGGCGTGGTTCTTCGCCGAGGCGCGCACCATCGCCGGTCCACCGATGTCGATCTGCTCGACGACGTCGTCACCGGCGGCGCCGCTCGCGACCGTCTCGACGAAGGGGTACAGGTTCACGACGACGAGCTGGAACGGCTCGATACCGAGCTCGGCGAGCTGGGCTTCGTGGGACTCGAGCCGCAGGTCGGCGAGGAGCCCCGCGTGCACCGAGGGGTGCAGGGTCTTGACCCGACCGTCGAGCGACTCGGGGAATCCGGTGACCTCGGACACGTCGGTCACCGTGTGGCCCGCACCGCGGATGGTCGCGGCGGTGGACCCGGTGGAGACGATCTCGACGCCCGCTGCGGCGAGCGAACCCGCGAGCTCGAGCAGCCCGGTCTTGTCGCTGACCGAGATCAGCGCGCGGCGGACGGGGACGAGGTCGCGTTCGCGGTAGAGGCTGTGGTCGTGGCTGGGACCGCTCATGACTGGGGTGCTCCTTCTGCTGGCGGGCGGGACGCCGTGGAGAGCGCCTCGAGGTCGATGGTTCCGGTGGCGAGGTCGCGGACGGCCTGGACGAGGAGCCGACGCTCCACGGGCTTGATCCGCTCATGGAGGCTGTGCTCCGTGTCGTCGGGCAGCACGGGGACGCGCTCCTGCGAGATGATCGGGCCCGCGTCGACGCCGTTGTCGACGACGATGATCGATGCCCCGGTCTGCGAGGCTCCTGCCGCCAGGGCGTCCCGGACGCCGTGCGCACCCGGGAACTCGGGGAGGTACGCGGGGTGCGTGTTGATGATGCGCGGCGAGAGGGCGTCGACGACCACGGGTGGCAGGAGGCGCATGAGGCCGCTGAGGACGAGGACGTCCGGGCTCCAGACCCGGATCTGCTCGAGGAGGGCTGCGCCCCACTCCGCCCGTGAGTCGAAGGACGAGTAGGGGACGGTGAACGACGGGATGCCGAACTCCTCGGCGTGAGCGAGACCGTCAGCCTCCCGATCGGCACCGACGGCGATGACGCGAGCGGGGAAATCCGCGTCGCGTGAGGCTTCGAGGAGGGCGCGGAGATTGGATCCGCCACCGGAGATCAGCACGACGAGTGACAGCACCAGAGCATCCTATCGGTCGCGGGCACCCCGGCCGCTCGGCTGGGCGTGCAGCTCCGGGAGGCGGTCCTCCTCGGCGAGATGCGTCGGACCGGCCGCCATGCCGACCACGGCTGCGATCCCGACCGTCAGGGTGGTCCACAGGCCCGTCGCCCAACCGTTCGGGCCGACCTCGATGAGGCGACCTGGGCCTGCCGCGCCCGCCGAGAGGGCGGCGAGGACACCGACGATGATGCCCGCGGTGACCCCGACGCCGAGACCGACGACTGCCAGTCGTCCGAGCCCGCCACGCCCGTCGAGGTCGACGAGCAGACGGCGGCGCAGCACCACGGCAGCGGCGAATCCGATGACGACCGGAACCACGAGGACCGCGAACCCGAGCGGGCTCTCCCCCGTCGGGATGGCGCCGAGGACCGGCACGGCCGGCATCGGCCCGACGAGCGTGCCGATCGGCGAGATCGCCGTGCCACTCCCGATGGCGAAGCCCGCGCCGGTGATCCAGCTCATGGCCCAGATCACGAGGTTCGGGAGGTACAGGAGTTCGGCGCCGGTGACGATGGCACCGCCCAGGACGCCGAACTGCGCGCTCTCGTGCAGGGAGATGATGGCACCGTAGCCGACGGCGATGAGGATGGCGGTCAGGACCGCGGAGACCGCCACGAGTCCGGTGGCGGCGAGTGCTCCACCGCGCAGCGCCGCGACGACCATCGACCAGGTCCCGTCCGGCATCCGGTCTCGCATCGCGCGGAGTCCGTCGAGGATCGGATCGGCCGCGTCCTGCTCACGGAACCGGACCCACAGCGCGGCGACCACGACCCCGCCTGCGAAGCGCACGGTCGGCGCGAGGGTCCCCTGGACGATCGAGGGACGCACCGCCGGGTGGAGGGCGGTGAGGGTCACGAGGAACGACAGCAGGGCGAACACGAGTACCGACAGCACGACGGCACCCTGCCACCAGGGGCTGCGCGCCGCGCGGGCTCCGGTACGCAGGCCGAACAGGACCGTGCCGATCGTGAAGGCGAGGGGCGCCAGGGAGACGAGGAACGGCTCCATCCCGGCCGGCAGTCCGAGCTGGGTGACGAGGGCCGTGTCGAGGGTGATGCGCATGCTCGAGCCGTTACCGAGCGCCCAGATGTCGACGGCCCCCCTCCAGAGCGCGGCCGGGTCGACGTCCAACTGGAAGTGCAGAGCCCACAGGGCGAGGAGTGGGACGAGTGCGACACCGATGCCGATGGCCACGGCGAGGGTGGCATCGAGGGCGGCGAGGAGGGCGACGGTCAGACGGTTCATGCGTCTTCGACCCTACCTGGAGCCGCGCGTGCGGACGGTCAGGCGCACGGCGTGCGTGGGCCGAAACGCGACGACGCGACGCCCGAACCGGGCGCCGCGTCGTGGTCGCAGTCGAGCTGCGGGTGTTACAGCGAGGCGATGATCTCGCGCATGAGGTCGGCGGTCTCGCTCGGCGTCTTGCCGACCTTGACGCCGGCGGCCTCGAGGGCCTCCTTCTTGGCCTGCGCGGTGCCTGCGGAGCCCGAGACGATCGCGCCGGCGTGGCCCATCGTCTTGCCCTCGGGCGCGGTGAAGCCCGCGACGTAGCCGACGACCGGCTTCGTGACGTTCGCCTTGATGAAGTCGGCCGCGCGCTCCTCGGCGTCGCCACCGATCTCACCGATCATGACGATGGCCTTGGTCTCGGGGTCGGCCTCGAACGCGGCGAGCGCGTCGATGTGCGTCGTGCCGATGATCGGGTCGCCGCCGATGCCGATCGCCGTCGAGAAACCGATCTCGCGCAGCTCGTACATCATCTGGTACGTGAGGGTGCCCGACTTCGACACGAGGCCGATGGGGCCCTTGCCGGCGATGTTCGCCGGCGTGATGCCGACGAGGGACTCGCCAGGCGTGATGATGCCGGGGCAGTTCGGGCCGATGATGCGGGTCTTCGAGCCCTTCGACTGGGCGTAGGCCCAGAACTCGGCGGAGTCGCCGACCGGCACACCCTCGGTGATGATGACGAGCAGCGGGATCTCGGCGTCGATGGCCTCGATGACCGCGTCCTTGGTGAACGCCGGGGGCACGAAGGCGATCGACACGTCTGCGCCGGTCTCCTTGATGGCCTCGGCGACCGTGCCGAACACGGGCAGCTCGACGCCGCCGTCGTGGGTCACGGTCGTGCCGGCCTTGCGGGCGTTGACGCCACCGACGACCTGGGTGCCGGCCTTCAGCATGAGCGCCGTGTGCTTGGTGCCCTCGCCGCCGGTGATGCCCTGGACGATGACCTTGGAGTCCTTGTTGAGGAAGATTGACATGCTTGTGCGATCCCTTATTTCGAAGCCAGCTCGGCGGCCTTGTCGGCGCCTTCGTCCATGGTTGCGGCGAGCGTGATGAGCGGGTGCGCGGCGGCGGCGAGGATCTCGCGGCCCTCCGCGACCTTGTTGCCGTCGAGGCGGACCACGAGCGGCTTCGTCGCTGCGTCACCGAGGATCTCGAGCGCCTTCACGATGCCGTTCGCGACGGCGTCGCAGGCAGTGATGCCACCGAAGACGTTGACGAACACGCTCTTCACCTGGGCGTCGCCGAGGATGACGTCGAGGCCTGCGGCCATGACCTCGGCCGAGGCGCCGCCGCCGATGTCGAGGAAGTTGGCCGGCTTCACGCCGCCGTGCTGCTCGCCCGCGTAGGCGACGACGTCGAGCGTGGACATGACGAGCCCAGCGCCGTTGCCGATGATCCCGACCTCGCCGTCGAGCTTGACGTAGTTGAGGTCGTTCTCCTTGGCCTTGAGCTCCAGGGGGTCCTCGGCTGCGGTGTCTTCGAGTTCGGCGTGGTTCGGGTGACGGAAGGCGGCGTTCTCGTCGAGCGAGACCTTGCCGTCGAGGGCGACGATGCGCCCTTCCTCCGTGAGGACGAGCGGGTTGACCTCGACGAGCGTCGCGTCCTCGCCCTTGTAGACGTCGTAGAGCTTCACGAAGACGTCGGAGACCTGGTCGACGAGCTCCTCGGGGAAGTTCGCAGCCTTCGCGATCTCGACCGCGGCCGCCTTGTCGACACCGGTGAGCGGGTTCACCTCGATGCGCGCGAGCGCCTCGGGCTTCTCGACCGCGAGCTGCTCGATCTCCATGCCGCCCTCGACGCTCGTGAGCGACAGGTAGGACCGGTTGGCGCGGTCGAGCAGCACCGAGAAGTAGAACTCCTGGGCGATGCGTGCGCCGGCCGCGACCATCACGCGCTTGACGACGTGACCCTTGATGTCGAGTCCGAGGATGGCCTTCGCCGCCTCGTAGGCCTCGTCGGGGGTCTTGGCGACCTTGACGCCGCCGGCCTTGCCGCGGCCTCCGACCTTCACCTGGGCCTTGACGACGACCACGCCGCCGAGACGCTCGGCCGCGGCACGCACCTCGTCCGGGGTGTCGGCGATGATGCCGGCGAGGACCGGCACCTCGTACTGCTCGAACAGGTCTCGTGCCTGATACTCGTAAAGATCCACGTGTCATTCCCATCCGCGCTTCGCGCGTTCTGCTGTGATTGTCGTGGCGATTTTCGGCCGCGCGTTATCTCGGCGGCGAGAGAAAAAGGGCCAGTGACGACTCTACCCCCAGCGCTGCGCCGCAACCGGACGTTCACAGTGAACGACTAAGGTCGGGTCCATGACCGGCATGGCGGACCTCGCTCGCGAGGGCATCCTCGTCGCCGGCGCCGGACGGGCCATCCTGCTGCAGATCGCGGACCCTTCGGTCGCCGCCGGCGTGGCGCGGCACAGCGACTTCGGATCCCGTCCGCTCGACCGGCTGCACGCCACCCTCACCTTCGTCTACGCGCTCGCCCTCGGCGCGCCGGACGAGCAACGCAGTGCGGCCCGACGGGTGAACCACGCCCACGCGCCGGTCCGTGCCCGGCCGGGCGAAGCCGCTCCGGGGTACTCGGCCTTCGACCACGACGCGCAGCTCTGGGTCGCGGCCACACTGTACGACACCGCCGTCCAGGTCTACGAGCTCGTGTTCGGCGCGCTCGACGAGGAGTCCCGGGAGCGCTTGCACCGTGAGTACGCGATCGTGGGGACGAGCCTGCAGCTCCCGCCCGATCGTTGGCCTCCGACCCGGGCCGCGTTCGACGAGTACTTCGCAGGCCGGGTCGCGGGACTCCACGTCACCGAGGAGGCGCGTGCCGTCTCGATCGAGCTCCTGACCGCTCGCGCGGCGCCGCTCCCCGTCCGGTGCCTGCTCCCGCTCGTCCGGCTCGTGACGGCGGGACTGCTGCCCGACGACCTACGGAGCGCCTACGGGTTCCGTTGGACGCCGCGGCAGCAGCGTCGCTTCGCGCGGCGGGTCGCCGTCGCGCGGGCCGTCTGGCCGCGTCTTCCGCAGCGACTCCGTGCGGCACCCTCCGCCTGGTACCTCCGGGCGATGCGAGAGCGGGATCGCACGGAGGCGGCCCGCCACCTCGGCTGACGACGTTCCAGCACCGCCCTCCACAGCCCACTGACGGAGCCGTCCCGTCCACATTCGGATCCTCGCCCCGCTGACCGAGGCACCGCGGTTCGCACGATGGGGGCATGACAACACACCACCTCCCCCAGACCGGCCGCCTCCTCGGCGGCAGACCACGGGTCCTCCGTCTCCTCGCCGCCGTCCCGATCCTGCTGACGCTCATCCTCGGCATCGTCCTCGGCGGCGCCACCGCGTCCTCCGCACTGACCGCCACCGGTGCGGCCTACGGCCACCGCGACGCCTCGAACGGCCGCTGGCTCGGCTCCTGGGCATTCGACGACGGGACGGTCGGGTTCTGCATCAACCTCGACCTCCCGATCCCGCCGGGTCACGCCTACGAACACGTCGACGGAGACTCGCTCGGGTGGTTCACCCCGGAGGATGCCGCACGCCTGGCCTACCTCTCGCGTCATTGGGGTGCCAGCCAGGACGCCGACGAAGCGGCCGCCGGTCAGCTCGCCACTTGGATGATCACCGGCCTGAACGGGTGGACGCCGGCGCAGATCGCCGCTCGGGCAGGAGCGAGTGCCGACCGCGTGCTCTCCCTGGCCCATCAGATGCTCGCCGAGGCCGACGGGCCCGGCGGCGCGAGTCGGGGAGCGAGCGCCACCATGTCCATCGAACGCGGCGAGGACGGATTCGACCTCGTCCGAACGGAACTCGCCGTCGACTTCATCTCATCCGGCGTCACCACCCTGCCACCGGGCACCCACACCGGCACGGTCACCCTCGACGGCGCGACCTTCGAGGACGGCACGTCCGAACGAGCCGTCGGGAACGGTGAGAGCCTGCGGATCCTGCCGAGCACCGATGCCGCCGTCGTGGCGTTCTCAGCGAACGCCACCTTCGGTGAGCTGCCCTACGGGGCCGGCCTCACGATCGCTCGAAGCGCCGCCAACGTGCAGAGTGTCCTCATCGCGCGCCCCATCACGGTCTCGGCCGGGGCGAGTGCCGACCGGGAACGGCCGACGCCACTCCCGTTCCAGCCGATCGTCGCCACCACGACCTCGCACGCGACGTCGACTCCGGGAGCGGAGATCACCGACCGGCTGTCGGTCGGGATCGCGACCGGCGCCGGCCTGGCCTCGGAGTGGGGCCTCTTCGGCCCGGAGGGCGGACCGTACACGCCGATCCCGGTGACCGTCCGAAGCCAGCTGCTCGGTCCCTTCGCGGAGCGCCCGGTCGAATCGCCGGACGTCCCGCTCGGAGCTCCGGTGGTCTGCGAGGTCGAGACGCTCGTGGATGCGGGCCCCGGCGAGTACACGACGCCGTCCTGCGTCCTCCCCGAGGACGGCTACTACGTCTGGGTCGAGCGCATCGAGCCGAGCGACACCCTGCCGGAGAACGGCGGCACGATGATCCGACCCTGGCGATCCGCCTTCGGGGTCGCCTCGGAGATCACGCTCGCCTCCACGCCGACCGTGCCCGAAGCGCGCCTCGCCGAGACCGGCGCCGACGACCGCTCCCTGCTCCTGGCCGGCTCTGCGGCGATCGGAGCGCTCGCGCTCGGCGGCATCCTGCTCGCTCTCCGTCGGCGGATCACGCCGAGTGGAGCGGGAGCGGCGCTCAGCGCACGTCGAGGAGGGGTGCGAGCTGGGCGCGGTCGACGTCCAGCCACGGCGCCGCAGGGTTCACGATGATCCCGGTGATGCCTTCGTCGCTGCGGAGCGCGGCCGCGAGTTCCGCGGCGGTCACGGGATATGCGTCGTCGCCGCGGCCGAGCGCCGCGATCTCGATGGGCGAGGTGAAGACCTCGAGTAGGCGGCGGTCGCCGAGTCGGGTCTCCGCGATGCCGACGGTCTTGCGGTTGCCGTCCTCGTCGACCTCGGCGCGACCGGCTACGAACCCACCGTGTGCGGCGAGTGCCGCCACCAGCTGCTGGAGGGCGTCGGCGTCGCGTGGCTGGGCGAGCGCCTGCTTGGCGAGATCGTTGTTCCGGCCGTCGCCGAAGAGCCGGGCGATGAGCGTCTTCGGGACGACGGCACTCGCCTTCCCGTCGGCGGGGTTCAGCACGATACCGGCGTATCCTTCACCGGCCGCCTGACGCAGTGCCCACACCGCGTCCACCGCGACCCCGGAGACGGGCCCCTCGGCAGTCCGCGTCTTCTCGAGCTCTCGCGGCGAGGTGAAGGCGAGGAGGTAGACGGCGCCCTCCGGGTCGCGGTGGACACCGAGCGGGACGCGTCCCGCGGCTTTGTCCTCCTCCGAGACGCCGTCGAGGCTCGTGGACAGCAGGAGCTTGCCCTGGATGCTCTGGCGCAGGACGTGCATCATCGCGCGCTCGTCGCCTCCTTCAGCCAGGGCGGTGAGCGCCTGGGCGAGGTCGACGTTGGTGTCGGGCTCCCCGGCCGCGGGCGCCGGAGCGGCCGCCGGCACCGACACGGGGGCCTCAGGTGTCCGTGCCGCGGAACTGACCGTCGTGACCGAGATGGGCACGTGCGGAACCGATTCGGCGACCGCGGGGGTCGTGTCCTCCTCGGTTTCCCGGGCGGAGGTCGCTGCCTCCGCCGCTGCGGATCGGGCATCGGACGCGTTGCGCTTGGAGAACAGAGCCATGATGCCTCAGCCTAGAGGCTTCGCCCGGACTGGGGAACCTGATCCCGCCGGGGACGGCCGACGGGACCGGGGTTCACTCCACCTTCTCGATCGGGGCGATCTTGATCAGCAGCTTCTTGGCTCCCGCCGACTCGAACTGCACGTGGGCGATGCGTTTCGCGCCCTCGCCGGTGACGGCGTTCACCCGCCCCACACCGAAGTCCGCGTGGGAGATGCGGTCGCCGGGTGCGAGCTCGAGATCGCCGTTGTCGCGGACCTTCGCCGTGATGCGGTTGGCCCAGGCCGTCTCCGGCTTGGTCGAACCGCCGGAGAACCGGGTGTCGCCCGCGGAGGCGCCCTCGGGGAGCGAGCGGACCGACCAGCGGTCGCTCGAGGGGGCACGGCGGGCGTTCAGGGCACGCGACTGCGTGCCACCACGACCGTTGACGTTGCCGGGCGACTGACGCCACTCGATCAGTTCGGCCGGGATCTCCTGCAGGTAGCGGCTGGGCATGGCGACGGCCGTCTCGCCGTACTGGGCACGCGTCATCGCCAACGAGAGGTACAGGCGCTTGCGGGCGCGGGTGATGCCGACGTAGAACAGGCGTCGCTCCTCAGCTGGGCCGCCAGGCTCGTTCGCCGACATACGATGCGGGAGGAGGTCCTCCTCGATGCCCGTCAGGAAGACCGCGTCGTACTCGAGGCCCTTCGCCGTGTGCAGGGTCATGAGCGACACGCTGCCCGTCGCGTCGTCGAGGTCGTCGGCCGCGGCGACGAGCGAGACCTCGGTCAGGAAGTCGACGATGCCGCCGTCGGGGTTGTTCTTGGCGAACTCCTTGGTGACGGCGATGAGCTCGTCGACGTTCTCGGCTCGCGCCTCATCCTGCGGGTCGCGACTGTTGCGCAGCGAGTCGAGGTATCCGCTCTTCGTCATGAGGAGCGACAGGACGTCGCCGACCGCGGTCGCGGACGCCGTCGGGCGGTCGGCCGCAGCGGCGTCGTCGAGCGCGGCCTGCGCTTCGTCGAGGAGCGCCGACAGCTGCAGGATCGCGCTCGTGACCTTCGGCCCGAGCCCGAGCGCGTCGGCGCGCCGCATGGCCTCGCGGAAAGTGACGCCGTTGTTCTCGGCGAAGCTCGCGAGTGCCGTCTCCGTCGCCGGCCCGATGCCACGCTTGGGCGTGTTCAGGATGCGCCGCAGCGCCATGATGTCGGCCGGGTTCGCGACCGACACGAGGTAGGCGAGGGCGTCCTTGATCTCGGCGCGTTCGTAGAACTTGGTGCCGCCCATGATCCGGTACGGGAGGGCCGCACGGATGAAGATCTCCTCGAGCGCACGGGTCTGGGCGTTCGTGCGGTAGAACACCGCGATGTCGCTGTAGGCCGTACCGGCGTTCCGGAGCTTCTCGATCTCGTCGGCGATGAACTGCGCCTCGTCGTGGCCGGAGTACCCCGTGAAGCCGACGATCTTCTCCCCGTCGCCGACGGCCGTCCAGAGCTTCTTGTCCTTGCGGTCGAAGTTGTTGGAGATGACCGCGTTCGCCGCCGAGAGGATGTTCTGCGTGGAGCGGTAGTTCTGCTCGAGCAGCACCACCTTGGCGCCCGGGAAGTCGCGCTCGAACTCGGTGATGTTCCGGATGTCGGCCCCGCGGAACGCGTAGATCGACTGGTCCGAGTCGCCGACGACGGTGAGCGAGGCACCCTCGGTGCGTGTGGTGGCGAGCTGATCCGTGCCGGCCTCGGGCGCGCGGGTGAGCTCCCGGATGAGCGAGTACTGGGCGTGATTGGTGTCCTGGTACTCGTCGACGAGGATGTGGCGGAACCGCTGCTGGTACTGCGCGGCGACGTGCGGGAACGCCCGGAAGAGGAACACCGTCTGGCTGATGAGGTCGTCGAAGTCGAAGGCGTTCGCGTCGGCCAGCGCACGCGTGTACTTCCGGAAGACCTGCAGGAACACGAGTTCCTGCGGGTCGTTCGTGTTGATCGTGCGGGAGTACGACTCGACGTCCGACAGCTCGTTCTTGAGCTTCGAGATCTTCGCCGAGGTGTTCGACGGCGTGAAGCCGTATGCGTCGGCCTCGAGCTCCTTGATGATGCGCTTCAACAGGGCACGTTGGTCGCCGCTGTCGTAGATCGTGAAGTTCTTGGTGAAGCCGAAGTGCTCGGCCTCGCGGCGGAGGATGCGGACGCAGGCGGAGTGGAAGGTGGAGATCCACATGCCCTGAGCGGCCTGGCCGACGAGCGCCTGCACCCGCTCGCGCATCTCGGCGGCGGCCTTGTTGGTGAACGTGATCGCCAGGATCTGGCTCGGCCAGGCCTCCCGCTGCTCGAGCAGCAGCGCAACGCGGCGGGTGAGCACACTCGTCTTGCCGGACCCGGCACCGGCGACGATGAGCAGGGCCTGGCCCCGGTACTCCACCGCGATCCGTTGCTGCGGGTTGAGCCCCTCCAGCAGCCGACTCCCGCCGGCACGCTCGTCGGAGGACGACTCGGAGACGGTTGCCGTGGGCCAGCCGACGATCACCGGTTGCACGGCGTCGGCGTTCGAAGAAGGAGAGCTCGCCATATCGCCTGCAAGTCTAGGCGCTGCCCCCGACATCGCTCGGCCGAGCACCGCCGTCGCGGTGATCCGCACGGTCGCCGGCCGCCGACCGCGCGGCGACGCCGAGGTCGGCCTGGTCGACGAAGCAGCCGTCGACCCCCGTGGAGAGCACCAGGACGAACTCCTCGAGCCAGCGGCCGACCGCCGCCGGATCGACCCCGTCCCGGAAGGGCGGCGCGAGGAACCGGTTCTCGGGGCGGAGGGTCCAGGTGTAGACGCGCAGGCCAGCCGCGTGGGCGCGCTCCACGAGGTCCGTCGGGCGGGCGCCGTCGTCGTCGCCCAGGTCGATGAGCATCGCCTTGTCCACGCTGATGGCGTCGACCTCGAGGGCGAGCGCCGCGAGTCCGGCGTCGGTCATCGCGTCGGCGTAGGTCGGGGCCGCATCACCCAGCCGGGCGACGAGGTCGGTCGGCCTGCCGGACCGCTCGATGAGGTACACGAACTCCGCCTGCACCCGACGGGCCTGCAACGCCATGAGGACCGACTGCTCGAACGACTCGATGATGAGCGGCTCGGCACCGGGATCGGCGCCGAAGCCCAGGGCGGCGAGCTCTTCGGCCAGGAGTCGATCGAGCGGGAGGCCGATGGACGCGAAATAGTCGGCGTGCTTCACCTCGGCCACGATGCCGACGGGTCGTCGGTGCGATCCGGCGGCACTGCGCACGACCGCGACGAGGTCGGCGAACCGCAGGATGCCCTCGGTGCCGTCGAATCCCGCGCTCACCGTCCGCACCTCGGGGATCCGCTCACGCGCGGTCAGGGTCGACAGCTCGGCCCAGGTGAAGTCCTCGGTGAACCACCCGGTCAGCTCGTGGCCGTCGACGCGCTTCGTCGTCCGCCGGTCGGCGAACTCCGCTCGGGCGGCGACGTCGGTCGTCCCGGAGATCTCGTTCTCGTGTCGGACCACGAGGACGCCGTCCTTCGACGCGACGAGATCGGGCTCGACGGCGTCCGCGCCGAGCGCCACGGCCAAGCGGTAGGAGGACTCGGTGTGCTCCGGGCGGTAACCGGGAGCCCCGCGGTGTCCGATGACGAGCGGGTTGGGCAGGGAGTCGATGCGCACGCCATCAGCCTAGGACGACGCTCCGGCGTGCGCGCAGGGTGCCGGCTGTCAGCCCGCCGCGAACATCGGCGTCCGTTCCGGCTTTTCCACGCGCGACCGGCTGATTCAAAGGGAACTCGGATACTCTGGGTGTCAGCAGCGCCGCTTGGCGCGACACAGCCTCCACGACTGAGAGTAGGAATCAGCCATGGCCCTCGACAATCCCGCGTTCTCGAAGAACCCGGCATTCGCGAAGCAGGGAGGCGGGACGCTGCAGGCAGCTCAAGCAGCGAACCCCTCGCTGACCGCCGAACAGCTCCGCAAGATGTACGAGCAGCCCACCGCACCGGCGGGCGTCGGCACCGCCGACCGCATGACGATCGAGAACACGCTCGTCAAGACGCTCGGCTCGTTCGCCGTCCTCGTCGTGTTCGCCGTCATCTCCTGGATGTGGACGACCTCCCTCCTGCAGGCAGGTAGCGGCTACGCCCTCCCCATGATCATCGGCATGATCGGCGGCCTCGGCCTCGGTCTCGTCAACTCCTTCAAGAAGGAGCCGGTCCCGGCGCTCATCCTCGGGTACGCCGTCTTCCAGGGACTCTTCGTCGGCGGCATCTCGCGCGTCTTCGAGGCGAACCCGGCCTGGTCCGGCGTCGTCGTCCAGGCGGTCCTCGCGACCCTCGCCGTCGTCGGCGTGACCCTCGCCCTCTTCGCGAGCGGTAAGGTCCGCGCCTCGAAGAAGCTGACGAAGGTCTTCCTCGTCGCCATCATCGGCTACGGCGTCTTCCAGCTCCTCAACCTCGTGCTCATGTTCACGGGCGTGCTGAACAACCCGTTCGGCCTCTACGGCGCGACGATCTTCGGCATCCCGCTCGGGATCGTCATCGGCATCTTCGCGGTGCTGATGGGCGCGTACTCGCTGGTGCTCGACTTCGACTTCATCCAGCGCGGCGTGCAGAACCGCGCACCCGCCAAGTACGGCTGGACCGGCGCCTTCGGCATCATGGTCACGGTCATCTGGATCTACGTCGAGATCCTGCGTCTGCTGGCCATCTCCCGCAACTAGGAGCGCACGCATTGCGAGGCCCGTCCCGTTCGCGGGGCGGGCCTTCGTCGTTCCCCGGGCCGGTCGCCGAGCTTTCCCCGGTCCCTGAGCCACCCACCGCGGTCCCTGAGCCTGTCGAAGGGCGCGGACGACGGAAGGCCGCCCCGCGAACGGGACGGCCTTCCGATGACTCAGGGAGCGATCACTCCCACTCGATGGTCCCCGGTGGCTTCGACGTGACGTCGAGCACGACGCGGTTGACGTCCTTCACCTCATTGGTGATGCGGTTGCTGATGCGCGCGAGGACGTCGTACGGCAGGCGGGTCCAGTCGGCGGTCATGGCGTCTTCAGACGAGACCGGTCGCAGCACGATCGGGTGGCCGTAGGTGCGGCCGTCGCCCTGCACGCCCACGGAACGGACGTCCGCCAGCAGGACCACGGGGCACTGCCAGATCTCCTGGTCGAGCCCGGCCGCGGTCAGTTCCTCGCGGACGATCGCGTCGGCGTCGCGGAGGAGGTCGAGACGCTCGGCCGTGACCTCACCGACGATGCGGATACCGAGTCCGGGACCGGGGAACGGCTGACGGCCGACGATCTCCTCCGGGAGGCCCAGCTCGCGACCGATCGCCCGGACCTCGTCCTTGAACAGGGTGCGCAGGGGCTCGACGAGTTCGAACTGGAGGTCTTCCGGCAGGCCGCCGACGTTGTGGTGGCTCTTGATGTTGGCCGTACCGGATCCGCCGCCGGACTCGACGACGTCCGGGTACAGCGTGCCCTGGACGAGGAAGCGGATGGGCTCCCCCTCGCTCTGGGCCTCCTTCACGAGGTCGATCTCGGCCTGTTCGAAGGACCGGATGAACTCGCGGCCGATGATCTTGCGCTTCTGCTCCGGGTCGCTGACGCCGGCGAGCGCCGACAGGAACTGCTCGCGGGCGTCGACCGTGACCAGCCGGACACCGGTCGAGGCGACGAAGTCCTCCTCGACCTGGCGTCGCTCGTCCTTCCGGAGCAGGCCGTGGTCGACGAAGATGCAGACGAGCTGGTCGCCGACGGCCTTGTGCACGAGCGCCGCGGCGACGGCCGAGTCGACACCGCCGGAGAGTCCGCAGATGACCTTCGCGTCGCCCACCTGGGCGCGGATGCGGTCGACCTGTTCGGCGATGACGTTGCCGCTGTTCCAGTCGGCCGGGATGCCGGCCGCCCGGTGGAGGAAGTTCTCGAGCACCTGCTGGCCGTAGGCGGTGTGCTTGACCTCGGGGTGCCACTGGACGCCGTAGAGGCCGCGTTCCGCGTTCGCGAAGGCGGCGACCGGGGTCGAGGCGGTCGAGGCGAGGACATCGAAGCCCTCGGGGGCCTTGGAGACGGAGTCGCCGTGGCTCATCCAGACGTTCTGCTCGGTCGGGACGCCGTGCAGGAGGGTTCCCGGGACGTCGACGACGCTGGTCGCGTCGGTCGAGCCGTACTCCCGGAGACCGGTGTGCGCGACCTCGCCACCGAGCTGCTTGGCCATGACCTGGAAGCCGTAGCAGATGCCGAAGGTCGGGACGCCGAGCTCGAGGATGCCCTCGTCGAGCGACGGAGCGCCCGGCTCGTACACGCTGGACGGGCCACCGGACAAGACGATCCCGACGGGGTTCTTGGCGGCGACCTCGGCGGCGGACACGGTGTGCGGCACGATCTCGGAGTACACGCCGGCTTCGCGAACGCGACGCGCGATCAGCTGCGCGTACTGCGCACCGAAGTCGACGACGAGGACCGGTCGGGCGGCGGTCTGCTCCGCTGCGGCGGCGGGGGTGGTTTCACTCACTGCATGGACTCCACGGGTTCGGCGGCCGCTGCTGCTTCGCGGCCGGAGAGGTAGCCCTTCACTTCCCGCGGGATGCGGCTCTCGAAGAAGAAGGACAGGAACGGGATGATGCCGCCGAGCGCGAGCCAGAGCAGACGCAGGACGTTCCACCGCATGAGGCTCCAGAGCCGGAACGCGGCGAACAGGTACACGACGTAGAACCAGCCGTGGATGATGAGGATGCCCGTGCTGAGGTTGACCGCGGTGGCGGTGCCGGAGGGCACGAAGGCGAGGAAGCCGTAGGCGCCGCCGAGCTCGAGCTCGAGGCCGAACGCGTACTTCATGAGCATCTCGGCGCAGAGCGACAGGAGCAGCACACCGGTGATGGGGGCGGCCACCTGGTAGAACTTCAGCGCGCCTCGGATCGCGGGAAACGTCGACGGTTTCGGCTGGAGGGGCATGTGCCCATCTTACCCGCGGCCGCCAGGCGACCGGACATCACTGACGGAGCGCTGCGGCCTCCTCCTCGGCGTCCTCGAGCTCCTCGATCTCGCGCTCCCAGGCGTCCTTGGCGAGCCGGAACCAGAGGAACACGGCGAAGCACGCGAAGACGACCCACTCGGCCGCGTAGAAGATGTTCAACCAGTTGAGCTGGATCTCCTGGCTGGGCGCGGGCGACGAGATGGGCTCGAGTCCGTCGACGGCGACGTCGTCCACGACGAACGCGCTGAACACCCGCAGACCGTCGGCGTCGTTCCAGCGGTTCAGCAGTGCGGCGACCGACATGTTGTCGAGGTCGGTCGGTGCGGCGTCCGCTGCCGGTTCCTCCGGGCCCTCCGGCGGGTTCAGTCGCCCTTCGAGCTCGACGGCGGCGGTGGGGGCGTCCGCGTTCAACGCCTCTGCGACGCGGTCGGCGGTCTCGCGGTCCTTCGTCCAGCCGAGCGCGACCGCGAGACCGGCCTGGTCAGGGCGGTCCGTCGCGAGGTGGCCCGTCACCCAGTACCCGAGCGTGCCGTCGTTCACCCGGTTGCCCACCACGAGGTAGTCCTCCGGCACCCAGGTTCCCGACACGCTCACCCGCTGACCGGCGTCGGCCTCTCGGATCCCGACACCCGGTTCGAGGACGTCCGCGAGCGGCCTGACCGACTCGGTCTCGGTCGGCACCACCTGCCCGGATTCAATGGCGCGTGCGAGCTGCCACTGCCCGAGCGCGGCGAACGCGCCCGCGACGGCGAGACAGAGGACGAGGACGCCGATCCACCGGGGACGCAGCATGACGGAGCGGAGCGTCGGACGGACCTGTCCGTGGTTGTCGGGGCCTGGTGCCGACGGGGCGGTGCTAGTAATCGGGCTCTCGCTTTCGGGCTGGTGGTTCCTGGTCGTTCATCGCCTGTTCGACGAGTCGGTCGATGGCCGCCTGATCGGTGTCGACGGACGTCGTTTCCTGGTCGCCGCCCGCACCCTCGACGAGCGCGATGGCCTCCTCCGCCGTCGTGTCGACCTGCTCCACTCGGCGCGCCTTCCGGCGGCGCGGACGCAGGATGACGGCGCCGATCTGCTCGGAGCGACCGGCGACGATCGGGCCCATCACGGCCATGATGAGCACGTAGAGCCCGGCGAACGGCTGGATGAGCGGATTGAGCCCCGCGCTCAGCGAGAGCGTCGCGAGGATGAGGGCGAACTCGCCGCGATTCTGCAGGATGACCGCGGCGTTGATCCCCGCTTGCGGCCCGAGTCCGTTGAGCCAGGCGACGAACTGACCGGCCAGGACGTTGAGGACCACCGTCATGAGGACGGCGAGGAGCACCGGGACGAGGACGCTGCCGAACTTCGTCGCGTCGAGCGCGAGCCCGAAGTTCAGGAAGAAGAACGCACCGAACACGTCGCGGAGCGGGATCGCGATCTGCTCGATCTTGTTGCGGAACCGGGTGGCACCGAGGACCAGGCCGATGAGGAAGGCGCCGATCGCGTCGGTGACTCCCAGGAGCTCGCCGATACCGCCGAACGCGACCGCGAGGCCGAAGAACAGGATCGTGAAGAGCTCGTCGTCCTTGGTGCGGAACAGCCGCGACACGAACCGACCGCCGAACCGCGCGATCGCGAACATCACGAGGATGAACGTGAAGGCGATCGCGAGCTTGCCGATGACCGGCCACACCTCGGTCTCACCGCTCAGGACGACACCGACGATGGCGAGGTAGATCGCGATGAAGATGTCCTCCACCACGGTGACGCCCAGGATCATGGGCGTCTCGTCGTTCGTCAGCCGTTTGAGCTCGATGAGGAGCTTCGTGACGATCGCGCTCGAGCTCGTCGCCGTGATGCCGGCGATGATGAGCGCCTCCCGCGTGCCCCACCCGACCAGGAACCCGAACACCAGCCCGGCGGCCATGTTGACGAGGATGTAGGAGCCGCCGGAGACGATGAGCTTTCCGGCGTTGCCGAAGAACTCGTCTTGATCGAACTCCAGGCCGAGGTTGAACAGCAGGAGCACGAGGCCGAAGACGGCGATGAGTTCGATCTGCGCGCTGGCGAAGTCGAGCGGGAACCAGCCCGTGTACGGACTCGCGAGCAGGCCGACGAGCATGTAGACGGGGATCGACGGGAGGCCGATCAGCTTGCCGAGGCGGCCGAGGATGTAGGCGATGACGAACAGGACGCCGAGGATGAGCAGATCCTGGCCGAGGTGGGGGTTGTCGGTCGCGGCGTGCAGCATGCCTACCCTCCGGGCGGAGCGTCGACGGCGACCTTCTTGACGGCGCCCGAACGGAAGTAGGCGAAGGCCTTGGCGACCTTCTCGGGACTGCCCGCGACGACGAGGGTGTCTCCCGGGAAGACCCGGAAGTCCGCAGCAGGGGCCGGGTTGGCGGAGTCGCCGCGCACGACGGCGACGACGGTCAGCCCGACCATGCCCTTCTCGGCGGGGTTGCCGAGCGGCTGCCCGGCGATGTGGTCTTCGTAGTCGACGGTGAACCAGTCGATGCTGAGCCCGGGGATCTGGTCGAGCGCGCTGAGCGACTCGGTGATCTGCGTGCCACCGAGGAGTTCGGCCAGCGTGTGCGCCTCGTCCTCGTTGAGCCGGAGCGACACCTTGCCGGCATCGGCGCCGTCCTCGTGGTCGGCGAAGGTGATGAGGTCGCTGTGGCCGGACCGGTGGGCGATGACGCCGACCTTGCCGCCGTCGTCCGTGACGAAGGTGTGGAGCACACCGACCCCGGGAAGTTTGACCCGCCGAACATCCACCATGGCTGTACTCCTCAGGCTTGTTGTGGCAGTCCTCCTAGTCTATCCGCCACACCTGGCCCGCTCGCCCGAGGCGCCCGCAGCCGTTGCGCTGCGGGCGATCACCGCCGGTTCAGGCCCCGGGGACGATGTCCGGTGCCTCCAGGCGCACGCGGTCGGCGGCCTCGTCGTTCGGCTGTTCCTGCGAGGCCCGCTCCGCCGCGACGCGCGTGAGGTAGTAGGAGACCTCCTTCTCGATGCGCTCCTCGTCCCACCCCAGGACCCCACCCATGAGCTTCGCCGCGACCGGGGCCGCCGAGACGCCGCGGTCCCAGGCCTCGATGGAGATGCGCGTCCGACGGGCGAGGACGTCGTCGAGATGGAGGGCACCCTCGTGGGAGGCCGCGTAGACGACCTCCGCCCCGATGTAGTCGTCCGCCCCCGGCAGCGCTTCGGCGAGCGTCGGGTCCTCCTTGATGAGGTCGAGCAGTTCGTCCGTCAGCACGCCGTAGCGGTTCAGCAGGTGCTCGATGCGAGCCGTGTGTACCCCGAAGGCCCGCGCGATCTTGCCACGCTTGTTCCAGGCCGCCTGGTACCCCTCGGCTCCGAGGAGGGCGATGTTCTCCGTCGCGCTGGCCGGGATCTTGCCGTCGAGTGCATCCACCGCGGCGTCGATCGCGTCCTTCGCCATGACCCGGTAGGTGGTCCACTTGCCGCCGGCGATGACCACGAGACCGGGCACGGAGTGCGCGACGAGGTGCTCGCGAGAGAGCTTCGACGTCTGCTCCGATTCGCCGGCCAGCAGCGGACGGAGGCCGGCGTAGACGCCCTCGACGTCCTCTCGGGTCAGCGGCACGGCGAGGATCGTGTTGACGTGGTCGAGCAGGTAGTCGATGTCGGCCGCGGTCGCCGCCGGGTGCGCCTTGTCGAGGTGCCAGTCCGTGTCGGTCGTGCCGATGAGCCAGTGCCGGCCCCACGGGATGACGAAGAGGACGCTCTTCTCCGTGCGCAGCAGGAGACCCATGTTCGACTGGAAGCGGTCGCGCGGGACGACGAGGTGGATGCCCTTCGACGCGCGGACCTTGAACTGGCCCCGCTCCCCCACCATCGACTGCGTGTCGTCGGTCCACACCCCGGTCGCGTTGACGACCTGCTTGGCACGGATCTCGAAGCGCTCGTCGGTCTGCAGGTCGTGCGCCTTGACGCCCACGACGCGCTGTCCGACCTTGACGAACCCCTCGACCCGCACGCGGCTCGCGACGTGCGCGCCATAGGCCGACGCTGTCCGCGCGAGGGACGAGACGTAGCGGGCGTCGTCGACCTGGGCGTCGTAGTAGGTGAGTCCGCCCACGAACGCGTCGGACTTGAGGCTCGGAATCGAGGTCAGGACCTGGCGCTTGGACAGGTGCCGGTGGTGCGGGACGCCGGGCGGACGGCCACCGCTCCAGCTGAAGAGGTCGTAGAGCAGCATGCCGGCGCCGATGTAGAGGCGCTCGAAGACCGGCTTGTTGAGCGGGTACAGGAACCGGACCGGCTTCACGAGGTGCGGCGCGATGCGCTGCAGCAGCAACCCGCGCTCGATGAGCGCTTCCCGGACGAGTCGGAAGTCGAGTTGTTCGAGGTAGCGGATACCGCCGTGCACGAGCTTCGAGGACCGGCTCGAGGTGCCGCTCGCCCAGTCACGCGCCTCGAGCAGACCGGTGCTCAGACCGCGCGTGACGGCGTCGAGCGCAGCACCGGTGCCCACGATGCCACCACCGACGACGAGGATGTCGAGCTCTTTCGACTTCAACGCTTCGATCGCGGCGTCGCGCTCCTCCATCCCCAGCTTGGTGGAACGTGACACGTTGTTGTGGGTGGTGGCCATCGTCGAACTCCGCTCGCTGGAACCGCCCTCGCGATGATCCTGCCGGAGGCAGGTGCTCGTCCACGAGGCTCTGTCTCAGAGGCTAGTCGGCGCGATGCGACCCGACAACCGCTTGCGGAAGCGACTCGCTTCCGGCAGCGCTAAGCGCCCTGGTACGGCGCGACGACGACCTCGACCCGCTGGAACTCCTTGAGGTCGGAGTAACCGGTGGTGGCCATCGAGCGACGGAGCGCGCCGATGAGGTTGGCCGTGCCGTCCGACTTCGGCGACGGGCCGTAGAGGATCTCCTCGAGAGTGGCGACGGTGCCGACCTCGACGCGGCGTCCGCGCGGCAGGTGCAGGTGGTGCGCCTCGGCACCCCAGTGCCAGCCACCACCGGGTGCGTCGGTGGCGCGGGCCAATGCGGTCCCGAGCATGACGGCGTCGGCACCCATCGCGACGGCCTTGACGATGTCGCCCGAGGTTCCGAGACCGCCGTCGGCGATGACGTGCACGTAGCGGCCGCCGGACTCGTCGAGGTAGTCGCGACGCGCACCGGCGACGTCGGCCACGGCGGTCGCCATCGGGGCGTGGATGCCGAGCGAGGCCCGCGTGGTGGAGGCGGCACCGCCGCCGAAGCCGACGAGCACACCGGCCGCCCCGGTCCGCATGAGGTGCAGGGCCGCGGTGTAGGTGGCCGCGCCGCCGACGATCACGGGGACGTCGAGCTCGTAGATGAACTTCTTGAGGTTGAGCGGCTCCTGGTTCTTGGAGACGTGCTCGGCGGACACGGTCGTGCCGCGGATGACGAAGAGGTCGACCCCTGCGGCGACGACGGTCTCGTAGAGCTCCTGCGTGCGCTGCGGCGAGAGGGCTGCGGCGACGGTGACTCCGGCCGCGCGGATCTCGGCGAGCCGGGCGGTGACGAGTTCGGGCTTGATGGGCTCCGAGTAGATCTCCTGCATGCGCGCGGTCGCTCGGCCGACCGGCAACGACCGGATCTCGGCGAGCAGCGGCTCGGGGTCTTCGTACCGCGTCCAGAGGCCCTCGAGGTCGAGGACACCGACGCCGCCGAGCTGGCCCATCATGATCGCGGTCGTCGGCGAGACGACGGAGTCCATCGGTGCTGCGAGCACCGGGATCTCGAACTGGTAGGCGTCGATCGACCAGGACACCGAGACGTCCTGTGGGTCGCGGGTCCGCCGCGACGGGACGACGGCGATGTCGTCGAACGCGTAGGCGCGCCGTGCGCGCTTTGACCGGCCGATCTCAATATCCATGCTCACCGCACCAGCCTACCGGTCAGGTCGCACGTGGACCGTGTCCAGGGCTCACACCCAGTGGCCCGAGTGATATATATGAGGATTACTCCGCTGTCTGGGGCGGATGGGAACGGTGAAGTGAGGATCACATGGATGGTCGGTCTGGAAGCGTTCGGCGGCCCCTTCCTCGGCGGGAGGGACGTCGGAAGAGACGCTCTCGCATTCCTCGAATCATGCGGACGAGCATCTTCTTCGGCGCTGCGACGTTCGCGATCATCGCCGTGATCAACCGTTTCGATGTCGCGGCCTCTGTCCTGGGCGCGATCGTCTTGGCGTTGGTCGCCATCGCGGCGTGGGGCGTGCTGAGACGTATCGATCACCGACTGGGGCGCTGACCCGATACGCCGACGGCCCGGCAGGCGNACGATCTGCACGTCGTGCGGGTGCGACTCCTTGAGGCCCGCGGAGGTGATGCGGACGAACTTGCCCTTGGCCCTCAGCTCGCCGATGTTGCGCGCGCCGACGTAGAACATGGACTGACGCAGCCCGCCGATGAGCTGGTACGCGACGGCCGACACCGGGCCGCGGTAGGGCACCTGGCCCTCGATGCCCTCGGGGATCAGCTTGTCGTCGCTCGGCACGTCGGCCTGGAAGTAGCGGTCCTTCGAGTACGAGGTCTTCTCGCCACGCGTCTGCATGGCTCCGAGCGATCCCATGCCGCGGTAGTTCTTGAACTGCTTGCCACCCACGAACACGAGGTCGCCGGGGCTCTCGTCGGTGCCGGCCAGGAGCGAGCCGAGCATGACGGTGTCGGCACCCGCGACGAGAGCCTTGGCGATGTCGCCCGAGTACTGCAGACCGCCGTCGGCGATGACCGGGACGTTCGCCTCGCGGGCCGCGAGCGACGCCTCGTAGACGGCGGTGACCTGCGGGACACCGACACCGGCGACGACGCGCGTGGTGCAGATGGAACCCGGACCGACGCCGACCTTGATCGCGTCCGCGCCGGCCTCGATGAGGGCCTGCGCGCCGGAGCGGGTCGCGACGTTGCCGCCGATGACGTCGACACCGGCGAACGCCGGGTCGGCCTTGAGCTTGCGGATGATGTCGAGCACACCGGCGCTCTCACCGTTGGCCGTGTCGACCACGATGACGTCGACGCCGGCGTCGAGCAGCTGGCCCGCACGGGACCAGGCGTCGCCGAAGAAGCCGATGGCCGCACCGACCCGCAGACGACCGGTGTCGTCCTTCGTGGCCAGCGGGTACTTCTCGCTCTTGTCGAAGTCCTTGACGGTGATGAGGCCCTTGAGCTTGCCCGCCTCGTCGACGAGGGGCAGCTTTTCGATGCGGTGCTGTGCGAGGAGCGCCATCACCGCGTTGCGGTCGGTGCCGACGGGAGCGGTCACGAGACCGGTGCTCGTCATGACCTCGCTGACGCGGGTCGTGGCCTTCTCGAACGGCGACACGAAGCGCATGTCGCGGTTCGTGATGATGCCGACGAGCACACCCTTGTCGTCGACGACCGGGAGGCCCGAGATGCGGAACTGGCCGCACAGCTCGTCGACCTCGGCGACGGTGGCGTCGGCCGTGGTGGTGATCGGGTTCGTGATCATGCCCGACTCGCTCCGCTTCACGCGGTCGACCTGTTCGGCCTGGTCGGAGATCGACAGGTTGCGGTGCAGGATGCCGATGCCGCCCTCGCGAGCCATCGCGATCGCCATGCGGGCCTCGGTCACGGTGTCCATCGCGCTCGACAGCAGCGGCGTGTTCACGGTGATCCGCTTCGTCAGGCGGGACGAGGTCTCCGCCTCGCTCGGGATGACGTCGGTGTGCCCGGGCAGCAGCAGCACATCGTCATACGTGAGTCCTACGAATCCGAACGGATCAGGCTGGTCCATTTATCCCTCTCATAGCCACGAACACACCGGAGAAACGCAGACCTGCCGGTATCACCATCGTAACCGAGCAGGGCCTACCCCTATTCCACGATCCCGACAAATCGATGCGGAGAAATACGCACGGGCGAAACATGTAGGCAATAATCAGGTTCTATCGTCGAACAGCGTTGTCCGACGCAGGAGAACGGTTCACGGAAGTGGCCCGGCACTGGAGGTGCAGTGAAGTTCGCTGGAACGACCCGAAACCCGAGACTGGCACGGAGATTCGTGCTCCTCATCGCCCTGTTGTTCGGGGCCATCACCCTCACGTCCGTCATGAGCGCCGTCCCGGCTCATGCTGACGAGGTGGGCGAGGAGTACGACTTCTACTTCGCTGGGAACGTCAAGTACGACGACAAACCACTCGAAGGCGTGAACATCACGGTCGACGGCAACGGCTACAAGGCCGATGTCGACACCGACGCCGACGGCAAGTGGAAGATCGGCGTCCCCGAGAAAGGTACGTACAAGGTAACGCTCGACGAGGAGACCCTCCCGAAGGGCGTCATCGTCGCCGAGGGCGGCTCGACCATCGAGGCGAAGTTCGGCCTCACCCAATCGAAGTCCGTGAACTTCTTCCTCGGCGAGGGCGTCCGCGTCACCGTCAGCTTCTGGGATCAACTCGCAGAACGACTCGTCAACGGCTTGAACTTCGGGCTCATGCTGGCCCTGGCGGCCATCGGAGCCTCCCTGGTGTTCGGCACCACCGGACTCAGCAACTTCGCCCACGCGGAGATGGTGACCTTCGGCGCGATCATGGCGCTCGTGTTCGGGGTGTTCCTGCAATGGCCGATCTGGTTGGCCATCATCATCGCCCTCGCTCTGAGTGCCGCGTTCGGCTTCGCGCTCGACGCCGGCATCTGGAGACCCTTGAGACGCAAGGGCGTCGGCATCGTGCAGGTGATGATCGTCTCGATCGGCCTGTCGCTGGCGCTCCGCTACGTCTTCCTCTACTTCATCGGCGGCGGGACGTTCCAGCTGCCCGGTTCGGGAGAGGAGAACATCAAGCTGTTCGGTACGGTCTCGCTCAGCGTCACCGACATGATCAGCATGGCGGTCAGCGTCGTGGTGCTCCTCGGCGTGGCCTGGTGGCTCATTAAGACGAAGACCGGCAAGGCGACGCGAGCCATCTCGGACAACCCGAGCCTGGCAGCGGCCAGCGGTATCGACGTCGACCGCGTGGTCCGCATCGTCTGGATCCTCGCAGCGACGCTCGCCGGCCTCTCCGGCATCCTGTGGGCGTACTTCCGACCGGGCATCAAGTGGGACATGGGAGCGCAGCTGCTCCTCCTCATCTTCGCGGCCATCACCCTCGGCGGGCTCGGAACCGCCTTCGGCGCCATGGTCGGCGCCCTCATCATCGGCATCCTCGTCGAGGTCTCGACGCTCTGGATCCCGTCTGACATCAAGTACGTCGGCGCCCTCGTGGTGCTCATCGCGGTGCTCCTCGTGAGACCGCAGGGCATCCTCGGACGTCGCGAGAGAATCGGTTAGGGGCACGCGCATGGACTGGGGAAGCATTCTCTCGAACACGCTCGCTTGGGTCATCAGCCCGGAGACGATCGCGTACGCGCTCGCAGCACTCGGCTTGGCCGTGCACTTCGGCTACGGCGGTCTGTTGAACTTCGGTATGGCTGGGTTCATGGCGCTCGGCGCCTACGGCTACGCCATCTCGATCCTGAGCTTCAACCTCCCGTGGTGGGCGGGCATCATCGTCGGCTGCCTGGCCTCGGTGGTCTTCGCCTTCATCCTCGGCATCCCGACCCTGCGACTGCGGGCGGACTATCTGGCCATCGTCACCATCGCGGCGGCCGAGATCGTCCGACTCCTCTTCACGACGCAGGTCTTCGACGAGTTCACCAACTCGGCCGACGGACTCGGCAACTACCACGAGGGCTTCCGTGCGGCGAACCCGATCCCGGAGGGCATCTACGGCTTCGGCCCGTGGGAGCTCAACGCGAACCAGTGGTGGGTCCGCATCTTCGGCATCCTGCTACTCGCCGTCGCCGCACTCCTCGTGTTCCTCCTCATGCGCAGCCCGTGGGGTCGTGTGCTGAAGGGCATCCGTGAAGATGAGGACGCCGTGCGCGCCCTCGGCAAGAACGTGTTCGCCTACAAGATGCAGGCGCTCGTCGTCGGTGGTGTCTTCGGCGCACTCGGCGGGGTGGTGCTGGCACTCCCCTCCGCGGTCGTGCCGAGCGTGTACGTCACGAGTCTCACCTTCTTCATCTGGACGATCCTCCTCCTCGGAGGAGCCGCCACGGTCTTCGGGCCACTGCTCGGCTCGGTGATCTTCTGGGTGATCATGGCGTTCCTCTCGAACGTCCTCCCGGCGCTCGTGAAGGCGGACGTCCTGCCGTTCATGAGCTCGACGCAGGCCTCGACGCTCCGCTACGTGCTGGTCGGTGTCGCGCTCATGCTGATCGTCATCTTCAGGCCGCAAGGCATCCTCGGAAACAAGAAGGAGCTGACCTTTGTCAAGTAACAGCTCACCCACCTCGCGACCGGTCAAGACCACCGGCCTCCACGTCGGCGAGATCGTCCCGGGCGTCAAGAAGGTCGACCCGATCCTCATCGCGGACCAGGTCACCCGGACCTTCGGCGGCCTGCAGGCGGTGAACGTGGAGCACCTGGAGGTGCCCCGCAACGCGATCACCGCCCTCATCGGCCCGAACGGTGCGGGTAAGACCACGCTGTTCAACCTGCTGACCGGCTTCGACAAGCCGAACACCGGGACGTGGAACTTCGACGGCAAGAGCCTCGGAGGCGTCCCGGCGTTCAAGGTCGCCCGCATGGGTCAGGTCCGGACCTTCCAGCTGACGAAGGCGCTCGGCTTGCTCACGGTGCTCGAGAACATGAAGCTCGGCGCGACCGGCCAAACCGGGGAGGGCATCTTCTCCAGCCTGGTGAAGCCGCTCTGGCGGAAGCAGGAGGAGGACCTCGAGGTCAAGGCGATGGACCTCCTGCGTCGCTTCAAGCTCGACACGAAGCGTGACGACTACGCCGCCAGCCTGTCCGGTGGGCAGCGGAAGCTCCTCGAGATGGCGCGGGCGCTCATGAGCGATCCGAAGCTCGTCATGCTCGACGAGCCGATGGCCGGCGTCAACCCGGCGCTCACGCAGTCACTACTCGACCACATCCTGGCGTTGAAGGACGAGGGCATGACCGTGCTGTTCGTCGAGCACGACATGCAGATGGTCCGGCACATCGCCGACTGGGTGGTCGTCATGGCCGAGGGTCGCGTCGTCGCCGAGGGCCCGCCCGACACCGTCATGGAGGATCCCGCCGTCATCGACGCCTACCTCGGGAGCCATCAGGACGTCGACCTCGGGGTCGTGACCGGCAGGATCGCCGGAGAGGACAGCGCTGCGGCCGAGGAGCTGCTCGCCGAGATCGAGGACGAACGGCTCGCGGCTGGTGCCGAGCCCGAGGAGGAGCGGAAATGAGCGACGTGAAGGGTGCGCCGGTCGGCGGCACCGCGGTCAAGACCGCCGAGATGGTCGTGGAGGTCACCGATCTGACCGCCGGGTACCTCCCCGGCGTGAACATCCTGAACAGTGCCAACCTGACCGCCCGGAAGGGCGAGCTCATCGGCATCATCGGACCGAACGGTGCGGGCAAGTCGACGCTGTTGAAGGCGATCTTCGGACAGGTCAAGGTGCGCAGCGGACAGGTGCTGCTGAACGGCGAGGACATCACGGGGCTCCGGGCGAACAAGCTCGTGGCCCGCGGCGTCGGGTTCGTCCCGCAGACGAACAACGTGTTCCCGAGCCTCACCATCGAGGACAACCTCAAGATGGGGCTGTTCCAGAAGCCGAAGCAGTACAACGAGCGCCTCGAGTTCGTCACCGGGATCTTCAGCGAACTCGGCAAGCGGCTCAAGCAGCGCGCCGGTTCGCTGTCGGGTGGTGAGCGCCAGATGGTCGCGATGTCGCGGGCCCTCATGATGGATCCGCACGTGCTGCTCCTCGACGAGCCGTCCGCGGGATTGTCGCCGGTGCGCCAGGACGACGCGTTCATCCGGGTCTCGGACATCAACAAGGCCGGCGTCACCACGATCATGGTGGAGCAGAACGCACGTCGCTGTCTGCAGATCTGCGACCGCGGCTACGTGCTCGACCAGGGTCGTGACGCCTACACCGGGACGGGCCGCGAGCTCCTCTCGGATGACAAGGTGATCGGCCTCTACCTGGGCACGCTCGGCCAGGACGAGGACTGATCAGGGCGATCCCCACTCGCGGGTCGGCGGGTACTTCGGTACCCTCGAACATGCTCGTCCCGGCCGCGTGCCGAGCGACGAGCCAGAAGCCACCGGATCCCGACCGGTGAACGAACCACAACTCCTCCCTCCCCCGAGGGGCACCGTCGTACCAAGACGGCCTCCTGAGACGGGGACGGAGGAGTTGTGCATTCCCCCCCCCCCCCCCCCTTTCGCCAGCGCGGTGCGCTGACGCGAGC